>NZ_SMYZ01000048.1 GCF_004919685.1 Mesorhizobium norvegicum | reverse complement strand
CTTCGACTTTGCCATTTTTTGGATTTTCCCTGGTGCGGAGATTGAGAGGTCGGTTGCCGGACCGTTGTTAGCACTCAGAGGTGTCGAGTGCTAACGCGGCTGTGAAATAGGCTACCGGCTCATCCTAGTCAAGAAGGAAGAGGGTCACGGGCGAAGAGCAAAAATCGCGCTGCCATGCGACCGCAAGAGGCCCTCGCTGTTCGTGACTGCCAGTACCGGGCTCTAACCGCAAGCAAGTCGTAACGGGCTTGCAAATATCGCAGAGCTTGGCCACAACGCGCTTTGCCAGATGACCTAGGGTGAGGGCGCAAGCAAGGAGTGGATATGGTTTTCCGACTGAAGGAGCTGCTCGGCAAGAGGTTTGATGAAGAAGTGCAATTCTTCAAAGCCTGGCAGAAGGACAAGAAGGGCGTAGGAGCCCTCATCCCCACTTCGATATATGCGGCGCACCGGATGGCAAGCGTCATCAACCCGCGGTCCGGAATGCCGATCATAGAGCTTGGCGCGGGAACCGGCGTCATCACCAAGGCAATCCTGGAGAGGGGCATCAAACCGCATCAGTTGGTGTCGCAGCTCTTCCATCCCAATCAAAAGCGTCGAATGGGGCTGTCAGGTCCTCCTATGTCTTTCCGGCGACTGGCAAGGCACCCCCTCGTGCCGCCAATTTACAAGTTGATTGCGGCGATGGAAGCCCCGGGTTTTAATTGGCCGACCTGTCCGCAAGCCGACTCAAGCGCGGCGAGATTTGGGAAGTATGAGGATTGTCCGTCTGGCTGGCAAGCAGTTGGCAGCTCCGAATCCGATCGGCCGGGCTTAGGTCAAGAACGAAACATCTGCCGCATCGCGGCCGATAGGCTCTCATTACCCGTCGTTTTCAAAAACAAAGGACTCGGCGGGTATCATGGAGACGGATCACGTCCGGTCCAAATCGAAATCGACGGTAAGGTGGTTGCGGCAACAACCCAGACCGCGGGAAACGATCGAGGGCATTCCCTTGGTAATGGCCCCACCTACTTACACCATCCCTCGACCGATGCGCGGAAAGCCCTGGTTCATCGAGTATGATGACGCGAACGGCGTGCGCCAGAAAAGCTGGTTCACTCTCAACATCCCATGAGCCAGGCGATCACGCAGGACGAGGTGCTACGACGGTGACAATTTCAGGGAGGTTTGAAGTGTTCAAGGTGCTTCTCCTGTCCACTGTGATTTTGAACACAGGCGCAGTGTTGGCAGCGGCTGGTCAGAGCGACAAGCCGCGATCAAACGTGGACAATCCTATGTGGCCCGCTTCACTAAGATGGGACTGCAACACAGCTGCCAAAATCGTGTGCGAGCGTGATGGCGGTTGCTCAGTGGCTGGGGACCACACTGGATTTGTGCTGAACTACGGCAGCCAACGAAGCTGAGTTTCCGGCCAGCAATGTCAGGATCAAACGCCACTATCAACAGACCGTGCAGGGGAGCCCTTTGCAGCAGGAAGTTAAAGTTGAACTGGCCGACAATCGCGTTCTTTGGCTGACGGCCGTGGATGCCAGCCGCACTTATTCGCAAGCGTGGGTCGGCGCATTGAGCGAGTTGAAGGGTGGCGCGGTACTCATGGGATCCGAGGGAGTCTATTGCATGCCGCACAAGTGAGTGCGCCGAGAGGGGAGGCGAGCGAAGGCCGATATGGTCCGACCCCGGCGTTTCAGAAAAGGTCGGGGACTTCCCGTCCAATTTCATCAGACGATGAGGAGTTTTAGTAGCATCGATGTGTCGAACCGAGACGTCGAGTAAGCATGGCGCAATCCGTGGGTGTTGCGGAGCCCTGCCTTGAGTGGCAGGGCTATTCATCATCCAACAAAGTATCTGCGATGGAATGGCAAGGGGCGCTTGAGGCGGCTCGTTCATTCATCTCTGTCAATGCAACCCAAACTCGCGCAGCAATTCTTCGCGATAGCGCACGAAGCGGGTTTCGCTGCGCTCGCGCGGGCGTGGCAGGTCGATGTCGATCAGCCTTGCCGCGCCACCTTTCTCCTTGGGCAGGATCAGCACCCGGTCGGCCAGATAGATCGCCTCTTCCAGATCGTGGGTGACCATCACCATGGTGACGTTCTCCTCACTCCAGATGCGCGCCAGTTCTTCCTGCATGCCGATCTTGGTCATAGCGTCCAGCGCCCCCAGCGGCTCGTCGAGCAGAAGGATCTCTGGCTGGATGGTGAGCGCCCGGGCGATGCCGACGCGCTGCGCCATGCCGCCGGAAAGCTGGCTCGGAAAAGCATCGGCGAATTCGGCAAGGCCGACCAACGCGACGTAGAAACGGGCGCGTTCCTCGGCTTGGCTCTTGGGCACGCCGCGCACTTCGAGGCCGAAGGCGACGTTGCCGAGCACACTGAGCCACGGCAGCAGGCGCGGTTCCTGGAAGATCACGGCGCGCTCGGCGCCGACGCCATGCACCGGCTGGCCGTCGATCGCGACGGCGCCGCTGTCGGCAGCCTCCAGTCCCGCAAGAATACGCAGCAGCGTGGTCTTGCCGGAGCCGCTGGCGCCGACGATGACCAGGCATTCCCCCGAACGGATGTCGAGGTTGAGCGTCCGCAGCACGGCAAGCCGGCGCCCGCCGAGGCTGAAGGATTTGGAGAGGTCGCGGATCGAGACCTCTCCGCTGCGATTGGAACCGGTCATCTCATCTCTCAGCTATTTCAGGGCTCAGTTGATCTTGGTTTCGCCGAGCCGGTACAGGATGTCGACAGCTTTCAGCTTGCCCTTGGCCAGGCGGCCGTCGCGCTCCAGCACGGCGACCCAGAAATCGATGTCGCGGTCGGTCGCCTGCGCACCTTCGCGAAGTCCGAAACCGGTCCAGTATTTGGCGAGATCGCCGTTTTCGCCGCGCTTGTTGAGGATATTGGCCAGCACCTTGCGGGCTTCGTCCGGGTTCTGACGCGACCAGTCCGACGCGCGCGCCGACTGTTGGACGAAGTTGCGCGCCGCATCCGGATTGGCGGCGATGAAGTCGCGCCTGAGCACGACGAAGCCGCCGGCGAGTTCGCCGAGCACCTGGGTATCGTCGAACACGCCGCGCACGCCGCCATTGGCGACCAGCGCGCCGGCAAACGTTGCCTGCCAGTAGCCGAGCCCGGCTATATCGACCTGGCGCGATCGCAAGGTCTGCTCCAGCTGCGGCCCGGGCACGACAATGAGGTTGGCGGCAGTCGGCGGCAGGCCGACGCTGTGCAGGGCTTCGCGCACCGTATAGTCGAGATGGGCGCCGAGCGTGTTGACCGATATGGTCTTGCCGGCAATGTCGGCGATCGATTTGATCGGGCTGTCTTCCAGCACGTAGAAGACGCTCTTCACGTCCTTGTTGATGCCGTTGCTCGGATAGGCGGCGACGAAGTCGTTGCCCCCGGAGATCGAGTTGATCACCGCCGCGGTGGCGGCCGAACCGATGTCGACGCTGCCGGAAGACAGCGCAAACAGCGATTCCGGCCCGCCACCCGAATAGCCGACATTCTCTAGTTCGACGCCGAGCCCCTTGAAGTAGCCGAGTTCGTCGGCCAGTTCATGCGGCGAGATGCTGCCCCGGCTGGCGAGATAGCGGAATTTGACGGGTGCGGTTTCGGCAAAGGCGAGGCGCGGCAGGCCGGCGGCGATGAGGCCGGCGGCAAGCGGTGCGCCGGCAAGCAGGGAACGGCGGGTGATTTTCATGGTCCGGTCTTTCCTGGGTTTGGGGGAGGCCTAGGTTGAGTGTGGGCTGCTCAGTTGGCTGGATTGCTCCAGCGGCAGAGTCGCCGCTGCAGCGTGACCAGTACCTGGTTGGCGATCAGGCCGAGGCCGGCGAGGTTGACGATTGCCGCAAACATCAGCGGGATCTGAAAATTGTACTGCGCGTTCATCACCTGGAAGCCGATGCCCTTGTTGGCGCCGATCATCTCGGACGCGATCAGGAGCAGCAGCGCCGTGGTGGCGCTCAGCCGCAGGCCGACGAAGATCGACGGCACGGCGCCCGGCAGCACGACGCGGCGAAACACGGTCAGCCGGCTCGCGCCGTAGACGCGCGCCATTTCGAGCAGCTTTGGATCCACTTCCTTGACGCCGCTGGTGGTGTTGAGCAGCAGCGGAAACAGCGTCGCCCAGAAGATGACGAAGATCTTCGAAGTTTCGCCGAGCCCCAGGAGCAGGATGAACACCGGATAGAGCGCCAGCGCCGACGTCTGCCGGAACACCTGCAGGATCGGATCGAGCGCGGTTTCGACCGGGCGCACCTGGCCCATGAACAGGCCGAGCGGGATGGCGACCGCTACGGCCGCCGCAAAGGCAATGCCGGCGCGTTGCAGGCTGATGGCGATGTCGCCGAGCAGGCTGCCGCCGGCAAGCCCCTTCCAGAGCGCAGCTATGATCATGTCGATCGGCGGCAGCACCGCCGCGTTGACCCATCCGACGCTGCTCGCCACCTGCCAGAGCGCCAGGAAGCCAACAAGCACGCCGTAGCGAGACAGAAACCGAACAGCCGTCCGGCCGCCGAGGTGCAAGAAGTCGGCGCCGAAACCAGTTTCGCCGCCACTGCGGCGAACCGCTATCTGCCGATCGATGTGCTGCAATGTCATCGTTTTACCCTTCAGCTACGAGGATCATTCGGCGGCAAGGACGGTCGACCGAGCGACGGTCCATGGATTTTCCGGCCGCCTGAGGCCGAGATTCTCGCGCAGTGTCCGGCTTTCGTAAGCCGTGCGGAACAGGCCGCGCCGCTGCAGTTCGGGAATGACCAGATCGACGAAATCGTCGAGCGCGCCGGGCAGCCAGGGCGGCAGGATGTTGAACCCGTCGGCCGCCTCGCTGGTAAACCATTCCTCCAGCTGATCGGCGACCTGCGTGGCGCTGCCGACAATGGTGTAGTGGCCGCGCGCCGTCGCCACCCATTGATAGAGCTGGCGGATGGTGAAGTTGTGCTCGTCGGCGATCTGCCGGATCAGCGCCTGGCGGCTCTTCATGCCTTCGGTTTCCTTGCTCGGCGGCAACGGGCCGTCGAGCGGATACCCCCTGATGTCGAGCGTCTGGCCGGCAAGTCCGTTGAGGAGCGCAACACCGTCCTCGGGCAGGATGAGGTCGTTGAGCTGCTTGTATTTGGCGCGGGCTTCTTCCTCGGTGCGACCGACGAAAGGGGCAACGCCCGGCATGATCAGCACCTGGTCGGGATCGCGGCCGGCTTCAGCCACGCGCGCCTTGATGTCGCGGTAGAATTCCTGCGCCGTCTCCAGCTTCTGATGGGCGGTGAAGATCACCTCGGCCGAGTGCGCGGCAAGCCCGCGTCCGTCTTCGGACTGCCCGGCTTGTACGACAACCGGATGTCCCTGCACCGGGCGCGGCACGTTGAGCGGGCCTTTGACGCTGAAATGCTCGCCCTTGTGGTCGATGTCGTGCAGTTTGTCCTTGTCGTAGAAGCGGCCCGACTGCTTGTCGCGGATGAAGGCGTCATCCTCCCAGCTGTCCCACAGCGCTTTGACCGTCTCGACATGCTCATGCGCCCTGGCATAGCGCTCGGCATGGTTGGGCTGGACGTCGCGGTTGAAATTGCGCGCCGTCTCGTCGCCGGCCGAGGTCACCACGTTCCAGCCGGCGCGGCCGTTCGACAACAGGTCGAGCGAGGCGAATTTGCGCGCCAGCGTGTAGGGCTCTTCATAGGTGGTGGACGCCGTGGCGATGAAGCCGAGATGCGTGGTCAGCGGCGCCAGCGCCGCAAACAGCGTCACCGGCTCGAAGCCGGCGATCTTGGCATTGCCGCCTTCGCGGGCGCCGAGGCCAACGGTCAGGTTGTCGGCGAGGAAATAGGCGTCGAACAGGCCGCGCTCGGCGGTCAGCGCCAGCTGCTTGTGGAACTCGAAATTGGTGGCGCCGTCGGCGGGCGCATCGGGATGGCGCCAGGCGGCGATATGCTGGCCGCCGCCGGGCAGGAAGGCGCCGAGCTTGATCTGTCTGGGCATTGTCAAATTCCCTCTTGTCGCATCAGTTGAAGACATGCCCCCTGGTGTTCAGGCGGCCTTCGCTGGCTTGGCGGCCTTCGTCCGCGAGACGCTGCGACGTCCGTCGACCGCGACTGGCACGTCGCCGTCGACCGTGGCGCGGTGGACAACACGGCGCTGATCGCCGTAGTCGTTGACGGCGTAATGCTGCGTGGCGCGGTTGTCCCAGATCGCCACATCTCCCCGCTGCCAACGCCAGCGAATGGTATTCTCCGGTGCGGTAACGTAGGATTGGAACAACTCGTAGACTCGGTGGAAGTCGCTTCTGGACAGGCCGACGAACCGCTGCACGAAGTTGCCGAGAAGGAGGGTGCGCTCACCGGTCTCGGGATGAACCCGCACAACCGGATGTTCCGTTTCGTAAATCGTTGAAGTAAACACCTCATCGAAGTGTTTTGCTTCCGCCTCTGTCGCCCGCGGTCGCACCGCCGCGTAGTCGTAGGCGTTGCTGTGGACCGCCCAAAGATCGTCGGCGAGGCGCTTGAGCGTTGGCGGCAAACTCTCATAGGCGGCGGCGGTATTCGACCAGATCGTGTCGCCACCGGCCGAAGGAATGACCACGCCGCGCAAGACTGAGAATTTTGGATAGGCGTCGACGAACGTGACGTCGGTGTGCCACTGATCGGCACGCCCGCCTCCGCGGCTTGAATCGAGTTCGAGGATTGAGGCCGTGCCGACGATTGACCCCTGGGTTGGATGCGGCACCAAATCGCCGAGCCGCTGGGCGAAACGCTCCTGCTCGGCATCGTCCAGGTGCTCCTGGCCGCGGAAGAACACGACCTTGTGGCGGAGCAGAAGCTTATTGATTGCCACCACAACCGTGTGGGGTAGATCCCCGGATAGACGAACGTTGCTGATCTCTGCGCCGACGTGTGCCGTAAGGGGAGCAACATCGCCTTCCGGAATGGTTGCGTCAATGAAAGCAGGCTTAGTCATGGCTAATCTCCTGGCGAATGAGCTTTTGGTTGCGGCTGACGATTCCTCGAAGATTCAGACAGGGCTGGAGGAGGCGCGTCAGCCCAGATTTGCGCTAGAAACTCGGCTCGAGAAGCGCCACTGGCCGCGGGTGATAGCAATGTCCGCCCGAGGCGCGTCGGAATCCGAAACCAACTCGTCTCGAGTTCGCGATGCCAGATAGGGCGCGAATTGCCCGATCGCACGATCGAGCCGATCGGCCAATGTAGGCGAGACGGAGGTTTGGTCGACGAAGTCGCGTTCTGAAGCGTAGATCCCTGTCGCCAGCGTTCGCGCCTCGAAGAACCCGAAGAGCGGCCGCAGCTGATGCTCGACGATCAACGCGTGTCGGTCTCCGCCGCCGGTCGCGGCGAGCAGTACCGGCTTGCCTATGAAAGCGGTGGGCTCCAGCAAATCGATCAAATGCTTGAAGAGGCCAGCGTAACTGCCTTTGTAGACCGGGTTTGCGACGACCAGTGCTTCGGCTTGCAGGAGATGGTCAATAAGTCTCCTTGCCTTCGTGTCCAGATCGGAGAGGCGTTGCGCGGCGCCCAGCGAAGGCAGGAACTGGCCAATATCGATGACCTCGAAGCTCCTATGATATTGTTGCGCCATTCGCCTCACGATCTCTTTGACCAAAGCGCGGGTGCGGGAGGGAGAACTGAAGCTGCCGGAAAATCCGACGATTGCAGGTCTGGTCATTCGGTCCTGTCCCTCTCGGTGAATGCGGGCCGCAGTCGCGACATGGGGACAGAATAGTATTTCTACAAAATCTATAGAGAAAGGGAATTGCGTATTTGCGTCTACTTGTGAAATTCCTTTCCCCCGCTTGGCGTTTCGAAGCTCGCCTTTCGATGAACGACGTAATTGTGATGTGTAGCGCCTCGCGCGGCGCGGAACGGGTTCTTGCGACCACGACAGACTGGGCGCTTCTAGGACAAGCTGCACGACGTCGACCAAAGCCGGCCCGCAATTAAGCGTCAAGGGCCGCCTCAACGTGCCGCGTTCCGTGCAGGGGCGTCCGGGGGTAGTCCAGACTGGGCAGTCCGAAGATGGACGCAGGCTTGCCGCGCACTCGGGGCGCAGGAGTTCTACGCGATATCGAGGCGCGAGTGGCGGCTGTCGGCCGCGATGTCGATTAGGCCGCACTTATTCGGAAGCGTGGGTCGGCGCACTGAGCGAGTCGAAAGGTGGCGCGGTACTTATGAAATCCTGGGGAGAGTCTATCGCATGCCGCACAAGTGAGTGCGTCGAGAGGGAGGCGAGCGAAGGCCGATATGGCCTGGCTAGGGACCCTGGCCCCAGACAGAAGAAGTCAGAGTCTCCCGACCATGTTTTGAATCAGACGGTGAGGTGGTGTTAATTAACGTCGATCTGTCAAACTGAGGCTTAGAGTAAGACTTACTTTCGTAGTACTGATCGGATGTCTCTCGATTGCTATTCATAAGACTTTCAGCAAGCGTAATGCATACTTGTAAATATTAAAATATATTAGCTTTTACTGATAAAAGTCGCATAACGCATATTATGGAACTTAGAGGCAGGTCCAAATCTGTTGCAGTTTGGCGTCTGTCTGGTCGACGCATTCGCTGCCTTTTTTCCGGAAGGAAACTGCTTGCACAATGCCATTGATAACGTTGAATTAGGTGTTTGTGGGCCGCGAAGCGGAGCTCCTCAATAGAGGAGCGTAGCGGCCCGTAAACACCGCTTGGTTGGGGAAATTTGCAACGTCCGTGTGTCTTTCGTCGCAGTTTGAAGTTACCTTCGAGGCATGCCGTGTTTGAAGCTCCGCAATCCATCGCTGCCTCCATCGTTGGCTGCCTGGGTCCTGACAGACCAGCACGCCGGCCGCGCTATTGGCCGACGATCTGGGTGGAAATGGCTCACGCTCGCGCTTCCAGTCGAACCCAGCAGGTGCATCTTGGCGCTCTCAACCGCCTCTATGCGTCGGCTGGGGCGCAGCCTGGTCGCAGCGTCGCGTGCTTCCGCAATCTCTGGAGAATCATTTGGAGACGCTGATATTTTCCTGATCGCAGCGAGACCGGCGAAGTTCGGCCAAGCGATCGGCCAAATCGACCTACCGATCGCAAATTTGTACATGCTATCAATGCGCTAAGCATAGCGAATATCGGCCATCATCGGCATCGGCATCGGCATTGGCGTCGTCGATCAACCGTCTCGGTGAAGCTGAGGTAGCGCTAAACATCGGCCAAATGATCGGCCAGTTATGGGCGCTCAGTTAAAATTTCTGTTGACATATACGTACTTAGCGCGATCTAACATCGGCCAATCATGGAAGAGACCGTACAGCGCATCGAGCCGGCGCGCCTGGAAGACGTTGCGGAGCCTATCTCCGACGCGCTGGCTGAGCTGTCAGCAAGCTCGGCGGTTCTCGGCGCCAAGCTGCATCCGCGCACGGCCGCGAACCTGGCGGATCTCGTGCGCATCATGAACACCTATTACAGCAACCTGATCGAGGGCCACAACACGCGCCCCCGCGACATCGAACGCGCCCTCGCCGGCGAATTCGACAAAGACCAGGAACGACGCAACCTGCAGGTGGAAGCCGCGGCCCATGTTCGACTGCAGGGGGAAATCGATCGCCTGGCCGCAGAGGGTCAGCTCCCAGAACCGGCTTCGCTTGATTTTTTGCGCTGGCTGCATGCGGAATTCTACCGTGACGCCGATGAGGCGATGTTGCGCATTCGCGGCGCAGACAGAGAATTCTTGATGGTTCCGGGTCGGTGGCGATCACAGCCCGAACATGATGTCACTGTCGGCCGCCACCAGCCGCCGTCAAGCGATCGCGTCGAAGCGTTCATGGAGCATTTCGCTAGCCGGTACCGCTTCCAACGTACGGGCAAAGCGGCTAGGATATTGGCGATTCCGGCCGCGCATCATCGATTCAATTACATTCATCCCTTCCCAGACGGCAATGGACGCGTCAGCCGCTTGATGAGTCACGCCATGGCCCATGAGGCAGGAATCGCCGCGCACGGGCTGTGGTCGATTTCCCGAGGCCTGGCGCGGGGTCTGGAAAGCCGCGGCGACTATAAACGCATGATGGATCACGCCGACATGCCACGCCAAGGCGATCGCGACGGCCGCGGTAATCTTTCTATGCGGGCGCTGGCGGATTTTACCTTATGGTTTCTACGCGTATGCATCGATCAGGTCAGTTTCATGTCCAGCCTGTTCGATTTGAACCAACTTGCCCGGCGTCTGCAGCGGTTCGTTCAACGCTACGACCTGAAGCCAGAAGCTTTCCGGCTGCTCGAGGAGGCGCTTCTGCGCGGCGAGTTCGATCGCGGTGAGGCCTCACGTATCGCTGGCTTGCCGGAACGTACGGCCCGCCGCGTGTTTACCGAGGTGCTCGAGCTTGGCCTGCTTGCGTCCGATACCCCGAAAGGACCGGTATCGCTACGCTTCCCGGTTGACACGTTGGACGAACTGTTTCCTAAGCTATTTCCGGAAACTTAGCGTTGCATAACTGCGCCTATAGTGTTGCCGATGCCCTTGTCACTCCAGCGAGTCCAGCCGCGGCTCGGGCGCTCGGTGAGTTCGTGGTCCGCAAGCTTAAACCTCCGTTCGATTGGGCGCAGGATGGATAGATATTGGGAACCGAAACAATCCGCAGAAATATTTTGGTACCTATGTTGGTTAGCGCTGCCGCTGCGCAAATCACAACTATTTGGAAACAAAGCGAAATCTTCTCGGATCGGATTCCGCCTCTGAGTGCCGCCGAGGGCAACAAGCGCGCCTGACGCAACGCCGCCAGATCAGCCGAGCCGGTGCAGAAGCAGGCGACGGCCAACTGGCGGATGACGATCTCGAAATGCGCGACAACCGCCTCGGTGGACACCGTCGCCGCGCGCGGCACGCCGGCCGCCTGCCCGGCGATGTCCGCGCCCAGGCGGATGGCCTTGGCCACATCGACGCCGTCGCGGATTCCGCCCGACGCGATCAGCTTCACAGTTGGCAGTGCCCGACGTAACCGTCTGCACGCGGCTTGAATCAGCGTTCCGGCCGCTCGTTCCGGTCAATGAGGATACGCTCGGCCGCTCCGTCGAGATCCTCGTATTGACCAGACCTCAAGGCCCACAGGAAGCCAGACAGTCCAAGCCCGCCCGCCAACAGAGCAACAGGTATGAGATAAACCAGGATTGTCATGAGGGTTGCGCCAATGTGCCAGTGTGGGGGCGCCTGTCTGGCGGAGCAGTTCTCCTTGGCTCGTCTGGCACAAAACTTTGCAGCCTCGATGCATTACCAATGACAAGCAGTGATGAGGCCGACATCGCGATCGCGGCGATCAACGGCGTGACATGCCCCAGAATGGCGATCGGCACGGCAACAGCGTTGTAGATGATCGCGATGGCTATGTTCTGGCGGATCAGCCGCCCTGCCTTCCGCGAGACGTCCAGCGCAAGGGGTACTGCCGAAAGGCTTTCACGCAGGAACACGAAATCGGCGGCGTTGCGGCCGATATCGGCGGCGGTGGCTGGAGCGATCGAGACGTGCGCCGCGCCCAGCGCTGGCGTGTCGTTGAGCCCGTCGCCCACCATCAGGACCTTGTGGCCGGCCTTGGTCAGCACTTCGATCCGCTCAGCCTTATCGGACGGCAGCAGCGCCGAAACAAAACGGTCGATGCCCAATATTCTTGCGACATCGCCACAAGCGTCCGGGGTATCGCCCGACAGCATTTCGACCGACACGCCGGCATCCTTCAATTGTCCGACCGCCGCCTTGGCGTCGGCGCGCGTAGCGTCCTCGAACGTGAAGGAGGCGACGATCCTCCCATTCTTCGAAAGCACCGTCCCGCCATAGCCGCCATACTTGCCTTCGCCACCGGTCCGGGCTTTCCATCCGGCCCAGCCGCGACGGCCAAGACGCCAGGTGCTGTCCGCGGTCGTGGCTTCGATGCCGAGACCCGGGTGCTCGCTGACGGCTTCCAGCTTTGGCTGGCCGGCAAAACCCGCGAATGCGGCGATGGCCTTCGAGAACGGGTGACGGGAGTGCGCCGCCATGTCGGCTGCGATCGCCAGCATCACCGGATCGATGGTCGACGCGTTGACCAGCCTGGGCTGTCCGAGCGTCAGTGTGCCGGTCTTGTCGAACACCGCCGTATCAATCGCGGCCAGGCGTTCCATGGCCGAACCGTCCTTGACCATGATGCCGTTTTCGAACAGGCGCCGCGCCGCCACCACCTGCACGATCGGCACGGCGAGGCCGAGCGCGCACGGGCATGTGATGATGAGAACGGCGATCGCGATCGTCACTGCCCGGTGCCAGTCGCCGGTCACCGCCATCCAGCCAAGGAACGTCACGAAGGCGGTGAGATGGACCACCGGCGCATAGAGCGCCGAGACACGGTCGGCGATCCGCCGATAGTGCGCACGACCACCTTCGGCGGCTTCCATCAGCCGGACCATTTCCGCCAGGAAGGAGTCCTTTGCCGCAGCGGTCGCTTCGATGGTCAGGGGGCCGGTAAGGTTGAGCGTGCCGGCCTGAACCTGTTGCCCGGACGTCACGGTTTTTGGTGTGCTCTCGCCAGAAACCAGCGAGCAGTCGAGATCCGACGCGCCCCGAATGATCCGGCCGTCGACAGGGACCCTTTCGCCTGCGGCGACCAGAAGGTGCATGCCCGGTTCGATCTCGCCAACCGGCAGGTAGTCGCGCGCGCCATCGCCGCGCAGCACCATGGCGCCACGTCCGGCCAACTGGGACAGGCCTTTCACGGCGGTCCGTGCCCGTTCGCGCATGACGTGATCCAGGGTGCGGCCGATCAACAGGAAAAACAGCAACGAAACCGAGGCGTCGAAATAGGCGTGATCGCCATGATTGATCGTCTCGTAGAGGCTCATGGCATAAGCGAGCGACACCCCAACCGCGATCGGCACGTCCATGTTCATGCGGCCGTGGCGCAGTGCATTCCAGGCCGAGCGGAAGAAGATGCCGCCGGCAAAGGTGAGCGCCGGGATGGCGATCAATGCAGAGACCCAGTGAAACAGGTCGCGGGTAGCACCTTCGGCGCCGGACCAGACCGAGACCGAAAGCAGCATGATGTTGCCGGCGGCGAAGCCGGCGACCGCGACCGCGCGGATCAGCTCGGCAAGCGTCTTGTCTTTTTCATCGATCTCGGCGGCGAACAGATGCGCCTCGTAGCCCAGTCGTCTCAGCGCAGCGACGAAGGGCGGCACCTCGTCGCCTCGCCACCGGATCGCGACGCGCTTGGTCGACAAGTTGACACGCGCGTCTTCGACATTGTCGAGCTTTGCCAGCGCCGTCTCGATCGCCTGGATGCAGGCTGCGCAATGAACCGTCGGTACTGAAAGGTCGGTCTGGCGAAGACCATCGCCAACCAAGCGGCTCGCCAACCTGATCTCCTGGCCAGATGGCAGGACCGATGTGGTACCGGTCAGATCCATTGCCTGTTCCGCGCCGGGTGCACAGCAGCTCATTGCAGCGCTCCTTGCGAAATCATGATCCTGCGGACGTCGCGATAGGGTTGCGCCAGGCCGGCATCGGCGTCGACTTCGACGATCCAGACGCCGTCCTTCGGCATGTGCCGCGCCGCGAATTCCTCGCCGAAGGCGAGGGCGAGCGTAACGGACTTGTCCTCTTTCTCGTATGCGGGATGGCGAAACAGCACCTTGACGCCATGCAAGGGGACCGGCTTGCCGGTGGTATCGCTCAAGCTGTAGCGGACCTCACCCCGAGCGATCGTCAGTTTGCCGGTCCAGCCGAGTGCCGCCTGCGCGCGCCCTTCCTCGGCCTTTCGGTTGAATTGCTGGCTGGCCACATAGGTGTTCTCGACGACAAGGCCGGTCCAGGTCGTGCTGGCGAGTGTCGCCATCGTGAGATTGACCGCGATGATCACGCCGAAAAAGCCGAGAATGGTGAGCAGCATGTGCCTGCCGGTGAACTCACGCGTCTTTTGCGTATTGGTGCTCATCTGGCGATCTCCGGGGCGTTGAAGGTGGCGGTGTATTCGTCCGATTCGAAGCTCGCTCTGTCCTCGACGCGGAACTTGAAGGTTTGTGCAGCGTGCCGAACCTCATCCGCTGGCTGGCGCACGAAGACCTTCAGCATGTTCAGCCGGTCGGGTTCGACCGCGATGGCGAAGAAGCGAGCTGCCGGCAGATCACTGCCGACGACGCTCATTTCGGCTCCCTGCAAGCCCTGCATCGTGACGACGATCGTCCTTGGCTCGGGGATCATGTTAAGCAGCTTGACGGTGTAACCGTTGCGGATCGAGGCGTCGGACAGGGTCACGAATTGCGGATTGCGGTCGTGCAGGACGTTGATCTCGAGTCGGTCGCGCGTCAGCAGCGAATAGAGCAGGCCCAAGCCGATCAGCGACCACATGCCCATGTAGACGTAGGTGCGCGGCCGAAAGATCTTGCGGATATGGAAATGCGAAACCTTATCGGAGAACGGGCCATCAGCTGTTCTGACCAGCGACGGACTGACCGAACTGGCGCCGCCCGCGGTCGCCAGCATCATGTTGGCATTGTAGTCGGACAGCGTCGCGTAGGAGATCAGCCCGCGCTCCTTGCCGAGCTTGTCCATGACGCCGTCGCAGGCGTCGATACAAAGCGCGCAGGTGATGCATTCGAGCTGCTGGCCATCGCGAATGTCGATCCCCATCGGACAGACGGCGACACAGGCATTGCAGTCGACGCAGTCGCCAACGGGCTGCCCTGCGGCAAGCACCTTCTTGGCGTGACGTGAACGCGGTTCGCCGCGCCAGTCATTGTAGGTGACGGTGAGCGAACTTTCGTCGAGCATGGCCGCCTGGATGCGCGGCCATGGGCACATATAGGTGCAGACCTGCTCACGCATCAGCCCGCCGAACGTATAGGTCGTGGCCGTCAGCACGGCGACGGTGATGTAGGCGACAGGTGCCGCTGTGCCGGTGAAGAGCTCGCCAACCAGCGTCGGCGCGTCGGCGAAATAGAAGATCCAGGCGCCGCCCGTCGCCGCACCTATGACCAACCAGATGGCGTGCTTCGATACCCGCAGCACGAGCTTGCGGGCTGTCCAGGGGCCGGCATCGAGCTTGATACGAGCATTGCGGTCACCCTCGATGGCGCGCTCGACGACCAGAAACAGATCGACCCACACGGTCTGTGGGCATGCATAGCCGCACCAGGCACGGCCGACAGTCGACGTGATCAGGAAAAGACCGACGCCGGCCATGACAAGGAGGCCGGCCACGTAGTAGAATTCCTGGGGCCAGATCTCGATGAAGAAGACGTAGAAACGGCGGTTGGCAAGATCGATCAGCACTGCCTGATCAGGAGCAAACGGACCTCGATCCCAGCGCAACCAGGGCATCAGATAATAGATGCCCAGCGTGATCGCCATCACCAGCCATTTGAAGCGGCGAAAGCTGCCCGAGGCGCGTTTAGGGAAGATTTTCTTGCGCGGAGCATAGAGCGGCTGTCGTGTCTTGGCGGAGTTGACCGCTTTTGCCTCGAGCCGCTCCATCTGCGTTTTATCCAGCACGTGCATCTCCACTCGCGCGCGGCCTATGACATCGTTGTGCGACGGACTTGTCTGCTTCGACAGACGTCCGGTCTGCAGTGAGCCCGCTTCGCCGTGTGGGCCGCGCCGCCTTGCTGCAGGTCAATCGCCGCATGCCGGAATGGTGTCGGGGCCCGACTCGTGCCGGGCCCCGTCGCTTGGCGGGGAGGGCCGAGAATAGGCTTCCGTTCCTATTCTCCGCCGCCAAGCGAATGGACATAAACCGCAAGTTCCTTAACCTTGGTCTCGCCGAGACGCCCGATCCAGGCCGGCATGACACCGTGCTTCGGCGCGCGGACTTGGACGGCGATGGCTGTCTCGCCGGGTGCGTAGAGCCAGATCGCATCGGTCAGATTGGGCGCGCCGAGCTCTTTGTTGCCTTTCGCATTATCGCCATGACAGGCGACGCAGTTTTCCGCGAATACCTTGGCGCCGGGCTCGATAAGACTTGCATCCTGGACCTTGCCCGAGAGGCTGGCGACATAGGCGCCGACCTGTGCGATCTGTTCGGGCGTGATGATGTCACCGAAGGGGGGCATTTCCGACTGCCGAGTATCCGGGTCGGATGCGAAACGGATGCCGTGCGCGATCGTTTGCTGGATCTGCTCGGTCGTGCCGCCCCACAGCCAGTCATCGTCGTTCAGGTTTGGAAAGCCCTTCGACCCTTGGGCGCCCGAGCCGTGGCATTGCACGCAATTGACCTTGAAGGTAGCTCCGCCGGCCGCTACCGCGAATTCACGCAGCGCGTCGTCGGCCGCAATCTCGGATACGGTCTTCTGCTGGATGGCCGCGACATATTTGCCCTTGGCGGCTTCGGCAGCCGCCAGCTCAATCTTGACAGCGTTGCGGCTGGAATAGCCAAGCACACCCTTGGTCGCGGAAGACAGCATCGGCCAAGCCGGATACGCAATTGTATAAGCCACCGCCCAAGCGACGGTGATGTAGAAGGTTATCACCCACCATTGGGGCAATGGGTTGTTGAGCTCCCTTATCCCGTCCCATTCATGACCGGTCGTTGAGATGCCCGAGACTTCATCGATATGCTCGCTGCTCATGATCAGTCGTCCTTGAGTGGAATCTGGGCGGCTTGATCGGCCTGTGTTTTGCCGCCGGGACGCAAGGCAAAGGCAATGCAGCCGACGAAGAAGAGCGCCATGGCAACCAGACCCCAGCTGTCCGCGAATTCCCGCATCAAATTATAGCTCATTGGGTCCCCCTCAGCGGTAGCCGGCTGCATCGTCATAGGTCTTGAAATCGACCAGTGTTCCCAGCATTTGCAGATAGGCGACGAGGGCATCCATCTCGGTCACCTGCTGCGGATTGCCGTCCCGATCACCGACTTTGGCTTTCGGATAGCGTTTCTCGACGCCGGAGGCATCGGCATTCGGGTCGGCCTGGGCCATCAGATCGGCATTGGCGTGCGCGATCATGTCATCGGAGTACGGGACGCCAACACGCGCGTTCGCAACCAGATGCGTCGAGAAGTCCTTCACCTCGATCGGAGCGTCCTTCAGGAAGGCATAGCGAGGCATGATAGATTCCGGCACCACCGAACGTGGATCCATAAGGTGCTGAACGTGCCATTCGTTGGAATAGCGGTTGCCGACTCGTGCAAGGTCAGGGCCGGTGCGCTTCGAGCCCCACTGGAAGGGGTGGTCGTACATGGACTCGGCGGCCAGGCTGTAGTGGCCGTAGCGCTCGACCTCGTCCCGGAAAGGCCTGATCATCTGGCTGTGGCAGAGGTAGCAGCCCTCGCGCACATAGATGTTGCGTCCGGCGAGTTCCAGTGGCGAGTAGGGCCGCATGCCTTCGACTTTCTCGATCGTGTTGTCGAGATAGAAAAGCGGCGCAATCTCGACGATGCCGCCGACGGTCACGACAAGAAGAGAGCCAACGAGAAGAAGCGTGGCGTTCTTCTCGATGATCGCGTGTTTGTCCATCAAGCCCATTGTCTGGCTCCTATTCGGCAGGCCGGAGGGCGGGCTCGGAACCTGGCATTGGTCGCTCTTCGCGCTGGTGGCCAAGAATGGTCATGGTCACGTTCCAGGCCATGAGCAGGGCGCCGGTGAGGTACATCGCACCGCCGATGGCGCGCATGACGTAGAAGGGATGCATGGCGGCGACGGTTTCGGCGAAGGAGTAGACGAGGAAACCCTGCTCGTCGTATTCGCGCCACATCAAGCCCTGCATGATGCCGGAAACCCACATCACCGCGGCGTAGACGACGATTCCGAGCGTCGCCAGCCAGAAGTGCCAGGTGACGAGCCGCAGCGAATAGAGACGTTCACGGTTCCACAGTTTCGGCACCATGTAGTAGATTGCGCCGAACGAGATCATGCCAACCCAGCCGAGCGCGCCGGAATGGACATGGCCGATGGTCCAGTCCGTGTAGTGCGACAGCGAATTGACCGTCTTGATCGACATAATCGGACCTTCGAAGGTCGACATGCCGTAGAAGGCGACTGCCATCACCATCATGCGGATGATCGGATCGGTGCGCAGCTTGTCCCAGGCGCCAGACAGCGTCATCAGGCCATTGATCATACCGCCCCATGACGGCATCCACAGCATGATCGAGAACGCCATGCCGAGCGTCTGCGCCCAGTCGGGTAAGGCGGTGTAATGCAAGTGATGCGGGCCGGCCCAGATGTAGAGAAAGATGATCGCCCAGAAGTGGACGATCGACAGGCGGTAGGAATAGACCGGCCGGTTCGCCTGCTTGGGCACGAAATAATACATCATGCCGAGGAACCCGGCGGTGAGGAAGAAACCGACGGCGTTGTGGCCATACCACCATTGCGTCAAGGCGTCCTGGACGCCGGAGAAGGCGGAGTAGCTCTTCGAGCCGAGGAAGGAAGCCGGCATCGACAGGTTGTTGACCACATGCAGCATCGCGATGGTCACGATGAAGGACAGGTAGAACCAGTTGGCGACGTAGATATGCGGTTCCTTGCGCTTCAGGATCGTGCCGAGGAACAGGATGAGATAGGCGACCCAGACGATGGTCAGCCAGAGATCCACATACCATTCGGGTTCGGCGTATTCGCGGGCTTCGGTGATGCCGAGCAGGTAGCCGGTCGCGGCCATGACGATGAACAGCTGGTAACCCCAGAACACAAACCAGGCCAGTTTGCCGCCAAACAGCCGGGCGCGGCACGTGCGCTGCACGACATAGAGAGACGTGCAAAGCAAAGCGTTGCCGCCGAAGGCGAAGACGACGCCGGATGTGTGCAGCGGCCGCAGCCGGCCGAAATTGAACCAGGGTTGGATGTTGAGGTGAGGGTATGCCAGCTGCAGGGCAATGATCACACCGACGAGCATGCCGACGACGCCCCAGAATACCGTTGCAATGGCTCCGTAGCGGATCGGGCCATCCATGTAGACGGAGGTGTCGATCGGAGCCGCCGGCTTGAAATCTGTGTTGCGCAGCAGGATCGCGGTAAAGCCAGCCACGGCGAAGAACAAAACCCCCATATGCTGGCGAAAAGGTCCTTCTACGCCGAAGCCGGCAGCCACCAGGGCCGCAAAAGCAAACAGGCTTAGAACGACGATCTCCGTGCCGAATTTCATGACATGTCCCCGACCAGGATTCCAATGCGCGGACGCCAAATCCGCGGTGCATTAATTCCGTAGTTGCCGCCTGCTCGCCCTGATCCATGTCAGAGCCGCACGATTTTGCTTCGGGCAGCATCGAGTTCGGTGCAATCAGAAGGTGGCGATTTGAACAAGGAAACGCAGCACGGGCCAACCCGCTCATGGACAAGTGCGGCTTTCTCGCGCCAGGCCGGCACAGAGGCGATTCCGGGCGAGGTCATGAAGCTTGCCCATCGGGAAAAGCTGGAGCTCTGCTTCTCGCTGGAAAGCATTGCCGATGCACTGCCGAACGTCGACCGCCTCAAATGTCTTGGAACGGCCAAGCAGATCGTTCCGCTGCTCCGTGACATTCATGGGTTTGAGGAGAGGGTGATTTTCCCTGCGTATGAGGCGCACTTGACTCCGGCCGAGGCCAAACTTGCCTCTACCAGCCGGTTGCGCATCCAGCACCTTGAGGATGAATGCTTCGCTGGCGAGGTGGCCGAAACGCTCCTAGCGATCGGTCATGGTGATCCGATAGAGAGCGCGGAAGCTGTCGGATTCATGCTACGCGGCTTCTTCGAAGGCTTGCGGCGACACATCGCTTTCGAACGCGAGCATGTCCTGCCGCGGATCGTAATAAGCGACGAAGGCCCCGACGCTTAGGTCTCATTCAAAGGCCGGTTGCCGCGCGCCTCGGCCGCCGCAGCGCTGCTCCAGCCGGCTCATGCTGTCGACCGTTACATGGCGTTTGTTCTCGATCCGGATCACGCCGTCAGCCCGCAATCGCGTAAGCTGGCGGCTCACGGTCTCGTTCGTCAGTCCAAGGAAATCAGAGATGTCGGCACGTGTCAGCGGCAGATCGAAGCATGCCGACCCAGCCGCCGGGTCGATACTGGAATCCATATTCCGGGCGATCATGAGGAGAAAGCTCGCAACCTTCTCCGGTGCGGTCTTGCGCCCGAGAGTCACCATCCATTCAAGTGCCTCGTCGAGTTCGTCCAGCGTCTGCTTGAGCAGGCGATGCTCGAGTCCCGGTGATTCCTTCATTATCCGTTCAACGGCCGCCTTCGGAAACGAGCACAGCGAGACGGAGGTTGCCGCTTCCACATTGATCGTGCTTTTCACCTTGAAGGGCCGTCCCAGAAAATCCGGTGCGAACCGAAGACCGACAATCTGCTGGCGGCCGTCCGAAAGGCACTTCGTCAGCTTCACAACGCCTGAAAGCAAGTTTGAATAGCTGTCGACGGCCTCGGCGTCGGCGATCAGTTCGACCCCCGGCTCGAGCTTGTGCCGCGACGAAGTTTTGGCGAGCCCAACCAAATGGTTTGGATCGAGCGCACCGCAGACGCCGCGATGTCGTGCTGCGCAAGACAGGCAAAGAACGGGAATGCCTGAACTGTGAATGTCTTGCCGTACTGTCATTACGCTCGCGCTACCGATCCCAAGTTTCGGCAGGATAGCAAGCGATGGCAGAGAAATCCTTGCGGCAGTTTGTCCGTGCTGGAGGCTGACCGAAATCAGGGCTTTGGCTCTTCGACGCGTCCAGACTTCCGGCGAGGCAAAAACGGCGGACCACCAAATGAGACCGGAATTAGCTGCCAGGCTTGGCGAGAACGTCCCGCGTTATACCAGTTACCCGACCGCGCCGCATTTCCATCCTGGCGTCGACGCTGATGTCTATCGAAGCTGGTTGAAGGCGCTCGAAAGCGGTGACGAGGTCTCGCTCTACCTGCACATCCCTTTTTGCGACCGGCTGTGCTGGTTCTGTGCGTGCCATACAAAGCAGATCCGCCGCTACGAGCCGGTGGCTTCGTATCTCCGCTCGCTTCACGCGGAGATCGCGACTGTCGCCGGTCTTGTCGGCGGCAAGGCCCATGTCCGCGCCGTGCATTTCGGCGGCGGCTCGCCGACCATGCTGAAGCCCGAGGATATGATAGCCTTGGGAACTGTCCTGCGGGATAGCTTCGATTTTCTTGCCGATGCGAAGATCAGCGTCGAAATCGAACCCAACGACATGGACGAAGCCCGCCTTGATACACTTGCCGAGATCGGCATGGCGCGGGCGAGCCTCGGGGTTCAGGATTTCGATCCGAAGGTGCAGAAGGCGATCAACCGCGAGCAGAGCTTTTTGCAGACCAAGGCGGTTGTCGACGGCATTCGCTCTCGCGGCGTAGGGTCCGTGAACCTCGATTTGCTTTACGGCCTGCCGCATCAGACCAGGGAGAGCGTCTGTTCCACCGTGGCGCAGGCGCTGACTCTGGAGCCGGACCGGATGGCGCTGTTCGGCTACGCGCATGTGCCCTGGTTCAAGAAGCATCAGACTATGATCGACGAGGCATGGTTGCCGGGTCCGGCCGAACGGTTCGCTCAGTGGCAAATTGCCGCCCGTCTGATCATGGGCGCCGGATACGAGGCGATTGGAATAGACCATTTCGCCAGGCCGGATGATGCGCTTGCAGTCTCGGCTCGCGCGGGAACAATCCGCCGCAATTTCCAGGGCTACACCGAGGATCGCTGCGAAACACTGATCGGGCTCGGGCCGTCATCGATCAGCCGGTTTCGACAGGGCTATTCGCAGAACATGCCGTCGACAGCCGAATATGGACGCATGGTCGAGGGGGGACATCTGGCCACGGTCCGCGGCATCGCGTTTTCCGAAGATGACCGTGTTCGCGGCTGGATCATCGAGCGCTTGATGTGCGATTTCGGCTTTTCAGCAGCCGAACTGGTGGAACGCTTCGGGAAAGCCGGACAAAAGCTTCTTTTCCAAGCAAGCTCCATCGCCATTGGCGACCCTGCTCGACCGCTTGAACTCCAAGGTGACAGTTACGTCGTATCGGCGGAAAGTCGTCCCTTTGTAAGGAGCATTGCAGCGAAGTTCGACAAATATTTCGAAAGTGGAACGGCCAGGCACTCAGTGGCAGTCTGAGTGCCACAGACGAACCTCACCGTCTTCAGTCGATCGCGAACCTCCTCAAAATCGCCGAAACCAGCAGCTAACAATTCGATAGTGCATATGGCGCCACTTTACGATGCTGTGAGAGCGCCAAGCTTTCCAATGTCATGTCGACATCGCGCCTGACGTGACTGAGGTCGCGGGAAAGACGGTCCAGCCTCATGCCATAGCGCCGATCGAGTTCATTCTCGCCACGCCGCTCGATGAAAGCTTCTACGGCCTTCGCGACGACCGCGGATTTTGTGGTCGAGGGATCGCGGCTGAGGTTGTCCAGCTTCTCGCTCAATTCCGGTTCGAGCAGAAACTGGTGACGAATGCGGTGGGGCTTCATGCGCTTGTTCCAACTGGCCGGCGCTGGCGGGCCGGCGGCGGAACAAGCATTATCGAGATGCCCAAAATTGCTTACGGCCGTTATCTAAGTGAGATACGCCGGAGCTGCGGAAAGCGTTCAGAAGCCGGGGACGATATCCTTATCACCGCCCCTTCCCTCGTTGATGCCATAGGCACCTGCGACGGTGGAGATCCGGTCCATGACGCGCTTGTCCGCCATCGCCTCGCTATCATCGTCTGCGGGTCTGGACAGATCGTCCTGGTCCGGTTCCTGAGTGACGGCGGTATGTTCTTCGGGTAGGCCAGGATGGCGCTGCTGCTGAACACCTCCCTCGTCCGCAAGCGCGGCGCCAGCGCTTTCATCGTCGGACGCAAGACGACGGTCGACGCCGCGTACTTGCCCAGTCCAATCGTCCGGCCGCGACATCGGGCAGTCCGCGTAAGGTCCGTCGCGCAACACCGGCGAAGGCAGCACCCGCTCGGTGAAATTGTGATCCTCATAGTATCGCAGCTTTTTGGCCCGGATGGGGGGCAATCCCGAAACCAGCACCAGTTCGTCCGCGGGCGGCAATTGCATCACCTCGCCCGGTGTCAGCAGCGGGCGGGCGGTTTCCTGGCGGCTCATCATGACATGCGAGAGCCAAGGTGCCAGCCGGTGGCCCGCATAGTTGCGCATGGATCTGAGTTCCGTGGCCGTGCCAAGCGCGTCCGAGATTCGCTTGGCCGTGCGCTCATCATTGGAGGAAAAGGCAATTCGCAAATGGCAGTTGTCCAGAATGGCGTTGTTGTCGCCATACGCTTTGGAGATCTGGTTCAACGATTGCGCGATCAAGTAGGCACGAATTCCGTAACCGGCCATAAACGCGAGCGCGGTCTCAAAGAAGTCGAGGCGACCGAGCGCCGGAAACTCGTCCAGCATCATGAGCAGTTGATGCTTGCGGCTCTTCTTTGGGTCACCCTCGAGGCGCTCCGTCAGCCGCCTGCGGATCTGGTTCAGGATCAGTCGCACCAAGGGCTTGGTGCGCGAGATGTCCGATGGCGGCACGACCAGATAGAGCGACATCGGCCACTCCGCATCCATCAGATCGGCAATGCGCCAGTCGCAGTCCGATGTTACTGCGGCCACGGTCGGATCACGGTAGAGGCCGAGAAAAGACATGGCGGTCGAGAGGACGCCTGAACGTTCGTTCTCCGATTTGTTCAACACCTCTCGTGCCGCCGAGGCCACGACGGGATGGACCTCAGGCTTATTGGCCGCACCGAGATGGTTGGTCGTCATCATTCGCCGCAAAGTCGCGGCAAACGAGCGTTGCGGGTCCGACAGAAAGGTGGCGACGCGGGCAAGAGTCTTTTCCTCTTCGGCGTAGAGCACGTGCAAGATAGCGCCGACCAGGAGTGAATGACTGGTCTTCTCCCAATGATTCCGCCGCCCCAGCGCGCCTTCCGGATCGACTAGAATGTCGGCGATGTTTTGGACATCGCGAATCTCGTCCGAACCTTTGCGTACCTCCAGCAGCGGGTTGTAGCGGCCGATCGCGGATCAGTCGGATTGAACAAAAGGCAATGCGAGAACCTCGACCGCCAGCCGGAGCTCAGCTGCCAGTTCTCGCCTTTGAAGTCGTGAATGACGGCCGAGCCGGACCAGGAGAGAAGGGTTGGGACAACCAGCCCGACGCCCTTGCCGGAACGTGTCGGCGCAAAGGCCATGACGTGCTCAGGCCCGTCATGACGCAGATACCGATCCTTCAGTTTGCCGAGGAAGACGCCTTCCGGCTGAAACAGCCCTGCTTTCTCGATCTCCCGCGTCGCCGCCCATCGAGAGGAGCCATAGGTGGTGACCAAGCCGCGCTGGCGCGCGCGCCAGAGGGAACCAGCGATCGCAGCGGCACAGCCCATGAATCCACTGGTGCCCGCAAGCATGCCCGCCTTGTCGAATACCTCGGGCGCATAGGCATCGAATTGGGACCACCATTCCAACAGTTTCCACGGCTCGTAGATCGGCCAGCCAGCCGCGACAAACCATGGCGCGCCGAGTTGTTCCTGAAAGGCTGGCATATGAGCGCACCATTGCGTGGCAGCCCACACGCCGAGGAGAACGATGGCGAACACAATGGCGATCTGCCCAATCAGAAGCTTCGTGGGCGTCACTGGCTTGCTCCGCTGTTCTGGAGAGATGCATCGAGCATCCCCCGGGACGGCCGGAACAGGAATGCGCCCTATGTACGACTTGGTGCGATGAGAGGCTGTTTGGCGCGCCGTTGCTCTCCTTCGAGGTGTATCAATATTCGCGCATTCCCGAGGACTGCTATGTCGGAGGGGACTCATATCGTTCGTGCCTATCGTGAGCACGTGGTCGGGGAGCTGGCGGTGGCATGCGGGCAAGCCGCTGAGGAAATTCGTAACATCGAGTCCGGTCTGAGGTACAACAAGCCTATCGAGATCGGATCGCGAGGTAGCCCTGCCCGCCATGGGAATTCCTCAGGCGAGTACCGACATATTGGGCGCTGCCTTATAAGTGGAAGGCGCCTTCCCGTTGCCTCTATCGCAGATAAGTTACCTTCCGGCCTTCGCGCGGGGTTTCCCAGCTGGACTGCGTTTCAGTCTCAATTCGCTGTGCTTCTTGTGAGCCAGACACCATTTCTCGGACGGTGAATTGACGACATTCATTGTCCGACAAGCTCTCGCCGGCGATCTGTTGGGCAGAGGCGGCTATCACCCCGGCCGTGGCACATCCGCGCGCTGCAGAACCTCGATGAGCCGCCGGCTCAAACGCCCAGGCGGATGCAAAGATCCATAGATGCGTTCCGCCAGCGCTAGTTGCCAAGCATATGACCGGCAGTTCGCAACGCGCCTAGGAAGAGGCCGGCATGGTGAGTGACATCGATTTTGGCCTGCATTGACACCGGCATGCTGGTCCAATTCTCCAACGGTGCAATGAAGCGGGAGAAGGTACCGTTGACGACGCAGTAGCGGCTAATAAGGCCTTGTCTGTCCAACGCCAGCACACCAATCTGCCCGCCTCGATATCGGATGGCTGCGAGCCGTTGGACCTCGGCGTCATCATCGATCCGCACATCGAAAAGCAGGTTTCCGCGGCTCCTCGCGGCTATCTCCGCCGCTTTGTCATTGAAGCTCAAGCAGAGTGAGCGGACGCTTTCCACTGCCATCTGGAAAACCAACAAATCCAGTTCATTCACGGCCATGTGGGCAGTTGAGCCAATAAATGGATGATTGCAATGTCGCACACGGCTTGTTCACAGGTGTCGGCGACTGATCGTTCGTGGCTTTCTGTCCGCTGCCGGCGATGGAATATTTGAAGGACGGCGGGTCCCGTATTTCCTGTCGCGTTGGCAACCGCGGCGGCCACCTGCCGGGCGGCAGCGGCAGAGATAATGTCATAGACAGGTGGAAGCGTGGGCTTTCTGCCCTTCAATAGTTCCCTGACCCTACAGATTTGCACGCGCGGCCGCAGCTTGCCGCCCGCCTCAACGGATTCGGCTTCTCTGGCAGCACGTTCCATTGCTGCGCTCGCCTTGTTGAGCGTCACCAGAACGCCAAGCTTCGTGGCTGGCAAGATCGCCAACTCGCTCAAGCTCACGACCTCTATTCGATGGACGGGCACGGCCGTGCATCGCCGCGGCAGGGGACAACATCGTCGTGACCGACCCTCAAGCCCTATATCATGTCGGCGGGATCGTTCACCAGGAACGGCGAGATCGCCGTGGAGGGCAAGGCCTTCCACATCGTGGCCGTCGGCGGGAGCGGCAAGATCCACGATCAAGCAGCTGAGACAGATCACGCATATAGCCACGATCCCGCGGTCCAGCCGATCTACATTTGAGGACGACCAGATCAAGCAGCGCGCCCTGTCGAATTTGGATCCGGGATTGGCAGTTGGTCTATCCCTTCCTGACGATGGAACGCTCGATCCAGTCATGGCTTATAAGGCGGAGAGCGGCGACCAGAGCGCAGATGAGTACGCGCCTACTACGAGATCGGCTATCGCACCAATTCGAGCGGATCACGATCGATGGCGACACCGTGGCTTTCTTCGAGGGCGGGAAGCCGCTTGAGGCCCGCTACGCCGGCGACGGCTGTGAAATCCTGACCTCGAAGAAAGGAAACCGCATGGGCGTCAAATTTCGCTTCGGCGTCGCCTTGGCCTCCTCACACTTGGTTGGCTGACTCAGCGGGCAACCCGGTCGAGAAAAGCGTCGAATGCGGCAGCGACAACGCGCATCGCAAAACGATGCTGCCGCCGTACGCGGACAAAACCCTTTTCGATGTCCACAATCCCGTCCTTGGCAAGCATCGCCAAGCGTTCAGCTGAATCGAGAAAATGGATCGGATCAGATCCGTGGGCGGCACAGATTGCCGGCACATCGGCCTCGAGATCGCACATTAGTCGCTCGATGATTGCGGCACGCGCGCGGTCTTCGTCGGTGAGACGGTAGCCCTTTGACGTCGCCAGACGGCCAGCTGCGATGTGCCGGCAGTAGGAATCCCGTGTAACCTCGTTCTGGACGTAGCCCTCGCCGACACGCCCGATAGCCGACGCGCCGAAACCGATCAGGGTTTTGCAGGTGTCGGCCGAGTAGCCCAGCGAGTTGCGCCGCAGGCGACCGGTTTTCTGTGCCAGCGCGAGATCGTCGTCCGGCAAGGCGAAATGGTCGAGCCCGATCTCTCGGTAGCCGGCGGCAATCAGCGTCACGGCAATGGCCGCATCCTGTTCGGCGCGGGCAGCGCTGCCCGGAAGCGATGCCTCCTCGATGAGGCGCTGATTCTTAATAAAGGACGGAATGTGCGAGTAGCCGAACACCGCAAGCCGGTTGGGGCGCATGGCGACCGCCGCCCTCGTGGTCTCGACGCAAGACTGCACCGTTTGATGCGGGAGACCAAAGATGAGGTCGAAGTTGATGCTTGTCACTCCATGCCGACGCAGCATTTCGACGGCAGCCGCCGTCTGCGCCTCACTCTGGACCCGGTTGATCGCTTTTTGAACAATGGGATCGAAGCTCTGCACGCCGAGGCTCGCGCGGTTCACGCCGGCTGCTTGCAAGGCTTCGGCCATATCGGCCGTGAACGTGCGTGGATCGATCTCGACGGCGATCGTAGCTGTTTCCGCAAGCGCAAAGTGGCGGCGCAGGAATTCCGTCAGGGCGAGGAACTCAACTGGCCCCATGAGAGTTGGCGTTCCGCCGCCGAAATGCACATCGCTCACGGGCAGCGCCTGCGGCGCGTGCTCCGAGACCAAACGTATCTCGTCACGCAGCGCCGCCAGATAATTAACGATCGGCGCATCATGGCGGGTGATGGTGGTGGGGAAGCCGCAATACCAGCACTTTGATCGGCAGAACGGAACGTGCAAGTAGAGTGACGCCGGATCGTTAGCCGGTAGGTTCCTGAGCCATTCCTCATAAGCGTCGGCGCCGACCGCCCCAGAGAACTCCGCGACAGTCGGATAGATGGTGTACCAAGGCAGGCGGGCTTCGCGATGTTTTGTGGTCTGCAACAGTTACCGTCCCATGTTGTTGCCTTCCATCCTTACCACTGCGCTCTCCTGTGTCTTTGCGCTATATCAGTCCGTTCCGCTTTGGGCCCGATTATTTCGCAGCGATAGCCCCATTCAGCCTTGGCTGGACAGCGATGGTATGAGCACGCGCTGGTCAGCGACAAGCGCCATGGGTTTCCCGTCGAGACTTTCCCGTACACCGTTTGGTGCTACTATCCTATCCTATCCCCTCCCTTCAGCGTCTGATGGAACGCAGCATGCCGCATCCGACCAGTCGATCCGGCGTTGGGACCAGACTTTTGCTCGCCGGCTGGTGCGTAAGACGGCGTCACGTAGCGATACCTGGCATCTCGATGAGTTCGTCGTATTAATTGCCGGCACGAGGCTTTGGCCGTGGCGCACCGTCTGTCAGAGCGGGAATTGTGCTCGAGGAGACCGTCCAGGTCCGCCCCTGCCAAGGCTGCAAGCCTCATGAACCAATTTAGAAAGTAGCGCTACGCCAGGCGCATGATCACCGACAAATCGCGCTCCTGTGGCCCGGCAAAGCGCCGGGGTGAAGCGCAACTCAAGCATCGCTCGCAACTGACAATCGAGCGAATTCGCATGTGCTTCCGTAAAAACAAAAATGGCCCATGCACGGCTTCCGATTCAGAGAGGGGCTTACAACGGCTCGTCTCGACCTTCCCGCCTTTCGGAACCACTTTGTCCGGACTAGCTGGAAAGCTGGTGCACCTCGCCACCGCCGAGGTGTGGCCCTTCGCCCTAACGAGGACGCTTACGCCTAGGCATGCCGGCATCAGTGGGGCATCTCGGCTGACGTACCGAGCGGTGCACTCGCATGATGTCAACAATGTCGAGGCTCAAAACAAACAAAAGCTATCGCCATTGAACGATACTGTCGCGAAGCGAACAGACGAACCATGTCCGAAACATTTGCTTTTCGTGCTCAGCTTGACCCTCAGAGCAAAAAAGGAAACGCAAACCAAGGTCCGACGGCAAACTTGAGTGTCAATCGTAGCTTGGTCGTGAGGTTGGCACGTCATTTGCGGGGTGATTTTCGAAGCCGTTGTGACGGTACGCCCGCAGCTATCGGAGATAATCATGGCGATCGACTCGGAAGTGTTTGATGCCTCACCGGGCATTTCAGGCAAGTGATATTAGAACAACAACTTATCGTGTTGAAGTATGGTTCAGCTTCATCGCCCCTGTTGTTGAATAATTATTATGATCCGCGTGTCGCACTGCGATAGGCGCAGCGCGATGTGCATCGCTTTCGATTGTGGGGACAGGAAGGGCTGGCTCGTTCGTTGACGTCCCCTTCTTCAATATTTGAACGGAGATGAAGAATGAACATCAGGAGCCTCCTGCTCGGCTCAGCTGCGGCCCTGATCGCCGTTTCCTGTGCCCGAGCCGCCGACGCCATCGTCCTGGCCGAGCCTGAGCCCGTTGAATACATCAAGATCTGCGACGTTTACGGCGCTGGTTACTACTACATCCCCGGCACCGAGACCTGCCTGCGCATCGGCGGCTATGTCCGTTACGACATCGGCCTCGGCGATGTCGTATCGTATGACAAAGCTAGAACCACGGATGTGAAGACTGGCGAGGCCCAAGGCATATGGCAAAACCACACGCGCTTCACATTCAAAACTTGGACCGGGCAAGAGACCGAACTCGGTACATTGCAGACTTACATCGAGACCCGCATGAACTACGGCAAGCACACCGCCTATTCCGGTTCGGACAGTCCTCGATACTATGCCTTCAGCCAAGGCATCACGTTGACTTTCGCCTGGGTTCAGCTTGGTGGCCTCCGAGTTGGCAAGGACTGGTCCGCCTTCGACATGTTTATTGGCTACGCGGGCGACGTGCTCAATCAGATGCTTATCCCGTTCGGCGCCTTCGATACTAATGTGGTTCAGTACTACTTTGACGCCGGTAACGGCTTTTCGGCTGTGGTTTCACTCGAAGAAGGCTCGGGCCTGGTCGGCACCATCGACAGCTACGTTCCGCACCTAGTCGGCGGAGTGAAATACACACAACACTGGGGCGCGATCACCGGCGTTGTCGCTTATGATAGCAACTACGAATCGGTCGCCGGCAAGGTCCGCATCGACGTCGATGTTACCGACCAACTCTCGCTATTCGGAATGTTCGGCTATGGCTCCAGCGGCAAGCTCAACGATGACGTCACTAACGCAATCGACGCTCATGGTCGCGGGTTCTACAAAAGTTGGGGCGGTAACTGGGCTTTCTGGGCCGGCGCCACTTACAAGCTCAATGAGACAACTTCGTTGAATCTTCAGCTCTCGGGTGATCAGCTCAGGAACTATGGTGTCGCTGCAAACGTTGCCTATGCGTTTCTTGCAGATTTCACAATTACAGCCGAACTCGACTATGACCGCTACGGCGACTTCGCCGTCGGCAAGGTCGACCCTTCCATTAGCTGGGCTAATGCCAACAAAAAGAGCAGTGTCGGCGGCATCCTCCGTTTCGAACGTTCATTCTAACGGGAGGAAGAGCTTCATCTCGGCGGCCTCAGGCGGCGAATGACGATTATGCGGGGGACCTGCCACGCATGCGGCAGATAAGCCCTGACACGTTTGCAATCGGATACAGCTGCGATTAGGGCGCGGCCGATGCCCCGCTTGCCGGGATGTGACTGCTGGTAAAGCGTTGCGGCAGGTTTGCTGGCGGTCCCGGCGCTTGCGCTGACGCGTGCGGCGCAGTCCGGCGACACGGTGGAGGCCGCCGGCAGATGGGTGGGCGCGTGATCGCCGAAGCAATCGCCGAACTCGCCCAGTATCCCAGCTTCGATAACGACTGAATCGGCGGCGACTCAATGCAACCTTGGCTTCCGGAGACCGCGCTGACCGCCGCCGGCCTGACCGCGCTCGCCGCGCAGGATGCTTCGGACAAGCAAATCACCTGCGTCAAGGCGCCCTTCAAGTCGCTGATCGACCATGTCTTTATCTCGCCCAATCTCGTGCCGTGCGGCCACGATTTCATGATCCTCGCGCTCGACCGAACCATCGAGCGGTTCCTGGAAGTGTCCGATCATCGCCCGGTCCTCTTGCGACTGGCCGGGCCTATCGGTGAGCGTTAGATCCAGAACGAGGTTACACGGGATTCCTACAGCCCGCACATCGCAGCTGGCCGCCTGGCAAGTCAAAGGGCAACCGTCTCACCGACGAAGACCGCGGCGAGCCGCAATCATCGAGCGAGGACGAAATAGTGGACAGCGAAGGGTTTTATCCGCTTGCGGCAGGAGGATCGCTTTGTGGTTAGCGCTATTGCTGCGTATTCGATGCTTTTCTCGACCGGGTTTGCTCGTAGGCACAGCCAAGCAGCGTGAGGGGAGGCCAAAGGGATAACCAATCGTCGCTAAACGGCATGCTCAAGCAAATAACGGCAAGGCGGTAGCGGCGCGCTTGAGCGCCGGTTGAAGTGCTTGGAGTTTTTCCGAATGGGCGAGCGTTGCGACTAATGAAGGCGTCACATCATTCGACGGTGACTGATTTTGCCAGGTTGCGTGGCTGGTCGAGATCTGTGCCCATGACGAGCGCCGTGTGGTACGCAAGAAGCTGTATCGGCAGCGAGAAGATCATCGGCGCGATAATCTCGTCGGTGGCCGGCAGCACGATCGTGCGCATCGTATCGAGTTTCGATGCGGCTGCCCCTTTTCCATCGGTGATGAGGATAATGCGGCCTCCGCGGGCGGCCACTTCCTGCATGTTGGAGAGGGTCTTGTCGAAAAAGCGATCATGTGGCGCGATGACGATCACTGGCATGTTCTCGTCTATCAATGCGATGGGACCGTGCTTCAATTCACCCGCCGCATAGCCTTCGGCGTGGATGTAGGAAATCTCCTTGAGCTTCAGCGCACCCTCCATCGCCAGTGGGAAATTTGTGCCACGGCCGAGATAAAGGACATGATGACACTTTGACAGTTCGCGCGACAGAAGCTCAATCTCCGGCTGGATGCTGTCCAGTACCTGCCTCATGAGGCGCGGCATTTCGGTGAGGCTCTCGACGAGCGCCTGCACCTCATCTTCGGTCACGGTTCCGCGGGCCTTGGCTGCGTGGATGGCGAGTGCGGCAAGAGCAGCTAGCTGGCAGGTGAATGCCTTGGTGGAGGCGACGCCGATCTCTGGGCCGGCAAGGATCGGGAAGACCACATCGGCCTCCCGAGCGATGGTCGATTCGCGCGCATTGACGACAGCGCCAATTTTCAGCCCAAGCTGCTTGCAGTACCTCAGCGATGCCAGCGTATCGGCGGTTTCGCCCGACTGTGAAATGAACAGAGCCGCAGACTGCGGCGACAACGGAATCTCGCGATAGCGGAATTCGGATGCAACATCTATTTCGACCGGCAGGCGCGCATAGCGCTCGAACCAGTATTTTCCGATCAGCCCGGCGAGATATGCGGTGCCGCAGGCAGAGATCGCCAAGCTCGGGATCTTGGCGAAGTCGATGCCAAAAACCGCATCGGCACCATTTTCGATGAAATTGATATAATGAGCGAGCGCATCGGCGATGACCTCGGGCTGCTCGAGGATTTCCTTCTCCATGAAGTGGCGATGGTTGCCCTTGTTGGCCAGAGTGGCCACGGCCACGGAGGTCTGGCGCGGACGCGCGACGGGGTGGCCGTCGTAATCAAAGATATCAGCGCCCGTCCTGCCGACAACTGCCCAGTCGCCGTCGATGAGATAGGTGATTTCATTCGTGAATGGAGCAAGCGCGATCGCGTCGGAGCCCAGGAACATCTCGCCGTCGCCGTGACCGATCGCCAGCGGTGGTCCATTGCGCGCCGCAATGATGGTCGACGGATCATCCTCAAAGAGGATGGCAAGCGCGTAGGCACCCCTGACGCTTTTCAGCATGGCATGCACCGCCTCACCACGCCTCATGCCCTCCCGGCGGTGCCTTGCCAAGAGATGCGCAAGGACCTCAGTGTCGGTGTCGGTCTGGAACTCGGCTCCCGTCGCCGCCAATTCGTCCTTCAGTTCGGCGAAATTCTCGATGATGCCGTTATGGACGACGGCCACACCATCCGTGAAGTGCGGGTGTGCATTGCGTTCCGTCGGTGGCCCATGGGTTGCCCAGCGGGTGTGGGCGATGCCGATGGTACCACCCAGCGGCTCTTCCTTGAGTCTCCTCTCGAGATTGACGAGCTTGCCCTCCGCGCGCCGGCGGTGCAAGGTGCCCTCGGTGATCGTCGCAATGCCGGCCGAATCATAGCCGCGGTATTCCAGACGCTTCAATGCGTCGACCAGGCGTTCCGACACCGGCTGTTGCCCAACGATGCCAACAATTCCGCACATGTTCTTCTCCGAATTCTTCCCGGCAGCCTTAGCCGACGCAGACGAGGGACGCCGCCCGGCATGCGCTCAGTTAGAGTCTTCTAATGGAATCCAGTAAGTTCGGTAAAATTGATTGTTGGGATAGCCATCATCCACGCCATGGATGAACTAAACCTCAGTCCAATGCGGGTGATGTGAACCGGGGCGTACGCTTCCGCCTTCAACGGGCTGCGCATATCATGGCCGGCGCCCTCACCTGCGTTAATAGCATGCAAGCCGGCCGGAGGAGACGTGGAATACTTGGGCCGAGTGCGAATGGGTAGCCCCAGCGCACTCTTTGATCTCGCCGTTCAATTGTGCGGACGCTGCTTCATGCATCATTCCTCGGTTTGCTTCTCCAGGCCGGACGCAATGACTCCTTTCGGCGACGAGAAGCAAACCCTCTTCCGATCCCTGGGGCCACGCACCACGTCTTGGCTATCCGCATGGGCCGTGCGGCAGGCCGAGAATCGGTTGCCACAGTACCGGCCCATTCAGACGTCCCCTCCAGCGGATGCGCAACAGGCTGGCGTGAGAGATCTCGAGAAACCCGGCCACCGCCTCCGTTTTGCCGACGGGCTGCGGCTTTCCGATGCGCGACAATGGCCACGTTGCGAGGCGAAGGATCCGTTCCATACGCGTATCGGTCACCGTCACGATCCGGGTGAGATTGTTGGCCAAGCCGAATTCGATCATGCCGGCGAAGAGCTCGTAGGTTGCTTGGGCAAGGCCGCCTGCCGCCTTGGGCGTTGATGGGGGCAAATCGAGCGCGAAACGGCTGCTTTCCCATATGTCAGGACTCGCGGGCGCCACAGCCTCACCCAGCAGCGCCGGGAATGTGTCGCGCAACATGGTCGGCCCAGAGGTTGGCAAGAGGCGCACGCAGCCACGAATTCGCCAATCGGATCCCTTGAGCAGCAGATAGACAGGCTTCAAGTCGTCAAAGGTGTCTGTTTCCATTTCGCCTCCGGTCTGAACTTCCCAATCGAGCCTCTCCTTGAAAACCCGATATCTGAGCCCGTGCATCTCTTTGAGCTCGCCTGCGAATTCGCTATAGAGGCCAGGTGTGATCAGCTGAATCATTCGTCGCCTCCGTGCGGGTTGTGTTCCCGCCATCGAAGGGCAAAGCGCACAGCGATGCAGCCTGTAGACGTTTACAGCTATCCTCGCGGAAGGATCCGGATCTCGCCTGACCGGAGGCAGCCAGCCTGGCAACCGCATGGATCGTCCGAACGCGAGCTTTGCTTGGCATTTTCCAGATGGAAGGTCCCCTTGGCCTTTGAGACCTGCTTTCCAAGGCGTATTCGCGAGTTTTATCCATGCCTTTATGGTCTTGGAGAGCGTGGCGGGCAGGCTACACAGTGGGTGGCCGAGAGGTCGGGAATCAGTTGGAATGGAGGAATTCGTCTCGCCAAAGAGGGGATCCTTTTGCAATGCACTGCCTGCCCGACACTCCCGCTTCAACGTTACGGGCCACATACCGCCGAGTAACAGCCGGACCGGCGACGCCGGCTGTGCTGGTTGTTGGCCTGATCAGCGGCAGCACGGTGAATCTGAGCCACGTCGCCAGCCATTTCCACGGACCGGCGAGCGTAGCCTCCAACGATCGCCGGCGGCGACGCTTCTTCCAGTTTACCAGTTCGACGAGGACTGGCTGGCGTGTACGCTGGTGGCGCGGCTCAACCTACGCCCGCCCTTGCGGCTGTGCCTTGACTGCACCAATTGGTAGCAAGGACATAAGGTTCGCATCAAGGAGCGAGGCAATATGCATCGTCGTAACCTAATTAGAGGATTCATCGCGCTGGGCGTGTGCCCGATCTGCGCCCAGACCGCGCGTGCGGCCAGCGCCCATTGGGGATATGGCGGCTCGGTCGGGCCGGAGCATTGGGCCGATCTGGACTCGAGAAATTTCGCCTGTTCGGCGGGCAGGCAGCAGTCACCCATCGACATCGCCGGCACGGTAAAGGCGGATATACCGCGCATCGACATCAGTTGGCTCAAGGGCGGCGGCAGGATGGTGAACAACGGCCACACCATTCAAATCAACATGCCGGAAGGCAGCACCTTGACCCGCGGGGATCGCGTCTACCAACTGGCACAGTTGCATTTCCACGCGCCGAGCGAGCATCACGTGGCGGGCATGAGCTTCCCGATGGAAGCGCATTTTGTCCATAAAGCCACAAAGAGCGATACTCTGGGTGTGCTGAGCGTCCTTCTTACGCCTGGCGCGACAAATATCAGCTTTGCCGGTCTCGCCAAGGTCTTTCCGGCCCGGCCCGGCGAGGAGATGGCAGTTGACGAGTTCGATCCCAACGGGCTTTTGCCGGCCTCGCTCGGCTACTGGACCTATGAGGGATCATTAACGACTCCGCCCTGCACCGAAAACGTGGAGTGGATGGTTGCAATGGAACCGGTCGAGGTCGACACCACAGACATCAAGCGGTTTACGACGCTTTACGCATCTAACGCGCGGTCGATCCGTCCCTCCAATCGGCGCTTCATCCTAGGCCTCAGCTAAGGCATCGCGCGCGTCAAGCAAAACCGCGGTGACAATCGGGGGGTTTCGAACAGTACGACGCCACCCTGGTGGCGCTGGCATCGACCATAATGCCCTAGGGTTCACAACAAGCATGACCGGATCATGGGGAACTTGTGGGCCGCTTGCTTGCGGAGAACTGGGTGGCGTCACCGACACCCGTACACTCCGGCCTGGATCTGCTTGATCAGGGATTGATAAATTCGACGCGTCGCTCCCGTGCTGCGAGAACCTTCCTATACTGGACCAATTAAAATCTCCAAAAGTGGCAGTTTAGTTTGGACCAGTAAACTGCAATATTGGCTTGCAGTCAGGGAAGCGATCGTGACTGGTCGCGCCGGTATGGATTGCTTGCGCTCGAACTGATGGAGTTGCCTGGATGTTTGAGGGTCCCATCATCGACGGTCGAATTAAGAATATTGCATCGGGATTTAGAGTCGCGAGCGTCTACGTCGATGCCACTTCAGCTGGAGAAGGACGTTTCGATCCCCGATTGCTTGGTGAAGCCTGCGATTGCGCGTTGGCGGATGGCCCGGCTTGGGCAGAAGCTCATCTGGCGAGTTGGTCCGACGCCTACGTCGTCTTTGGCGCGAAGCCTAACCGTACGCCGTGCTCAGCCCAGGCCCTCAGAAAGCGGGTTCTGAAAGACGGCACTCTTTCGACGATCAACCCGATCGTCGATCTCTACAACGCCATCAGCCTGAAGTACGCAGTCCCGGTGGGTGGAGAGAATTTTGACGCCTATGTCGGAAGACCCCACCTGACGATCGCTGACGGGAGTGAGACGTTCGACACCATGATGAATGGAGAGGCGGTCAACGATCCTCCCTTGCCCGGTGAGGTCATCTGGCGCGACGACATTGGCGTCACCTGCCGACGCTGGAACTGGCGACAGGGCACTCGAACCCGCCTGCAGACCCTAACAGGCCGGATGTGGTTCGTACTGGAGGCGTTGGAGACCATGCCGGACGATGCATTGGCAGAGGCGACGGATGCCATGGTCGGAGGGCTGAATGCCTTGATGCCTGGCTGCAAAATCGCGAGCGAAGAAATTGCCATCGCCGGATGAGGTTTCCGGTCGAGCGAGCGGATCCATGGCCGCCCGGGGCATCCGGCGCGATCGATCCGATCGAGATTATAAAGGGCTGAGAGAATGAATGTCGATCTCCATCAGTTGCTCATCGTCTTTGCTGCATATGTCATTGCCGCGGGGAGCCCCGGCCCGAGCAACATGCGCATTATGGGGGTTGCGATGGCGCGCGGCAGAGGTGCTGCGCTCATGCTCGCCTCCGGCGTCGTCAGCGGCTCGATCTTTTGGGGTTTTATGGCCTCCACCGGCATCTCCGCCCTGTTGGCCAGGTACGCCCAGGCACTGCTCGTTCTGCAGGTTTTCGGGGGGCTTTACCTGCTATTCCTCGCCTTCAGGGCGGGACGGTCGGCGCTTACGTCGAACGAGAAGCTGGCGGTGCGCGCATCGACCGACCAAGTCGCTCTTTCGCGGGGTGAGCTCTATCGGAAGGGCCTCTTGATGCATTTGGCGAACCCAAAATCCGTGCTGGCATGGATCGCGCTCGTCACGCTGGGGATCGGCCCGAATTCATCGTGGCAGAGCATCGCGGCGATATTGGGTGGCTGCGCCATCCTAAGTGTCACGATATTCTGCGGCTACGCCATTGTCTTCTCCACACCGCCTATGGTGGCTCTGTATCGCCGCTGCCGCCGCTGGATCGAAAGTCTGTTGGCGATGTTCTTCGCGTTCGCCGGGCTGCGTATGCTGCTTTCCCGTATGTAGTTTCGAAAGGAATGGATGATGACTTTGTTTCGCGGCCTGTCGGCGTTCCCCCTTACGCCAACCGATGCGGAAGGGCATGTCGACACCGAGGGTCTGGCTCGTTTTCTCGAGCGTATTCAACGCGCGGGAGCGGACTCCATCGGCCTTCTGGGGAGCACGGGCGGTTATGCTTACCTCACCAGGGAAGAACGCAAGCGTGCCGTTCAGGCTGCCGTGGAATGCATCGGCGGCAAAACGCCTCTTGTCGTGGGTGTGGGTGCATTGCGTACCGACGAAGCTCAGGCTCTGGCGCGCGATGCCAAATCCGCTGGCGCTGACGGCCTGCTCCTGGCACCGATGTCCTACGTTCCCCTGAACGAGGACGAAGTCTTCCAGCACTTCGTCGCGGTGGCCGAGGCGGGGGAATTGCCTTTGTGCATATATAACAATCCAAGCACCACGCGCTTCACATTCAGCGACGCATTGATCGCCCGGCTGTCAGAGGTGTCCAACATCGTCGCGGTGAAAATGCCTCTGGCGGCGGATGACGATTACGCGGGGGAACTGGCACGTTTGCGGTCGATGACGCCTGACACGTTCACAATCGGATACAGCGGCGATTGGGGCGCGGCGGATGCCCTGCTTGCCGGATGTGACACCTGGTACAGCGTTGCGGCAGGTCTGCTGGCGGTCCCGGCGCTTGCGCTGACGCGTGCAGCGCAGTCCGGCGACGCGGTGGAGTCCACTCGGTTGAACCGCGCTTTCGGGCCGCTCTGGACCTTGTTCAAACGCTACGGCAGCTTCCGCGTTATGTTCGTCATCGCCGACTACCTCGGTCTGGCGCACGTCCAGCCACCGCGCCCTATTTTGCCGTTGCCGGAGGACGCCGGAGATGACATTAGGCAGGCATTGGAGAAGCTCGAATAGCCGAGCACAGGGCATGCCCAGTGCCACTGCTAGTTAGGCACCCGGCGCGCGGGCGTTCCGCGCACCGTTCGAGATGGAAGTTGGGCGGCGCAGAATTGGATCGGGTTGGTCGCGCTTTGGCTTTGCGGTCTCTTCGGTGGTGAAATGGTCGCAACGTTATCGTGCTCCGGTAGCGCCGGGAAGATGGGCGGCCATCGCAAACGCGTTCTGCAGCCGCATCGAACTTTCATCCGCGACCAAACGACCGGAAGTAGAATTTCGAGCTGATCGTAGGCCGCTCGCTGCCTGAAGAGGGTGCTCCGCGCTACATCGGTTTCGTTTATGGCTATGATCGCGAGCCGCAACGGCGCATTCTCGACCATCTCAAGAAGCAGCCCGTCCAAGCCAATCGATATCACCTTCATCACCGACGGTGGGGAAGACTCGCCGACTGGTTCCATATCACCGTGCGCATCAGGATCCTTCGGCAGTTCGTGCAAGGGCTCGAAAACCAGGACGAGCAGACCGGACAGGACCTGCTCGAAACTCTGCGCAGGATCAAATGGCATCTCTGGCATGTTGACGTCTATCGGGCCCGTCACGAAATCGCCGACCTGCAATTCGACGCGGAAGGTCTCGAAACAGGCTAGCCGAACATGCGCAAGTTCCTGACCGCCATCGGCGAGTTCACCAGGCCCACATCGCCCCCAACAGTGCCAGCCTGATTAATTACGGCGAGCGTTAGCGGTCCGGAGATCGCATCTCTTCGGCCCTCGTCAAGGCCACCGTCAACACCGTTCCAAGCGGGTTCCCAACAAACGGCAGATGCAGTGGGGCAGGATCGGCGCACATCTTCTGCTGCAAACCCGCACGCAGATCCTCGATGACCGTCCCGACGCGCTTGGCGTGCAGCCCCTCACCTCGCCCGCGCCCCGCGGTGGTTCTTGCCAACAGACGCTCGCTCGCATCTAACGAAAACCGCCGCTGCATTTAGCTGCATCCATTGTTCGGATGCGTGCTATCCAAACAATCAATTTGTTCAATCAGCTTCTTGAAAGCTAACCCTTGTTTGGTGGAACATGGGCTCTGGTCGTCGACGCTGGCTTAATGCAGAGGCTGCACGCAGGAGATACAATGCACAGAGATCGCAAGCGGGTTAGCGGCATAATGGCTGGCCGACCGGTGTCATCCCCAGGCTGCTGCAGCGTGCGGCTTGTCTGTCCCTCCATGATCTCTCGGAAGAGAGTTCCGAATACTGCCGACCGGTTGCCCGCCTTGTGTGTCGCCTCGATCTCATAACCGATGGTGGGCTGCTCAATGGGCTATCCTTCGCCGGATAAGAGATGAAGTGCGAACGCTCCTCGGGGATCATGCCGATCGTACGTACGTCCTGCTTACTCTGGTCAGGCACAGAGCGCAATTTGTTGGCCCAGCTATGAAACTCTTGCCGGAAGTTAGCTCTGCCGCGTGCGTGATGGCTTGAGCGGACTGACGCAACGAAGGCTCACGAGTGTTCGGTTCCTGCCGTTATTATGACGAGACTCAACGGTACCTTCAACATCGGCGTGGTTCTACTCGCCGCGCGAAAACAGGCAAATCTCGATTGAATCCGTCACGCGGTGTCAGCCCGCATTGGTGCCTTCCCTTCTCAACAACTATCAAATCAGCATTCACGGATAGCCCAGTTATCGTTCTCACGTGCCGTAACGCCGTGCCTTCAGTTTCCACGTTCGGGTCGAGCTCGCGAGTGGCCAGAGTTCGGAACAGAACGGTCGAAGTCTAATCGCCGCGAAATTCAACGGAGGGTCAGCGGGGCCAAGGGGGCAAAGTGCGACGGTGTCGAAGCCGTCTTTATGAGGGGAGAGGTACACATGGCTTTCCTGTTCCAGCAGCATCCGGCCGCATACCGAACCGATGCGGAGCTAGAATTCAGGTCAGACTTTCGCAACCCATGCGCTGCGGGTCAAACGCCGTTTCCTTGGGAAACATGGCTCAGTGGCGACAAAGCATTTGTCCTCGCCTTAGCCGCCTCGATTGCGCTCTTGGTCGGGACGCAGAGGCAGGCCCCCAAGATCAACGACGCGGTCATAAGCGAGCTGCGAACGATTCAGATCAACGATGCATTGCTCCAGCGCGACGTCGCCCGTGCTCGGACCGACATGGAAGTGGACCACTCGGTTGCTTCTACCGGACAGGCATTGCAAAGGAATCTTGAAGACTTGCAGCGCGGTTTCGAGATTTCGCCCGATGAGGCCTCCGGGCAATCCAGATTGCTCGCGCAGCTCGTAAACTCGATCGAAAACACGCAGGCTGCCATCTCAGCCTTGGTCAAGCATAATCAGCGTATGCAAAGCTCTCTCGCAGATCTTGCTCGTTCAATTGACCGCCTTGAGGGCGGCAAGCTTGAACTCTCCGAACTGATCGTGTTTTCAGTCGAACCGGGGCTTACCCTCGCCTCACAGATGGAGCTTCTCGAAAGATTTACTCCGGGCCAGGCCCGAGCTGTCGCGGATGTCGTGGCCAGGTTCCGCCCTGTCCTGTCTTCTTTATGGAGGTTGGAGCAAGCTGCCGATCAGATCGCATCCCTCGACACGTTCTCCAAGGCTGCCGAACTGGAGCGAGAGCATCTGAAAGGCTACAGTTTGGCCGGCGCGCAGGCGCAGCGTACGTGGCTTTTCTTTGGCTCTGTGTCCATATGCCTTTGCTTGGCAGCGATCATTAGGGCGTTCAGGCAGCATCTGCGGACCAACCGGTTAGAAAAAAGGTTGGAGCTTGAAGAGGAATTGAGCGCGATCGAAGCTCGCTTCAACGATAGTATAGCAAAGAATGCCTCGGCGCGGTGTTCCACCGAAGCAGCCCTTAGACGCATTCAACGCGTTTTCGATGCGGACCAATGCGCGCTTACTCTGGTGGATCCGAGTCTCATCAGGCATACCGAGTACTTTCTGGCGAACACGTGCATGCGCGTCTGGAACGTCGCGCTTATTGATGAACTCGTTTCACTTGTCCGCGCCGGACGGCCAGTGTTTCGCGTCATCCCGGCGGCGGAAATGGTTCGGACCGCCAGAGGCTCTTCCGGTGTTTGTCAAATTGTTGGTTGCAGCGCCTCCGGTCAGCAGGTTGCCGTTTGCATCCTCGTCTTTGAAGGAGATCGCTCACTCCCTTCAGCCGACGACCTCCGGGTTCTTGCCAGTGCTATTGCGCGTCTAAGCAACCATCTTGAAATGCAGCGTATAAATGCGGAACGCGACCTTCTGTTGAATCGATGGGAGCATGTGGAAAGGCTGAGGACTGTCGGCACAATCGCAAGCGGCGCTACACATGAATTCAATAATATTTTAGGATCAATAATTGGATTTTCAGAGATCGCACTAGGTCTTGTGCGTCGGCCCTCGAGAATTCAAAACTCCATCAACCAAATCATCTTAGCTGGCCACCGAGCCAAGCTGATCGTTGACCAGATTTTGGCACTCAGCCAAAAACGCAAGCGCGTGGCAGTGCCTTTCAATATCTCCGAAATTGTAATGGACCTTGCGCCACTGCTACGCATTACAGTTCGTGCAGATGTTCAGTTGCATTTCAAGATCAACGAGTGGCAAACGGTTGTCGAGGGCAGCCCAACCGAGATACAGCAGATCCTTATGAATCTGTGCAAGAACGCATCGGAGGCTGTCTTGAACGACGGCCGTGTCGAGGTTGGCGTTTCTCGGACCCGCATCTGCGAAACAAAGCGGTTGGCTCAGGGCACCTTGAGACCTGGAGATTACGTTCTGCTCTCCATCAGCGACGATGGCCCAGGAATCGCAGGTTCGGTACTTCCGCATGTCTTTGAGCCTTTTTTTACCACACGCTCTCGCGTCGGCGGGACCGGGCTGGGTCTTGCTGCAGTGGACAGGCAGGTGTGCGCGCTCGCAGGATGCCTAGACGTCAGCTCGGTTGTTGGCCGAGGTACGCGCTTTGATATTTACTTGCCAGCCTCCGAGGAGGAGCCAGTCAGCGCTGACGTCACTTTCGGCCCATACAACGGATCACCGGCCAACGGCGGAATCATTGCAGTCGTGGAACCCGATCCAGCAGAGTTGGAGATTCACAAGGACAATATCGCCGCGCTGGGTTATGAGCCGATCGGCTTCGCGACCTTCGAAAGTCTTTGCGGCTGGGTCGAGAGCGGGAAGGCAGCTGACCTGCTGATTTTGGCGAAGACGCCTTTCCTCGAGCGAGGACGGGCCGAGTCCGTATGCCCCACCATCATGGCGGTGCCTTTCATAGTCATCGGTGACATCGACCCCATGCCGGTCACATCTGACAATCAGGCCTTCGTCCTTCGGCTAGCGAGACCGGTCTCGTCCAGGACAATAGAGCATGCGATTCGTATAATGATGATGGCGTGATGCCGCCGACGCGCTGACGCGCTCATTCTATGCAAGTAATGTGAGAAGGCCTGGCAAAAGACATCGAAGCAGAACAAAACGACGCGTCGCATCACAATGGACTTATCGATGCAGAGACGTTGTTCTAGCCTTAGTGCTTGTTAAGGAGGTCGGTTACTGTCTCTCCCCGTCGCCGGGCATCGGCGGCAAGCCATACCTCTCCCACCTCGTACAGGTCACCTTGGGTGTGGAACGGCACAATGACGTCAACGGCAGCCGACAGCATGTCAAGAAGCGTTCGATCTTCCACAGCGGCTCCTTGCGGGCTGCTCTTGACGAGGGAAAAGAGCTTTTTGAAGCCCTGGACCGGATCAGCCCCATGGATCGTTGATATTGATCCCGCATGGCCGGAGACGACTTCGCTAAGGTAGGCCCATGCAGCATCATCGCGCATCTCGCCGAGCAATATTCGATCAGGGCGCATGCGCAAGCTCGCTTGCAGCAGTTGCTCGGCTGTCACCGCACCTACGCCGGCTCGGTCCTTTGGATAGAGTAACCGGACATGGTTCTCGTGCGGGATTACAAGCTCCAGCGTGTCCTCGATACTTATCAGTCTCTCTTGCGGGGGTATAGCGTTGATCAAAGTCTTGCTCATTGTCGTTTTGCCGCTTCCAGTAGGTCCGCAAAGCAGCATCGTGAGCCGTCCCGAAACACACGCTTGCAAAAACTTCTCCAAGTCACCATCGTCGTATTGCTGAAGAATAGTTTCGTCCTGCCGCTCTTGGCGCTGTTTTCGTGACCGCCATTGATTCCAACGTGAGTATTCGTAGCGAGAAGAAACTTCCTTCAGTTCGGTCACACGACTTGAAGGACGCCGTATCGTCAGGCTTACTGTTCCTGAGGGAACAGCGGGCGGCAAACAGATCTGCAGCCGCTCTCCGTTCGGCAGCTCAGTCGCACAGAGGGGGCTTTGCGGTCCGACATCTTGCTTGCGCAGCGCTCCAGCGAGAATCGCGATGTCCTCCAGATCGTTATAACCTAGCGGTAGCGGATGTTTCGTGAAGACGCCGGCTTGTCGCACAAACGCTTCCCCAGGCCGGTTGATAGCGACCTCTTCGGTCCTGGGCTCCTCAAGCCATTTCAGAACGGGGTCGAGAAGCAAACGCAATTGAGGGTCAGCCTCCGATCGCATTGTTGTCTCTCCGGCGTTGGCGATGTTGGGGGGCTGGCGCCACGACAGTTGCCGTGAGACCGTATACATCCGAGAAATCGAGGTCGCGAGCCACAAAGATGGATACAGCATCTCCCTGGTTTTTCTTCAGGGTTGGCGGAATGTTGACCGTCGCTCTCAGTGTCGTCTCGACGGCTTGTCCGCCATTGCTCTGGAAGCTGTTGATGCCGCTTCCTCCGCCAGAGCTAGCCGCGTATTGACCGGCCGCCTGGAACGCGCCTTGAAGGACGCTCATCAGCATTGCTCCGCCAAAGCGTTCCCGGAAGTGATTATCCACCGTGCCAGGCACTCCGGAGCGGCCGAGCTCGTCAGCACCCGGCGATGCTATCGAAACGAGGGCATGGTCAGGTGTTTCGATGCGCGTCCACAGCACGAAGACACGCGCATCCCCCTGTTCGAGACCGTGCTGGATCTCGCCAATCACGGTCGTCCCACGATCCAAGAGCACGACATTGTTGGTGGCGCCGCGGACGTCTTTAGGTAAGACGCACTTCACATAGCCGGGTAAATTTGTGTCGACCGCCGTTTGCAAAAGGCAAGGAATGATCGTTCCCTGAGTAATCACGAGATCAGGGTGCGGCAAAAGTGTGGCCCGGCTCGGCTCCTGTATATCTGGCTTCAATCGGCCTGACAGATCGCCACCGATCGAGATCTCATCCGCGGTCGCGGGAGCATCCTTGTGGTCGTCTTCGCTCCGCTGAGCCACGTCGGGCTTTTGACTGCCGCTGCTGTAGGCGAAAATTGGTGATTCCTCGGGCGGCGGTTCAGCTGCCGCGGGTTGCGGCGTGGATGGCGCAGGATCTGCCGCCTGCGCCGCCTTTGCAGGTGCTGGAGGTTCGGGAGCAAGCTCAATAGGCACGGGGCGGAACGGCTCGGCGTTGGGGGAAATTGGCGGGTTTGGCTGAGAGGGTTCGTCTTGTGTGCTGGGACGACTTCCGAGCCAGATGAGCGACAGAGATGAGATGAGAACAAGACCGGCGACGGCCAATTTCTGTGGTCCCGAAACATGCCGGCGGGCCGGCTCCGAGACCAACGATGCGGATGCATTTACATCGTGTCCCGACTGTGGGCCGGTTTCATTCATCGGCCCGAGCCTTTCAAAACGCGCCACACGTCGGGTCTCACTGTACCGGTGCCCGGCGCTCGTCCAACAGGATCATATGCTCTGTTGAAAATCGACAATACCGTATTGCCATCTCTCAGACGCCATTCCCGGGCGACTGCGGATACTTCAACATAGTCGCCTTTGACTGTGAAGTTGGCAGCGGCTTCCTTGCCGTCGGGATTGATGATGTAGAGGGAGGGTATACGGGAATTGCTTGCGAAGCCAAATACGGTGGTAAAGCCATTGTCGAAAACCTGCAGCGGCGCCAGCGATCGATCGCCCTTTGCGACGTAGTGAAAATTGCTTTCGTCGGAACTGGCAGTTGTACCGGGCTGATTCAACAAATCCTGAACCCTCTGTTCCTGCTGCACCTTTGCCCGGGCCTGACCAAGAATCGAGCGCTTTTCTGCTGCCTGTCTCAAAGCAGCGGCCTCATCACCGGGATAGGTGAACTGCACACTGTAGTATAAGTCAGGTTGCTGCTCATCTAATTTTGGCATCGCTCTCGTTGAAATGCTGAAGACATATCTGCGGGTACCGGACTCACTGTCGGCCAGAACGACGACCGGCTGCGGCGGCAGGATCCGGCTGGCCTTGAAGAACAGGTAGTTGGCGCGTGGGAGCGCAGCCAGGTCTTTGCTATTGGAAACGGCCACGGCTGCGACGGTCTCGTTGGCCGCGAATGTGACGACCAGCGTTGCCCCCACCGCGGTCGACAGGCGCACCACTTCGTCGGGACGGTAAGCCAAGTAGCGCATCCGTGCATCATGCTTGCCGGCAAGCGGGGTGTCTTCCGCGGAAGCCTCCAGCGTTACGAGTAGTGAACAGGCCAGTGCGAGAAACGCTCTTTTTGTCATGGCTGCACGTCACCCAGGTTCGACACGCTATCTTCCGAGGTTTGATAGGAAGTGACGAGTAGACCTCCCGGATTGGTGAGCCTTGATTGGGCAGGCAGATCTGTCAGGCGCTCGTAGCGGATGGTTGCGGTCCAGGTGGTCACCAACGGCATCTGCCCATCAATGGAAAGGGTGCGTTTGTATCGGATCTGTTGAACGTCCGGACTGATGTCGTTTGAGGAAATATGCCCGACTTCGAGCTTGCCGAGCTTGCCGACTGTGACTTGCGGCGAGGTGGGATTCGGATAATTGAAGAAATCTTGATATTGCTGCCGCACAGCCGGTGCGCTGAAACTGGATACGAGGTCATAGCCGTATTGGGCGGAATCGGCTGTGTAGCTCTCGCGCAGGCGTACATATTCCCACAGCGAAGCATTTATGACGGCTCGCTCTTGGGTTGCCGGCAGTCGAGAGACTGACACTTCGCTGTCAACTGTTCCATCCGGGCGTACCCAGAGGAACACAGGTACGAGCTTGGCCAACGGGACCATGGCAGCGATGGTAAATGCCTGCGCAACATTTCCTAGGACCGCCGCTGCCGCAAAGGCTATGAGGGCCTTTGACAGGCGCCGCGCAGACTTCGCTCGTGAAGTTTGAAACGCTTCCACCTTCTTATAGTGGGCGGCTAGCGTTTCTCTCTCCACCAGAAGGGCATGTTCAGGAAATTTCACTTGGGCTCTTTCGCACATTCGACTTGAAGATCTTCAGGGGAGGTTTCCCATTGTCCCACGTTCAGTTGGAATGGCGAACCCGTGCAGGTCGCAAGCTTATCGGTTGTCTTGCAGGCCGCCAAAGCCAGTATTGACAAAAGTAGATAGTATTTCATGTTGAGGTACCCGCGCTTGTCGATTGATTAACCACCTGCCGTTTTGGCAATGCGGCGATTGAGGCTGCTAAGAGATTGGTTCGCACCTGCCCAAGAACCCCCGGCTATGCTGCTGGCGATCGTCGGAAGCGCGACGATCAAAGCGTCACCAGCTAGGAAAAGCATATCGAGCTCGTAAAGCCCGATGATCTTGGCTGCTGTCGTACCCTTGTATTTGATCACCGCAAGCATGACTCCCAGCGCGACTGATTCGGCCGCGATAACTATCGTTGCAACGATGTTGAGGAGGACAAGCAGCAGCCCGTATGAGAGCAGTTGGCCGATCCATCTGGTAGCCATGTCTCGAGTGTGATCAAAAAGATAGCCTACAAGAACGAGGGGGCCGATCGCCAGGAGCACCTTCGTCAGAATTCCAACGGCATCATAGATCTCGAACGCTGTCCAGAGCGAACCGTACAAAATCCATTGCGCTCCCTGGAAGGCAAGTATGTCCTGCTGATTCATTGGCCCAATTTCGGAAGCAATCCGCTGAAAGGCACTCTGACTTGAAGCGAACATTACGTCGAGCTTCTGGGGGATACCGATGAAGGGCAAGGTGCTTCCGCTGATCTGGTGGGCAAGCTTTGGAATCGTGTCGTCGAAGACTGATTCAATGTACAACTGATAGTTGGCCTGCCCTAAGATGAGGGCGACGACAATCGATACCGTGACTACGCGCGAGATACCTCCGCGCGCGTCGACTTGACCGCGCATGACCAGAAAGCCTTGGATTATGATCCAGAGCGTGACGCACGCAACCAGAGGCGCACTGACCGCCTCTTGGACGTTTCCAATCACTTTGTGCAGCCCCGCCGTAAAGGCCACATGAAAGATCGCGTGTATGGCCGTGAATGGCGCAGGAATTCTGAAAACCATTGCGTGAACCTTATTTGCCCCTGATCAGCGCAGATGAGCCGGATGAATTAAGCGTCGCTACTCAAACATTCTGGCGGTGTCCTGGCGTTCGCGACGCTGCATCGCGGCCTCCTCTGCGGCGTGAAGGCTCGCTTGTGCAGTGGCCATCGTCAGCAGACTCGTGGCCTGGACATTTTGGATAATCGCATCATGAATCTGCTTGAGGACCAGACCGTTGGTGACGGTGGCCTGCACAATATTTCCCGAGCGGGAAAGCTGACCAAGCGTGTTGTCGTTGGCCTTAAGGCGCTTGTCCATTACGCCCAGAGTGTCGGCCGCAAGAGCTGCGGCATTGATGGTACCAGCGATTTGTCCCTGTAACAGTTTCGCTTCTGAATCCGTGCCGTCGACTTTCCGGTTTGGGTTGTCCGCAATTGCACGCGCTTTAATCGAAGTTGGCGCCTGACCCTCAAACATCTGCCTCTCAAGCTGATTGCCCGACGGGTAGTGATTTCCTTGGTTCAGTGAACTTAGCAGCCCCGTGACACCGAATGACGACTTTAGTATCTCCACCATTTCCATCGTGGAAGCGAGCGTCTGGGCTGACTTTATCAGGATCTGCGCAGTGGAAACCGCTGTTAAGCCCGCTTGTGTTACTACCGCCGGGTCGATGACGACAAATTGCGACCGGGCCTGTCCGCTAAACAGAAAGGAAGCGGCAAGCGTCGTTGCTGCAAGCGTGGGAAATCTCATGAATATTCCTCCGTCAGTCTTGAATTTCGTTGTAACGAGCCATGAACTTGTCGAGCCACGCACTTGGGGCATCTCCGTGCTGGTCACGAAGCTGGTCGACAAAGCGCACGGTGTTGGCCCGCCCCGAGAGTACGGCTACATACTCGCGCATCTGGCCAAGATCGAATTCGCAAACAACACTCCCGCTCTCGCGCTTGAGCAAAAACTTGCGGCTGCCAATTGCCATTCCCTGGCGGATTGCCTCGAACTCCTGCGTGGTGCACTTCAAGCCATCGACATACGCGGCCCGGTCGGCCGTCGGTGATGGGTAGAAGATCTTGGTCATGCATTGTGCAACGAGACTGGCCCCGAGGGGCGATTCAAGCACGTGTTCAGGCTGCTGCGTTGCGAGTATCAACATGCCGTTGTTCTTGCGGACGGTGAGCAGGAACTTGTCGATAACAGCCGAGAACTGCGGGTTGAGCAGATAGAAGCGAAATTCGTCGCAGCTCATGACGAACCGACGGCCATCGACAACAGCGCCCACGCGGTGCAGAAGATATGCGGCGGCCGGCGCACAGACCTCCTCAAATTCCAGGAGCTGCGTCATGTCGAAGCCGGTAATGGAGGCATCCAGCCTGACTTCGTCCTCATCGCCGTCAAAGGCCCATCCAAGCGCATTCCCTCTACACCACCGCTGCAGCCGTGCTCCCGCGCCCTCCGAGGGGCTGTGCAGCAGGAATTCGCGCAGGCCCGCAAGTGAACGCATGGCGGGTTCAAACGAAAGTTGACGAAGAATGCCACGTTCCAGTCGACGGCTTTCCTCCGGCGAGATCGGACCACGGCCGTCACTCTCGATGAGGGCCATCAGCCATTCGCGCAGAAAATCCAACGAGGCGGAGGTGTTGTCCAGTCCGCGCAGAGGGGCCAAGCCGCTCGGAGCGCCTCTGCGCAACGCAAGGTATGTCCCTCCCGTGGCTCGCACCAGCAGTTCACCACCCCGGTCTTTATCGAAAAAGACGATGGCGCCATTGCGATCGACCACGCTTTGCTCAAGCATCGCGAGGATAAAGGTCATCAGCGTCGTCTTGCCTTTGCCGACGGGTCCGAATATCGCCGTCATGCCGACGTCATTCTCATGGGGGATGTAGTCGAAAGACGTTCCACCGTTTGTGCGAAAGCGCGCAACAGCTTTGCCCCAGTGGCCGGAGCTGGAACCGCTGGGGAAGTTCTCAAATGAGACAAGCCCGGCAAAATTGTACGAGGTGATCGCCCCGGGGCGCGTGCGCCACCTGTTGTTCCCCGGGAGTTGGGACCAGTACGCGGCCTCCATGCCGATACCCTCTTGGACGATAACGGCGCCTGTGTCGGCCAGCCTTGCGCGCGCATTTGCCGCGCGATCTGCAAGGCTATTGAGGCTGTCGCCATAGACGCACAGGCTCAGATGATGCGAACCCATGACGAACTCGTTGCTTGCCAGTGCGTCCTCTGCCTCGGCAAGTTCATTGATCTGGGTGAGAGCCTTGTCGCCGGCGCTCGTCATCTGGCTGGATTTAAGGCTAAGCTTCGCATGAGCTTGTGGCCGAGTGAGGAAGGAAAAGCTCTGGCTCAGGACAAGCGGGAAGTTGGCGGACAGTAAGGGATTTAGCATGCCTGGCCGCGTCGTCGCCGGATATTCACGGAACGAAAACAATGATCCCACGGAGCTATCCCCGGGTCTTCGAATCTCAAGCGCCCGCTTCCCGCAGATGACCCGATCAGTGTAGATCGAGGCGCCAAGCGAGCCGGTAACCATCGGAACCGGAAGAAACCGGCAAGTCATTATCAGCCGAAGCGCCTCACCAATTTCCGTGAAGAGCACGTTGCCTTTCTCGCGAATACCCAACCGGCACAGACCGTAACCGCCGAGTGAGCCAGCAATGATCTGCCAGAGGTCCTCCAGGCTTCGCAGTTGTGTGGCCAGATCCTTGTCATTCCGTCTGGGGGATTTGGCAATGCGCCAGCCGATCTTACCGATTGCGGTGCGGGGGGACACGACGATAGTGAGGAAGTGATCGTTGCGAAAGAGCTTGCCCGACAGCACATGGCGCTCATAGGCCTCGCTCAGACTGCCAGCAAATGCACTTTGAAACTGGCGCGATGCCGGCTCCGGCACATCGTTGTTGCGCACAAGATGAGCGTATAGCGTGACATTGTCATCCGCGATGTTGCGCAAGAGAGTGTTGAACGCGCGGCAGCGCGAATTGCGCATCTCTGCGTCTTCCAAATCAAAGGGCAGGCCGTTCACGTGTGCCATGGCCATGATCGATCCGTCTTCCAGCAGGACAACCTGGTCGCTGAGATGACCGACATACGGAAGATAGATCTCGCCAGATCTCTCGGTCCGGCCACTGGCGCCAAACATTACACCATTCCTCTTCCGCGTTTCGGCACTCTGATCGGATTGACGCTGACGCTCGCGCCACCCCAGACCGGCCCGTCCACGCTTCTGCCGGCCGTCTGCAAATAGAGGAGCGCGACGCTTGCGGCGTTATAGTCACGCTCAACCACCAGCCGTGCCCCGAACCAAAGTGGCACGAGCACGATTTCATAAAGTGGGTTTTGAAGGACAATGATGACGAGACCAGCCAACATCATCAGCAATCCGGCCAGCGTCAGCGGCACCCCCAGAAACAGTGCGGGACGTGTCGCCGCCACATAGAGGGTGCTCACTTCCAACCGGTCGCTCATCAGCCACCGCCTATGAGCGCCTTGCCCAGGAAGCTTGCGCCGAACATGATGACGATCCCTCCAACGACACCCGCAACCAGGCCAAGTGAAGCACGACCGAACATCCAAGAGATGCCGATGGCCACGAGTCCGAGCACCGCCAGTGATTGTCCGAAGGGGCCAAGTATGAAGGTGCAGATATTCTGGACCATCTTGGCGGGATCCGTCCCTCCGGTCACCTGAGCCGAGGCTGGCCCGATGGAGAAGACCGTCCACGCGGCGCCTGCAGCAGCGGCCGGTACATATTCAGCCGTCGTGCGCAGCATGGAAAAAGGCGAAGGAACACGCGTTTTAAGCGCACGAAGTATTTTGAATGGCTTCATCATTGTATCTCCATGGTTCAATCGAATACGAGTTTGTTCGGGTTCGAGGGTTTCCGCTCTTCCGCAGCCTGGCTGCCTGTCGGACCGGAGGGATCGGCCCCGGAGCGGTTTGACTCATACGAGCCCCAGATGTCCCAAGAATTTTGTTTGGGCTGCTTTCCATTGGCCTGTTGGCTCTGTTGGAGCAGAGGCGGCACGGCTTTCCGACCGGATGCCTCAAGGTGTGGCGCATCTGGAGCGGTCGGCTCCAGCGTTCGCTCGAGATGACTCGCGATGTCCTTTGCGGCCGACTCGACCTTGCGTACATAACCGTTGGTGAAGCCACGCGTGACGTCGCCCGTGTTGTAGGCCGAGATGGCACGGCGAAGCGCCAGTTGCTGCGCCGGAGCAGTCGTGCCGCCGGCATACCGGCTTTCAAGCAAGTGGGCGGCGGCCGATAGCGAGGCGCAGGGCTCGAAAGCCTTTTCCGGCGTGAGATTGAGGAAGGAAAAGTTCTTGCTGTTTATCTGCATCAATCCGACATCGACAGAATGTTGTGCTTCGAGGCGGTTCTTGATGCCCCGCGTCGCTTCCAGGCGGTCTATCCAGCGAAGCTGCTCACCTGTGGTGTTGTCATGAGCCACCAGCGTTTCAAAGCCACTTTCAATTTTGGCAATCGCGGCGAGTGTGGACGGCGCAACCCAGGGAGCGCATTTGCGCGACAGGCCGTGGAATTCACGGGGCGAAAGTGGCGCGGGCTCGGCTGGGAATGACATGGATGTCAACAGGGCGATGGCCAGCGGCCAAGCTGCAATAAACATTCCTATCCCCTACCTTTCGAAGCGTCCGGACCGGTTCTGGCCCTGTCCGGCACGCGCTTATCGGGCAGGTTTGTTACTGCGTGATGTTCAAGTTCAGCTTTTTCGGTTTCAACTGAAGCAAAGAGCTTGTTCGTGTCCGGGTGCATGGGCACCTTGCGCATGCGCGGGTTGCGCGGGCGCGATCAGCCGGCACATCTCGACCATCGCGGTGGATCATTCCTGCGCGGGATTGCCCGTCCCGGCTGTCCGTTGCTCTTGCAGCGTCAACCGCGACTTGGCATGGGCGGTGATGGAATCTTGTGTCAGCGCCTGGCCGAAGGACAAAATGGGGAGCTTGGCGGGTTCATCTCAGGCTGCGGAAGCTTGGGTCGATCGAACGCGAGAACCGACTAGGGCGCCGAGCTGCCCAATGTTGCGACATGCTGCCGTTGTTGCAAGAGACAGCCATGCGCCCTGCATACTCAGGCATTGGTTGAAACCGCGAGTTCGTCCGCGAAGCTTGTCGGAGGCGCAAATATGCGGGACGAGGGTCAACTGGGAAGACGTGGCGGCGCAGCCGGCCTGGTGCGAGACCTGGTTCAGCTGTTCGGCCGCGCAGCGAACTGGTGGGTCACGCACAGTCCCATCGGCAGAAACCGCAGGCGGATTGACGCAGTCCGTCAGCGCTCTCGACAAGTACAGTGACAGGCTCAAAAGGAAGGTATTGCATCAACTGAGAAATGTTAGCTCGCAAGGTAACCGTAACCGTAATCGGACCTGCCGATCGCCGGGAACAGGATTGGCGCCGCCGGCCACTGCCCAATGACCTGCCTTGGGCAGGAGACATAGCCTTGGCACAAGGCCACTATAGCGAATCACGGTCGTTCTTCGGCCAACCGCCTTTGCGATCAATCAAACGCCGCGCTGCTCCACCGCGTCCGAGCCGCACGCACGAGCGGGAGGATTTCGAGGTGATCCAGGTCCGCAAGCGCCAGAAACGCGAAGAAGATGCAAGGACATGGCAAGCGATCGGGCGTCCGTGCCGTCGTAATCAAGTGGTGTTGGCAGGCCTGCACCAACGGCGGAGCTCGCGAATAAGCGAAGGACCACACGGGGTCATACCGGCGCTTGGAGATGTGTGGTGGCCACCGGCTGCCTGGATGCGGTCAATTCGCTGTGGATGAAAAGACCAGGCCGAGCAACGGCCTCACATTGGCCGCACGCACCGGCGAGTGGTAGCAAGGGGCAGCTGTTCTGCGTGGTGCCCCAAGGGTTGCTCGGCAACAGCTTTAGACAAGGGGATTCAAGATTGAAGGTGAGCCGTTGAAACATGTTCTTGTCATTGACGATGATGCCGCAATGCGACGCCTCATCTCCCAGTATCTCATGATGCATGCCTTGAAGGTGACCGCAGTCAACGATAGCAAGCAGTTTAACTACGTTCTATCGCATGAGCCAGTCGATCTCGTGGTTGTTGACCTCAACCTAGGCCGGGAGGATGGGCTTGCCATCGTCCGCAAACTGGCGACAAAATCGGATTTACCCATCATAGTGATCAGCGGCGACCGGCTTGATGAGGCGGAAAAAGTCGTTGCGCTGGAGCTCGGCGCAACCGATTTCATCCCCAAGCCTTTCGGGCTGCGCGAGTTCTTGGCCCGCATTCGAGTAGGGCTACGCCAGCGCATTTCCAGTCCGCGAACGAAAGATCATCGCTCATTTCGGTTCGGAGCCTGGAAGCTCAGCGTCAAGCAGCGGCGACTGATCTGTGCGGAGCGTGGCGAAGTCAAGCTTACCGCATGTGAGTTCAACCTGCTGATCGCGTTCCTGGAGAACCCCCGCAATGTCCTATCCAGAGAACGGCTTTTGCTCGCGAGCCGTGTGCGTGGAGAAGAGGTCTACGATCGAAGTATCGATGTCCTAATCTTGCGCTTGCGCCGAAAGCTGGAGGCTGATGCGGCCAATCCAAGGCTAGTCAAGACATGCCGTGGTGCAGGGTATTTCTTCAACGCTGACGTAGACGTTAGCTACGGAGGCACCTTGGCCGCCTGACTGGAGCTATTCTGGAGATTGGCTGACGAGACTGATGAAGCGTGGCGGTGTTTTCTGGCGGCCTTTAGCTCGGCGCCTGGATGTCGGACCCAAGGCAGCATCTCGTCGATCTGGCTGGGATGGCTGTTGACGATCCTGGTGGTGAGGACGTCGGCGAGATAACCGAGTGACTCGACACCATTGAGCCTGCAGCTTTCGATCAGCGACGCAATGACTGCCCAGTGTTCGGCACCGCCGTTCAAGCCGGCGAAGAGCGCGTACTTGCGGACGGATTGAGCGCTCGACGGTGTTGTTGTCGATCTCGGTGCGACCGTCGTCAACGAAGCGCGAGAGGCCTTCGCAGCGTGAGAGCGTGTAGCGGATTGCCTCGGCGACCTTGGTCTTCTGACCGATCAGGCCGAGCTTTCACGCAGCCAAGGTTCAAGATGGCGACAATAGCGCGGCTATTTTCCCGACGCGTCGCACGGCGTTCATCGGCCGATCGGCCGCGGATATCGTCCTCGATCTTATTGAGGTGGGCGATCGTCTCAGCGCCTCGCTGGCGATCGGCGAGTTCCAGGCCTACATCGCCTTCCAACAGTGCCAGTCTGATCAATTACGGTGAGAGCTACCGGTCCGGAGATCGCATCAGCCTCTCCGTCGCCAAAAGAGCTGTTCTGCTTAGCCGTCGAGCTCAACGTCCAGCGTCGGAGCGCTCTCTGCTCCTGAAGGAAGCCATGAGGTCCGCTCGGGCTTGATCGGAGGCTTGGCCGATGGACGTTGTGTTTGCGTCGCTCGGCTGCCGCCCGATGGCGAGGCTTTGCGAATTGTCAGTCCTTTGCCTTTTCGCTGGTCTCAACGGCGCTGTGTAACGTTCAGTGTTGATGATGACGCCCCCACTGTTCACGCGGTTGCTCCTGTGCAGTGTACTCGTCAGCTTGTCCTCGGCCTCGCGCGTCTGGCCCAAGTGCCGTTCCAACGGCGCTGGCGCGACCTGTCTGGCTTGCTGTTCTTGCAACGCGGCGTGTTGCACCTGCGACCCGGCTGCTGCCAAAGCTTCGGCGGGGCTTGCGGCAAGCTCGTGCGGCAAGCGCCCCTCTCTCAGTCGGTTTTGCAGCGCCTGCCGATCGGCGACGAGGTAGTTGAGGTGCAGCGGCAGCTGCTGGTCTGGCCGCTCTTCGTTCGCCAATCGACGAACCAGCTCGCGCGTGCCGTCCACCACGAAGACGCCGCAGTCAACAGCGTTTTTCTGCTGCGCCATGTCGGGTGTTACCAGGGTCGCGTCCAGTCTTGTAGCGAGCTTTCGTGCAGGCGCGTCGTTGTATCGCTGTTCATTTTGCTGGATGGAGTCGTAGTGATAGGCGACCGCTCTTTCCGGATCGCGGCGATCTACGAGGAGCAGCGACCAATGGGTGCCGTGGTCAATACCCACCCCATCGTTCACTGGCACGAACAGGAAGTCGGATGGGCCGGCGTTTCGATCATAAATCGACTGCAATGTGCCTCGCGCGTCTTGCTGCTCCATGTGGCGCAGCAGATGGGAGACCGACGGATCGACCAGCCGCGTCCGGGCGGCGAGCGCTGGATCGGCCTGCTGCAGCTGCTGCTCGAGGAATTCGTAATCCCTCTGGATATGTTCGTCGCCCAGCAGTTGGGTGGCCCCGAGCACCGCCCCCCGGGGGAGATTGGACGAGCCTGACGGAAGGGCTTCGATGTGTGCATCGGAGGAGGTGGTCAGATCGACCAACGGAACCCCGAGATGGGTGTCTGAGAGCCTGGCGGTCGCTGGCAAGGCGGGTCCCGGAGCCCTTGCCGGTACTGCTGCCGCTCCAGCTTCCCTTATCGCTCCGCGATGGAGGAGCCAAACGTCATTACCCTCCTCTGGCCTCCGGGCGGTGTAGCCGTGGCCTTTAATCTCGTAGTTCCATTCCGGCTTGTCCGCGTCCGGCAAGAGGCCATAATGGTACAAGGAAGAGAGCATCGCCTCTGGGACGCGTTGAGTCCCATGGGAGAAGCCTTTGGGCACGGCGAACGAAACATTTATGGAGTCCTCGATCGCAGCCGGGGGCGCCTCGGACCTTGCTGAGGGCGCGGCCCCCGCATGCAGGCTTCCAATGTGTTCGGACCCTGGGCCTTGAACGGGTACCCCTGCCAATGGCAATTCACCCAACTGCTGCATGGGGGGCTGCATCGGCACGCGGCCGCCTTCGCTCGGCGGCTGCTGAATGGCGATGCTTTGCGGATTATCAGTCCCCTGCCTCTCCGCCGGCCGCAACGGCGCCGTCGAATGTTCATTGTTGATGATGAACCGCTCGGGTGGCAGGAGGTTGCCCTGGTCAAGCGCATCCGGCCAGGGCCGGTGTTGGCTGACAGCTAACGCTGGCGGGGCGGCGGCCTCAACTCCGGCGTGCCCAGAGCCGGCCGCTGCCAAAGCGTCCGCCACGATCCTGTCTGACGCAGGCTTCGCATCGCGAACCCGTTCAAGCGCCAAGCGGAGATAATCGTTGCCTGGAAACAACACCTCGGCGAATTCGATCCGCGAATCATGATCCAGCCCAGAGATCGTCCGGCCCCGCCTCTCAAGCGCCTCAGAAAATCTGCGAAGACTATGACCATAGACAACACGGGTGCTTGGGGCCAAGCTGCTGTCACTGGTCACTTGTTCCAAGACATGCGCATCTGCCTTTGAAGGCACCGTCACTGGCCACCGGCCAGTCGCTGAATAGCCCGGCTCATGATACGCACGCAGGACGTTCAACGCCGGCCTTATATCCCTTATGTCAGTGTCTTTCGGAAAGAAGGTATCGAGGTGATCGACCAGGGATTGGTGATTTTTTAGATCAGTCGCTTGGCCACGAGCGCCGAGATCATTCGCCAATCGGCGAAGCGCATACGAGTATATTCGGAGCGTCGGCGCGCTATGGCGTTGCTGAGCCTCAGCATGGGCGATCGCCTTATCAATCACGTCCCGGTGTTCGTCGGACAAGTGGGGATAGCGGTTAGCCGGGGCACCAACAGTCGCTGAATAGCCCGGCTCATGATAGGCACGCAGGACGTTCAACGCCCTCTTCATATCATCGTTTTTCGGAAAGAAAGCATCGAGGTGATCGACCAGGGATTGGTGATTTTTTAGATCAGTCGCTTGGCCACGAGCGCCGAGATCATTTGCCAATCGGCGAAGTGCATACCTGTATTTTAGGACCGTGCTCTCGCTATATTTTTGCTGAGCCGCAGCGTGGGCGATCGCCTTATCGATAAGGTCGCGGTGTTCGTCGGACAAATGGCGATAGCCGGTGGCACGGGCGCCACTCGCGACAGGTTCGGCTCGGCGCGGCTCGGCCACGCGCTGCTCAAAGCCCGCTTGCCGCGCTTGGCCAGCATCCGGAGTCCCATGGGAGAAGCCTTTGGGGACGGCGAATGAGACGTTTATGGAGTTCTCGATGGCAGCGGGGGGTGCCTCAGCCCTTGCGGAGGGCGCGGCCTCCGCATGCAGCCTTCCGATGTGTTCGGACCCCGTCCCTTGAACCGGTACCCCTTGCAATGGCAATTCACCCAACTGCTGCGTGGGGGGCTGCATCGGCACGCGGCCGCCTGAATTGCCGATTTCGCTCGGCTGCTGCTGAATGGCGACGGCTTGCGGCCTATCCACGGCCCTCTGCCTCTTCGCTGGCCGGAACAGCGCTGTGGAATGTTCGTTGTTGATGATGCCCCCCTGGGGTGGCAGGTGGTTGCCTTGGTCAAGCGCATCCGGCGAGGGCCGGATCTGCTGTTGGCTGGCAGCCAAGACTGGCGGGGCAGCGGCCTGAACTCCGGCGTGCCCAGATGTTGCGAAAGCGTCCGACACGCTTCTGTTGGGGTCCTCCGGCCCAGCACGCATCCCTGGATTGCTGAACAAAGATGAGGCGGCTTGATCACCCTGCCGCTGCTGAAGCACTTCGCGGAACCCCTGTTCCAGTCGCAGAAGCTCCTCTGCATTGGTTGGCGGCTGGTGAGCTCGATCATCGAACAACGGCCGGAGCGCCTGGGGAACCTCCGCGCTGAAAGAAGGCGAGGTGGCTTGATCACCCTGCCGCTGCTCAAGCACTTCGCGGAGCCCCTGTTCCAGTCGCAGAAGCTCCTCTGCATTGGTTGGCGGCTGGTGAGCTCGATCATCGACCAGCGGCCGGAGCGCCTCGGGAACCTTCGCGCTGAAAGAAGACGAGGTGGCTTGATCATCCTGCCGCTGCTGAAGCACTTCGCGGAACCCCTGTTCCAGTCGCAGAAGCTCCTCTGGATTGGTTGGCGGCTTGTGAGCTCGATTATCGAACAGCGGCCGCAAGGCCTCGGGAACCTCCGCATTGTGAACCCGCTGCAGCGCCAAGCGGAGTTTCTTGTTGCCTGGAAACAACGCCTCGGCGAGTTCGGTCCGCGAATTGTGATCCAGCCCAGAGATCGTCTGGCCCCGACTCTCAAGCTCCTCAGAAAATCTGCGAAGAAGTCGACCATAGACGACACGGGTGCTTACGGCCAACTCGCTGTCACTGCTTAATTTTTCCAAGATACGCGCATCTGGCTTTGAAGGCACCGCCGCTGGCCACCAGCCGGTCGCTGCATAGCCCGGCTCATGATACGCACGTAGGACGTTCAACGCCGTTTTAATGCTCTGGTCATTCGGAAAGAAAGTATCGAGGTGATCGACCAGGGATTGGTGATTTTTTAGATCAGTCGCTTGGCCACGAGCGCCGAGATCATTCGCCAATCGGCGAAGCGCATTCGAGTATATTCGCAGCGTGTCCGCGCTCTGGTTTTGCTGAGCCGCAGCGCGGTCGATCGCCTTATCAATAACGTCCCGGTGTTCGGCGGACAGATGGGGATAGCTGGCAGCAGGGCCGCCAGCAGTCGCTGAATAGCTCGGCTCATGATACGCACGCAGGGCCTTCAACGCGCTCTTCATATCAACGTCTTTCGGAAAGAAAGCACCGACGTGATCGACCAGGGATTTGTGATCTCTTAGATCGGTCGCTTGGCCACGAGCGCTGAGATCATTCGCCAACCGGCGAAGTGCAAACGTGTATTTTCGGGCCGTGGTCTCGCTATATTTTTCCTGGGAGTGGGCGATCGCTCTATCAATAAGGTCCCGGTGTTCGCCGGACAGATGGTGATAGCGGGAAGCACGGGCGCCACTCGCAACGGGGTCGGCTCGGCGCGGCTCGGCCACGTGCTGCTCAAAGCCCGCTTGCCGCGCTTGGCCAGCATCCGGCAAGGGGCCAGGGCGGTCCAAGGAAGAGAGCATCGCGTCTGGGACGCGTTGGGTCCCATGGGAGAACCCTTGGGGGACGGCGAACGAAACGTTTATGGAGTCCTCGATCGCAGCCGGGGGCGCCTCGGACCTTGCTGAGGGCGCGGCTTCCGCATGCAGCCTTCCGATGTGTTCGGACCCTGTCCCTTGAACCGGTACCCCTTGCAATGGCAATTCACCCAATTGCTGCATGGGGGGCTGCATCGGCATGCGGCCGCCTGAATTGCCGATTTCGCTCGGCTGCTGCTGAATGGCGACGGCTTGCGGCCTATCCACGGACCTCTGCCTCTTCGCCGGCGGGAACAGCGCTGTGGAATGTTCGTTGTTGATGATGCCCCCCTGGGGTGGCAGGTGGTTGCCTTGGTCAAGCGCATCCGGCGAGGGCCGGATCTGCTGTTGGCTGGCAGCCAAGACTGGCGGGGCGGCGGCCTGAACTCCGGCGTGCCCAGAGCTTGCGAAAGCATCCGACACGCTTCTGTTGGGGTCCTCCGGCCCAGCACGCATCCCTGGGTTGCTGAGCGAAGACGAGGCGGCTTGATCATCCTGCCGCTGCTGAAGCACTTCGCGGAACCCCTGTTCCAGTCGCAGAAGCTCCTCTGCATTGGTTGGCGGCTGGTGAGCTCGATCATCGAACAGCGGCCGGAGCGCCTCGGGAACCTCAGCGCTGAAAGAAGACGAGGCGGCTTGCTCATCCTGCCATTGCTGAAGCACTTCGCGGAACCCCTGGTCCAGTCGCTGAAGCTCCTCTGGATTGGTTGGCGACTCGTCAGCTTGATCGAACAGCCTCCGGGCCTCGGCAAGGTGCTGCTCAACGCCCACTTGCCTGGCCTGGACCGCTTGATCCTCTTCCAAGCCGGCGTCCTGCACCTGCGGCAAAGCTGTTACACGGGATGGATTTTTTCGCTGGTCCACATTAGCCTCGCATCAAACTGTATCGTCAAAGTCTTGCGCCAATCCGCGCAGCGGCTCATCGAGTCGAGATTCTGCGGAGAATCCCTCCTCTGCTTCCGTCAAGGGTGCCGGCTCCGGGAGGGCGCCTGTCTGGCTTTCAAAGATGCGTTTCAGAAGGCGGTCCGAAAAATATCGCACCTTCCTCAGTTGCAATGGCGGCAGACCTTTGATGAGAACAATCTCGTACTCGTCATTGAGCAGCCGAACCTGTTCGGGACGCAGCAGCGGCGCACCTTGAAACGAATTCTGAATGTTCCGGTCGAACGCTCGCGACTGGCTGTAGGAAATCGATTTGGCTTCAAACGTGTATTCACCGATGGCTTTGGAAATGTAGTTCGGAGTCTCGTCATCGGCCGTGGCCATGAACACTTGCAATCCGGTATTGCTGAGAAAATTCTGCTTACCGGCCTCTCCATAAGCCCCCGTTAGTGCCGAAAGGCTTTGGATGATGAGCATGAAACGCCCCTTGTAGCCCGCGATAGTCGTAATTGCGGTCTCGATCGCCTCCAGCTTCCCCAAGTGCTTGAACTCATCGAGCAGAAAGAGAACCTCGTGCTTTTCGTCCTGGCGGGGCAGCGACCGCTGTAGAATTGAAACGATTTGCTGAAAAAATAAGCGTATCAAAGGCGCGATCACCTCAAGGTCGTTCGGACCAACGCAAAGATAGATGCACGTTCTGCGACGGCGAAGATCATAGACCGAAAAGTCCGAGCGACTTGTAGCCGCCTTGACAGCCGGATCCGCCCACAAGTTGAGCCCGCCATCGCCGAGCACGGACGTGTAGGAGGTTAGGATTTTCGTGTCGTTCCCCGCCATGTCGTCGAAGATGCGTTGTGCCTCTTTGTTCCGGGTCTCCATGGCGAGCTGCGCGAAGAGCTTAAACTTCTCCCCCGGCTGAGCGAACAGATCATAGACGGCGCCGATTGTTGGCGTGCCCCGCTCGATGCAGGCAAGGATCCCCGCGACAAAGATATCTCGCGCGCCGGCGACGAAACCTTCCGCCCCCTCCCCCTTGGCCGTAATCAGGTTCGCGGCCAAGCGGCGGGCTTCGGTGAATTGCTGCTGTGGATGCAGTGCTATGAGATCCAACAGTGGATTGTAGCAGTTTGTGCGCCGCTCTGAATCCAGTGGCGCGAATTTGAACACTTCGTGGCCAGCGGCTTTACGCGCCCTCGATGTGAGCTCAAAGAGCTCCCCCTTGACGTCCAGAGCTATCACAGAGCCTTTAAATGTAAGTAGCGTTGGAATGACTATGCCGACCCCCTTGCCAGCGCGGGTCGGCGCAACGATGAGGCTGTGAGGCTGCTCGCCATTGGTCAGGTAATAGCCAGGCCAGAAAGGACCACTCGTCTTCCCGAAGACCGGCCCTGTCACGCCACGGTAGCGTCGCAGATATCCCGGGCGTCGCATTTCATCCACTCGAGCCCAACGAGCGGTCCCGTGATGTTCGAGCTTGCGGCGCAATACGACCTGCTGAATCAGCAAGACAACCGCAGACGTCGAGAGCACGATAGCCGCGCCCTGATAGAAAACGGGGGTTGCGAAACCCAAATAGAAGGGCGTCTCAAACCAAAAGGCACGGACATCAAACGCCATCAGAGCCTCGCCGCTACCCCCGTGGCGGAAGGTTGCGTACAGACTTGCCGCACAGAACCCCAAGGCGAGTGAGCACGCGATGCTAATGGCTATGTTGGGGGACGTCGTTTTTGTAGAAGACATTGTTCCATGGCCGAATTAGCCGTGCTGATGCTGCGCTTGCTTCAGACACCGAACCGAGGTCGCGCGATGCCGACGCTCGACAGATCGATGCCGCAGCGGGTGGTGCGATGCTTGAATCGCGCCACCCGGCAGACGTGGATTTTGAAAGTTTCACGAAGCAGGTACGTCGACGGCCAGCGAATTGGAAACAGCAAGGCCGTGAACGGAATTCGGGAGAGGAAGTGTTACTGCCATGGCCAAGACCTCAACGGCCGGTGCGATCCCTGCTTCTCCTCGCCTCCATTAGATTCTCTCGGGCGTGATTGTAGGAGTGGCTTATATCCCGGCCGACTTGACCACCCCGCTGCAGCTGTTCGTGGGAGGTTTGCGGGCCAACTGTATCACGGACTGCAGCCCCAATACCTGCTATGTGGGCGTCCAGATCCGCACTGCGTTCCTCTGCTGCATGCCGCGGAGGAGGCATCTGCGGCAAGATGTCTTGCATGCCGGGAATTGAGTGAGCTTGGGCCTGTTGATTTGGATCTAACTGGTGATACATCGCGTACATAGCATTGGATGCTGTCGACCTGACGTGGCCATCCGGATCGGTAGCCAATTCAGCGGCCTGATCAAAAATGCGAGCTTTATTTTCAGCGTTAAACTTGCTGAAGTTTTGCGCAGCGTAAAGCGCTCCGATAGCTTGCGAAGGTGGGTCCATGTTGCCAATGCGATTAACAATGCTATCTTGCGTCTCTGGCCTAAGGTAGTGGGATACGTTACTGACTGCTCTGAATTGCTCCAATGCTACTTCATCCGAGGTGTGCCCCAACCCGGCAGTCAATTTGTCCCCCAGATCGACGGCTGATCGTCCAAGCTGATTGGTCCGCGTTTCAAATCTCGCGAGGTCAGTTTCTGGCTCGGTTCGAGTGCCCCGAACGGCTATGCGCTCTCGCCTCCCGAGTTCTTTGAAGGTCCCAAGATTTCGCGCTGTATCGCGCGGGTTAGCGCTTACCAGCCGTTCTGCAACATCGGTCAATGGTCCGTATGGAAGGTCACGGAGGGTACTGCGATTCCCCACGTCTTGGGATGAACTTGCAGCTGCGCGTGCCCGTTTGTTATCGCGATCCATTGCTCGGCCTCCAAAGTCGTTAAGTTACCCAATCAGGGTACCACCGACGCTTGACCTGCTAAACCGATATGAGGTTACAGTTGTAGTCTGGCAGAAGCTTCTCCCAACTCTGGGATACGCCGAGAGCCGTAACCGGGGCAGATTTCCGGGCGGAAGGGTTTGCGGCGAGAGCGTTCGTGATTCACCGTTTGCGTGACGCATCAGGATCGTCTCGTATAAGAGAGTGCTCGAGTGCCGAGGAATCTCTCCGACAAGGATACGTCTGAGCCGCCCAGTATGCCGGCCGGCAACCACCCGAATGGATCGCAGCCGATCTGCAAAACGGATGGTGAGAGCGTTGGCTCGTTTCCAACCCATCCTGTCTCACCAGCGCGGACGCCTGGACGGATGTCAACGCCGGAAAAAGAACCGCATCGATTGGTCCCGCTTGCGGCCAGCTCCAGTCGGGCGCTCGATCGCAAGCGTGATTCGAGGAGGAAGCTCTCCCAGGTGCAATGCGAGGAGACGCTGGTCCAACTCCTTGTCGGCTGCCGTAAGGCGGTGGTTCAGGCGAAGGTAGTCCATCCAGGTCGGGGTGCGGAAGGTTTCTGTCCAACGCGAAGGCTGCTGGAGGTCGCGCTGGAGATTCCAGTGTCGCGCACCAACGCCGCTTTGTACTCGCCGCCGTTCCCGCATCTGCTCCAGGAACGCTTCGACATTTGCTTCGGGTATTGAATATTCGATCTTGGCGACGATCGGCCCGCTTCGGGGCTTCAAATCCAGGGCAACCTGAGGCGTTTCGAAGCCAAGAGGAGCCTGATCGGAATCTTTCCATTGACGGATGGGCAGCAGGAAGCCGGTGCCAGCGACCAGCACCAGCGCGCCACCTGAGAGCTCCAGAGCCGAGCTCAGCGAATAGCTCTCGGCCACCGTACCCCACAGCCAGCTGCCAGCCGCGATGCCGCCGGATGAAAGGGCATAATAGATCGAGAGCGTGCGACCAACGACCCACCTTGGACTCGCCAACTGGACGCTTACGTCCAGCCCGGTCCAGGTCACGACCCAGCCCGCGCCGCCGAGCGCCAGCGCGATAGCCGCCACCGCCACCGAGGGGGTGAAAGCAAGCGATAGACAACAAGCCGCACAGGCGATGCACGACAGTGTCGTCAAACGTTCCTGGGACAGCCTCCGTCTCAGAATGTTGTTGCAGATGCCGGCGAACAAGGCGCCGGTCCCGAAGCCGGCCATCAGGATGCCGTAAACGACTGGCCCTCCCCCCAGCTGATCGCGGGCGACGAGAGGCAAGAGCGCTAGTATAGAGATGCTCGTCAGCCCAAAAAGGGCACCGCGGGCAATTGCTGCCTTGATTTCGGATGACAGGGCAGTGAAGCGCGCTCCGTCATGGATCGCCGTGGTCAATGGTTCACTCGGCAGCGGTGACGAGCGAACATGCCATTTGCAGCGCCCTATGGTCCACAGCAGCATCAGATATGTAAGCGTCGCCACTGCGAAAGCCGTCAAAGGGCCAAAGGAAGCAACGACGACGCCACCGAGAGCGGGACCGATGCTTCGGACGGCGTTATATCCGACCGAGATAAGCGTGACGGCGGCCGGAACATCGCGCTTTCGCAGGATATCGCCAACCGACGCGTGCCAGGCGGGGTCGGTGAAAGCGGCGCCTACTCCGGCCAAACAGCTGAATGCAAGAACCATCCATGGATTGAAAATTCCGAGACCTGCAAGAACAGTCAGCATCGTCGAGGACAATGCTATCACGCACCAGCCAGCGAACATGAGATTGCGGCGGCTGTAATTGTCGGCTAGGGCGCCGGCGATAATTGACAGGAGGAATGTGGGCAAGGTTGTCGAAGCCTGCACCAAGGCGACCATCACATCCGATGTCGAAATGGTCGCCATCAGCCAACTGATGGCAACCATTTGAATCAGCCACCCTAGACTGGATACCTGTGTGGCAATCCAGATCGGACGGAAAGTTGAATTCTCGAGCGGCGCAAACGTTGCCGATGACACCGGATTAACTTCTTCACGCGCCACCCCGCTCATTGGGCCGAGCCTCCCTTCGCTGCCAGTTGTATGAGATTTCTCCCCGCCCACTTGCTCTGGAGGAATGGCAGGATCAGGGCATTTTATCTGCGCAACGCAAGTTATTTTTGCCTGGCCGATGCTGCGACAGAACCGAATGCTTCCTCTGGCGCGATCGTTCCGCTATGCGTGACGAGACCGGTTCGATCCTGTCGTTGTCGATCCCCGACCACGTTACAAGAATCGTCAGTTTGACGATCCTTGGCGTCTCCAACCAAGCCACGTCCTGGGCATCGACTTCCCTTCTGGTGACCACGAGCTCTCGCGCATTGAACCGCCTCGCCAAGGTGGATCAGTAGTCTATCTTTGGCGTAGGTATTCAGCAGCTTGCTAGGCGCCCGCCGCCACGTGCGGGAGACGCCGGTATTAACCGGGGGGCAGATGCGCCGAGGGCAGCAAGCGCGCCTGACGCAACGCCGCCAGATCAGCCGAGCCGGTGCAGAAGCAGGCGACGGCCAACTGGCGGATGACGATCTCGAAATGCGCGACAACCGCCTCGGTGGACACCGTCGCCGCGCGCAGCACGCCGGCCGCCTGCCCGGCGATGTCCGCGCCCAGGCGGATGGCCTTGGCCACGTCGACGCCGTCGCGGATCCCGCCCGACGCGATCAGCTTCACAGTTGGCAGCGCCCGACGTACCGCCTGCACGCTGGCCGGGGTCGGAATCCCCCAGTCGGCGAACGCCATCGCCACTGCACGGTCGGCGGCATCGCGGGCTCGCTCGCCCTCCACCGCGGCCCAACTGGTGCCGCCGGCGCCGGCGACATCGATGACCGCCACGCCCGCCTTGACGAGCGCGCAGGCCACCGAGGCGGACAGGCCCGATCCCACTTCCTTGGCCACAATCGGCACGTCCACGCTGCGCGCGGCGCGAGCGATCTGCGCCAGGACGCCGCGCCAGTCGCGGTCGCCCTCCGGCTGTACCGCTTCCTGCAGCGCATTGAGATGGACGATGAGTCCATCGGCCTCCAGCGCATCCACCGCCCGGCGCGCCAGGTCCAGGCCGTCGGCCTCGCGCAGTTGCGCGGCGCCGATATTGGCCAGCAAGGGAATGTCTGGGGCCATGCGGCGCAGCGCGCGCGTCAGCCCCTGGGAGTTGCGGGATTGCAGGCTCACGCGCTGCGAACCGACGCACATGGCGATCCCCAAGGCTTGTGCTGCCTCGCTCAGATGCCGGTTGATGGCCTCGGCGCGTGGCACGCCGCCGGTCATGGAGCTGATCAGCAGCGGCGCGCGCATGGTCTTGCCCAGCAGCGAGGCGCGCAGGTCGATCTGCGTCAGGTCCAACTCGGGCAATGCGCAGTGTTCGAAACGGATGTACTCCCAGCCGGCGGCGGCCGTGGCCGGCGCCGTTCGCCGATCCAGCACGATGTCCAGATGGTCGTCCTTGCGCCGGCTCGGGACGTTGTCGCTATCGCTCATGCTCGCTCCATCCGTCGCATCGGGGGACGGCGTTGCGTCGGATCGGACCGACGGCAGCGGTGCGCACGCAGCCACATCACGCCGTTCAGGCGGGCGCACGCTGGCCTCCCCCCGCAGCGTCGCTGCGGTAGCGGCTGGTCGAGGTCTGGTAGTACTGCGCGCGGATGGCCGCCAGGGCCTCGATCAACGGTCCCCACGGCGCGGGAAAGCGTTCTTCCGCCATCACCCGGTGCAGCATGCGCGTATGGCCGGCCAGCTCGTCGTTGAGGAACTCCACCACAGGCATAGCCGGATAGCGCTGCCGCAGCAGGATCGCCGCGTTGTCGGCCTCGCCGGCCGACCTGTCCTTGTCGCGTCCATGCAGATCGTTCTGCAGGCGCCCTATCGCGGAGATGAGCCGCAGGGCCCGGCGAAACGCCGGACGCGCACGCAAGGTCGCCATGTCCAACCCCCACAGCAACGAAAGGCAACAGAACACGTTCGTGTAGGCGATCGAATCGATGCCATTGTGCAGGTACTCGGCGTAGGACCAGCGTTCCGCCCCTGCCGCCTGCGCG
>NZ_SMYZ01000047.1 GCF_004919685.1 Mesorhizobium norvegicum | reverse complement strand
CTACTGCCCTACTGCCCTACCCTCTTTCTCAGCAGTCTGCCGCAAATCCCCAATCACCGCCCGCCGATCCTGCCGCCGCCAGGCAAGATAGATGGAAACCGTGCGCTCGAACCATGGCAGGTCGCGAAACACGATGCGCGACGGTGCGGCGGCGCGCAGACTGGCCTGTACCGTCGCCAGGCCGAGTCCGGCGCTGACCAAGCCGAGCGAGGTCAGCGGATCCGCCGTCTCATAGGCGATGTCGGGCAGAAAGCCGGCCTTGGCGCAAGCGGCGAGGAACTGGCCACGGTTGGTGTCGTCAGGCTGGCGCACGACGGTGATCCAGGTGCGGCCGTCGAGGTGATGCGGCCCGATCTCTGATATTTGGACGAGCGGATCATCTTCGGGGATCGCCAACACCAGCGGTTCGTGCCGCAGCGCCATGGCGGCGACATCCGGGTCATCGTCGGCTGGCGGCGAGTAGACAAAGCCCAGATCGAGCGACCGCTGCCGCAGTCCCTCCAGTTGCGCCGCCGAACGCAGGCTTCTCAATTGCAGGTGGAAATCCGGCCGGTCGCGGCGGAACTGGCGCAGCATTCCGGCGACAAGCCCGGCATGCACGGCGCCTTCGACATAGCCGATGGCGAGACGACCGACGGCGCCGCTGGCCAGGTTGCGGCCAAACTCCTCCAAACGTCGCGCATTGGACAGCAGCGCGCGGGCCTCGGCGAGGAAGGCGCGACCCTCGGCGTTGAGATGGACCCGTTGCTTCGCCCGTTCGAACAGACTGACGCCAAGCTGCTCCTCGAGCTGCATGATCTGCCGGCTGAGCGGCGACTGCGAAATATGCAGCATTTCGGCGGCGCGCCCGACATTGCCGGTTTCGGCGACGGTGACGAAATAACGGAGCTGGCGCAGGTCGAACATTTTTCTCCAAGGCTCCAGTCCTGTCAGGTCTCAACTTTAGCCTAATCAGTCTTGGACTATCTGACCAGTCGAAGCGACAATCGGCCATCCCAACCAAAGGAGACCGCCATGCAGTTCTTTGCCCTTCTCACCCGCAACACCGCTGAGTTCACCGATGCCGATTTCGCCCCGCTTCTGCCCGGCGAAGCCGAACAGCGGCGCACGCTCTATGCCGAAGGCACGGTGCGTCAGGTCTGGAACCGCGGCGACATCCCGGGCAGCGGCATGATGTTCGAGGCAGCCGATGATGCAGAGGTCCGTGGCCATCTCGCCACCTTGCCGCTGGTCAAGGCCGGCATGATGGACATTGCCGCAATCGTGCCGCTCAAGCCCTACCCGGGCTTCGGCCCGAAGCGCTGAGAGGCGCAATCCGGGGGTGGCGAAGGCGTCACCACCGGATTGACGTGGGTGATCGACAGACTGTGATCGGCTGTCAAGAAACCGTCACACGAAACCGGGTTCGCTCATGCTAGAAATCAAGGTCAGGCGGCCGCCATGCGGCGCCATGTTCGAAACCTGCATCTGGCACCACGCCCATGGACATCGCTCTCGCCCCGGAAGGCACCGATCTGTCGCCTTACCTGCCCGACGAGCACGGGTTGTTTTTCATCTACCACTTTACCACCGAAGGCGTGCTAACCAGGGACGCCGCCGCCGCACACTGGACGTGGCGCAGCTATCAGCTTTCCGACATGCGCGCCCGCCATGAGATTGGCGCCGATCAGGCTTTGCCGGCATCGGTGCGCGAAGCCTTCCTGTCCGCCAGCCATGGCTGCCATATCGACCTCGAGGACGACTGGCTCTATGGCGACCTGCCGGATCTGCGCCACGACTATTCGGCGGAAGCGGGCGGACTTGGCCATTTCCGCTTCGCCCTCAACGACACCATGCTGGTTGGTGCCCGCAAGCAACCGCTGCAGTCGGTCGATAACATCCGCAAGGCGATCGAGAACGGATCGCGCAAGTTCCGCTCGCCGGCCGAACTGATCGAGGCTGTCGTGGGCCAGTCTTTCGACGGCATGGTGGCCGAACTCGCGGCACTCGGCGACAGTCTCGACGGCATCGAGGATCGCATCGTCTGCGACGCATGGCACAATGAGCGGCAATCCCTCGTCGACGCTCGCCGGCACCTGGTGGTGATCCACCGGCAGATGGCGACGCTGACCAATCTGTTTCGCCATCTCGATCATTCGCACCGCAACGACCTGCCTGACACAATCAACGACATGGCGGCGCGGCTGTCGCACCGTGCGCAGACGCTGCACTATGACGGCGAACAGTTGCAGGCCCGCGCCCGGCTGCTGCAGGACGAGCTGATGGCCAAGCTAACGACGCAGTCGAACCAGTTGCTCTATGTGCTGTCGGTGATGACGGCGGTGCTGTTGCCGATGACCATCATCTCCGGCCTGTTCGGCATGAATGTCGGCGGGCTGCCCCTGGTCAACACGCCGATGGGGTTCTGGGTGGTGTCGGCCGTGTCGATGGTTATCGCGGCGGGTACCTATCTGTTCGTCCGGCGCCTAGGGCGGATGTAAGCGCTCAAACCGCGCGAAGATCCTCGATGATGGTGCCGGCGGCGGCGACTTCCGCTTCGTGGTCGGGCTCGCGCCAGATCTCGGCAAGGCCAGCCGCATACCATTCGCGCATTGCCGGCAGGGCAAGCAACTGCGCCGGATAGGCTGCAGCCGCACCCTCGAAAGAAAGCCCATAGGACTGTGCGCGAAACGCCACCGGGGCAAAGAAAGCGTCGACGGCGGTGAAATGAGCGCCGGCCAGAAACGGCCCGCCGAAACGGGCAAGGCCATCGTTCCAGAGGTCGCCGAGGCGAAAGAGGTCCTGCTTTAGCGCATCGGACATCGGAAACGGCTTTACGCGCAGGCCGCAACTCATCGGACAGGCGCCGCGCAGTGCGGTGAAGCTCGAATGCATCTCGGCGGCGGCCGAGCGCGCCCAGGCGCGCGCCTTGGCCTCGACAGGCCACACGCCATGATGGCGCTCGGCGAGATATTCGGCGATGGCCAGCGAATCCCAGACCGCCCAGCCATCGTCGATCAGGCACGGCACCCGGCCGCTCGGCGAGAACGGCCGGTAGAGTTCCCAACTCGACCCGGTCGGAAACGGGGTCAGCCGCTCCTCGAACGGAATGTCCAATGTCCGCATAAGCACCCAGGGCCGCAACGACCATGAGGAATAGTTCTTGTTGGCGATATGCAGCAGGTACATCGACACCCCTTACCGTGCGGGCTGCGCCGCGGCCCGGCGCGCTGTCGTCAACATCGACCAGGAATAGACCGCCAGTGCCGCCCAGATCAGCGCAAAGGCGATGGCCTGGGTCGTGCCGAAAGGCTCGTCGAAGATCAGAACGGCGATCAGGAACACCATGGTCGGCGCGATATACTGCATGATGCCGATGGTGGAGAGGCGCAGCAGCTTGGCGCCGAAGGCGAACAGCAAGAGCGGTATCGACGTGACCGGACCGCAGCCGATCAGCAGCGCCGTATCGGCACCGCTGCTGGATACGATGTGGTCCTGTCCGGTCGCGATCAAGTAAGCGATGTAGCCAAGGGCCGGCACCGACAGCAAAAGCACTTCGAGCAGAAACCCCTGGCTCGGGCCGATCGGCAGCGTCTTGCGGAAGAAGCCGTAGGCGGCGAAGGAAAACGCCAGCGCCAGTGACACCCAGGGCAGCTTGCCGCCCTCTATGGTCAGCACGGCGACGGCGACGGCCGCCAGCGCCACTGCCGCGATCTGCAGCCGGTCGAGCCGCTCGCCAAGCAGCAGCGCGCCGACGACGACGCTGACCAGCGGATTGATGTAGTAGCCGAGCGCGGTCTCGACGGTGCGGTCGACGGCAATCGCCCAGACATAGATGCCCCAGTTGACCGAGATCAGCGCCGCCGTCAGCGCGGCCATCGCGATGGTGCGCGGCGAACGCAGTGCCGCCTTGAAATCCGCCGTTCGGCCGGCCCAGACCAGAACGGCGGCGGCGATCGGCACCGACCAGACGATGCGATGGGCAATGACTTCGGCGAGCGGCAGATGAGCGACCGCCTTCATGTAGAAAGGCAGCAGACCCCATAGCAGATAGGCGCCCAGTGCCAGCAGGAAGCCGCGATGGGCCTTGGAATCTGCGTCCAGGATAATTACTTCAGTGGCCATGGGCCAACGCTATGGCCCAGTCACCTTGGCAAGACCATCGCAAAGTTCTGATGGATCAATGGACTTTCGCTGATGGTTCAACCCTATTCGGCCGCCACCAGCCCGGCCATCTCGCGGTTCTTCATCAGCTTGTAGACGATGGAATCCATCAGCGCCTGGAACGAAGCGTCGATGATGTTCTCCGAAACGCCGACCGTCCACCAGCGCGCGCCGGTGCCGTCATGCGATTCGATCAGAACGCGGGTGATCGCCTCGGTGCCGCCATTGAGGATACGCACCTTGAAGTCGGCCAGCTCCATGTCGGCGATCTCGCCCTGGAACTTGCCGAGGTCCTTGCGCAGCGCGATGTCGAGTGCGTTGACCGGGCCATGCCCCTCGGCCACCGACATCTTCTCCTCGCCATCGACCACCACCTTGACGATCGCTTCGGAGACCGTCTTCAGCTGGCCGTTGGCGTCGAAGCGGCGCTCGACCATGCAGCGGAACGAGGTGACGTTGAAGAATTCCGGCAGGCCATGCAGCATCTTGCGCGCCAGGAGTTCGAAGCTGGCATCGGCGCCTTCATAGGCGTAGCCCTCGGCCTCGCGCTCCTTGACCACTGATATCAGCGCGTCGAGCCGGTGATCGTCCTTCGGCACCTCGATGCCGCGCCGCTTCAGCTCGGCGAGGAAATTGGCCTTGCCGCCCTGGTCCGAAACCATGACGCGGCGGCGGTTACCGACCGTTTCCGGAGGCACATGCTCATAGGTCGCCGGCTCCTTGGCAAGTGCGGAGGCATGGATGCCGGCCTTGGTGGCGAAGGCGGAAGCGCCGACATAGGGCGCCTGCGCTTCCGGGGCTCGGTTCAAGAGTTCGTCGAAGGCGCGCGACAGGCGCGAAATGCCGGTCAGTGCCTCAGTTGAAATCCCCGTCTCGAAACGATCGGCGAAGGCCGGCTTCAGCGCCAGAGTCGGCACGATCGAGATCAGGTTGGCGTTGCCGCAGCGCTCGCCGATGCCGTTGAGCGTGCCCTGGATCTGGCGCACGCCGGCCTCGACAGCGGCGAGGGAGTTCGCCACGGCCTGGCCGGTGTCGTCATGGGCATGGATGCCGAGATGATCGCCTGAAATACCGGACGAAATAACCTTCTCGACGATGGCGCGGACTTCCGACGGCTGCGTGCCGCCATTGGTGTCGCACAGCACCACCCAGCGCGCGCCGGCATCGTAAGCGGTCCTGGCGCAGGCCAGCGCATAGTCGGGATTGGCCTTGAAGCCGTCGAAGAAATGCTCGACGTCGACCAATGCCTCCTTGCCGGCGGCGATCGCTGCCTCGACGGAGGCCTTGATGGCGTCGAGGTTCTCCTCATTGGTGCAGCCGAGCGCGACACGGACATGGTAGTCCCAGCTCTTGGCGACGAAGCAGATGGCATCCGACTTCGATTGCACAAGTGACGCAAGGCCGGGATCGTTGGACGCCGACACCCCTGCCCGCTTGGTCATGCCGAAGGCGACGAATTGGGCGTGCTCCGTGCGCTTCTCCTGGAAGAAGGCTGTGTCGGTCGGATTGGCGCCGGGGTAGCCGCCCTCGACATAGTCGAGACCAAAAGCGTCGAGCAGTCTGGCGATGGCGATCTTGTCCTCGACGGAAAAGTCGATGCCCGGCGTCTGCTGGCCATCGCGCAATGTGGTGTCGAAGAGATAGAGGCGCTCGCGGGTCATGGTCATTTGCCTGCAAACTTGTCCGTCGCTCGGATCAGCCGGTCAAGGATACCCGGCTCCGAATAAGCATGACCGGCGCCCTCGATCAGGTGGAAATCCGCCTTTGGCCAGGCCTTGTGCAGCGCCCAGGCATAGCGCGCCGGGCACGGCATGTCGTAGCGGCCGTGGACGATGGTGCCGGGAATGTCACTCAGCTTGTGCGCGTCGCGCAGCAGCTGCCCTTCCTCAAGCCAGCCGGCATGGACGAAATAATGGTTCTCGATGCGGGCGAAGGCGACGGCATAGTCGTCCTGCCCAAACGGTCCACTGGTCTCCGGCTCCGGCAACAGCGTGATTGTTTCGCCTTCCCACAGACTCCAGGCGCGAGCGGCCTCGATCTGCGCCTTGAGATCTGTGCCGACCAGCCGCTTGCGGTAGGCGGCCATCATGTCACCGCGCTCGGCCTCCGGGATCGGCGCCAGGAACCGCTCCCATTTGTCCGGAAACATCTCCGAGACGCCGAACTGATAGTACCATTCGAGTTCCGCACGCGTCAGCGTGTAGATGCCGCGTACCACCAGCTCACTGACGCGTTCGGGGTGCGTTTCGGCATAGGCCAGCGCAAGCGTGGAGCCCCAGGAGCCGCCAAACACCAGCCATTGGTCGAAGCCGGCCATTTCGCGCAGCCGTTCGATATCGGCGACCAGGTGCCATGTCGTATTGGCTTCGAGCGAGGCGTTGGGCGTCGACTTTCCGCAGCCGCGCTGGTCGAACAGGGTGACATCGTAGAGCTTCGGGTCGAACAGCCGCCGGTGTTTTGGCGAAATGGTGCCGCCCGGCCCGCCATGCAGGAACACCGCCGGCTTGGCGCCCTTGGTGCCGGAACGCTCCCAGTAGACCTGATGGCCGTCGCCGACATCGAGCATGCCGGAATCGAACGCTTCGATCTCGGGATAAAGCGTACGCAATTGACTGCTCATAGTTGCAAACCTTTGGTCGGCCAGTCCGCTGTTTCATGGTCGGGGTGCTGGAAGGAGATGATCGCTTCCTGCCGGGCATAGTAGTCGGGATCCTGGTGGACGGGCTGATCGAAGATCGTCTCCACCCAGGGCAGCCGCGCGGCGTAGTTGACCTGGATCTGCGGAGCGAGATCGGAGCGGTCGTCGAAGGCACCGATAGCGATCTCAAGCCCTCCGGGCTGCCGGTAGGTCAGCGGCGTCCCGCAGCGGGCGCAGAAACCACGATCGATGTTGACCGACGACTGGAAATAACTCGGCTCTTCATGGGTCCATTCGACGCCGTCCCTGGGTACCGTGACCAGCGCACCGAAGAACGAGCCGAACTGCTTCTGGCACATGCGGCAATGGCAGATCGAGGGGCGGCCGAGCGCTCCATGAATGCGGAAGCGCACGGCGCCGCACTGGCAGCCGCCGGTTCTTACTGTCTCGGTCATGATCTTTCCTTCGGTGGCCATTGTTCGGTGTCGTGGTCCGGGTGCTGGTAGGAGACGAGATCGGCCAGATAGGAGGCCGACGACATGTCGGCCATGGTGTCCTCGCCCGGCAGTTGCGGGATCGAGTCGACATAGGGCAGCTTTGCCTCGATCCCCCACTGGATCAGCGGCACAATCTCCGCCGGATTGTCGAACGCACCAATGGCGAGGCCAACGCCGTCCGGTGCGGTGAAGGTCAGTGGCGTGCCGCAATTGGCGCAGAAGCCACGATCGACATGGTTGGAGGAACGGAAGTATTTCGGCTCGCCACGCGTCCAGTCGAGCCTGGCGCCGCGCACCGACACCAGCGGCGCGTAGAACGAGCCGAATGCCTTCTGGCACATGCGGCAATGGCAGATCGAGGCGTCACCAAGCGTGCCCTCGACGCGAAAGCGCACCGCGCCGCACTGGCAGCCGCCGGTGTAGATCGGCCGGTTGTCGAGGCTCATCACCGCTCACTCCGGGGCATGGCAGACGGCCTCGACATTGTTGCCGTCGGGATCGAAGACGAAGGCGGCATAGTAGTCCGGGTGATAGTGCGGGCGCAGGCCCGGCCCGCCATTGTCCTTGCCGCCGGCGGCGAGCGCCGCGGCGTAGAAGGCTTCGACCTCGGCGCGGCTGCGCGCGGTGAAGGCGACGTGCTGGTGGTCTTTCGGCTTGTCCTTGGCCGAACTCAGCCAGAACACCGGCCGGTCACGGCCATAACCACCGACCTTGGCGCCGCCGGTGTATTCCAGCGGCACCATGTAGAGCAGCGCGGCACCAAGCGGCGCCATCGCCTTGTCGTAGAAAGCCTTCGAAGCGTCGAAATCGGCAACGGTGATGCCGAGATGGTCGATCATGAAATTGCCTCCCTTGCTGGTTCGCCCGCCGGCATTTCGGCACCGGCCAGGCCAGCCTCGATGACGATGTGCTGGCAGACATTGTCGATATCGCGAATGACGTCGTCGTTCCAGAAGCGCAGGATGGTCCAGCCGCAACTCTTCAAATATGCGCTGCGTGTCTCGTCATGTTGTAGATTTTCGCTATCCGCATGCTGGCTGCCGTCTACCTCGACGATGAGACGATAGGCCGAGCAAGCAAAGTCGACGATGTAAGGTCCGATCGGCACCTGCCGTCGAAAGCTCATCCCCATAAGCCGGTGAGCGCGCAACTCATTCCAAAGTTTCAACTCCGCATCGGTCATGACGCGACGCATGGATTTTGCATTCCGGCGGTGTCGTTGCGGAACGAGATCGTGTCCCATCAAACGCGCCTTGGCCGATGATTAGCGAAATCGGCGACGGGGGCCGATCTCCCCCCTTGCGGGGGAGATTGGCTGTCACCAGCGCGCCCGCCAAACTTGCAAAGGTGTTTCGCGCCACCCTCACCGCTTGACCTCCCAGGTCGTCACACGCTCCCCTGTGACCGGATCCTTGCCGTCCTTCAACTGTACACCTTGTGCCAGCAGTTCGTCGCGGATGCGGTCGGCCTCGATCCAGTTCTTCGCGGCGATGAATGCGAGACGCTTGGCGATAGCCTCGGCGACACCACCTTCATCAACCTTCGCCGACGCGACATCGAAGCCGAGGAACAGCAGCGACGCTTTCAGCGCAGCCGCCGCATCGTTGCCGTCCGCTGCCTCGCCGGCCAACTGCGTCAGGACCTGGAAGGCGGCATAGGTGGCGAGATCGTCCGACAAGGCATCGATGATCTCCACGGGCACCTGCCCTGCCGCCGCCGGCGCGAGGTCGGCCGCCCGCTTCCATTTGCGCAGCATGTTCTCGGCCTCTTCCAGCTTGCGCACGGAAAAGTCGATCGGCTCGCGATAATGCGTCATCAGCATCGCCGGCCGCAGCACCTCGCCCGGCCATTTGCGGCCGCCAAAGGTCTCGGTCTCCAGGAGCTCGTTGATCGAATAGAAATTGCCGAGGCTCTTCGACATTTTCTGGCCTTCGACCTGCAGGAAGCCGTTGTGCATCCAGATGTTGGCCATCACGTCGGTGCCGTGGGCGCAGCGTGACTGGGCGATCTCGTTTTCGTGGTGCGGGAAGATCAGGTCGAGGCCGCCGCCATGGATGTCGAAGACCTTGCCGAGATAGGCGGCCGACATTGCCGAGCATTCGATGTGCCAGCCCGGCCGCCCCCTACCCCAGGGGCTGTTCCAGCCGGGCTCTTCCGGTGAAGACAGCTTCCAGAGGACAAAGTCGCCAGGATTTTTCTTGTGCGCGTCGACGGCAACGCGAGCACCGGCCTGCTGCTCGTCGAGATTGCGTTTCGACAACTGGCCGTAGTCAGGCATCGACGCCGTATCGAACAGGACTTCGCCCGCGGCAACATAGGCATGGCCACGTTCAATCAGGCTTTGAATCAAGGTGATCATGTCGACCTTGCCGTCGGCGCGGGGCTCGACGAATTCGGTGGCGCGGGGTTCGACCGTCGGCTCCAGGCAGCCGAGAACCGCCACGTCCCTGTGGAACTGACCGGCGGTCTTTTCGGTGACCCGCCGGATCGCCTCGTTGAGCGAGAGCGTGCCTGAAGCGATCTCGCCGCCGAAATCGCGCAGGGCGCGCGCGTTGATCTTGTCGTCGACGTCGGTGATGTTGCGCACATAGGTGACGTGCGTCTGCCCATACAGATGGCGCAGCAAGCGGAACAGCACGTCGAAGACGATCACCGGCCTGGCGTTGCCGATATGGGCGAAGTCGTAAACCGTCGGGCCGCAGACATACATGCGCACATTGTCCCGATCGATCGGGACGAAATCCTCTTTCGTCCGCGTTAGCGTGTTGTAGAGGCGCAAGCCCTGCGATGCGTCAGACATTCGTGCCTTCCCGGTTCGTTATGTTTGACTGGAGTCGAGCGCGCCGGGGCGCAAACCGGATTCCAGCCTGCTGGCCGGGGCGTTTGTCCAATCTGGGGAAAGATGAGGCGAAAACGTCCGGACCAGCGCGAGGCTAGCCAATAATGCAAATGCCACAAATGGCGAAAGACGTTTTCATGGGCGGCTTTATCGCCTTGGCTTGTGTTGCCGTCAAGTCGCTAGTTTCGGCAAAAACGTCGCTGGATCACAGGGAATGATCCACTGAAACATTTTATTAAACATGTCGGCACAGTCATGAAACATTCGCCGGCTAGATCAGCAGGCGTCACGATTTGGTCAGAATCGGCCAGCAAACGCAGACACGAAAATGTTACCTGGGAAGAGAGACATGCCTCGCAGCAAGCAGGAATCCAACCGCGCCAAGCAACCGGCGCTGGCCAACCACTACCGTGCAATCGGCCCGGCCGCGATCGTCGCCGCCCTTCTCCACACCGCTAAGAAGAAGAAGCCGGCACAGAAGATCGTATCGCCCCGCGCCGCCTGAAGCGGTGTGCGGCCGGCGCCAAAGGCGCCTGGCATGAGGGCGCTGACATGCGCCTTGAAGAACAGCTGAGCTAGAACAGCGTCATCTGACTGTCGTCCGCGCCGGGCTTCTGGCGCCTGACCTTCTCGGGCTCCGGTCCGATCTCGCCCCGCTCCTGAATCTCCGGTCCCGTGTTGGCGACCTTGTTAACGAGGTTGGAGACGGGAATTGCCTCGAAGAAATCGAGCTGTGCCGGCCGCAACAGGTCGGCGACATCGCGCGGCTCGAGCGTGCGGCAATCCAGCCAACGAGCAAAATCCCTGGGATCGATCACCACCGGCATGCGGTCGTGGATATGCGCGATGTCGGCATTGGCATTGATGGTCAGGATGGCGCCGGTGTCCATTTCCGAACCGCCCGGCTCGGCATAGGTCTCGATCAGGCCGGCGAAAGCGACCAACCCGCCATGCCTTGGGCGTATCCAGTAGGGCTGCCCCTTCTTGCCACCGGTTTGCCGCCATTCATAAAAGCCGGAGGCCGGCACCAAAGCGCGGCGATGACGCATGGCGGCCTTGAACGATGCCTTTTCGGCGGCGCCCTCAGAGCGCGCGTTGAACAGCAGCGGAAACTCGCGCGTGTCCTTCACCCAGGTCGGGATCAGCCCCCAGCGCACCAGCATCGGCTGCCGGTCGGGCAGATTCGAGCCCGGCGCCCGCGGGGCGCCGGCGACCGCCATCAGGATCGGCTGCGTCGGCGCGATGTTGTAGCGCGCCGGGAAATCCTCCAGTTCAGCCAAGCTTAGCAAGGCGGCGGTCTGGTCCGGCGTCGCGGTTAAGGCAAAACGTCCGCACATGGTCGATTGGCGCCCTTCGAATGGTTCAGCTTGAAAGTGGCGATGCAACCGGCGTTGCGCAACCGCTAAAGCTTGCCCATGCTGGGCGGTCCACAACAGACCTGCCTACAGCCTGATCGGGAATCCATGAACGAAGCGCGCAAGACACTGCCGGCAGTCTCGGTCGCCGTCGTGCGCGCAGACACCGTGCTTCTGGTCAAGCGAGCCCGGCAACCTTCGCAAGGGCTCTATGCCTTCCCGGGTGGCAAGGTCGAACCCGGCGAGACGCTGGAGGCGGCGGCAGAGCGCGAACTTCTGGAAGAAACCGGTTTACGCGCCACAAATTATCGCCCGCTTCGGGAAATCCACATCGACGGCAGGGACGACAGCCACCCGGTCGATTATCTCCTCACGGTCTTCGGCGCCGCCTATGCCGGCGGCGAGGCAGTGGCCAGCGACGACGCCGAGACGGCCGCGTTCTATACGCTCAGTGAGATGGCGGCACTGCCGCTCGCAGGTTCGGTGTTCGCGGTGGCCGAAGACTTGTTGAATCCCGGCGGAGACGCCGGGCCGCAGTCCTGAAAATCGCCTTGCAGGCGACAAATTGTTTCGCCACAAAGACTTATGCTATTTCGCCAAGAGCGCTTATGAACCGTCCGTCCCTGCTCCTCGTCCTATGTCTTGCCGTCAGCACGGCCGTTTCGATACGGCCTGCGCTCAGCGCCGAGTCGCCGTTCGAGCCGGGGCTGATGCGATTGGCGGAGGTTCTGGGGTCGCTGCATTTCCTGCGCAATCTCTGCGGCGAGAAGGGGGACCAGTGGCGTGCCGAGATGACAAAACTGCTCGATTCGGAAAATCCGGACGCCGAGCGGCGCGCCCGCTTCATCGCCAGCTTCAATCGCGGCTACCGCTCGTTCGGCGGCACCTATACGCGGTGCACGCCCTCGGCGACCGAAGCCATCAGCCGCTACATGAAGGAAGGCGAGACGCTGTCGCGCGACATCGCCTCGCGTTACGGCAACTAGGCACTCGCTCATCAACAACTATCTGGGCCATTGCTGGCGACGACTGATGCATTCGGCTTGTGCCAGGCGATATCTTGGTGCAATCCTCATGTTGCACTTCTGCAACAGTATTAACGAAACCTTACCGCGCGAAAGCGGAATTAACTCAAACTGAAGGTTTTCGCCCCGCAGGCCGCCCCAATCGGCTAAGTTTGACTCGAGCTGAACGCAGCTTCGCACAAGGCAATTGGGCTTTGTAAAAGACGATCAAAAAAATGTCGTATTTACAAATACTTAATTGACCACGCGTGTGAAATGAACAGATCAGGCCTGATCCACATCGACGGATCGCTGCTTGAAAGGGTGGACATTCGCTTATGGAACATGGTGTCAACGACATCGACGCGCTGGTCAGGGAAGAAAAACGCCTGACCGCCGTGGAAAGCCACAGCGAGGCCTGGGCGGAAGGTCTCTCCGCCGGCATAGAGCCCGAGATCATTGCCGAAGCAGCGCTCGAAACCGCCTTCGGCGAGATGTTGCGTGCCAATGGCGAGACCTCGGCCCTTGCCCTGCTCGACCGTATGCGTGAAAAGGTGATTGCTGGCGCCTTCGAGCCTGAACGGCTGCGGCACTGAACCGACGTCCGGTTCTTTGACGGCAAAATGCCGCTCGGGCGTCATGCCCGGAAGCAGGGAGAGACGGGCAGTGAGTTTTTCGATGTCAGGCAAGCCGCGTGGCTTGGTCCTCTGCATCTCCTTCGCCGCTTGCTGTGCCGCGATTCCCCTGGTTGTGTGTCTCGCGAGCAGTCCCGCCTATGCGCTGAGCGAGATCAAGCGCGAAGAGCTCCCGCCAACAGTCACGCCGCCGGCGGACGACGACATGTCGCCCCCGGGGAGCACCGTGCCAATGCCCAACCCGGTCGGAACGCCGCCTCCGGCCAGCCAGCCGGCTACTCCTAAAGCCGAGCCGGACAGTCCGGCGGATGGCGGCGTGACCAGACCGCGCGTCGATCCGGACACGCCGGTACCCGAGGTTGTCTACGATCTCGGCAAGCTGCCGGAACCGGTACGGCGCATGCACGATCTGATCGTCGAGGCCTGCAAGGGCGGCGACATCGAAAAGCTGCGTCCCTTGATCGGCAAGGGCGACAGCGCCACGCAGATATCGCTGACCGACATAGACGGCGACGCCATCGCCTTCCTCAAGGGGCTCTCTGGCGACCCGGACGGCCAGGAGATCCTGGCCATCCTGGAGGAGGTGCTCGATGCCGGCTACGTCCACCTCGATGCCGGTACGCCACAAGAGCTCTATGTGTGGCCGTATTTCTTCGCCCTGCCGCTGGACAAGCTGGACGCCAAGCAGCGGGTCGAACTGTTCAAGATCGTCACCGCCGGCGATTTCGACGACATGAAGCAGTTCGGCGCCTATATTTTCTATCGTGTCGGCATCACGCCTGCCGGACAGTGGACATTCTTCGTCGCCGGGGATTGAACTCCGCCAGCTATCGACGCGGTCCCTCGTCGATTCCGGCATCCGGCCATATGCGAGCGCCCTCCTCTCGAAGAAGCGAAATGGCATCGGCTGCCACGCCGGCGTCCATCTGCAGGACGTCGGCTGCGTTGCGTAGTTCGTCCTTGTCCTGAAGCTTGTTCACCACCCATGCGACCTTGCGCTGAATGTCTGGCCCGTAAGCGGTTTGCCCCTTGCCGAGCGCCTCGATCGGGATTTCGCCATAGGCGCCAATCAACATTCCAAGATCGATAGCATCACGATATGCGGTTGCGCGGTCCAGGCATCGATCGGCATTGGCCAGCAACTTCTCGGCGAACATATCTGCGGAAACAAGGGTAGATACATTCAGATCGTTATCGAAATGGCCCTGCAGTTTGATGCGGCCCTCGCGGATAATCTCGAATCTGATCGTTTGCCCCTTCAATCGGACAACCGTCCTCAATCCATATTGGTCAATCTGGAAATCCCGAACGGCCTCAACAGGGTAGGGAAAGAACGCCTTGACGCCATGTTCAGCCGCACAGGTCCGCAGCTCGCGATAGCCGTCGGCGTCAGCACACAGGAAGTCTACATCCAGCGACCGCCGGTATTCGCCGAATTTCATGACAATCGCCGTTCCGCCACCGAACCAACACTGGTTTGCGGTCAGGAAACGGTGATCCATTAACCCGAGGGCTTCGGCAATGATCCGATGTTCAGGCTTCTTGAATTTCGTCATGATATCCGCTCGCCGTGTGTCCTGTTGATGTTCCAGCTGCGAGGTAAGGATCAGGAGAGCAAAAGGAACTTCAGACAGTGGTCAAAAGGATGCCATGACCGAACTTGTCTGCCAGAGTCTGGATAAGCAGCTTTTCACGCGTCGTAAGGCGCTTTTGATCAACAAAACGCCAATTCCGCTCGTATAGCGCAAATGCCTCCTCGGCGGGGATCGGGCGTGCAGCATCGCGGTTCCAAGCAAGCACCTGGAGTTCCGGAAACTCAGCGGGGACAACCATGGGCGCGATATCTGCGTTCATAATCCCCCTAACTTAGTGGATCGTGCTTAAAAAATCCAACGCTGGCGAAAACAGCTAACCCACCAATGCCTCGGAAAACTCCACCGCTTTGCCCTGGCTTGGCGTGACGATCTCGCCTTCCCACATGACGCGGCGGCCGCGAATGACGGTGCCGACCGGCCAGCCGGTCACTTCTCTCCCGTCATAAGGTGTCCAGCCGGCCTTCGAGCCGGCCTGCGCATTGGTGATGGTCTGGCGCCGCTTCATATCGACGATGGTGAAGTCGGCGTCGTAACCGGCGGCGATGCGGCCCTTTCTCGCCATGCCGAAGATGCGTTGCGGGCCGTGGCTGGACAGGTCGACAAAGCGCTGCAAGGTCAGCCGGCCGGCATTGACGTGGTCGAGCATGATCGGCACCAGCGTCTGCACGCCGGTCATCCCCGACGGCGAGGCCGGATAGGGCTTGGCCTTCTCGGCCAGCGTGTGCGGCGCGTGGTCGGAGCCGAGCACATCGACGATGCCTTGCGCAATGCCGTGCCAGACGCCGTCGCGATGGCGCGCTGCGCGCACCGGCGGGTTCATCTGGATCAGCGTGCCAAGCCGCGCATAGTCGTCGGCGCTCAGCGTCAAATGATGCGGCGTCGCCTCGCAGGTCGCGACATCCTTGTGCTGTTCGAGGAACAAAATCTCCTCGGCCGTCGAGATGTGAAGGACATGGATGCGGGCGCGAACGTTGCGCGCGATGCGCACCAGCCGTTCGGTGCAGCGCAAGGCGGCGATCTCGTCGCGCCATACCGGGTGCGATGAAGGATCGCCCTCGATGCGTTCACCAAGACGCTCGCGCAGCCGGAATTCGTCTTCCGAATGAAAGGCGGCGCGGCGGCGCGTGTTCCGGAGGATCGATGCCACGCCCTCGTCATCCTCGACCAGCAGATCGCCGGTGGACGAGCCCATGAAAACCTTGATCCCGGCCGCGCCCGGCAACCGCTCAAGCTCGCCGACATCCCCGGCGTTTTCGCGGGTGCCCCCGACCCAGAAGGCAAAATCGCAATGCATGCGATCAGTGCCGCGCCGAACCTTGTCGGCAAGCGCTGCCTCGCCGGTGGTCAAAGGATTGGTGTTGGGCATCTCGAACACGGCGGTGACGCCGCCAAGCACGGCCGCGCGCGAACCCGTTTCCAGGTCTTCCTTGTGCTCCAGTCCCGGCTCGCGAAAGTGCACCTGGCTATCGATGACACCCGGCAGGATATGCAGGCCGCGGCAGTCGATCGTCTCGCCGGCCGAGGCCTGGCGGAGATCGCCGATGGCAGCGATGCGCCCGTCCTTCACACCGATGTCGCGAGCCCCTTCGCCGTCATGGTTGACCACTGTGCCGCCTGTCAGGATGAGGTCGTAGATCATGGCCATGCTCTCTTGCGGGGGGAGTGCCAGCGGCTTACGTAAAGGCCGACCGTTTTGCAAGATCAGGTTGCTTTTCCGCCCATGCCCTTTGCCCAGCTCAAAGACCGCGCCCTCATTTCCGTGTCAGGCCCGGATGCCGAGCATTTTCTGCAGAACATCCTGACCACCGATCTCGACATCTTAGCTCCCGGCGAAGCCAAACCCGGTGCGCTGCTGACGCCGCAAGGCAAGATCCTGTTCGATTTCCTGATCTCGCGCGACGGTGAGAATGCATTCCGGCTCGAATGCCGGGCCGAGATATCGGACGATTTCGTACGCCGGCTGACGCTCTACAAACTGCGCGCCAAGGTCGAGATTGCCAAGGCAGATCAGGCGTTTGTCACCGTCGCGTGGGGACATGAATCAACACCCTCACAATCTGATTCAACCGCGGCCGCCGACACGCGCTTTCCGAAGGGCGCCGTCACGCGTTGCTATGGCGAAACAGATGAGCGCAGCGATGTTGCCGCGTGGCAAGCCTTCCGCATTGCCGGCGGCATTGCCGAAAGCGGCAGCGACTACCAACTCGGAGACGCCTTCCCCCATGACGTGCTGCTGGACGAAACCGGCGGCGTCGGCTTCAAGAAGGGCTGCTATGTCGGCCAGGAGGTCGTCTCGCGCATGCAGCATCGCGGCACGGCCAGGCGGCGCGTGCTGATTGCATCGGCCGACTGGCCCCTGCCCGCGCCGGGCACCGAGCTAACCGTTGCAGGTCGGCCGATTGGCACGCTCGGCTCGACCGTCGGCACGACCGGTCTGGCCATTGCCCGCATCGACCGGGTCAAGGCGGCGCTCGACGCCGGCCAGCCGATCATGGCCGGGGACGCCACCGTTTCACTCGCCATCCCGGTCTGGGCAAAATTCGCCTTCCCGCAGGAAGCCGTCAGCGCGGAGGAAGCCTGATGGCTGCCGACCGCGTCGGCGCGCCGGCACGCGCCTGGCAGCGCATGCTGTCGGGCCGCCGGCTCGACCTGCTCGACCCTTCGCCGCTCGATATCGAGATTTCAGACATTGCGCATGGGCTCGCCCGTGTTGCCCGCTGGAACGGCCAGACCAGCGGCGAACATGCCTTTTCGGTCGCCCAGCACTCGCTGCTGGTCGAGGCGCTGTTCTGCGACCTTGTGCCTGAGGCTTCGGCCGACGCCAGGCTGGCAGCCCTGCTGCACGACGCCCCCGAATATGTCATCGGCGACATGATCTCGCCGTTCAAATCGGTGATGGGCGGCAGCTACAAGGACTGTGAGTTGCGACTGCAGCGCGCCATCCATTCGCGCTTCTCGCTGCCGCCGGAACCAACTGCTGCGCTGCGCAAGGAGATCAAACGCGCCGACCAGATCGCCGCTTACTTCGAGGCAACGCTGCTCGCCGGCTTTTCGACCGCCGAGGCGACCGAGTTCTTCGGCCGTCCGCGCGGCTTCAATGCCGACCGCTTCGATTTCACGCCACGCTCGGTGACCTGGGCACAGAATGCGTTCCTGAAGCGGTTTTCCGCGATCGAGAAGTCACGGCATCAGGTTCCGGCACCCGCGGTCAGCTAGAAAACGCTAAATTAACCGGAACGGGCAACAGTGCGGTGTTCGATCACGATCCGCAGGCGCCTCATGCCCGTCGCTGATGCCAAGGATGGTTCGGCCGTCCCGGAACGGGAGGCCGAAGGCATGGATCGCTCGCGCCATATGGAAGACGAACTGCGCGAACAGAATGAACGTTTTTCGGCCGCTGTCGAGAACATGTCGCATGGCCTGTGCATGTTCGACGCCGACGAGCGGATGATCATCTGCAACGGCAACTACATCAACATCTTCTGTCTCGACGCCAAGGTGGTACGGCCGGGCATCCATTTCATCGACATCCTGCGGCACAGCGTCGATATCGGCATCGCTTCGCAAACTGCCGACGAACTCTACGCCATCCGCAAGCCCTATATCGACCAGGCGAAACCCTCGACCTACGAGGAGACGCTGTCGGACGGCCGCATCATCAACATCTCGCATCGCCCGCTGGCTCTGGGTGGCTGGGTTTCGATCTACGAAGACATCACTGTACAGCGACGCGCCGAACAGGATCTCAAGGAGCAGCACCGACGCTTCGACGCGGCGCTCGCCAACATGTCGCAAGGCCTGCTGATGTACGACGCCGACGGCAAGATGATCGTGCGCAACCGGCGTTTTCTGGAGCTCTACAATGTCACCGCGACGGACTTCCCGCTTGGAACCACGCACCGTGACGCGCTCGAACGATTGCTGGAACTCGGCATCTATACGAAGATCGACGTCGACAGCGAAGTCGCCAAAACCGAAGCCTGCCTGGCGGCAGCAAAAACGCATTCGGCCTATCGGCATCTTACCGACGGCAGGACGGTTCTGGTCACACGCCGGCCGATGAGCGGCGGCGGCTGGGTGGTGACCTTCGACGACGTCACCGAACGCCGCCGCACTGAAGAGCGCATGACGCATCTTGCCCATCACGACACGCTGACCGGATTGCCCAACCGCCAGATGTTTCGCGAACGCCTCGACCATGCGCTGGAGGACGCGTCGGCACCGCTGGCAATTTTCTCGCTCGATCTCGACCGCTTCAAGGCCATCAACGACACCTGGGGGCATCCGGCCGGCGACTGGCTGCTGAAGAGCGTGGCCGACAGGCTGCAGCGTTGCCTGCGCAGTGAAACAGACATCGTCGCCCGTTTCGGTGGCGACGAATTCGTCATCATCGAGTTCAATCTCAAAAGCATCGCCGATGCCGAGAAACTGGCAAAGCGGGTCGTCGAGGCAATCGCAAAACCGTTCCGCGACAAGAGCCGCGACATGCATGTCGGCATCAGCCTGGGCATCGCCGTCTTCCCCGACGATGGCAGCGACGCCGATACACTGCTGAAAAACGCCGATACGGCGCTCTACCGGGCGAAGAGCGAAGGGCACAACCTGTATCGCTTCTTCGAGCCCGGGATGGACGCCATGGTGCTGGCACGACGCGCACTTGAGACCGACCTCGAGGCAGCGCTGCCGCGCCAGGAATTCGATCTCGACTTCCAACCTATCATGAACATCGCCTCCAGCGAGATCGTCGGTGCGGAAGCCTTGATGCGCTGGCATTCGCCGGAGCGCGGCACGATGGCGCCGGACAAGTTCATTCCGGTCGCCGAAGAAACCGGACTGATCGTGCCGCTTGGCGAGTGGGCGCTGAGGAAGGCTTGCACCGCGGCGGCGAGCTGGCCTGCCGGCTTGCGGATCGCGGTCAATGTCTCGGCCGTGCAGCTCAAAAGTGGCGGCTTTGCCCGCAGCGTCATCTCGGCGCTGGCCTTTTCCGGTGTGCCGGCCGGCCGGCTGGAACTGGAAATCACCGAAACCGTGCTGATGGACGAGAGCGAGACCGTGCTGAAGACGCTGCGTCAGTTGCGCGAACTCGGCATCCGCATCGCGCTGGATGATTTCGGCACCGGCTATTCCTCGCTCGGTTATCTCAGGCGTTTTCCCGTCGACAAGATCAAGATCGACCGTTCGTTCATCCACGACCTGGGCAATCGCGACACCGCGGCGATCGTTCGCACCGTCATCGGGCTGGGTGCCGAGCTTGGCATCACTGTCACCGCCGAGGGCGTCGAGACCGAGGCACAGCTCGACATCCTGCGCGGCAACGGCTGTACCGAGGCGCAGGGCTATCTGATCGGCGTGCCGTCAAGGGCTGCAGATATTCAGCGCCTGCTGAAAACGACTGCCGCCTTCGGATCCGGTTAAGCCAGCGAATACCCCGGCTATTTCGGGCACAGCCAGCTTGGCAGTGACAGACGCGCGGCCATGAAACCGGCGAGGGCCTCGACCTTCGCCGGGCGCGAGCGGGCCGACGGCGTGACGAAATACAGCGCGCCCCTAGGCAAAGTCCAGTCGGTCAGGATCGCTTCCATGCGCCCATCGGCAAGATATTCGCTGGCAATGAATTCCGGCAGCTCGGCAATCGCCAATCCCGCCAACACGGTCGGAACCAGGGCGTCTGAGTTGGTCACTCGCAATGGCCCTGACGGCGTGACAACTTCTTCATCACCCGCGACATTGCTGAAATGCCAGACGTCCTGCCGCGGACGATAGGCGTAGCCAAGGCAGTGACGCGCGTCGAGGTCGCGCGGCGTGCCTGGACGGCCATGCCTGGCGAGATAGGACGGTGCAGCAACGATGAACGGGGCGATGCTGCACAGGCGCCGGGCAACCAGCGAGGAATCCGGCAACACAGCAATCCGCAGTGCTGCGTCGAACCCCTCACCGATCAGATCGACAACCGCATCACTCAGATGCATATCGATCGACACGTCGGGATAGAGCTTGAAGAAATCAGGGAGCAACGGCGCCACCCATCGCAGCCCGAACGACATTGGCACGGCGAGACGGACAAGGCCGCGCGGGCTGGCCGACAATTCGCGGGCGGCGTTCTCGGCATCTTCCGCGTCACGGTAGAGACGAGACGCACGTTCGGCGAGCCGATGACCGAATTCGGTAAGAGCCAGTCGCCGCGACGTGCGGTTGAATAGCCGCGCACCAAGCCGCTCCTCCAGTCGGCTGACGCCACGCGAGACTGTCGCCACTGACAGGCCGAGCACGCGTGCGGCGGCGGCAAAGGACCGCTCCTCCGCGACTTTGGCGAACATGGCCAACCCTTCGAAATCCGGAACTTTCGACATCACCAATTCTGCAATGATTGTTTGCAAGCATTGCTATTTCGAAATGAACCGCCTGTCCATATGTCTTTGTCACCCACAACAGGAGTGACGAAAATGACACGGAAACTCGAAGGAAAGATCGCCCTGGTTACGGGCGGCAGCAGCGGCATCGGCCTTGGCATCGCCAAGCGCTTCGCTGCCGAAGACGCGCATGTCTACATCACCGGACGGCGTCAGGCCGAGATCGACAAGGCCGTCGCGGCGATCGGAAAGGACGCCACCGGAATCCAGGCGGATTCGACCAGTTCTGCCGATCTCGACCGGCTCTATGCCCAAGTGAAAGCGCAACGCGGCCGTATCGATGTGCTCTCGGTCAATGCCGGCGGCGGCTCGATGCTGCCACTCGGGCAGATCAGCGAACAGCATTATGATGAAACATTCGACCGCAACGTCAAAGCCGTGCTGTTCACGGTGCAGAAGGCGCTCGCGCTGCTGACCGATGGGGCTTCGGTGATCCTGACCGGTTCGACAGCCGGCTCGACCGGCGCGGCGGCGTTCAGCGTTTACGGCGCGTCCAAAGCGGCGCTGCGCAACTTTGCCCGCAGCTGGATTCTCGACCTGAAGGAGCGCCAAATCCGCGTCAACATCCTCAGTCCCGGTCCGACCCGTACAACGGGCCTCGCCGAGCTTGCCGGACCTGAAGCCCAAAACCAGAAAGGCTTGCTTGACTTCCTTGCTACTCAGGTGCCGATGGGCCGGCTCGGAGATCCCGATGAGATCGGCAAGGCGGCGGTATTCCTGGCCTCGGACGATTCCAGCTTTGTTACCGGTGCCGAACTGTTCGTCGACGGCGGGATTGCCCAAGTCTAGCCGCTCATGCTGGTCGCGTCCTCAAGTGGGCGCGACCGGTTTGCCGACTGCGCAGCATCAACGCAGCGTCTCGATATATTTGCCGTGGAAGCTGACATAGCCCGGCTCGACCACCTTCAAATGCCGCTCGATCAGCGCGTGAAACTGCGGCAGTTGATGAAACGGCACGCCGGGATAGGCGTGATGCTCGGCATGGAACGGCATGTTCCACGCCAGCTTGCGGACCAGCCAGTTGGTCAGCGTGGTCCTGGTGTTCTCCAGCATGTTGGCGACGAACGGACAACGGCCGTGCTCGGCTAAGAGATAGAGGCGCAGAAACGGCTGTCCCAACAGCGCGGGCAGGATCCAGACATAGAGAAGCACGGTGAGCCGAAAATAAACGGCCAGCAGAATGACCACGGCATAAAAGGCAATCATGGCGCGCGCCTCGATGCGCACCTTGTCATAGCCTTTTGGCGGAACGTAGCTTTCCCGGCCTCGGTCCATCGCATTGCTGAAGAGTGTCTTGAGGTGCCCCCACCACAACGGGATACCAGAGACATGGACGAGATATTGCTGCCATGTCTCCGGTTTGGGGAAGGCCAGCTCCGGGTCGTTCTGCGGGTCCTGCGTATATCGATGGTGGGCGAAGTGGAAGTAGCGAAACCAGTCCGCCGGCAGTGCGATCGCCAGGCTGCACACCCGTGCCACGGCATCGTTCAGCCATTGCGTCTCAAAAGCCGTGCGGTGGACCGTTTCGTGCAGCAGCGTGAACAGGAACACGATGAGGATACCTTGCGGCAGCATCAGCAGCGGCCAGAACGGCACCTTGGCGGCGATCAGCGATCCGATGATCACGATCGCACCCCAATGAGCGGCAAGCTGAACGAGGCCCGCGACGTCCGACTTGGCGGTCAGGCGGTTGCGCTCTTCCTGCGTCAACGATGAAATTACGTCGCGATGATCCACGGGCTTCGATCCAGGTTGGGATTTGATGAACCCACTGTAGCCAATGAAAAACCTTTCCAAAAACGACGATTTCTGCAATTTTGATAAGCTAAGCTTATCTATTTGATGATCATGGTCACACTTCCATCTCTCAAAGGACTGCAGGCCTTCGAAGCCGCGGCGCGTGCAGGCAGCTTTGCCGCGGCGGCGGAAGAGCTTTCGGTGTCGGCCGCTGCCGTCAGCCAGCTCATCCGCGCCGTCGAGGAGCAGATGGGCCGCAAGCTGTTCCACCGCGTCAACCGACGCGTCGTCCTCACCGAGGCCGGCGTCGAGATGCTGCCGAGGCTGACCATGGCCTTCCAGGAAATCGGCAGCGTCTCGCGCGACCTTGGCGGCGATGCCTTCCGCCCGCGCCTGGTGGTATCGGTACCGCCATCCATGGCCATGGGTTGGCTTTCGCAGCGTCTCGCCGGTTTTGTCGCAAGCCATGGCGCCGTCGACATATCGCTCAGAGGCGACGACGACCCGGTACCGTTCGACCGTGAGTTGATCGACATCAGGCTCACTTATGGCCCGCATTATCGCGAGCACCCGACGCAGGATATCGTCCAGGACGCAGTCTATCCCGTGTGTGCGCCCGGGCTGGCGGACACGATCAAACCCGAAGGCCTCGCCAGCCTGCCGCTCATCCATACCGGCTGGGGGCCGACTGGTGCGTCCTTTCCGTCCTGGCACAACTGGTTCGAGGCGGCCGGCATCGAGCCCGGCCGGGCAGCGCAGCGCGGCCTCTCGGCCAACTCATCGCGCGCAGCACTCGACCTTGCCATTTCGGGATTGGGCGTGGCGCTGGCGCAAGGGATCTACTGTGCCGCGGCGCTGGAAGACGGCCGGCTTGTCAGGCCCCTCCCCCGGGCGCTGGAGCTGCGCCAGCCCTATTGCCTGACGATCCCGGAGCGCAGCGCGAGGCGCGATGTCGTGGCGGCGTTCCGCCAGTGGCTCATCGACGAGTGCCGGCGCGCAGTAAACTCGCCGGCACTGCGTTGACCTGACAGGTGGCGGTGGTCAGAGGTGACCGCTCAATGCCTCCGCCATGTCCTTGTTTGTCGCCACGGGAACGATCTCGAATTCCACCAGATCCGCCCATTCGATGACCCAGCGCTGCAGCAGCGTGACGTCATCGGCCTCCACCAGCAGGAAGCAGCGGCTCATGTCCGCCGCGATCCAGCTGTGGTGCACGAGAAGCTCGTCCGGCTTCAGGCGGCCCCGGTCGCGAAAGCGGCGGTAGATCTCCTTGCGATCGCAGCCGGTAAAATCCTCGATCACGATGAACAGCATCTTTCCTCCCGATCAAATTACCGCCCCGGCCGGTCCAGCCGCTCCAGGAACCACTGCGTCAGCCGCACCCAGACCTCGTCCTTCTCGCCGGAATCCTCCCAGCCATGGTCGAGATTGGGATTGTCATTCACCTCGATGACGAAGACGCCATCCTTGGTCTCCTTGAGGTCGACGCCATAGAGCCCGTCACCGATGCAGCGCGCCGCCTTCACTGCCGTCTCGACGACATGCGCCGGCGTTTCCTTCAGTGTGAAGGTTTTGATGCCGCCCTGGTCGGGCTTGCCGTTGGCCTTGTGGTTGACGATCTGCCAGTGCTTCTTGGCCATCAGATAGTGCACGGCAAACAAAGGCTGGCCGCCGAGCACGCCGACGCGCCAGTCATACTCGGTCGGAATGAATTTCTGCGCGATCAGAAGGTCGGAATCCTCCAGCCATTCGGTGGCGAGCGTCTTCAGTTCCTCGAAATTGGCGCATTTCTTGACGCCGCGCGAGAACGACGAATCCGGGATCTTCAGCACCAGCGGAAAGCCCAGTGTCTGCGCCGCCAGTTCGAGATCCGAGGTGCCGGCGATCATCACCGTCGGCGGCACCGGGACCTTGTTGTAGGCCATCAGCTCGTTGAGATAGACCTTGTTGGTGCAGCGGATCATCGACAGCGGATCGTCGATGACCGGCATGCCTTCCTGCTGGGCACGGCGGGCGAAACGATAGGTGTGGTTGGAGATCGAGGTCGTCTCGCGGATGAACAGCGCGTCGTAATTGGCGAGCTTGGCCAGGTCCCGCTTGGTGATCGGCTCGATTTCGACGCCCATCTTCTCGGCGATCTTGGCCCAATAGCGCAGCGACGAGATCTCCGAGGGCGGCAATTCCTCATGCGGGTCGACCAGCGTGGCGAAGGTGTAGCGCGCCGGCGTGCGGCCCTTGGTGTCGCGCCACTCGCGGTTGGTGTAGGTCTCCAGGCACTGGATGAAGCTTTTTTCCTCGTCCTCGGTCATGCGCGCCAACGGATGGAAACCGATCTTGCGGATCGAGGCCCATTCGGCGCTGTCCTTGATGTGGACTTCGAGCGCCGGTGCGCGGAACCAGTCGAACAACAGCTTGGCGAAACGGTCCCAGATTTTCGACGGCCCGATGCCGAAGAAGATGCAGACCTTTTGCGGAAAGGCGCCGCCAAGATCCTTGCGGCATTTGTTGAGCGCCAGTTCCAGCTCCGGCAGCGCGTGCTCATAGAGCTTGCGCTCCGACAGGTCGATCATCGTCTCGACGGTCGGGATCACCTTGTGGCCGCGCGAGCTTGCCAGCAGCGAGGCATAGTAGCCGCGGCTCTGGTAGGCGTAATTGTTCGACAGGTTGATGACCTTCGGCCGCTGGCCGCGAAACAGCGACGGATGCGCGAGATAGTCGCGATTGGTGATGATCTTGTGTGGTGTCGCCACCTGGTCGAGATCGCTCTGCCTGCCTGTAAGAATAACCCAGGTCATTGTTATCAGCGCTTTCCCAGAGTGATGGCGGCACGCAGTCCGTCGCGGCCAAACTGCGCCATGTTCATGAAGAAGCCGTAAGGCACGGGAATGTTGGCGGCATCAAGGATGGTCTCCTGCCTTTCGTCCTCGACCCAGGGGTCATGGATCAGGATATGATCGCCGTCATCGCCGATCGCCAGCACCCAGTGCGGCACCTTCTTGCCGAACATCAGGAAGCCGCTGATCAGCACCAGCACCAGTTTTCCCTCAGCGATCGCAGCCCTGATATCATCGATGGTGAACGGACGGTAATTCACCGGGATGCCGTAAAGTTCCGCGCGCCGGCGAAAGTCGACCTGGGCGAGTTCCATCACCCGGCGCTTGTCCTCGCTGCGCACCGATTGGAGGAACAGCGCGCCGTAGAAGGAAACGTATATCTCCGCCGCAAGCCCGCTCTCGTGCCCCGAGACAGCGAGGCCGAACGGCTCGCAACCACCGGGACCCGACATCATGAAAACGGTCGTCGCTTCACGCCACAGGCGGATTTCCATGACCGGATCCGGCACGAAGCCGCGATCGAAATTGGCCATCGCCATCATCAGGCAGCACGGGCCGCAGGTGAATTCGCAGGTCTGCTGGTAGAACGGCACCTTGGTGGCGATCGGAATGTCGCCGCGCAAGGTCTTTTCGTAGCGAAGTGCTGTCCCGCCATCCTCATAGTAGCCGGGTTCACGGCCGATCTTGCGATAGCCGGCCTGTTCGTAGATGCGGATCGCGCGGCTGTTGTCCTCTCGCACCTCAAGACGCAGCATCATGCGGTCGTGCTCGAAGGCGGCGTCTTCGGCGGATCCGAGCAGCGTGCGGCCAACACCCAGTCCACCGAAAAACGGACCGGTCGCAATCGAGTAGAGGCGCGCCACGCCGCTGCCCTTGCGAAACAGCACGATCGCATAGCCGGCCACGCGGCCATCGACTTCGGCGACCAGCGTCTCCGCGGTTTCACGCTCGATGAACAGGCGGAAGGAGCGGCGGGAAATACGGTCGCTCGAGAATACAGCTTTCTCGATGGCGGCGAGATCATCGACGTCAGACGCGCGGGCCGTTCGGATCTCGGCAGGCATGCGGCTTGAGAAAACCTCGATTGGTGGTGGGAAATGCCCTACTGAAAAACGTTCAGGACATCAGTTGAAATACTAATGGCCACAAAGCGCTATCGCACCTTGAATAGGGCCGAATTGTGACAGATTCGGCAGCAGCCCGGCGATGCAAACGCTTTGAACAGGATCGCTATTACAGACTGGCGTCACCACCAAAAACAGCACCTTTCAACTGGCCAGGCCTGCCAGAAGCTGGCCATAGGCGCTCTTTGCCACGACAGCCAGTTGCTCGCGCGGCAGCGAGCCTACGACGGCACAGCCATAGCCCTTGTCCAGCCAGTAGACGGCCCGGGGACCGTCCTGCGCCGATGCATAGGTTCCCTTGGCATTCTCCGCCGATTCCACTGTGACGAACAGCGATATGCGCTCGCCCTTGTCGTCCTCGTACAGCAGCATCGCGGCCTTGCTCTCGCCGGCCGGAAGCAACCGGCCGCCGACCAGCTGGAAACCGTTCGCGGTCAGGTCCGGCGCCACCAGCTTCAGCCCTACCCGGTTGGACAGCCAGGTCTGCAGATGATCCTTGTCGCTGGCCAGCACTTCGACCGCATGCCGCTTTTCGGCGGCATAGATGACATGGGCCGCGATTGCCTGCTCGGCCAGCCGATCTTCCGCAGGGTCCTCCTGCCCGATGCCGTCGACGCCGGCAAGGTAGCCACCAAGCCCGCCGGCGACCAGAAGCACGGCAGCAGCAGCGGCAAGCCACCAGCGTGAGCGTGGCACGGCTGCCTTGACCGGCGCCTCGCCGAGCACAACCTTGCGCAGCCGCGCCGGGACGGCTTCATCCAGCACGCCGGCGAAGGCCGCCCGCAAGGCCGTCCGGTCGGCGGTGAAGCGGGCGCTCTTGGCTTTCATCTCGGGATTGGCGTCGAGCCAGGCATCGTAAGCGGCGCGCTCGTCGCTGGGCAGCTCGCCATCGAGCGCCATGTGGATGTCACGTTCGGAAAAGTCTCGGCGGATCATTTCTCGACGATCCTTATCGCGCGGCGACGCGCCGTGTCGTCCAGCAACCCGCGCAATTCCTCACGCCCGCGCGCGATGCGCGACATCAGCGTGCCGGCAGGCACGCCCAGAATGTTGGCTGCTTCGGCATAGGAAAAACCTTCGATGGCAACCATGACAAGGGCTGCGCGACGGTCGGGGCTGATCGCCTGCAATGCGTCGATGATCTCGCGCGAGGCAATGCTCTCCACCTGCTCGGCCGGCTGGGCAACGGCCTCGCCCGCCTCCAGCGGCAGCATCGCCGCCTCGCCTCGACGGTTCACCTTGCGCATCTGATCGATGAACAAATGATGCATGATCGTAAACAGCCACCTCCGGGGGCTTTCTCCTGTCTGCCAATTGTCGAGCCGCACAAGCGCCCGCTCGAGGCAATCCTGGACGAGATCGTCGGCAGCGTCGCGATCGCGCAAAAGCGAGCGTGCGTAGCGGCGCAGGCGCGGTATTTCGCCAAGGATTGCTGCCTTCTTTTCGTCCATGACCGCTGGTTTCGAGGTCGCCCTTGTTGATCCTGATTGAACGCGCCTTCCGGGCGCGGCGCAAGCGGCCAGCGCGAAGCGGTCTCCCGCCCCGGTCACCCAAGCAATGAGATAACGATGGAGGGTGCCGATTTATTCCCGGCTATCGATCGTCGAAACTCCGGCTTACGTCATACCCGGCTCTTTGCCGAAAACCGCAACGATCACCGGTGCATCAACGAACATCAGTCTTCCCACGCCTCGTCCATGAACGCCTTCATGTTGAAATTGGGATCGGACGGCCCCAGCGCAGCTGCCTGGGCCTGGAAAACGGCAATCCTCTCGCGTAGTGGTTTGCGGGCGCGGTTGCGCTCAAGCTCGTGCAGGAGCGCGATCCGCACCGCTTCCGTTTTGCTCGAGGCATTGGTCTCGCGCTGCAGTTGCGTCGCGAGCGCGTCCACCTTGTCATCACGGATATAAAGCGGCATTTTGAATATCTCCTGTGGAACATTCAAATATTCCATTTTGAGTATTCTGACACTCCAAACCCTCATGTCCCCTTCGCCGCCCGCGTCAAAAGCCGCTGGTAGAACAGACCGATACCGATCAGCACGGCGCCGAGGCCGATGAAGGACAGCGCCCGTAGCACGCCTTCAAGCTCCGACATGTCGAAGATGAAGACTTTCAGTACGGCGATCGCGATCAGCGCGGCGGAGGCAATGCGCAGCACCTGAGATTTCAGCCAGACGCCGGCGGTGAGCAACGCCACGCCGATGACCAGCCAGAGCGCCGAGTAAGTGTAGGTTTCCAACTGGCCAAGCCCGCTCCACAGGCCGATGAATTCGCCCTTGAACAGGCGCCTCACCGACAGCGTGGCATAGGCGAAGGCAAGCACGGCGGCCACCACGGCCAGCATCTGCGCATACCATTTCGGCCGCTTGTCCCTGACATAGAGCGCTAGCCCGCCAACGGCGACCGCCGGCAGGAGATAGGCGAGGAACAACAGGTTGAACACCGGGATCCGGCCGGTCGATTCGTCTGACAAAAGCGGGTTCAGCACCACGAAATGCCGGACAACGATGAAGGCAACCGAGGCCACGCCGGCGGCCATCGAACCATAGCGCAGCACCGAGCTTGGCGAGCGCATGTCGATGGCGACCAGGATGGCGCCAGCGCCGATGGCGATGAGCGTGTAGATCGCCTGTTCAGCGAGCGTCATGGCACCCGTGTCGATGACGCCGCCATGCATGGCATGGCGCACCAGCATGGCGAGCGTGAGCAGCGCAAACAGCGCCGCAGCCGCTTCCATGGCGAGGCGCGGCCGGCCATTGCCAGCTATTGGTAGCGCGGGGGTGGTGCGGGCGAGCTGCCAGGCGGCAAAGCCGAAGGCCAGCGCCGGCACCCCGTAGCCCGGCAACAGCCAGTTGAACACCGGTGTCGTGGAGAGGAACTCCGCACCGACGATGGTCGGGTCGAAGGCAACGCGACCAAGCACCGCGATCACCGCGCCAACCGAAATCCAGCCGAGCACCGGATAGGAGCGCCAGCGCGTGACCAGCGCCGGCACGATGGCCGCCGCACCGAGCAGGATGGTGGTCCAGCCGGAATCGAAAGCCATATGCAGCATCAAGAGCCCGGCAATCGCCGCGCCACCCAGGGCAAACGACACCGCGATACCGCCCTTGAGCGGCGGCTCTTCGGCCCGCGCGATCCACTCGCCGCCGGCGGCGAAAACGACGACCAGCAGTGCCGCGACGGCGGCATAGACAAGGTCACGGTCAAGATTGCCGAAGGTGAACCAGAGTGCCAGCAGGATGACCAGCGGGACGATGACACCCCACGCTGCCCATGAGGCCGCGCGGATTTGCGTCCCGGCGGCGAACCTGCGGGCGGCCCAGAAGCCGGCGCCGATGAAGACCAAGCCAAGTGCGATGCCGATGCGCAATGTCAGCGCATTGGACGTGGCCACGGGCAGTCCATCGACGCCCAGGGCACCGCCCGAAAAATCGGAAGCGATCGAGGTTGGCGGGATGATGCCGAGATAGATCAGCACCGCGACCAGTCCGGCCGCATAGAGAAGCGCCAGCGCCAGCGGACGATAGAGCGCGACGGCCACCATTGCGGCGATCACCACCGCGCCCGGCAAGGCATAGCCGGCGGCGGCAAAGACCGGGTCGACCGACAGGCCCAGCGCCGAAAATGCGACGAACAGGCCAGGCACGATGGACGGCCAGTCGAAAGCCCTGGCTGGCCCGTTTTCATCGCCACGGCGAGCGAGCCAGACAAGGGCGAGTACGGCCAGCGTGACGGCATCGATGAACAGGATGGCGGAGAGGTTCGCCCCCGGTGCATCGGTCATGTAAAGGATGGTCCAGACACCGGTGCCGAAAAAGGCCGCCGCCATCAGCGACTTCCAGTCGCGCATGCGAGCGATGACGCCGGTGGCGGCGAGCACGATCGCGAGATAGCCGAACAGCGCCCAGGGATTGGGCGCCTGCGAGGCGATCAGCACCGGCGTCACCATGGCGCCGACGAGGCCGATGCCAGCCAGCGCCTGACCATGGACAAGGGCTGCCGCGATCGTCGCCACGCCGATGGCGCCGAGCAGCGTAAAGGCGAGTGCCGGGCCAATGAAGCCGTAAATGCCATGCGCGGCAAAGACGGTGCCGAACAGGATGAAGGCACCGGCGGCAGTCAGGATCGCTGGAATATAGGCACCGGCAACGCCTTGTACCGGCACTTTGAAGCCGGTGCGGCGGATGAACTCGCCGCCGGCGACCAGCACAAGGCCGAGCACCGCGGCCATGGTCAGCCGCACGCCGGGACCGAAAATTCCGGCCTCGATGGTGTAGCGGATCAGGAACAGGCCGCCCAGCGCCAGTGCGATGCCGCCGACCCAGACCGCCCAGCGGGTGCCGAGCGCGGTTTCGACATCGGACTGGCGGGCGGCTTTCGCCGCGGCAGTCGCCTCCGCAGGTTCCGCTGCCTTCGGTGCCGCCTCGCTTGGCGCCCATGGCCCGGACACAACCTCACCGATTGGGGCTTCCGCTTCCATAGCTGGCGCCGGTGCGGCGACCGGCTCGCTTATCGCTGGCGAGGGAATGTCGGCCGCTGCCGCAACGGCTGGAATCAGATCGGCGGGTGCACCGTCTGGCGCGGCCTGCTCGGACGGCTTGGCCGCAGGCGGCACGGCGCCGGAAAGGATCAGGCTGCGCAGCGCGCCAAGCTCGCGCTCGACAAGGCCGATGCGGCTCTGCTGGCGCGAAATGATGACGAACAAGGCGATGATGGCGACTAGGCCGATCAGGCTCTCAAACATGGCGGTTCCCCCAAACCAGGCCGGTTTTCACTGACGTTCAGTCTCACTGACATTCAAATGCGGCGGTCAAACGACCAGAAAACTTACGGTCAGAAAACTCAACGCGCCGCCAGATTGGCGGCCGGAAAGATCGAGCATGTTTCGGTGCCGAAAGCCAGCAGCTTGCCGCCGGCATCCTTCAACGTCGCCTCCGACACGGCCAATGTGCGGCCTTTGTGGACGACCTTGCCCTCGCAGACCACCTCGCCGGTTTTCGACGTGATGGGCCGCGTCAAATTCACCTTGAATTCCGCCGTCGTATAGGCTTCACCCCTAACGAGCAGCGTCTGCACGGCGCAGGCCAGTGCCGAATCGAGCAGCGTCGCCGCCCAGCCGCCATGCACGCTACCCAGCGGGTTGAGGTGGCGCTCGTTGGGCACGCCACGGAACACCGCACGGCCTTCCGACACTTCGGTCAGTGCGAAGCTGAGCTGGAAGGAGATCGGCGGCGCCGGATACTTGCCGTCGACGATGCGCTGCAGCAGTTCCAGGCCGGTGTATTTCAGGATGTCGGCGTGCGGAATGGTGCCGAGGCCGAGCGGCGAGACCCGGCCGGGATAAAGTTCGACCTCGCTCATGTGATGATTTCTCTGGCCGCGTCCTCGCCGGCAATGGCCTTGCCGCGCGCGTGGTGCTTGCGCAAGGCGGCGAGGAAGCCGGCGCGGGCGTCCGGCGGCTCGATGCCGCGCGGCTCATAGACATGGCGGGTGAAGAAGAAACCGGTCAGCCGGAAGGCGTCGTCGACCGCCGCCGGATCGGCGCGCAGGCCGGAGCCGCGCTGCAGAAAGGCCGGCAGAGCCAGCATCTTGTCGCGCCATGGCGCACCCGCTTCGCGGGATACCGCGCGACCCGACTTCGGCGAGACATAGGCCAGGTCCTGCCGCGTGCCGGTTGCGGCGCATTGACTGAGATCGAGGCCGAAGCCGAGTTCCTCCAGCACCAGAAGCTCGAAGCGCGCCACCAGTTCGCCGGCGGCGTCGGCATCGTCGAGATGGACGATCATCACGGCAAGCGTTTCGTAAAGACCTTCATGGGCGTCGCGCTCGGGCAACAGGCGCAGATGCGCGGCCATGGTCTGCAACCCATAGACGGCGACGGCGCTGTCCATCAGCCGGGCCGCGTTCATCTCGATCGCCTCGGCCTGGAACGTGCCGAGATGTTCGTCAAGGCGCGCCCGCCACAACAGGTCGACACGATTGCCCGGCTGGAGCACAGGCTGCTGCTTGCGCGAACGGCCGCCACGAACAAGGCCGAGATGACGGCCATGCGCGCGCGTCATCACCTCGAGAATGGCGCTGGTTTCGCCATGCTTGCGGGTGCCGAGAATGATTCCCTCGTCGCGCCATTCCATACAAGGAGCTTTCACCGGTTGGATGGCGAAATCAAGGTATGGGTTTGGTGACCGGCAGGCCGACACCTCACAAGCATACAAAAAGCCGCCCGCAGCGATGTGCTGCGGGCGGTCTGGTAAGGTCAGTCGATCCGTTAGAACGAGCGCTGGAAGCGGAGAATGCCGCCGATGTTGCTCTTCTTGCTGGCCTTGGTCCAGTTGTTGAAGTCGGCGTCGCCGAACTTTCCAGCATTGAGGTAATCGACTTCAGCCGTGACCGTAAAGCCGGGCACAACAGTATAGGCAACGTTAGCGGCGATGCCGAGGTTCTTCCAGTCGTCATAGGAAACCTGGGCGTTGAACGCAGTCTTATCGTTGAACTTGTAGGTGCCACCGCCCCAGACTGCCCAGTTGCCGCCCCACTGCTTGTAGAAGCCGCGACCGCTGGCATCGATGGCGTTGCCCGCATTGTCGTTGAGGTTGTCGTCCGTGCCGTAGCCGCCCATGATGAACAACGTCAGTTCCTTGCTGACATTGACGTCCAAACGGACCTTGCCGGCCACTTCCTCGTAATTGCTGTCATAGGCGACGACGCCGGTGACCGCACCCCAGTCGCCCTTGTACTTCAAGCCGCCGACGACATGCGGAACATAGCTGTCGATGGTGCCGACCTTGCCGGCGCCTTCTTCGAGAGAGACCAACCCCGTGAGGCCGTTGCCTGCGTCGAAGTAGTACTGAACGACGTTGCTCTCCTGCCCGCCATACGGAACCAGCGTATCCTGGATGACGTTGCCGGCATAGCCGATGAACGTATCGAATCCCGTATCGTCCTTGCCGACCCGCAGGCCGCCGAGCTGAATCCAAGCGAAACGCAGCGAGAGAGACTTGTTACGGCCTTGCCAGTCGTCCGCATTGGAGGCGGCTTGATTAAGATAGTCGCCGCTGCTGTTGCCGTAGTTGAAGCGGGTCTCGGTGTAGGTCTTGAGGGTACCGAGCTCGGTCTCCTGACCGGTCCAGGTCTTCAGCGTGAAGCGGGTGTTCTTGTAGTAGGTCGAGTGCGTGTCGCCGGCGCTCTGGTGGTCCGGAACGTGGTTGACGCCGTCGAGCGAGCCGGCATCGCCGACGCCGATGTCATAACGGACATAGCCGCCGATGCGCAGGCAGGTCTCGGTGCCCGGGATGTAGAAGTAGCCGGCGCCGTAGACGTCGCAGATCTTGACGTATTCGGCCGGTTCCGGTTCGGCGACGACGACAGCGTCGGCGGCGCGTGCGCCGCTGACCGCGATCAGTGCCGCGGCTGAGCCGAGAAGGAGGCTCTTGATGTTCATTTTCTGACCTCTCCAGTCAAAGTTTTAAATGGCTTCGGATTTGTGGCTGGCGGCAATGTTTTCCCGCCTCACCCCCACAACGAAAAAGGCTCGCACCGCGTCCCTTTTTCGAGGGCGAACATACCCATCGATCTTCCGCCTTCAATGACGATTTCCGAAATAACGCCGATTCCGTGAACAGATTAATGCTGTGTTGCACAAATAACACTTATCTGGATAGCGAGTGGCACAATCGGCACAACGTCATATATTCAATATATATCGAGATTATTTCCTGGCTAATTATGTTTCGGCGCGTCATTCTTCTATTATACCGCCAAGAATACGAAATATGTGCCCCATTTTCCGTGAAAACTGCCTGATTGTTTTCCGTCCGCCGATCATCAGATGACTCCAATCCGGCAAATCGTGCTCTGGCGTTATGACGAAACGCCGGGCGACACCGGCCAGGCCGCTTGGCTTCTTGCCGAAGCGATCGAAACGCACCGAGGCGCGCTGTCGCGTTCCGATTGTGACAACCGCCAACCGTTGAAGACGAATCCTCAGCAGCGCGCCGCTGGTGGCGAAGAACCGGCTTGGGTCGCTCAAGCCCGCTGCGCGTGATCGGCAAGCACTTCATCGATCACATGTCGGGATTTTTCAGCCTCGACAGGGTTGACGTCGATCTGTCCGGCGACAGTGATCAGCGCCTTCCACAGCGTCCAGCCACGACCGCGCGCCCACATCGCCTCATTGGCCGGAAGGCCGGCACGAAACGCCTCCCGGCTTTTGCCTTCAAACAATGTCCACGCAATCGCCAGATCGCAGGCGGGATCGCCGACGCCCGAGGTTCCGAAGTCGATCACCGCGCTCAACCGGCCTTGCCTGACCAGCAAATTTCCCCAACTGACGTCACCGTGGAACCAGACCGGCGCACCGTGCCATGGCGCGGCAAGTGCTGCCTCCCACACCGCGCTGGCTGCGTCCGTATCGATCTTGCCGTCGAGGGCAGCAATCGCTTGCCGGGCTTCACCGTCATAGACGCTGAGTGATCCGCCGCGAAAGAAGTTGTGTTGTCCCGGCGCAGGTCCGCCGGTGGCATCGATCCGTTGCAACGCGATCAGGAACATGGCTAGGTCGGCCGCGAATTGCGACAGGCCGGCAATACGCTCCCGCTTTGCCGTTTCGCCTTCGATCCAGCGGTAGACGGACCAATGCAAGGGATAATTTTCGGCGGGCACCCCCATCGCCAATGGCGTGGGGATCGGCAGCGGCAACAAGGGTGCCAGCCTCGGCAGCCAGCGATGTTCCTTTTCCACTTGCAGGGAATAGGCCGCGGCGCTCGGCAGCCGCACGGTCATCTCGTCGCCCAGATGAAAGGTCCTGTTGTCCCAGCCGCCTGATGCAACCGGCCTGATCGCAAGATCCTTCCAGTGGGGAAATTGCGTGGCGATCAATCGGCCGACAAGTGCCGTGTCGATGTTCGGCTTGCTGTCCATGGACCCGGATCTGTTTGAGCATGATCTTCCGAAAACCGGTCCGCAGCTTTCACTGCGCGGACCTCGGTTCGTGATCATGCCCTAGCGCGGAAACTCGAGCCCCATCTCGCGGTAGCGCTCGGGGTCGTCGCCCCAGTTCTCACGCACCTTGACGAACAGGAACAGGTGCACCTTCTGTTCGAGGATGCCTGCTATCTCCATGCGCGCCGCTTGGCCGATGGCGCGGATGGTCTCGCCCTTGTGGCCGAGCACGATCTTCTTCTGGCTGTCGCGTTCGACATAGATGGTCTGGTCGATGCGCACCGAGCCATCCGGCTTCTCTTCCCATTTCTCGGTCTCGATATGCGAGGAATAGGGCAGTTCCTGATGCAGCCTGAGATAAAGTTTTTCGCGGGTGATCTCAGCGGCGAGCTGGCGCATCGGCAGGTCGGATATCTGGTCTTCCGGATAGTACCAGGGGCCGACCGGCAGAGCCTCGGCCAGATAATCGAGCACGTCCTTGCAGCCGGAACCGGTCAGCGCCGAAACCATGAAGGTGCGCTTGAACGGCACCCTTTCATTCGCTGCCGCCGACAAAGCCAGCAGCGCTTCGTGCTTGACCCGGTCGACCTTGTTGAGGATCAGCACCATCGGCTGGCGCACATCCTTCAGCCGTTCGAGGATGGCGTCGGCATCGCCCCTGATGCCGCGCTCGGCGTCGATCAAAAGCAGCACGATATCGGCGTCCTTGGCGCCGCCCCAGGCGGTGGTCACCATCGCCGTGTCGAGCCGCCGCTTGGGCTTGAAGATGCCGGGCGTGTCGACGAAAACGATCTGCGCATTGTCATGCGTGGCGATGCCGCGCACGATGGCGCGCGTCGTCTGCACCTTGTGCGTGACGATCGACACCTTGGCGCCGACCAGCTGGTTGACCAGCGTCGACTTGCCGGCATTGGGCGCGCCGATCAGCGCGACGAAGCCGGAATGCGTGGGGCCGGCTTCCTTTGCCGGCTCTTCGGTGGCGGTCATGCCGCGCTCCCTTCATCAGAGCGCCGCGCGTCCTCCTGGACGCGCAAAGGACGCTCTAGAATGTTGAATCTACGCATCGTGCTTTCCAAGAATCGGTTCCGATTCTTGGGCCGATGCGGTGGCCCAGACGCCTTCGCGCAAAAGAAATGCCGAAGCCGCCGCTTCTTCCGCGGCCCTGCGGGAACCGCCAGTGCCGCTTATCGGCGCAAAGCCGCGGACCTGCAAGGACACCGTGAAGACAGGCTGGTGGTCCGGACCTTCGCGCTTCTCGATCACATATTCGGGGCGCGCATCGCTGGTCTTGGCAATCCATTCCTGCAAATCGGATTTCGGATTGAGCGGTTTTGCCACGACACTGCGCGAGCGCGGCTCCCAGTAACGCAGGACAAACCGCCGCGCGGCGTCGATGCCACCGTCAACATAAACCGCCGCGATCAGAGCTTCGACCGCATCCGCCAGATAGTTTCCTCCGGAGCCACGCGACCGCATCTTCAAGGCAGCGTCGGCCCGGACCAGATCCTCCAGCTGCATTTCAATGCCGATCTCGGAGCATGTCCGCGCATCGACCAATGCATTGAAGCGTGGCGCGATTTCACCCTCCGGCGCGTCGGGAAATTTCTCGAAAAGCATATCAGCGACGACAAGCCCAAGCACGCGATCGCCAAGGAATTCGAGACGCTGATTGTTGCTTGCCGCCTTGACCGCACTGGAATGCGTCAAGGCGGTCTCAAGCAAGCGAAGATCTCTGAAGACATGGCCGGTCTTGGCCTTGACCAAACCGGCCAGTGTTTCGCCAGTCGGGCGCTTCAAAGCCATCAATTGACGAAGTGGAACAGGCGCGAAGCGCGCATCAGCGACGGCCATTTCCAGATTTCGAGCGGGCTCGCCTTGCCGGCGATCGAGAAGAAAACGAGATTGGCGCGGCCAACCAGATTTTCCTCGGGAACGTAGCCGACGGTGAAACGGCTGTCGGCGGAATTGTCCCTGTTGTCGCCCATCATGAAATAGTGGCCGGGCGGCACGTCGAATTCGCGCGTGTTGTCGCCGATCGAGTTCGAATTCAGGTCGAGCGTGTCGTAGCTGACGCCGTTGGGCAAGGTCTCGCGATAGACATCGATAGGCCGCGATTCCTCGGTGATGTCGGGATTGTCGATCTGGCCGGTTTTCACGCGCGGCACGCCGACGCCATTGATGAACAGCTGACCGTCCTTGACCTGGATCTTGTCGCCCGGCAGGCCGACAACGCGCTTGATGTAGTCGACAGACGGATCAGGCGGGAACTTGAACACCGCCACGTCGCCGCGCTTGGGCTCGGAGCCCCAGATGCGGCCCGAAAAGATGTCCGGGCCGAAAGGCAGCGAGTAGCGCGAATAGCCGTAGGACCATTTGGTCACGAACAGATAGTCGCCTTCCAGAAGCGTCGGCCGCATTGATCCCGACGGGATCGAAAAAGGCTGGAACAGCAGCGTACGGATGACCAGGGCGAGCAAAAGCGCCTGGACGATGACGCTGACGGTCTCGCCAAGCCCGCCGGATTTCTTCTCGGATTTTTCAGCCACGCTCATGTCGTCCTCGATTGTGCGTTGGATGGTATAGAGTCTCGGCGCGCGCTGGGCAACGTCATGCTGGTCGTCAGATGCAATCAATGTGGCGCTTCTTCGACGGGCAACGCCTCGATGATCACAAAGGCTTGAGCGAGCGGGAAATCATCCGTGATGGTGAGGTGGATTACCCCCCGATGGCCCTTTGGCAGGATTTTGTCCAGACGAGCCTGCGCCCCTCCAGTCAGCGCCATGGTCGGCGCGCCGCTGGGCAGGTTGACGACACCCATGTCGCGCCAGAACACGCCCTGCGCCAGACCGGTGCCCAGCGCCTTGGCGCAGGCCTCCTTGGCGGCGAAACGCTTGGCATAGGACGCCGCACGCGCCCGGCGCCCTTCGGAGCGGGCCTGCTCGAGGTCGGTGTAGATTCTCTGGATGAAACGCTGGCCGTGACGCTCCAGCGACTTTTCGATGCGTCTGATATCGATCAGGTCGCTGCCGATGCCGATGATCATCGAGCGGTGGAACCGATGCTTGCGCTGGGATGGGACGCTTGCGCATGCCGGTTTGCGCGCTCGGCCAGGCGCTTGCGCCGCTGCTCGCGGAAAGCGTTCATGCCCCAGCGCGTGATGCCATAGAACAAGAGCCCGAACACCAGCCCGAGCGGCACCGCGCCGATCAGCATCGGCTCAAGCACGGGCTTCCACAATTGCGCGAAGGAAAGCTTGTGCAGCATCTCGCCCAGATGCGCCGGCGGGCCGTGTGCCGGCAACCGGTCATGCAAGATGAGCTTGCCTGTTTCCCAGGAAGCGCCCCACAGCAACGGGAAGGTCAGCGGATTGCCGAAAAAAACCGCGCCCAGGGCCGCCGCCACCAGATTGCCGGCAATCACCCAGCACAGGACGGCGGCAATGATGAAATGGAAACCGACGGGAAAGAAAGAGGCGAAGACGCCGGCCGCAACGCCGGCCGCCACCGCATGCGGTGTGGCCTTCAGCCGCAGGATGCGCTTGGAAAAATACTGAAGCGAGCGCGAAAACGAGCGGCGCGGCCAAAGGTAGGTACGCACACGCTCGAAAAGGCCATCAGGCTTGCGGCGTCGAAAAAGCACTCTGTTCCCGTTCCACAGCTCCCGCGCCGGCAGCTTCAGCCGGGCGTGACAGCCACATCTTGCGCTTGACGATCACCCTATGGCAATCGCAACCTTATATAACGACGCGCTGGCAGAAGAACAACCAAACACCGAATGTGCGGCGCGCGCTTGTTGCCGCCCTTCGGGGTGGCAGGTCTTGCTTCGAACATTGGACAATCGCGGCGAATTTAAGGAACAGGCAGTCGCATCGCCGAAAGTGCTGCGTTGCCGGCGGCTACGGCAGGTATTCGCTGACCTCGACCAGATTGCCGTCCGGGTCGCGGAAATAGACCGACATCATCGGACCTCGGGCCCCGACACGCTCGACCGGTCCGAGTTCCACCGCCACACCATTGGCCGTGAGACGGGCACAGACTTGATCCAGCGGCCGGTCGGTGATCAGGCAGAAGTCGCCTGAGCCTGATGTCGGCGCCTTCGCCTTCGGTTCGAAGGTGCGGCCGACCTCATGCACATTGATCTTCTGGGTGCCGAAAGCCAGCGCCGTCGGACGGCCCGGCGTATCCATGCGCTCAAAGCCCAGCACGCGCTGATAAAAGGCACAGGTCACTTCCAGCGAAGCGACCGTCAGCACGAAATGATCGATGCCGGCGATCATTTCCAATTTGTCTTCATGCATGTCGTTGCCCCAAAACCGCTGCACACTTTTGGGCGACATGCCCCGTCAGATGTTGCGGCTGCCGGGCTTGATCGCCGGGATGGCGGCCAGCTCCGGCGGCAGCCGATCGGCCGGATAGGCCGGAACCTCGTATTCGGCGAGCGCGATCAGCGGCACGCCGACATCAGTCTTGCCCGCCGAACGGTCGATGATGCAGGCCGCGGCAACCACTTCGGCGCCAAGCTCGCGCAGGCACTCGATGGTCTCGCGGATCGACAGACCGGTGGTGACGATGTCCTCGACGATGACGACACGCGCCCCCCTGGCGATCTCGAAGCGGCGCAGGCGGAACTCGCCCCCTTCCCGCTCGACCCAGATCGCCGGCACGCCGAGATGGCGCGAGGTCTCGTAAGCCGGGATCAGCCCGCCGATCGCCGGGCCGACGACATAGTCGATTTTGCCAGGCACTGCCGCGCTGATCTTCTCGGCCAGCGCCTTGCACAGCCGCTCGGTCTTGTCGGCATGCATGAACACGCGTGCTTTCTGCAGGAAGACCGGACTGCGCAGGCCCGAGGTCAAAATGAAATGCCCTTCCAGAACAGCACCCGCCTCGCGGAAAATGCCAAGCACTTCATCGGTGTTCATGTCTGCCTCTTTTTGATTGATCATGATCTTGTCCGAAAACCGGTTCCCACTTTTCGGGATCATGGTCTAGCCGTTCACGCGCCTTGCATCGCTGACGCTCGAATTGTCCTTGAGCTGCGACAGCAGCCGGTTGAGGTGCTTCAGATCCCAGACTTCGAGATCGATCAGCATTTCGGTGAAGTCGGGCGCGGTACGCACCATTGACAGCGTATGGATGTTGGCGTCGTTCGACGCGACCACCTGGGCGATATCGGCGAGCGAACCCGGTGCGTTGATGGCGGTGACCGAGACGCGCGCCGGAAAGCGCTCCTTGGTGCGCTCATCAATGTCCCAGCGCACGTCGATCCAGCGCTCGGGCTGGTCGTCGAAAGCCTGCAGCGCCGGCGACTGGATCGGATAGATGGTGATGCCGGTGCCCGGCTGGACGATGCCGACGATGCGGTCGCCGGGCACCGCTCCTTCCGGCGCGAAACGCACCGGCAGGTCGCCGCGCACGCCGCGGATCGGCACGGCGCCGTCGCGCGGCTGGTCCTTGTCCTTGCGCGCGGCACGGCCCGGAATCTGGAACAGCATGCCGGCGGCATTGCGGATCTTCGACCAGCCCTCCTCGCGCGGCTTGGGTGCGGCCGTGGTGACGCGCTCGTCCTTGTAGTCGGGGAATACCGCTTTCATGACGTCGGCGGAGGCAAGCTCGCCACGCCCGACCGAGGCCAGCACGTCCTCGATGTCCTTGCGCGCCAGCCGATGCAGCACCTGCTTGAGGCTCTCCTTGGTGAAGGTCTTGCCGGCGCGCTCGAAGGCGCGTTCCAGGATGCGGATGCCAAGACCCGAATACTGCTTGCGGATGGCGTTCTTGGTGGCGCGGCGGATGGCCGAGCGTGCCTTGCCGGTGACGACGACCGATTCCCACGCCGCCGGCGGCACCTGCGCCTTGGAGCGGATGATCTCGACCTCGTCGCCGTTCTTCAGTTCCGTCATCAGCGGCATGATGCGGCCGTTGACCTTGGCACCGACGCAGGTGTCGCCGACATCGGTGTGCACCGCATAGGCAAAGTCGATCGGTGTCGCGCCGCGCGGCAGCGCAATCAGCATGCCTTTCGGGGTGAAGCAGAACACCTGGTCCTGGAACAGCTCCAGCTTGGTGTTCTCGAGGAAATCCTCGGGATTGTCGCCCTCGGCAAGCTGCTCGATGGTGCGCCGCAGCCAGGCATAGGCGTTGGTCTCCTTCGAGATGGCGTGGGCGGCACCGTTCGTCTTGCCGCCGGTGTCCTTGTAGATCGAATGCGCGGCAACGCCGTATTCGGCGATCTTGTTCATCTGGTGGGTGCGGATCTGCAGCTCGACGCGCTGGCGCGACGGCCCGACGATGGTGGTGTGGATCGACCGGTAGTCGTTCTGCTTCGGCGTCGAGATGTAATCCTTGAAACGGCCAGGCACCATCGACCATGTGGTGTGGATGGCGCCAAGCGCCCGGTAGCAATCCTCGACCGTGTCGACGACGACGCGGAAGCCGAAAATGTCGGACAGCTGCTCGAACGATAGCGCCTTGGCCTCCATCTTGCGGAACACCGACCACGGCTTCTTCTGGCGGCTCTTCACACCTGCCTTGATCGCATGCTTTTCGAACAGCGTGGACAGCGCCTTCTCGATATCGGACAGCACATCCTTGTTGCGCTCGAAGATTTCGGCGAGCCGGGCGGTGACGGCGCGATAGGCTTCCGGATTGATGTAGCGGAAGGCGAGCTCCTCCAGCTCCTCGCGCATGCCTTGCATGCCCATGCGCCCGGCCAGCGGCGCATAGATGTCCATCGTCTCCTCGGCGATGCGCAGGCGCTTGGCCTCCGGCATATGGTCGAGGGTGCGCATGTTGTGCAGACGGTCGGCGAGCTTGACCAGAAGGACGCGGACGTCTTCCGAAATCGCCAGCAGAAGCTTGCGCAGGTTTTCCGCCTGCTCGGCCTTCTTCGACACCAGGTCGAGCTTCTTCAGCTTGGTCAGTCCCTCGACCAGCTTGCCCATTTCGGGTCCGAACAGCTCATCGATCTCGGCCCGCGTCGCGGTGGTATCCTCGATGGTGTCGTGCAGCAGGGCGACCGCGATGGTCGCCTCGTCCATGTGCATTTCGGTGAGGATGGCGGCGACTTCGAGCGGGTGCGAGAAATAGGGGTCGCCGGAAGCGCGTTTCTGGTGGCCATGCTTCTGCATGGCATAGACATAGGCCTTGTTGAGCAGCGCCTCGTTGACGTCAGGCTTGTAGCGCTGGACGCGCTCGACAAGCTCATACTGACGCATCATGGGCGGAATCTCGCGGTGCTGAAATGATTGATGCGCCGCACTAGCGTACGGCGCACCTCATAGATAGCCACGAAACTGGCTGGACGTAAGTGCCGGAAACGTATTCCAGGCAGGTCCAGAGCGCTCGCTTAGTAGTCGTCGCTCTTTTCCGGCGGCACCAAGCCCTCGATGCCGGCCAGGAGGTCTTCCTCGGTCATCCGGTCGAAGGTGATGTTCTCTTCGGTGTCATCGGCGTCGGTGGCTGCAACGGCGGCGCCGGTCTGATCGGCAATCGCCTCGCCATCGGCCTCGGGCTCGTCGACCTCGACATGCTTCTGCAGCGAATGGATCAGATCTTCCTTGAGGTCGTCGGGCGAAAGCGTCTCGTCGGCGATCTCGCGCAGCGCCACGACCGGGTTCTTGTCGTTGTCACGCGGCACAGTGATCGGCGCGCCCTGGCTGATCTGCCGGGCGCGGTGGCCGGCCAAGAGCACCAGCTCGAAGCGGTTGTCGACCTTGTCGATGCAATCTTCAACGGTTACGCGGGCCATGGATGCCCCTTTCATGCGATGGATTTGATGGAAAACAGGCGCGGTCCATAACCCGAACGCCGCCAAAATACAAGCATCATGGCAATGGCCGGGCTGCAGGGCGCCCAATCCTTCGTTCGAACACCCGATTCGGCAAAACCTGTCTGTACTTATGCGTTCGGTGTCCCGATCACAATTGCTTGCAGTGCGCCAACACGCCCTTGGATTGCCGCGAAACTGGCGCTATCTCCGATGGCGTAGAGGTCAGCCGGTTTATTATGAGCCTGACCGAACGTCGCTACCGCATTTCGTTTAGACGGCCGTTTATTTCGAGAAGGAATATTTTCCATGTTCGACCCTCGTGAAAAAATCGCCCTATTCATCGACGGCGCCAATCTTTATGCGACGTCGCGCGCGCTCGGCTTCGACATCGACTACCGCAAGCTTCTGTCGAGCTTCCAGAAGCGCGGCTATCTGCTGCGCGCCTACTATTACACGGCACTGGTCGAGGATCAGGAATACTCCTCGATCCGTCCGTTGATCGACTGGCTCGACTATAACGGCTTCAAGGTGGTCACCAAGCCGGCCAAGGAATTCACGGACTCGACCGGCCGCCGCAAGATCAAGGGCAATATGGACATCGAGCTCACGGTCGATGCGCTCGAACTCGCCGATGTCGTCGACCACTACGTCATCTTTTCCGGCGACGGCGATTTCCGCACGCTGGTCGAGGCGCTGCAGCGGCGTGGCCGCAAGGTGTCGATCGTCTCGACCATGGCTTCGCAGCCGCCGATGATCTCCGACGATCTGCGCCGCCAGGCCGACCATTTCATCGACCTGACAACGCTGAAGAACGAGGTCGGCCGCGATCCGTCCGAGCGGCCGGTGCGGCGGCCCGAGCCGGCCGAAGTCGACGAGGATGATTACTGAGGCCGGTCGCCTTGACCGCCCTTTCCGCCTCCGAACCCGGCCGCGATTGCCCGCTCTGCCCGCGGCTGCACGATTTCATCGCCGACTGGCGGCAGCGCGAGCCATCCTGGTTCAATGCGCCGGTGCCGACTTTCCTGCCGCCGGAAGGTGAAGCCGCGGTTCAGTTGCTGATCGTCGGGCTGGCGCCCGGGCTGCGCGGCGCCAACCGCACCGGACGCCCCTTCACCGGCGACTATGCCGGCGACCTGCTCTACTCGACGCTGATTTCGCACGGCTTTGCACGCGGCGAGTTCAAGGCGCGGCCAGATGACGGGCTGGAGCTGATCGGCACGGCGATCACCAATGCGGTGCGCTGCGTGCCGCCGGAGAACAAACCGGTGGGCGCCGAGATTTCGACGTGCCGGACATTCCTGGTGCCGACGATCGCCCGGTTCCCCAATTTGCGCGCCGTGCTGGCGCTGGGATCGATCGCGCACCAGTCGACGGTGCGGGCTCTTGGCGAGCGCGTCGCCGCTTATCCGTTCAAGCATGGCGGGCAGCTGCCGGCCGGCGGCCTCACGCTGTTTTCGAGCTATCATTGCTCGCGCTACAACACCAACACCGGCGTGCTGACCGAAGCGATGTTCGTCAGCGTTTTCAGCCAGATAGCGGCGTTCCTGCGGACATAGCGCCGCCCTTCAGAACCCTTCAAGCACGATCTTGCCCTTGGCCTTGCCGGTCTCGATCAGCGCATGGGCGCGCTTCAGATTGGCGGCATTGATAGGACCGAAGGTCTCGCCCAACGTCGTGCGGATGGTGCCTGCGTCGACAAGCCGGGACAGTTCGTTCAGATGCTCACCCTGCGCGGCCATGTCCTGCGTCTCAAACAGTGAGCGGGTGAACATCAGTTCCCAATGGACCGAAACGCTCTTGCGCTTGAACGGATTGATGTCGAGCGTCTGGGGATCGTCGATCAACCCAAAACGGCCCTGCGGCGCGATCAATTCGGCAATCTCGGCCAGGTGGCTGTCGGTGTTGGTTGTCGAGAACACAAAGGCCGGTGCGCCAATGCCGAGTGCCGCGACTTCACTGCTGAGCGGCTTTGAATGATCGACGACATGATGGGCGCCAAGCCCAAGCACCCAGTCGCGCGTTTCGGGTCTCGATGCGGTGGCGATCACCGTCAGATCGGTCAGTTGGCGCGCAAGCTGCACCGCGATCGAGCCGACGCCGCCGGCGCCGCCGATGATCAGGATGGCGTTTGCGGCGCCCGCAACAGGCTTCTTGACATCGAGGCGGTCGAACAGCGCCTCAAAGGCGGTGATCGCCGTCAGCGGCAGCGCCGCCGCCTGCGCATAGTCGAGCGAGCCGGGCTTGTGGCCGACAAGGCGCTCATCGACAAGGTGGAACTCGGCATTGGTGCCTTGCGGCGCCAGCGCACCGGAATAGAAAACGTCGTCTCCGGGCTTGAACAGGCTGGCGTCTGGACCCACGGCCGCCACCCGTCCGGCGGCATCCCAGCCGAGCACCCGCCAGGTTCCGGCTTCGGGTTTGGCGCTACGCCTGATCTTGGTGTCGACCGGATTGACCGAGATCGCCTTCACCTCGACCAGCAGTTGACGGCCTTTCGGCTCTGGCTTGGGCAGGTCGATATCGACAAGGGAGGCCTCATCGGTGATGGGGGCTGGGATTTGATAGCCGACGGCGCGCATTTTGGTCTCCGCGATTGCTGTTGAGCGTTGTCTGGGGCAGAGATGCGGATTATGTGCGCCAAGCGCAAGAATGCACATATAAAGCACATAGTGTCGAAAAGGATACCGTCATGCCGCGCATTCGCCATGAGCGATTCGATTGCAGCCCCGGCTGCACCGTGGAGGGAGCGCTCCGCTATATCGACGGGAAGTGGAAAGGCGTCGTGCTCTACCACCTGTTCGAGGGTACGATGCGCTTCAACGAAATACGCCGGCGCATTCCCAACTGCACGCAGCGCATGCTGACCAACCAGCTGCGCGAACTGGAGACGGATGGGCTGATTGCCCGCAAGGTCTATGCGCAGGTGCCGCCGAAGGTGGAATACAGCCTGACACCGCGCGGCAGAAGCCTGGAGCCGGTGATCACCGCCCTGAAAATCTGGGGCGATGCCAATGTGACACTCGTGCCGGAGGTTTCCCAGGCTGCGGCATGAAACGACGGCGAACGATATCTCTCAGTGGTTCAGGGAATCACTGAGTTCACGGAGCGACCGGCGATGCAGCGGACAGCGCAGCCAAAACCGCCGGTCCACCCTGCAGCACATTCAGGTCGACATCGCCGTTGATGCCGTCGACGCGCCCCCTGTTGTGGTACTGCCAGTAGACCCAGTCGCCGCGGTCCGGCTCCAGAAGCAATGAGCGAAGCCAGAGCGGACGGGCAGCAATGCGCCCGGCATAGGCTTCCGCTGCCTCATCGGTCAGATAGACAATCGCAGGCTTGCCGAACGCTGCCTCGACAGGGGCAAGGAACGCGGCCAGTTCGGCGCTCAATTGTTCGGGCGTTGGCCGCTGCGGGCAGTTGCCGCCGAATTCGATGTCGACGACCGGCGGCAGCAGCGGCTGATCGTGCGGCACCACCGAGATGAAATTCTTCGCCTGGTCGGCGCCAGGCCGGCAAAAGGTGAAAAAATGATAGGCGCCGACGGCGAGACCGGCGGCGCGGGCCTCTTCCAGATTCCTCGCGAAGGCATCGTCGACATGATCGCCGCCTTCAGTCGCCTTGATGACGGCGAAGGCGACATCGTCGGCGGCAACCCGCCGCCAGTCGATCTGGCCTTGGTGATGGGAGACGTCGATGCCCCTGACCGGATATTTATCGCGGTCCGGCGAGAATGCCTTGAAATAGAGATAGCCGCCTGCCGCGACGAAACATACCAAGACCAGGCTGGCCAAACCAAAGAGGACAATCCGGTTCTTCAAACGAATGGCCCCAGCCTACCCACGCTCTTTTAACAGCCGGCCCTTCTCGCGCGACCAGTCGCGCTGCTTCTCGGATTCGCGCTTGTCGTGCAGTTTCTTGCCGCGGCCGACGGCGAGCAGCAGCTTGGCGCGGCCCTGGTCGTTGAAATAAATCTTCAGTGGCACCAGCGTCATGCCCTCGCGGTCGACGCTTTGCGACAGTTTCGCCATCTCGCGCTTGTTGAGCAGCAGTTTGCGGCGACGCCGCGGCTCGTGGTTGAAGCGGTTGGCCTGCAAATATTCCGGCAGATAGGAATTGATCAGCCAGATCTCGCCGCCTTCGACCGAGGCATAGCTGTCCTGTATGTTGGCCTGGCCCTGGCGCAGCGACTTGACCTCGGTGCCGGTCAGCACCAGACCGGTCTCGATCGTATCGAGAATCTCGTAGGAAAACCGCGCCTTGCGGTTTTCCGAAACGGTCTTGTTGTTGGGATCGGCTTTTCTAACTTGATTCATGACGTCCAGAGTCCGTTTCGAAACTCGCTCCTGCGAGTCAGATGACGGTGTCACCGAGAACCGGAGCGGAGCGTACATATAGTACGTGAGCACCGGAAGCGCAGGTGGCGCCTTCAGATGGCCGCAGGAGTAGAGTTTCCAAACGGGCTCGCTAATTAATCAAGCCGGCGTGCTTCATGGCCGCATCAATCTTTGCCGCGGTCACATCCTCGACCGTGACAAGCGGCGAGCGCAGCACATTCTCGACCTTGCCCAGCTTCGACAATGCGTATTTGGCGCCGGAAACGCCAGGTTCCAAGAAGATCGCCTTGTGCAGCGGCAGCAGGCGATCCTGCAGATCCAGCGCCTTGGCGCTGTCACCGGACAGTGTTGCTTCCTGGAATTCGGCGCACAGCCGCGGCGCGACGTTCGAGGTCACCGAGATGCAGCCGACGCCGCCATGCGCGTTGAAGCCAAGCGCCGAAGCATCCTCGCCCGAAAGCTGGATGAAATCCTTGCCGCACGTGGCGCGCTGCTCGGAAACCCGTTCGACCTTGCCGGTGGCATCCTTGACGCCGACGATGTTCTTGAAGTCGTGCGCGAGCCGGCCCATCGTCTCCGGCATCATGTCGATCACCGAGCGCGGCGGGATGTTGTAGATGATGATCGGCAGCTTGGTCGCCCTGGCAACGGCAGCGAAGTGCTCGTACAGGCCGCGTTGTGTCGGCCTGTTGTAGTAGGGCGTGACGACCAGGGCAGCATCGGCGCCGGCCTTCTCGGCATATTGCACGAGCCCGACGGCTTCCTCGGTGTTGTTGGAACCGGCGCCGGCAACGACCGGAACGCGTCCCTTGGCAACCTCGATGCACACCTTGACGACCTGGCGGTGCTCGTCATGCGACAGCGTCGGCGACTCGCCGGTGGTGCCCACGGGAACCAGTCCTGTCGTGCCCTCCGCGAGTTGCCATTCGACGAACGCGCGAAAGGCTTTCTCGTCGAAACGCCCGCTCTTTTCGAACGGTGTCACGAGCGCAGTAAGCGAGCCTCTCAGCATATCGTCCAACTCCTTGGGACTTCCTTGTTCATGCATGTCGTTGTCCCAAAACCGGTACCCACTTTTAGGGCGACATGCATCTTTGTTCATGCATGTCGTTGCCCCAAAACCGGTATCCACTTTTGGGCGACATGCATCGGTGTTTTGTCGTGCGCGCCTTCTAACCGAAAGCGAAGCGGCGCACCATAGTCTCGACATGGTTGCGCGGCAAGCATTGCCATGGTGCCAGCAAGCGCAATTCGAACGGCCTCGCTAACTCTTTGTTTACGGGCTCTTCACGACCTAAGTTTAGGCTTCGAGGCATCTTCGCCTGCTGATAGAATGCCGGGACAAGGAAAGACTTAAAGATCATGCCGGGCGGTCGGCCTCACCTCTTCGCGCTGCTTGGCGCCACGCTCGCGCTGATGCCGGGCATGGCGACGGGCGGCAGCGTCGACGTGCAGGTTACTTCGGCCATCCCGATGCCGGGCTCGGCGATGCCTAACCTGCAGGACAAGGCGCAACAGGACGCCTCGCCCGGCGTCGCTCTCTTGAAGAGCGGGCTGGATGCGCTGGCGGCTGGCGATAGTCCCGGCGCTCGTGGCGTGCGCGATGCCCTTCCCGCTCACTCCCTCGACCAGCACATCCTCGCCTGGGCGATCGCGCTTTATGGCGGCGACAAGGTTCCGAGCGGCGATATCGCCGCCGCGGCTAAGATGCTGCCCAACTGGCCGGGCACCGTCGCCCTGCGCAAGAACAGCGAGCGCGCGCTCTATCGCGAGAACCCTGCCCCCGACATCGTCATTGCGGCGTTCGACGGCAGCCAGCCGCAGACATTCGAAGGCGTGATGGTTCTCGCTCGCGCCTATGTGGTGTCAGGCAATACCAAGGCGGCGCGCTCGGTGCTGTCGCCATTCTGGCGCACCGCTATCCTGGAGGCCAAGGACGAGACGGCGCTGATCAAGGAATTCGGCAGCCTGATCCCGGCTGTCGACCATCGTTTTCGCATGGAGCGCATGTTCTATGCCGACCGCGCCAATTCCGCGCTGCGCGTCGCCGGCCTCGCCGGCGCCCAGCAGCTCGCCGATGCCTGGGCGGCGGCCGACAAAGGCGACAAGAATGCCGCCAAACTGCTGAAGGCGGTGCCGGCGGCACAATTTTCGGCCGGCTATTTCTTCGCGCAGGCCGAATATCTGCGCAAGCAAGAGGACTTTGCCGGTGCCGCAGCCATTGTGATGCAGGCACCCGCCGATCGCGAAGCTCTCGTCGATCCGGATGCCTGGTGGGTCGAGCGCCGGGTGTTGTCGCGCGAACTGGTCGACCAGGGCGACATGAAGACGGCCTACCGGATCGTCGCCACAAACGCCGCCGAAAGTGCCACCAATGCGGCGGACGCTGAATTCCATGCCGGTTGGTATGCGCTGCGCGGCCTGAACGACCCCAAGCTTGCCGCAACGCATTTCGCGCGAATCGCCGACCTTGCCCAAGGGCCGATGACGCTGTCACGTGGCTATTACTGGCTCGGCCGTGCGGCGGAAGTCGGCGGTCCGGGCAATGCCAAGGACTATTTTGCGCGCGCCGCAGCCTACGGCACGACATTCTACGGCCAGCTCGCCGCCGAGCGCGTCGGCCGGCAGGCGCTCAACATCGTCTATCCCTCGCCAAGTGCAGCCGACCGGCAGAATTTTGCCGGCCGCGAAGCCGTCAGCGCCATCAAGCGGCTGCAGGAAGCGGGCTACGACCGCTATGCCGAGACGCTCTATCGCGACCTTGCCGGGCAATTGACCAGCCCGGGGGAACTCGCGCTGCTCGCTGTCCTTGCGGAAAAGCAGGGCAACCATTTCATGGCGCTGAAAGTCGGCAAGATCGCCGGCGCGCGCGGCATCGATGTCGGCGCACTGTCGCATCCGCTCGGTGTCATTCCTGATTCGGCTGACATTTCCGGCTCAGGCAAGGCGCTGGCCTATGCGATCGCCCGCCAGGAGAGCGAATTCAACATCGGCGCCGTGTCCAGCGCCGGCGCGCGCGGGCTGCTGCAGCTGATGCCGGGAACCGCCAAGCAGCTGGCGAAGAAGGCTGGATTGCAGTTTTCGCAGACACGGCTGACCACCGACGCCGGTTACAACGCGACGCTCGGTTCAGCCTTCCTCGGCGAGCAGCTCGATCGCTTCAACGGCTCCTATGTGCTGACCTTCGCCGGCTACAATGCCGGCCCCAACCGGGCCAGTCAGTGGGTGGCCAGATATGGCGATCCGCGTGGCAAGGACATCGATGCCGTCGTCGACTGGATCGAGCGGATTCCCTACACGGAAACAAGAAGTTACGTGCAGCGCGTGATGGAGAATTACGAGGTCTACAAGATGCGTATTTCCGGCAAATACGACATTGTTGGAGATCTGGTGAACGGGCGGAGTTGAGGCTTTCTTCCCTTCTCCCCCTGTGGGAGAAGGTGGCCTCGCGTAGCGAGGTCGGATGAGGGGTGTTCCAGGGAACACCAACGCCTCACTCCGCTGGAACACCCCTCATCCGTCTCGGCGCTGCGCGCCGATCCACCTTCCCCCACAAGGGGGGAAGGAAGAGCGCCTTCCATTTGACCATCCCTACCCTCGCCTGTAGCAGTCTTAGACGATCCGGCAACGGCAAGGAATCGCGCCCAGATGTCGAGTGACCAACTTTTCTCCGACTTCTTCTACAGCGCACCGGATGGGCTGAAACTTCATGCGCGCATCTACGGCGAAGCCAATACCGGCCCCTGGCCGGTCGTCTGCCTGCCAGGCTTGACCCGCAATGCCCGGGACTTTCATGAGCTCGCACTCCATCTTTCGGCGCGATCTGCAACTCCGCGAAAAGTCATTGCCTTCGACTATCGCGGGCGCGGGCAATCCGCCTACGATCCCGATATCAGTCACTACAATGTCGGCGTGGAAGCTGGCGACGTCCTTGCCGGGCTGGCGGCGCTGAACATCGAGGAAGCAGCCTTCATCGGCACGTCGCGCGGCGGGCTGATCATCCATGTGCTCGGCATGATGCGACCGGCTGTCCTGAAAGCCATTGTTTTCAACGACATCGGCCCGGTGATCGAGGTGGCTGGGCTTGCCCATATCCAGTCTTATCTCGAGCGCAACCCGACACCGAAAACCCCGGCACAGGCGACTGCCGCCCAGCGCAGCGTGCATGTCAAGGACTTCTCCGCGCTTGCCGGACCGGATTGGGACCGGATGGTATGGGCTCTCTACCGTGAAACGGACGCTGGCTTGGTGCCCGACTTCGACCCGAAATTGATCGGCACAGTTGCCAGTCTCGACCTGACGCAGCCGCTGCCTGATCTATGGCCGCAATTCGAGGCGTTGGCGGCCATTCCCTTGCTCGCCATTCGCGGCGCCAATTCGAGGCTCTTGTCGGAGGAAACGCTGGAGCAGATGCGAAAGCGCCATCCTGGCATCGAAACGATCACCGTCGCGGATCAGGGCCACGCGCCATTCCTCGAGACCGGCCGCCTGCCCAGCGACATTGCCGCTTTTCTTGATCGGGCCGAACGGCAGGATAGCTCACAGTAAACCCCAAGACCAAACAAGGTCCTGGGATAATTACAATAGTATAGGCTGGGCTCGCCAGCCTACTTGGCTTTTGAATTTTTCCGAGGCGCTTTCGGCGATTCCTTTGCCGCAGCCGTTTCGTCCCTCTGTTTCCGCTCTGCCTTCGGCGACGAAGGCGTCGTCACGGGTGAAGAAAACATGGAGTTTTCCGCGCATTTGCCGGTCGGCTGAGTCGATCGAGGCGTTTCTAGCACGATGACACAGCCGTCGAGATCATTCGTGGCCAGATGCGCGTAACGCATGGTCATCGACAGTGTCTGGTGGCCGAGCCACATCTGCACGCGCCTGATGTCGATGCCGCCCTGGACAAGACGTGAGGCGCAGGTGTGGCGCAGTATGTGCGGCACCACCTGGTCGTCGGCGCCAAGGCCGACTTCGGCCTTTGCGTCGTTCCAGATGGCACGGAACTGTGCCTGGCTGAGCTTGGTGAACGGGCCCTTTGGCCGGCGGCCTTCGGCGGGTGGCAGCTTGATGACTTCCTTGACCCGCTCGGTCATCGGAATGGTGCGGCTGCGGCCGGATTTGGTGATCCAGAAACTGACGCGATGCTCCTGGATGTCATTCCAGATCAGCCCAAGCGCCTCGCCGAGACGGCATCCGCTGTCGACCAGGAAGACGGAAAGCCTGTAGGCTTCCTCGCTGCGGCTCTTGATGGCAGCGAACAGCCTGGCCTCTTCGTCCCTCTCGAGGAAACGAATCCGTCCCGCCCGCTCCTTCTGGCGGCGGAACTCAGGCAGGCTGTGGATATCCCCCATCTTGTGAGCCTTGCGTAGCAGTTTGCTAAGGGCAGCCATCTTTCGATTGATGGTTGCGTTGCTGTTGCCGCGCTGGCGCAAGGTGCCGATAAGGTTGTCCAGGGTACTCTGGTCAAAGGCGCTGAATCGCTCCCCAAGGAGAAGCTCATCTATCTCGCCGATGAAAGAGCTGACATTGTATTTATGCCGCCCATCATCCCACAATATGTCCCGGTATGCTAAAAAAAGCTCTCCGACCCTGTACGACTTTACTTCTCTGATCTTGTTGTAACTGTATCGTATCGTCGAATTTTGAGAAGAAAACATCGAAAAATGATCAGAGGGCTCACCCTCTTGAATCGCTTCGTTCGTCATCATTTGCCACACCCCCGAGTGGGATAGATCAGCCCTATCCGCTTGGGAGCGTCCTTTCAAGAGATTTGAATCACGCGATTGTGATTTCATCCGCCCATCAGCGGATCCCACGAAATCACCTGCGGATCCTATTCAGCTACCGTTACCCCCATCCTTCTGTTTGCGTTGACCCAGTCACGAAACAAAAACAGCCCGGGCGTTTGCGCGCCCGGGCTGGATTTCACCTGTAAGGAACCAGCCCTTAGAACGTGCGCTGGAAGCGGAGGATACCACCGACGCCGTCATCGCTGGCGTGCCAGTCGCTGTCGCCCTTGTTGAAGTAATCAACTTCGCCCGTGATCGTGAGGCCGGGAACGATGTCGTAGGCAACGTTCGCGGCCAGGCCGAAGGTCTTGCCTTCGTCATACGAAGCCTGGACGTTGAACGAGGTCTTCTCGTTGAACTTGTAGGTGCCACCGCCCCAGATCGCCCAGTTGCCGTCCCACAGCTTGTAGAAGTCGTGGTCCGCCTGAACACCAAGGATAGTGTTGTCGTTCGAGCCGTAACCGCCGATGATGAACAGCGACAGTTCGTTGGTGGCGTTCACGTCCAAACGGACCTTGCCGGACCACTCTTCGTAGTTGCTGTCATAAGCAACGACGCCGGTGATCGCGCCCCAGCCCTGCGTGTACTTCACGCCGCCGGTGACATGCGGAACATAGCTGTCGATCGTGTTGTCGCCGTAGCCTTCTTCGAGCGAGACGACGGCCGAGAAGCCGTTGCCAGCATCGAAGTAGTACTGGACGACGTTGGTGTCGAACGAGCCGTAGGGAACGAGCGTATCGTCGATGACGTTGCCGGCGTAGCCGATGAACGTATCGAAGGCCGATTCGTCTTTACCGACGCGGAGACCACCGAGCTGGATCCAGGCGAAGTTCAGCGAAACCGCCTTGTTGCCAGCCTGCCAGCCATCCGGGTTGTAGCCGGCCGGGTAGACGCCATCCTGATCAGCGTAGTCGCCGCTGCTGTTGGCGAAGTTGAAGCGGGTCTCGGTGTAGGTCTTCAAGGTGCCAAGTTCGGTTTCCTGGCCGGTCCAGGTCCTCAGCGTGAAGCGCGCCTGCTTGTAGTAGGTGTCATTGGTGTCACCGGCATCCAAATGATCCGGAACGTTCTGCACGCCTTCGCGGTCACCCACGCCGATCGTATAGCGGACATAGCCGCCGATGCGCAGGCAGGTTTCGGTGCCGGGGATGTAGAAGTAGCCAGCGCCGTAGACGTCGCAAATCTTGACGTATTCAGCGGGCTCCGGCTCGGCGACGACGACGGCGTCGGCGGCGCGCGCACCGGAAACTGCGATCAGGGCCGCAGCGGAGCCGAGGAGAAGGCTCTTAATGTTCATTTTCTGACCTCCAGTCAAAAGTTAAAAAACGGGTCTGGGTATTCTTTGCTGAAGGACAGCGTTCCCTGCCCCATCCCCACTACCGAAAAAGATGCGCACCGCGCCGCTCCTTCGAAATCGACATTACCCATGAGGCGGCGGCGTTCAACCACGATCGTACCGGCGAAAGGGCTGTTCGGCTGCTATCCCCTGGCGTTGTTGCACAAATGACACGATTTGGCCTCACTCAGAAAGCTCTCGTTAACTATCCGCCCCCCTGCAACCCCTTGTTTGCGGGCGAATCCGGCGGTTGCCCGACGGAATCATGGCAAGGCCCCGACTCGCCAGCCAGGAAACCGCCGCAGAACCGCCGCATCCATGGAGAGCTGCGGTTCGATGCGTTCTTATTTTTCCATATAATGGCTTCTTTTTCCGAGATAATGACTGGGGCTTGTTGATTGTGCCGGCGCTTTTCTTTATCCAGCGGCGCAACGGAGAGGTGGCCGAGTGGTCGAAGGCGCTCCCCTGCTAAGGGAGTAGAGGTCAAAAGCTTCTCGTGGGTTCGAATCCCATCCTCTCCGCCACTTTGCCTGCACCGTTGGTGGCATCTCAGAAATTACCCCATTAGAACAGACAGATAGCTGGGTACTTCGCTGCCGGCGCGGCGCGATTTGGCGTTAAAACGGGTTGAGAAAACCGCTGTTTCGTTCGATTCTGACTGGAGGTCAGAAAATGAACATTAAGAGCCTTCTCCTCGGCTCCGCTGCGGCCCTGATCGCAGTTTCCGGTGCGCGCGCCGCCGACGCCGTCGTCGTCGCCGAGCCGGAACCCGCTGAATACGTCAAGATTTGCGACGTCTACGGCGCTGGCTACTTCTACATCCCCGGCACCGAAACCTGCCTGCGCGTCGGCGGCTATGTCCGTTATGACATCGGCCTCGGCGACGTCGGCTCGTTCGATGGCGCAAAGAGCTTCGATCACGAGGATGGTGATGACAAGAGCACCTGGTACAAGAACGCCCGCTTCACGCTGAAGACCTGGACCGGCCAGGAAACCGAGCTCGGCACCTTGAAGACCTACACCGAGACCCGCTTCAACTTCGGCAACCGTAACGGCTACCCCTCGGTAGACGATCCGGCTACGGAAGCGGATGAATTTAACAATAACTCTGCCGGCAATAAGAACGTCTCGCTGAACTTCGCCTGGATCCAGCTCGGTGGTCTGCGCGTCGGTAAAGACGAATCGGCCTTCGATACGTTCATCGGCTACGCCGGCAACGTCATCCAGGATACGCTGGTTCCCTACGGCGATTTCGACACCAACGTCGTCCAGTACTACTTCGACGCCGGCAACGGCTTCTCGGCCGTTCTCTCTCTCGAAGAAGGCTCGGGCCTCGTTGGCACCATCGACAGCTACGTTCCGCACGTCGTCGGCGGCGTGAAGTACACGCAGGGTTGGGGCGCGATCACCGGCGTCGTTGCTTATGACAGCAACTACGAAGAAGTCGCCGGAAAGGTCCGCTTGGACGTGAATGTGTCTGACGCTGTGCAGCTGTGGGTCATGGGCGGTTACGGCACCGACGATAACCTCAGCGACGGCACTTGGGCCATTCCGGCTGGCGGTCGCGGCTTCTACAAGCAGTGGGGCGGCAACTGGGCAGTGTGGGGCGGTGGCACCTACAAGTTCAACGAGAAGACCTCGTTCAACGCCCAGATTTCGTATGACGACTGGAAGAACCTCGGCGTCGCAGCGAACATCGCCTACGATGTCGTTCCAGGCTTCACGGTCACGGCTGAAGTCGACTATCTCAATGCGGGCAAGTTCGACGACGCCGACTTCTCCAACTGGACCAATGCAGACAAGAAGAGCAGCGTCGGCGGCCTCCTCCGCTTCCAGCGCACGTTCTAATAATTTCGACTTGTCGAAATCGAAAAAATCGAAACCCCGGCGGGCAACCGCCGGGGTTTCGACTGATTACAAACCCCTCGATTTTTTGACGGCAGCCAGAATCGAGAGTTTTTGATTCCGGTTTGTTCATGCTCTGAATCTGTGACGTTCCGCGAATCTGAGGCGCTTTCAGGCGCTCCAGAGGCTTGTCAGCCGTCTGAAACCCGGAGGGCAACCGCCGGGTTTTTTGTGCGACCATTGCATGCGGGCCTACAGTTCGCTGTCATAACTTTGGTTCGGCCTCAACAGCAAAGGGCGCGCTTCAGCACCCGCAAAGCTCATTAGCAAGTTTCCGAACTGGATTATTTGTCGGCCAGGTCGCCCAACGCATCGATCAGGGGCTGAATTTCATTTTCGTAATTCTTCCAGCGCTTGACGGATGATTTGTAAATCGGCTGGCGAACCTGCCAGCGGCTTGGCGTGTTGACTGAACCATCCCTGTCGAAAAAGCGCAGACAGGCATCGTCCCAGGGCAGCCCAAGATAATCTATGAGGCGACGGGACTGTGCTTCCTGATCCTCGACCAACGTTTCGTACTGATTTTCAAAGATCAGGCCAGGGAAAACCTCGTTCCAATGCCGCATGAGGCGGTCATATTCGCGATAGTACAGGCCGAGTGTCTTCAGGTCGGTGTTGTAACCGTGTCCCTCGCTGAAGTTCTGGACAAAGCAGGAAACGCAATTGTCGATGGCGTCACGGCGGCAATGAATGAACCGCGCGTTGGGAAACAGAAGGGCGATAAGACCGATCAGTTCAAAATTATGAGGCATCTTATCCACGATCCGAAGCGCGGCAGGTGCCCGCTCCCTCAGATAGGTCAGGTGCTCTTCGGCCAACGTCTCGGACAGGCCTTTTGTGATCGACGCCATCGCCTGATCTAAACTCCCGGCCGATGACTTTGTGAGTTCGATCGCATTCGCGACCCGCCTTAATTTCTTAAGCTCGCCCGCTCCATGAACATCGGGATGGCTGGCGCAGATCTGTTCCGTAAGCGTCGTGCCCGAGCGCGGCATGCCAACCACGAACACAGGCACTTCGGAAGGATCTCCATAGCCGACCTTGGCCGCCATAAAGTCCGGCGTGAAGGTTTCAATCAGGGAGTCGATCCAGCGACGATACAGATCGATATCGAAGGTATAGCCGGAGGCCCGTTTCGCCCTGTTGAAATGGTCGAATGCCTCGCCATAGCGCTTGAGGTCGTTCAGCACCTTGCCGGCAGCGTGATGGAGCTTGTGAGTACCGTCCGGACCAAGCCTGGGATTGCCGAGTTCACGCAGGATGGATCGGAGTTCCTCCGGCTCTTCGGTGAACTTTTTCGTCTGTACAAGGTCGTTGTAGGCAGCTGGCACGTCGACGTGACGTTCGATAGCTTCCTTCAGGTAGGTGGCAGCTTCATCCATGCGCCCCAGGCCGCTGAGAGCCATGGCCAGTCCGGCCCGCACCTTGGGGTGATCACGGTTGATTTTCAGCGCCTTCTGGTAGAGCGGCAAAGCCATGCCGGGTTTGTCGAACTCGGTGTAGGCGCGCCCCAATGCGCAAAGTGCTTCGACAAGGCCGGGCTGCAGTTCCAAGGCGTGTTGCATATGCTTGATTGCCGGCGAATATTCGCTGACCTTCACATAGGCCTCGCCCAGGCTGAGGTGGTAGTATGGATTTTTGGGGTCCGCGCCGACGGCCCGCGTGAGATATCGCAAGGCCATCTCATCATCGTAACGCAGGTACAAGGTCCCCAGTATATACAAGGCAAGCGGATGGTTTGGCGTGCGCGCCAGAACCCGAAGGCATAGGTCCTGAGCCTCGTTGAGCCGCTTGGCCTGCTGAAATTGATACGCCTGCTGCAGCAATGCATCGTCTGCCTGTGTGCGCGAAAGCGAACTTGCTTTCTGCAGGTTTGGCTGCGGGAATTTGGATTTCGGCCCGGTTTGGACTTTCAGGTGCTTGGACCAGGCTGGCGGCAGACGATTGTTCATTGTGCCTCGCTAGCAAAAAGAGACGAGAGAATCCAGCGTCACGGATCTACCGTCGGCAACTTGCACCAGCCCACCCGGCGCGCTAGCAAGTAGGCCCTTTTCAAGCGAGCCAACACCATGCGCCAGCGCCCTCCCCTCACGCCGCTCGTCGACGCGCTTCCGTCGACCGTGCCCTTTGTCGGACCCGAAGCGCAGGAGCGCGAGCGTGGCCGCGCTTTTCGCGCCCGCATCGGTGCCAATGAGAGCAGCTTTGGGCCTTCGCCGCGCGTCATCGCCCGCATGGCCGAGATCGCCCGCGACATGTGGAAGTATTGCGATCCCGACAATTATGATCTGAAGGTGGCGGTCGCCGCGCATCACGGCGTGAAGGCCGAGAACGTCGTTGTCGGCGAAGGCATAGATGGCCTGCTCAGCCTGGTGGCACGCATGTATGTGGCGCCTGGCGATGCCGTGGTCACCTCGCTCGGCGCTTATCCAACCTTCAACTTCCATATTGCCGGTGTCGGCGGGCGGCTGGTGACGGTCCCTTACGAGAACGACAGGGAAAGCCTTGACGGCCTGCTGGCGGCGGTGCGCACGGACAAGGCGCCGCTGGTCTATCTGTCCAACCCCGACAATCCGATGGGCAGCTGGTGGGAGGCGGGTGAGCTCATCCGCTTCATCGAGGCGTTGCCGGAAACCACCATGCTGGTGCTCGACGAGGCCTATGGCGAACTCGGACCGGCCTCGGCGCTGCCGCCGATCGATATCTCGCGGCCAAACGTCATCCGCATGCGCACCTTTTCGAAGGCTTATGGGCTGGCCGGCATACGTTGTGGCTATGCGGTGGCCGAAGCTCAGGTGATCCGCGACTTCGAGAAGATCCGCAACCATTACGGCGTCAGCCGCATGGCGCAGATCGCCGGCGTCGAGGCGCTCGCCGATCAGGACTATCTCAGGAGCGTGGTGGCGCGGGTCGCCGCCGGCCGCCGACGCATCGCCGGGATAGCAGAGGTGAACGGGCTGAAGCCACTGGCGTCAGCAACCAACTTCGTCACCATCGACTGTGGCCGCGACGGCGCCTTCGCGCTGAAGGTGCTGCAAGGCCTGCTGTCACGCGACGTGTTCATCCGCAAGCCGATGGTGCCGGTGCTCGACCGCTGCATCCGCGTCAGCGTTGGCCTCGATCACGAACTCGATATTTTTGCCGAGGAGTTGCCTGGCGCGCTGGCAGCGGCGCGGGGAAACTAGGATTCCGTTTGTAAACCAGCAGCAAAAGCTGCTTACAAATCCATCTCCCAGGTCTGGCCGATCAAATCCTTGCCGAAACTGTGGTGATGCTCCTCCGAGACCAGCCTGAAGCCGGCGCGCTCGTAGATCGCGCGCGCCGCGACGAGAATGTCGTTGGTCCACAGCACCAGCCTGATGTAGCCGCAAGCGCGAGCCTGGTTCACGCATTCCGCGACCAGGCGTTTGCCGATGCCAAGGCCGCGCGCCGACGCCTCGACATGCAGCATCCTCAGCTTGGCCACTTCGTCGTCCTGATGAACCAGGAACACCGCGCCGACCGGCTGATCCCCGCGTTCGGCGATCCAGCAGAAATCACGGCCGGGCACGAAATTGCGGATGAAATCGGCGCCGATCTCGGCGAGCATGGCCTCGAACTCGATGGTCCAGCCATACTCCTCGGCATAGAGCTGAGCCTGCCGCTGCACGACCCAGCCGACGTCGCCGACGCGATGTGGCCGCAGCGTCACCTGGCTGTTCTCACGGGCGGGATCGCCCAGCAATTCCCCCGCCTTGCGCAGGGCGCTGCCCAGTTCCTGCAATCTGTGGTCAGGCAAATTCTCAATGAGCCGTGCCGTATCGCGATCCGCCGCCGCCTGGAGCCCTGAAAGGGTTGCCTCGCCTCTTGCCGTGAGCGACAGAATCCGCCGGCGCTTGTCGGCCGGATCGGTCCGGGTCTCGGTCAGGCCCTCGCCGGCGAACTTGCGCAGAATTCGTGTCAGATAAGCGGCATCGACGCGCAATTGCCTGGCGATGTCGGAGGCAGTCGGGCCCATCTCCAGATGAAAAGCCCTGGCAAGAAAACCCCGCTCGCCTGCAGTTTCAGAAGCCGCCGGACGATCAAGGTGGCCGAGTTCGAAAAGCACGCGCGCCTCGGTCAAAGTGAATGCGCTTTGTGTCAGCGTCTCGTCGAGAAGGCCAACGGTGCGCGTGTAGAAGCGATTGAAGCGCCTGATATCGGCCACCAATGCTCTTCGTTCATCCAACATCTGGTCCAGCCCCCGATACGACAGCTCCATTTTCCAATATTAGTGGACTTAGTCAAGTAAATTTCGGAAAGCCAGGGAGGCCAGCTGTCGCATCGTGCGCGCAATTCTCAGGTTGCATTCCCTGAGCCGTGCACCAGATTCAACGAGACAGGCTTGGAGAGATTCATGGCTGGTCATCGCAGGAAAGTGCAGGCGCGCGTCTACGGCAATGTGCAAGGCGTCGGCTTCAGAATCTGGGTTCGGGGCGAGGCCACAGGCCTTGGTCTTGCGGGCTGGGTTTGCAATGAAGCGGATGGATCCGTAACGGCCCAAATTGCAGGCCTCGATGAAGCGGTCTCGACAATGATCGAGCGCCTGTGGAAAGGGCCGGCCGGGGCTTCGGTTTCGAGGGTCGACGTCGAGGAGTTGGCAGCCGGAAACGCTTTCGTTGGGTTCAGGATCGTTGCATGAAAGCGGATTTGGTTCGGACGCCCTTGAATTAATTGAACGTTCGTTTTATTATTGCTCCGCAGAGGAGCTGACATGGCGCGCACCACTGGATCCGATGGCGAAAAGACAGAAGCGACCATCCGTGAGGCGGCGATCAACCTCATCGCGCGCCTTGGTTACGAAGCGATGTCGATGCGCCAGCTTGCCGCCGAGGTCGGCGTGCAGGCAGCCGCGCTCTACCGCTACTTTCCAACCAAGGAAGAGCTTCTGTTCACGCTGATGCGCGAGCACATGGAAGGTTTGACCGAAGCGTGGGAAGCAGCCCGCCCCGTCAGTGCGGATCCCGCGCAGCGGCTCTCGGCCTATGTCGAAAACCATATCGCTTTTCATATCGAGCGCCGGCACGCCACACATGTGTCGAACATGGAATTGCGCAGCCTTTCCCCCGAACGGCTGACGCAGATCCTGCGCATGCGCACGGCTTACGAAAAGGAGCTGCGCGCCATCCTGCGCGACGGCGCCGAGACGGGAGCCTTCAGCATCGACGACACCGGGCTGACGGCCATGGCGCTGATCCAGATGATGACCGGCGTCATCGTCTGGTTCCGGCCGGGCGAGCGGCTGTCGATCGCTGAAGTGACGGCGACATATCTTTCGATGACAATGCGGCTCGTCGGCGCGAAGATCGACGCCTACAGCGCCGCGCGTCCCTTCGGACGCGCAAAGGACGCTGTAGCATTTTGATTTCGCGCATGATCCTTTCCGAAAATCGAAGTCGATTTTCGGGGTCATGCGGCAGGAGGAAAAGCATGTACACGAACACGCTCAGCTTCGGGCATGACGAGGAGATCGAGGCCCTGCGCGACATGGTGCGGCGCTTCGCCCAGGATCGCATCGCGCCGATCGCCGCCGACATCGATCGCTCGAACGAATTCCCGGCGCATCTGTGGGGCGAACTCGGCGCACTCGGCTTGCTTGGCATCACCGCCGACCCCGATTTCGGCGGCAGCGGCATGGGTTATCTTGCGCATGTGATCGCCGTCGAAGAGATTTCGCGCGCTTCTGCCTCGGTCGGCCTCTCCTACGGCGCCCATTCCAACCTCTGCGTCAACCAGATCAACCGCTGGGCAACGACGGCGCAGAAGGAAAAATTCCTGCCGCCACTGTGCTCGGGCGAGCGTGTCGGCGCGCTGGCGATGTCGGAATCCGGCGCCGGCTCGGACGTCGTCTCGCTCAAGCTGCGCGCCGAAAAGCGCAACGACCGCTATGTGCTCAACGGCACCAAGATGTGGATCACCAACGGGCCGGATGCCGAGACGCTGGTCGTCTATGCCAAGACCGACCCGGAGCGGAAATCGCGCGGCATCACCGCTTTCATCGTCGAGAAGGCGATGGCCGGATTTTCCGTGGCGCAAAAGCTGGACAAGCTCGGCATGCGCGGCTCCAGCACCGGCGAACTGGTGTTTAGGGATGTCGAGGTGCCGTTCGACAACGTGCTGCATGAGGAAGGGCGCGGCGTCGAAGTGCTCATGTCTGGCCTCGACTATGAGCGCACGGTGCTTGCCGGCGGCCCGATCGGCCTGATGGCGGCGTGCCTAGACGTGGCGATCCCCTATGTGCACGAGCGTAAGCAGTTCGGCCAGGCGATCGGCGAGTTCCAGCTGGTGCAGGGCAAACTGGCCGACATGTACACGACGATGAACGCCGCGCGCGCTTACGTCTATGCTGTCGCCGCCGCTTGCGACCGCGGCCAGACGACGCGCAAGGATGCCGCCGGCTGTGTGCTGTTTGCCGCCGAGAAAGCGACGCTGATGGCGCTGGATGCCATCCAGCTGCTTGGCGGCAATGGCTATATCAACGACTATCCGACCGGCCGCCTGTTGCGCGACGCCAAACTTTACGAGATCGGCGCCGGCACCAGCGAAATCCGCCGCTGGCTGATCGGCCGCGAGATCATGGCGGAGGGGGTATGATGGCCCCCTCCGCCGCGTCATCCGAACGCCTTCGGCAAGTCCTCGGTTGGCTTGGCAACGATCTGGTGTGCATCGCGCCACAGAACCTCGCGCTCGTGCGCCGACGTGATCGACCGCACGGGCAAGCCGCCCTCCTCGATCAACCAGGCGCAATAGCGCGCGCGGCTGATCGCTTCCTTGGCGTCCGGATGGAACCAGCAGATGCCCCAGATCGGATTCCGACGCTTGAAATGCCGGCCAACCCGGCCAGGAATGGGCAAATACTGGTTGAACCAGTCGAACTGGTCTCCCAGTTCGCTTCGAATCCAATCCGGGCAGCCGTACTGGTGCAAATACCAGGACGCCCGGAAGAAGCCGGTCTCCACCCGGCTGTTCGGATGGACCAGCGGCGTAACGAACCGCACATACATGACGACACCCACGGCGCGCGCAGGCGCCGTGTTCCTCTTGCTCAAATTCGGGGTGTGAAAAGCCGCCCTTCGGCGGCGTTAGCCGAGAGCCGAAGGGAGACATCTTGTGAAATGCATATCCATGCCTTTCATCTTCGCCTCCTGAGGGTGTCATCCAAACAAGAACGCAGAATGCCGGGTTTGACACGCAACGTTCGGGGGCGGGCTGATACACTGGTTCCCTCGCGGCATCAAGAGGTGTGAGGAAACGACAACAAGATGGCAACGCTGCAAACCCAAATCTCGCCCTCCTCCGAAAGCTTTCGTGCCAATGCCGAGCGCATGCGGGCGCTGGTCGCCGACATTGCGGAGAAAGCCGCCACCGTCGAGCGCGGCGGTTCGGAGGAAGCGCGTGAGCGCCACGTTTCCCGTGGCAAGCTGTTGCCGCGCGAGCGCCTTGCGCAATTGCTGGATGTCGGTTCACCCTTCCTCGAGATCGGCCAGTTCGCGGCATGGTCGATGTATGGCGAGGAGATTTCGTCGGCCGGCATGATCGCCGGCATCGGCCGCGTCGAAGGCACCGAGGTGATGGTCGTCGTCAACGACGCCACGGTGAAGGGCGGCACCTACTATCCGCTGACCGTGAAGAAGCATTTGCGGGCGCAGGAGATCGCGCTGCAGAACAATCTGCCCTGCATCTATCTGGTCGACAGCGGCGGCGCCAATCTGCCCAACCAGGACGAGGTGTTTCCCGATCGCGAGCATTTCGGCCGCATTTTTTACAACCAAGCCAACATGTCGGCGGCCGGCATCCCGCAGATCGCCTGCGTCATGGGTTCGTGCACGGCGGGCGGCGCCTATGTGCCGGCGATGTCGGACGAAACGATCATGGTGCGCAACCAGGCGACCATCTTCCTCGGTGGCCCGCCGCTGGTGAAAGCGGCCACGGGCGAGGATGTCAGCGCCGAGGATCTCGGAGGCGCCGATGTGCACACACGGCTTTCCGGTGTTGCCGACCACTACGCGCTGGACGACGATCATGCGCTCGCCATCTGCCGCCGCATTGTCAAAAACCTGAATCGGAACAAGACTGTAAGCCTGAACTTACAGAGATCGATTCCGCCGCTTCATCCGGCGGATGAACTCTACGGCATCGTGCCGACCGATCTGCGGCAGCCCTATGACGTGCGCGAGGTGATCGCGCGCATCGTCGACGGTTCCGAATTCGATGAGTTCAAGCAGAACTACGGCACCACGCTGATCACTGGCTTTGCCCATCTGCATGGCATGCCGGTCGGCATCATCGCCAACAATGGCGTGCTGTTTTCCGAAAGCGCGCTGAAGGGCGCGCACTTCATCGAGCTATGCTGCCAGCGCAAGATCCCGCTGGTCTTCCTGCAGAACATCACCGGCTTCATGGTCGGCAGAAAATACGAAGCGGGCGGCATCGCCAAGGACGGCGCCAAGCTGGTGATGGCCGTTGCCACTGCCAGGGTGCCGAAGGTGACGATCATCATCGGCGGCTCGTTCGGCGCCGGCAATTACGGTATGTGCGGCCGCGCCTACTCGCCGCGCTTCCTGTGGATGTGGCCGAATGCCCGCATCTCGGTGATGGGTGGCGAACAAGCGGCAACCGTGCTCGCCATGGTCAAGCGCGAAGGCATCGAGCGCAAGGGCGGGGAATGGAGCGCCGAGGAAGAGGCAAAATTCAAGAAGCCGATCCTGATGAAATACGAGCATGAGGGGCACCCGCTCTACTCATCCGCACGCCTTTGGGATGACGGCATCATCGACCCGGCGAAGACGCGCGACGTGCTGGCGCTCAGCCTGTCCGCGTCGCTCAACGCCGAAATCGAGGACACGCGCTTCGGCGTGTTCAGGATGTGAGATGAGCGAACGCCCGCGAATTCAGGTTCATACCGGCGACATCACCAAGCTAACGGTCGATGCCATCGTCAACGCCGCCAACACCTCGCTTCTCGGTGGTGGCGGCGTCGATGGCGCCATTCACCGCGCGGCCGGCCGCGAGCTCGAGTTCGAATGCCGCATGCTGAACGGATGCAAGGTTGGCGACGCCAAGATCACCAAGGGTTATAAACTGCCGGCTCGGCACATCATCCACACGGTCGGCCCGGTCTGGCAGGGCGGCGGCAAGGGCGAAGCCGAACTGCTGGCGTCCTGCTATATCAGATCGCTTGAACTCGCAGCCGCCAACGACTGCCGCACGGTGGCATTCCCGGCGATTTCGACCGGTGTTTACCGCTACCCGAAAGATGAGGCGACCGAGATCGCTGTCGGCACCGTCAGCACATTCATCGAAGACAAAACGCTGCCGGAAGTCGCCATCTTCTGCTGCTTCGACGAGCATATGGCAGAACTATACCAGCGGGCCGTTGCTGCGCTCCGGAAAGATTGAACTGTATGGACCAACCGATTCATCAGCACAGGCAAAATCGAATCCCCGACAACGAACTGGCGGCGAGGAATATTCGCTACTGCTTGTCCCGCGCAATGCAATGGGGACAGGGTGGAAATGGAACTGAAATATTGCCGGGGGACGTCTGTCTCGATACTTGCAAGCTTACTAATATTCGCAACGACTGGTGCCAGTCAGGCGGAATCGCTCGCAGGAAGCAAGGGAGACGTGCGTTTTCCGCCGACCCTGGGCTCGGGCGAATGCAACGTTGCCTACAAGGCCTACGTCGCGGCGAGCGGTCATTCGGCCTACGCCACGACCTTTTATTCTCGCGTTGTCGACCTCTACATCATCTGCGGGACGAAGCTCAACGCGCCGTCCCAGAAGGCAGCGGAAGAAATGGCGCTGCGCAACTGCCAGGCCGGCTTGACGCGATGGAAACTCAAGACCGCGAGCGGCGGCTGCGCGATCTCGGCATCGAAGTAGGCAAATGCACTCCGCGCGTAGAGCACTCCCTTGGTAAGGGAGTGCTCTACATCAAGTGCCGAACTGCAAGGCAGTATCCGGCGAAGGGAAAGCCTACTCATATAGGTTTGCGGGAGAGCGCGAAGGAACGCCTGCGTCGCTTTCAGCAAGCCCTGGCTATGGAGGCTCCATGTTCGCCAAGATCCTGATCGCCAATCGCGGCGAGATCGCCTGTCGTGTCATCCGCACGGCGCGGAAGCTGGGCGTGCGCACTGTCGCCGTCTATTCGGATGCGGACGCGAAATCCCTGCATGTGGAGATGGCCGACGAGGCGGTGCATATCGGCGCCTCGCCCGTCGGCGAAAGCTATCTGCGCGGCGACAAGATCATCGCCGCGGCCCTGGCAACGGGTGCGCAAGCCATTCATCCCGGTTACGGCTTCCTGTCGGAAAACCCCGATTTCGTCGACCAGGTAGTGGCGGCGGGGCTCATCTTCATCGGCCCGTCGGCGGCCTCGATCCGTGCCATGGGGCTGAAGGATGCCGCCAAAAGGCTGATGGAAAAGGCCGGCGTGCCGGTCGTGCCGGGCTACCATGGCGAGGCACAGGAGATCGTGCTGCTTGCGTCCAAGGCACGCGAGATCGGCTACCCGGTGCTGATCAAGGCGCGCGCCGGCGGCGGCGGTAAGGGCATGCGCCGGGTCGAACACCCCGATGAGTTTTCCGAGGCGCTGTCCAGCGCACGGCGCGAGGCGAAAGCCGCTTTCGGCGACGATCGTGTGCTGGTCGAGAAATATGTCGACAAGCCACGGCACATCGAGGTGCAGGTGTTCGGCGACAATTTCGGCAATGCGGTGCATCTCTACGAGCGCGACTGCTCGGCGCAACGCCGCCACCAGAAGGTTATCGAGGAAGCGCCCGCCCCCGGCATGACGCCGGCTCTGCGCAAGGCGATGACGGATGCGGCGGTAAAAGCCGCCAAGGCGATCAATTATTCGGGCGCCGGCACCATCGAGTTCATCGTCGATGCCTCGCAAGGCCTGAAGGCCGACCGCTTCTGGTTCATGGAAATGAACACCCGCCTGCAGGTCGAGCACCCGGTCACCGAGATGGTCACCGGCACCGATCTGGTCGAGTGGCAGTTGCGGGTCGCATCGGGTGAAAAGCTGCCGAAAACGCAAAGCGAGATTGCGCTCGCCGGCCATGCCTTCGAGGCGCGCATCTATGCCGAGGATGCGGCGAAAGGGTTCCTGCCGGCGACGGGCACGCTGCATCATCTGAATTTTCCGGAAAGAGCCCCCGAAGGCGCCACGATGCGCATCGAGACCGGTGTGCGGGCGGGTGACGCCATCTCGCCCTATTACGACCCGATGATTGCCAAGCTGGTCGTCCACGCAAAGGACAGGCAGGCGGCACTCGAAGCGCTCAGCGCGGCGCTGTCGCGAACCGAGATCGCCGGCTCGACCGTCAACACAGCCTTTCTTGCGGCTCTGGCCGCCGATCCGGACTTTGCCGCCGGCGATGTCGACACCAGCCTGATCGCCAGGCACCAGCCGGCGCTGATCGAGGTTGCGCCGCCAAGCGGGGAAACCATTGCTGCCGCCGCCGTTGCGACCTCCGGCGCCGGAGCAGCGCCGCCATCCGACGATCCGTGGTCGTCACTTGCCGGCTATGCGCATTTCCACAGCGTGGCGCGGCGCACACGGCTGAAGTTCGGCGAAGACGATATCGTGGCGAAGGTTTCGGTGCGGCCGGACGGGCGGCTCCAGGTGACGCTGGACAAGCCCTATGACGACACCAATTCGCATGATTTTCGCGCCACGCCACGCCTCGCCTGCTGGCCAGGCCACATCACCGTGTTCGAAGGCGCCGTTGGCTATACTTTCGCCGTGCCGGACCCGTTGGCACGAACCGATGATGCGGCGGCAGGCGCCGGCAGCCTGCGTGCGCCGATGCCGGGACTGGTCAAGCTGGTGCGCGTGGCAAAAGGCGATGCGGTGATCAAGGGCCAACCGCTGCTGATCCTCGAGGCGATGAAGATGGAGCACACCATCGCCGCGCCGCATGACGGCGTGATCGCCGAGATCGCCACCGAGGGCGCGCAGGTCACCGACGGGACGGTGCTGGTGCGGTTCGTCGAGGGGCATGACGCCTCGACCGCAGCAGTGAGCTGACGGTTTGGAAGGCAAACCACAGGGCAAACAAGAAAATGGCCGGGACGAACCCGGCCATTTCTCTATGCTATCCAGTCGCCAGGGCGACGATTACTGCGCGATCGGCGCGTATTTGCCGTCATGCCACTGGTTGATGTCGTAGCTGGCATTCTTGAGGTCGCCCTTTTCGTCGAAGGTGACGTCACCGACAACAGTGCTGATCGGCGTACCGTTCTTCAACGCTTCGGCAACCTTGGCCGGATCGTCGCTGCCGGCGCGCTTGACGCCTTCGGCGAAGGCCTGGATCACCGCATAAGAGAACAGCGTGAAGCCTTCCGGCACGAAACCGCCGGCCTTGATCTTCTCGACGGCTGCCTTGGCTTCCGGCTTTGCCTGGGGATCCGACGGGAAGACGAACATGGTGCCCTCGCCGGCCGGGCCGGCAACCTGCCAGAATTCAGGCGAGGCGATGGAGTCCGGCATGATCAGCTGGAACTTCAGGTTCTGTTCCGCCGACTGACGCAGGATCAGGCCAGCTTCAGGATGGTAGCCGCCGAAATAGACGACGTCGGCCTTCAAGTCCTTGAGCTTGGTGACGAGAGCCGAATAGTCCTTCTCGCCAGCGTTGATGCCGTCATAATAGACCTCCTTGAGGCCGCCGGCATTCATCGTTGCCCTGACGGCGTCAGCCACGCCCTGTCCGTAGGCGCTCTTGTCATGCAGGACGACTACATTCTTGCCCGCAAACTTCTTAGCGATCCATGGGCCGATGAAGGCGCCCTGCGCATCGTCACGCGTATAAAGGCGCATGATCGTCGGCCAACCGGCCTTGGCCGCCGCGTCGGTCAGCACCGGGTTGGAAGAAGCCGGGCTCATCATCAGAGCGCCAGCTTCGGCATAGACGGCTGAGGCCGGAATGCTCGAACCCGAGCAGGCATGGCCGTCGATGAACTTGACGCCATCGGCGACGATGCGGTTGGCGACCGACACGGCCTGCTTGGGATCGCACTGGTCGTCTTGGATACTCAGCTTGATCGTCGACCCGTTGACGCCGCCCGCGGCGTTGATCGCGTCGGCAGCGGCCTGTGCGCCCTGCTTGAACTGATCACCGATGGTGGCGAGCTGTCCGGTCATCGGGCCGACCACCGCAAAGGTGATGTCGTCGGCGAATGCGACCGGCGTGCTCATCATCAGGCCGAATATGGCCGCATTCAAAATACTCAATTTTTTCATGATGGTAGAACTCCTCCACTCACGCGCGGCCGCCCCGGCCGCGCTTCTTCCAGAGAGGCCGGACAATTTCATCCTTCACTGGGCCTGTCTAGGCGCATTGGCGCCGCTCGATTGGGCCTGCAAGACGTCATCCACGCAAAAAGCCACGCCAGCCTTGTTCCGGCTGGTCGTGGCTTTTTTGTCCGTCGAGCAATCTCCAGGCGCCCCCGCGCCTAAAAATCCCGCTCACCTTCCCTGTGTCGCGCACGACTGGGCCCTGCGGCCTGCCGCGTTCTCTTTCTTAACATCGTGACCGTCTTGCGCGGCCTTCAATTCCGCCGGGTCTGGCTGTCTATGCAGTCTTGATCCCGGAGCTTCCCTGTCTTCGATAGGCCTGTCTGCGATTGGCAGATCTCAGTGCATGGTCATCCATTCGCGGGCTTCGCGAAGCGCCTTGGCAATCTCGACCTTCGACATGGCCGCAGACAGTTCCGAGCGCAGTTCCGCGGCGCGGGCCGAGCCCTTGATCGCGGCGATGTTGAACCATTTGTGGGCGGCAACGACATCGGTCTCGCAATCGCGGCCGGTCGCATACATCATGCCCAGTTCGAAAAGAATGTCGGCCTGGGCAGTTGCCCCCATGGCGCCGAAACCTGCTTCAAGCATTTCAAAACGTGCCATTTCAATCCCCTGTTTCCGGCCCCTGTCAGGCTCCCGAGAGCTGCGTTCTTTCGTGCTTGCTGGCTGCTCTTCCGATGCTTTCGAGAATGCCGTGCAGGCTTGAATCCGTCGTTAAATGGCGTGCTTAATTTGAGGAAAACAAAGCTAAAACAAGAGGTAAACGCTGAAATTCGTTAAGGATACAAAGCCAGCAATTCAGCCTGCTTGCGTCAAATTTGACGAAAATTTTCCGATGCCAAGTCAAGACTTCGCTAACCACGGGAGACAAAGGCGATGCGCCGATCGTTTCATCTCCTCGTCGAGGAGGCGCATTCGAGCCCCTTCAAAATCGCAAAGTCTTCCGTTGCGGCACCGCTTTTGTTTTGCGGGGAGCTGGATTAGCTTACGTTTGCGTAAGCGGCAGACCGGCGAGGCGGAGCATCCGGCCGGACATCCAAAGGGAGGAAGACATGTTTCGAAAAGTGAGCCTGGCCCTTGCGGCCACGTTGATCATGGCGGGTGCGGCATGGGCCGATCCGATCGAAGGCAATTGGAAGACGCAGGCCGGCGACACCGCAGCCATCGCTGGCGGCGGCACGTTTTCCATCACGCTCAAGTCCGGCAAATATGCCGGCAAGACCATCGGCTCGCTCAAGGCGGCAGGCGACAACAAATATGCCGGCAACATCACCGATCCTGCAAACGACAAGACCTATTCGGGCAAGGCGACCCTTTCGGGCAGTTCGCTAAAGATGAGCGGCTGCATGCTCGGCGGGCTGATCTGCAAGAGCCAGACCTGGCACAGGCTCTGATAGACCGCATCCTTACGACATGACAACGGGGTCCTCGACGGGCCCCGTTTTCGTTTCATCGACCGGTGATGCTCGATGCCCGCCAGCGGCCATCCGAACCGACGCCGGCGCCGTCGAAACCCCGTCAATCATTTTGAACCGCAGATGAACGCCGGCATCAGAGCCGGTTCAGTTGCATCAGGGCATTCTCCTGCGTGTTGAAGGAGACCCGACCCAATGCTTGCTCGCCGCTTCACCATCGTCTGCCTGCTGATGAGCCTGTTTGGAATGTTCTTCGCCATCCTCGTCGCTGAAGCGGGCCGCCCGGCCCGCGCCTGGGACGAAGCCAGTTCCAGAACCTGCCGCCTCGCCTGCCCCACCCACCTTCGCAACTGAACAAAGAAACCAAGACCTCGAAAAGAAAAGCTGAAACACCATGAACCGCATCGCCGCCAACGCTCTCAAGACCCTTCGGCTTCTGCCGCGGGCGGCGCTTATCCTGATGGTTCTGGCCGCTCCGGTTCTGGCCGTGCCGATGATGCGCGCCGATGCCGGCTCGACGATCGACGCACCGGCTCTGAGGAAGTCCGGCGTCGGCTTCGTGCTCCTGGTCAGCCTGCAGCGCGGATAAGTGCAGTCGTTATCACGCGAAATGCATCGGAAAGAAAAACGACGCTTTGGCGGCCTTCGGCAGCGACACCCCTCCCAAGTGCCGATCCAAGTCTCTATATTGAGCCATGGAAAAGCGAATCTACCCACAAGCCATCGAATCTGTCGTCATGCCGGAGCCTTTTGGCCGGCAAAGCTTTGATAGCGCCGAAAAGGCCGTCGCGGCACTGCAGGTGCTTTACGACCGCAACACCAAGTTCTTGCGCGACTCCTTTGCAGAACTGGCGGCAGCGGGTGGCGACAACGGCAAGCGCTACCGGGCCTTTTATCCGGAGATCGGCGTCACCACCAACTCGTTCACCCAGATCGACTCGCGCCAAGCCTATGGCCATATGCCGACGCCGGGGCATTTTGCCACCACCATCACCCAGCCGGGTCTGTTCGAAAGGTACCTCATCGAACAGCTGCGCCTGATCATGCGCAATCATGGGGTTGCGGTCACGGTATCGGAATCGACCACGCCGATCCCGCTGCATTTCGCCTTTCTCGAGGGCACCCATGTCGACGGCGCGGCGGCCGAACGCATCAAGCGGCCGATCCGCGACCTGTTCGACGTGCCGGATCTCGACGGCACCGACGACCAGATCGCCAACGGCACTTTCGAAGTGGCCTTCGGCGAGCCGAGGCCGTTGGCGCCCTTCACGGCGCAGCGCATCGACTATTCGCTGCATCGCCTGTCGCACTATACGGCGACCACGCCGCAGCATTTCCAGAACTTCGTGCTGTTCACCAATTACCAGTTCTACATCGACGAGTTCGTCGCCCGCGCCCGCGATCTGATGGCCAATGGCGGCGGCGGATACACCGAGTTCGTCGAGCCCGGCAATGTCACCACCAGGGTCGGGCAAAGCGCGCCCAGCGAAGGGGGTGCACCACCGCGCCTGCCGCAGATGCCGGCCTATCATCTGAAGAAGCCGAACCATGGCGGCATCACCATGGTCAATATCGGCGTCGGGCCCTCCAACGCCAAGACGATCACCGACCACATCGCGGTGCTGAGGCCGCATGCCTGGGTGATGCTTGGTCACTGCGCCGGCCTGCGCAACACCCAGGCGCTGGGCGACTATGTGCTGGCGCATGCCTATGTGCGCGAGGACCACGTGCTGGACGACGATCTTCCGGTCTGGGTGCCGATCCCGCCGCTGGCCGAGATTCAGGTGGCGTTGCAGGAAGCGGTCGCCGAAGTCACCGGCCTGTCCGGCTATGACTTGAAGCGCATCATGCGCACCGGCACCGTCGCCACCATCGACAACCGCAACTGGGAACTGCGCGACCAGCGCGGCCCGGTGCAGCGTCTGTCGCAGTCGCGGGCAATCGCGCTTGACATGGAATCGGCGACGATCGCCGCCAACGGCTTCCGCTTCCGCGTGCCCTACGGCACGCTGCTGTGCGTTTCGGACAAACCACTGCATGGCGAGTTGAAGCTGCCCGGCATGGCGACCGAATTCTACAAGCGCCAGGTGGCGCAGCACCTGACCATCGGCATCAGGGCTATGGAGAAGCTTGCGGAAATGCCGATGGAGCGGCTGCATTCGCGCAAGCTCAGGAGTTTTTCGGAGACGGCGTTCCAGTAGGCCGGTTCCACGCATCGCATGGGCATTTCGTCATCTTGATTGGGCCGTATTTCTGCCGATAAGCAGGCGGCATGGAGAGAGCGAGCTTCGGGACATTGTTGATGTCGGTTGCATTCCTGGCAATGCTCGCCTGTTCGGTCGCGCTGGTGGCCGGGTTTTTCGGGACGCTGCATCCGGCCTTCGATTCCTTCTCGCATTTCCGCGTCCACCTTGCCGTGCTGATGGCGCTTTGCGCGCTGCCGCTGCTGGCCACGACATTTCGCCTGCAAGCGGCCGTGGCGCTGCTTTTTGCCGTGGCGGCCTTTGCCACGACCTTGAACACTTTACCCAGTCCATGGCCGGTTCAGGCTGCCTATGAAGCCAAGAACGAAGATCGTGCGACCTACAAGCTGCTGCAGATGAATCTGCGCTACGACAATCCGACGCCGAAGAAGGTGCTGTCGCTGATCGGCCGGACCAATCCCGACGTGATCACCCTCGACGAGGTATCGGCGATGTGGGCGACCGAGCTTGGCTATATCAGCAGCGCATACCCATACCGGATCCTCTGCCCTTATCCCAACGGCATATTCGGCGTCGCGCTGCTCTCGCGGCGGCCGTTTGCCGCCGGCACCGAACCGCGTTGCGAGCGGCGCGGAGCCATGGCGACAGCGACCGTCGACTTCGGCGGTATTGAAGTCGATGTCGCCGCGATCCATCTCAGCTGGCCGTGGCCACGCGAGCAGTACTGGCAGATCGGTGAGCTGACGGAGTCGCTCTCCGCGCTCGGCGAGACGGCCATCATGGCGGGAGACTGCAACGCCGTGCCGTGGAGTGCCGCCGAGCGGCGCGTGGCCTCGCTCGGCGGGCTGACCGTCATGCCGTCCGCCGGCCCGACCTGGATCCACATCAAGCTGCCGGATTTCCTGCGGCGCTTCGCCGGCCTGCCGATCGACCAGGTTTTCAGCAAGGGCGGCGTGACCATCCATTCCGCGACACGGCTGGAGGACACCGGCTCGGACCACCTGCCGGTCATGGTGGAATTCTCGCTCAGGCTGAACCGGCAAAAGCCGGCGGACGAGCATGAGACCGCGACCGTGTCGCTGACACCGGCCGGAAAAACGCCAGGCTGAAGATCAAGGTTTGATCAGCGCGGCGACGAGATGCTCGACATGGCCACCGTCGCGATGCTCGCGGGCGTCGAAAGCGATCTGCTTCGCCTCATATGCGGCATAGGTGGCCCTGATACGCCGCTGCGCCTCGCGGCGTGTCTTGTAGCAGGACCGGTCGTCGGCAACCCTGAGGCCGGAGATCGATCTTTCGGTGGCGCGCATCATTTCCCTGGCGATGCGGCCATGGGTTTCTTCGTGGGCGCGGACCCCGGCGAAGAACCGCGTCCAGCGCTGCCGAAGCGCCGGCGTGGTGGTCGAGGCGACATGCGGAAACGTATAGAAGAGATTGAGCGTGCCGTTAGCGCGCCGCAGGCGGCAGACGCCATTGTCCTGACCGGCGTCAAGGTCCCAATCCACGGTGTAGCCGGTTTGCGCGATGGCGTGCGTCATGAAGCCGTGCTTCGGTCCCTTGCGGTTCATCGCCTCCATCAGCGCGAGACCCGTGGTCCCGGTGATGTCATAGGTCCGCGTCTTGACCACCACTCTGGTGCCGGCCGAGGCCGCCGGAGCGGAACAGAACAGCGCGCCGATCGCCAAAAGACATGCCAGAACCGCCAAACGCATTGGCCATCTCCGTATCGTCAGGGGATGGAACCATAAGCGCGCGGCAGTTTCAACAGTCCTAATATTCCTCGGTCCCCGGTAGACCGGGCCTTCGCCGGCATTTTGCTTGCGGCGGCCGAGACGGCCCGGTCGGCGCGTGGCTCACATGCCCTGGTAGACCGGGCCTTCGCCGCCTTGTGGCGGCACCCAGTTGATGTTCTGGTTCGGGTCCTTGATGTCGCATGTCTTGCAGTGGACGCAGTTCTGCGCGTTGATGACGAAGCGCACGTCCTTGGCCGCGGGATCGGCGGCGGCATTGCCGTCCTTGTCGACCCACTCGTAGACACCGGCGGGACAATAGCGCGTCGAGGGTCCGGCAAAGACATCGTGCTCGGAACGCTTCTGCAGCTCCATGTCGCCGACAAGCAGATGGACCGGCTCGTTTTCCTCGTGGTTGGTGTTGGACAGGAACACCGAGGACAGCCGGTCGAAGGTCAGCACACCATCAGGCTTCGGATAGGCGATCTTCTTGTGCTGGGCGGCAGGCTCGAGCGTGGCATAGTCGGCCTTGCCATGCTTCAGCGTGCCGAAGGGCGAGATCCCGAACAGCGTGTTCAGCCACATATCGAGGCCGCCGAGGCCGATGCCGACAATGGTGCCGAAGCGCGACCACAGCGGCTTGACGTTGCGCACCCTCTTCAAATCCTTGCCGATGTCGGTCGCGCGCCAGGCCGCCTCATAGGAGGAAAGCTCGTCATTGGCGCGACCGGCACCGATCGCCTCGGCGACATGCTCGGCCGCCAGCATGCCGGACAGCACGGCGTTGTGCGAACCCTTGATGCGCGGCACGTTGACGAAGCCCGCCGCGCAACCCATCAGCGCGCCACCGGGGAACGACAGTTTCGGCACCGACTGCCAGCCGCCCTCGGTGATGGCGCGCGCGCCGTAGCCCAGACGCTTGGCGCCCTCGAAGGTGCCGCGGATTGCCGGATGGGTCTTGAAGCGCTGGAATTCCTCGAACGGCGACAGATACGGGTTCTTGTAGTTGAGGTGGAGGACGAAGCCGACCGCCACCTGATTGTCCTCGAGATGGTAGAGGAAGGAGCCGCCGCCGGTCTTCATGTCGAGCGGCCAGCCGAAAGAGTGCTGGACCAGGCCGGGCCGATGGTTCTCCGGCTTGACCTGCCAGAGCTCCTTGAGGCCGATGCCGTATTTGCCGGGCTCACGGCCATCGGAAAGCTTGTATTTGGCGATCAATTGCTTAGCGAGCGAGCCGCGCGCGCCCTCGCCGATCAGCACATATTTGCCCATCAGCGCCATGCCGGGTGCGAAACCCGGGCCGTGCGTGCCGTCCTTCTCGACGCCCATGTCGCCGGTGACGACGCCGGTGACGGCGCCTTCCTCATTGTACAGCAAGCCGGCGGCGGCAAAGCCCGGATAGATCTCGACGCCGAGCGCCTCGGCCTTGCTAGCCAGCCAGCGGCAGACATTGCCGAGCGAAACGATGTAATTGCCGTGATTGTTCATCAGCGGCGGCATCAGAATGTTGGGCAGACGGAACGAGCCGGCAGGGCCAAGGACGAGGAAATGGTCTGCCGTGACCGGCGTCTTGAACGGATGGCCCTCTTCGTCGCGCCAGCCAGGCAGCAGCCGGTCTATGCCGATCGGATCGACGACGGCGCCGGAGAGGATATGGGCGCCGACCTCGCCGCCCTTTTCCAGGACGACGACCGAGAGCTCGGGATTGACCTGCTTGAGGCGGATGGCGGCGGCGAGGCCTGCCGGACCGGCGCCGACGATAACCACGTCGAATTCCATGCTTTCGCGTTCGATGTCGCTCATCAACCCCTCCGCACTGGCTTATCCCATTCGGGTATCTTGCTGGCTCCTGCGCTGCATAGCGCATCAATTGGCGACAGGAAACCGGCGCATACGTGACAATGCCGTTTTGGCCAAAAAGTCGCGCATTGCGAGGCCAGGCGCGTGCTTTCGTCCGGCATTGCCCCGGGCGCTTGCGTTTTTAATTGTTCGACGGCTTGCTTATCGGCCATACTTCACGCCATGCGCATTCCTGGGCCAGCCGGCTTTTCATCGACGCGCTTTCTTTTCCCGCCCGGCCGAGCCTGCCGGGCGCTCCTTTTGGCCCTTCTGATGGCACCGGGTCACGCTGCCGCGGACGAGGTGAAAGTCTGGGCGACGGGCGCCTACTCCTTCTCCGACGAGCTTGGCGGCTTCCACATCACCGGCGCCTCGGGCATCGGAACGAAGGATGATCCGCTGGTCATCACCGAAGAGCTGAATTCGTCAACGCCGGTGACGCTGACCATCCGCACGACAAAGCCGATCCAGGCTTTCGGTCCGGCCGGCGAATTCGCCAACGGCATCATGTATATGCGCATCAACGTGCTCAACAACAGCGGCCAAGCCTGGATCGAATTCCAGTTCGAGCTGCAGGAGATCCTGAACCAGCCGAGCGTGTTCGGCGACGGGCTTTCGTTCGACCAGCGCAACAAGACGCCTGACAACATCTGGTCGAGCAATTTCGCCGATTTCGATCGCGATTTCGAACCCTATGACCGGCTGCTGTTCAGGAATGGCAAGGTCGACCCGCTGAAAACCGCCAGTTTCGAATTCCTGATGACCGACTATACGCCCAGATGGACCTTCTATCTGGTGCAGGATCCGCGCATACCGACGGGGTAGAGCAAGCAGCCAGCCTTGCAAATTGCCGTCATGCGAACGAATGTGCCGACATGACTGCCGCTTCCCCAAACAACAGACCTGATATCGCCGACCTGCTCGCCTTTTATGCCAGCGTGGGCGTCGACGAGGCGCTTGAAGACCAGCCGGTGAACCGGTTCGCCGAGGTTGCGCCAAAGCCTTTGGAGCGCGCGCCTGCTGCGGCGCCTTCTGGCGATACCGCGGCACCGCAGCGTTCGGCCAATATGTCTCGCCCCGAAGCAGGTGACAGACCAAATGCGCCGCCGATTGCGCGCGCAACGTCGGCCACCGTTCCCGACGAGGCGCAAGCGGCGCTGGCTCGCCAATTGGCGACGACAGCAACGACCCTCGACGAGCTTCGCCAGTACATGGCGGCGTTCGACGGCTGCAATCTCAAGACCACCGCCAAGAGCCTGGTGTTCGCCGACGGCAACCCGGAAGCCGCCGTCATGCTGGTCGGCGAGGCACCCGGCCGCGACGAGGACATCGAGGGCCTGCCCTTCGTCGGCCGCTCGGGCCGGCTGCTCGACCGCATGCTGGCCGCGATCGGGCTCGACCGCACATCTGTCTATATCGCCAACGTCATTCCGTGGAGGCCGCCGGGCAATCGCACGCCGACGCCGCACGAGACCGAGATCTGCCGGCCGTTCATCGAGCGGCAGATCGAGCTGGTCAATCCGAAGGTGCTGATCAATCTCGGCGGCCCGTCGGCCAAGACCTTGCTCAATACGAGCGAAGGCATCCTGCGGCTGCGCGGCAACTGGCGCGTCCACACGACGGCGTCCGGCATCGCCATTCCGGCCATGCCGACGCTGCACCCGGCCTACTTGCTTCGGACGCCTGCGCACAAGAGGCTGGCGTGGCGGGATTTTCTCGAGGTGAAGGCGAAGCTGCGGGCGCTTGGGTGATTGGCCAATCTCCCCCCTCGTGNNCGGCAGGACAGAGGGGGCGCGAAGGATCGCCAGCCTTTGGAACCTTCGCCGCCGGCATTGCTCTGACTGGACGGTTGCCAGATGAGAAGTCAGCGGGACAGCGCCCCCCTCTGCCTTGCCAGGCATCTCCCCCACAACAAGGGGGGAGATTGGCTGTCATTTCCGCTTTCGCCAATCTCCGACGTGGATGCCGTACCGATAACCTCGCAGGTAATTGAAATACGTCTCCTGTCGGCCTAACCATTCCCGCATGACCACGTCCCAAACCTCCGCCGGCAGCCTCATTCGCGAATGGCGCACGCGCCGCCGCATGTCACAGCTCGACCTCGCGATGGAGGCCGAGATATCGCAGCGACATCTGAGCTTCGTCGAAAGCGGCCGCGCCGCACCCTCGCGGGACATGGTGCTGCATCTGGCCGAGCAGCTTTCGATCCCGCTCAGGCAGCGCAACCAGTTGCTGCTCGCCGCAGGCTTTGCCCCCAGCTTCGGCGAGAGGCCGCTCACTGACGCGAAACTGGCGCCGGCGATGGCCGCGGTCGAAATCGTGCTCAAGGGGCACGAGCCTTTCCCGGCACTCGCTGTCGACCGCCACTGGAACCTGGTTTCGGCCAACGCCGCCATCGCTCCCTTCCTTGCCGATGTCAGTGAGGCTTCGCTACTGACGCCGCCGGTCAACGTGCTTCGCCTCAGCCTGCATCCCGGCGGCATCGCACCGCGCATCGTCAATCTCCAGGAATGGCGGACGCATCTGCTTGAGCGCCTGAAACACCAGAATGACGCCAGCGGCGACCCGGTGCTGGTCGAGCTGGAGCGTGAGCTGAGGACTTATCCGTCCGGTTTGAAAGGCAGCCGGCCGACACCGGTCGAGCCGAATGCCATCGTACACCCGCTCAGGCTGGCGCATGGCGATCAGGTGCTGTCGTTCATCAGCACCATCACCGTCTTCGGCACGCCGCTCGACGTGACGCTGTCGGAACTGGCGATCGAATCGTTTTTCCCGGCCGACGAGCAGACGAGGACGGTGCTGGTGCGACTGGCGAAAGAGCGGGCCGAACTGTCGTAATCACCCTTCAGGCAAAGATGCCTTGCGGGTGCGTGTGCGCTCCAGGCCAAGCTGACGCTCGCGCCAGATGATGAAAATCCCGGCGGCAACGACGATCAGGCCACCGACAAGCATGTTGAGCGTGGCGACATCGCCGAAGACGAGATAGCCGACGACGACGCCGAGGATCATCGAGGTGTATTCGAAGGGCGCCACGACCGAGGCCTCGGCATGGCGATAGGCCGCTGTCATCAGGATCTGGCCGAGGCCGCCGCAGAAGCCGGCGGCAACCAGAAGAGCCGCCTGGAGCGGCGTCAGCACCTGCCAGCCGAACGGCAGCGACAGCAGCGACATGACGCTCGCCGTCACCGAAAACCACAGCACGATGGTCGCGGTGCGCTCGCTTTGCACGAGATTGCGCACCAAAAGCATGGCGACGGCCGAGATCGCCGCCGCGACAAGAGCGGCAACAACGCCGAGCACCTCCTGGTCGTCGAGCGCCTCGTCGGAACTCAGCAGCGTCAACTCCGGCCAGGAGATGATCAGCACGCCGACCAGGCCGACCGCGACCGCGCTCCAGCGATAGACGCGGATAGCCTCGCCAAGGAAGATCGAGCTGAACACCACCACCAGCAGCGGTTGCGCGTAGTTCAGCGTGATCGCTTCCGGCAGCGGCAGTCGGGTCAGCGCGAAAAAGCCAAGCCCCATGGCGCAGACACCGACAAGGCCGCGCGCGATGTGATTGAACGGACGCTTGGTGGTGAACGCAGTGCCTAGCTTTCCCCTGAAAGCCAGAAACGCGATGATCGGGAAGATGGCGAAGAAGGAGCGGAAGAAGACGATCTCGCCCGCCGGAACGGTGCCTGCCGCCTTGATGCAGGTCTGCATGCCGACGAAGACCGCCACCGACACGATCTTGAGCATGATGCCGGTGAGCGTGTTGTGCCCGCCGGCATGGCCACCGGCGGTAACAGCGTTGGGGGCCGGCCTGGCCGTCACGCCGGCGACGCTTCCCGGATCGTTGCCCAAATGCGCGCCGGCGTCGCCGGCATGTCGATGTGTTTGACACCATAGGCACGCCAGAGTGCGTCGGTCACCGCATTGAGCGCCGCAGGTGTCGAGCCGATGGTGCCGGCCTCGCCTGCCCCCTTGATGCCGAGCGCATTGGTGGTCGACGGCACGTTGCGGGTCTCGAAATGGAAGAACGGGAAATTGTCGGCGCGCGGCATGGCGTAGTCCATGAAGCTCGCCGTCAGCAGCTGTCCGTCCTCGCCATAGATCGTCTCCTCGGTCAGCGCCTGGCCGATGCCTTGCACGACGCCGCCATGTACCTGGCCGGCGAGCAGGATCGGATTCACGGTGACGCCGAAATCGTCGACGATGGTGTAGCGGACGATCTCGGTCGCGCCGGTGTCGGGATCGATCTCGACCTCGCAGATATGGGTGCCGTTGGGATAGGTGCACTCGTCCTGCACGAACTCGCCGAAGCCCTTGAGATCATCTGATGTCTTGGCGGCCTTGGCGATGGTGGAAAAATCGATCGTGCGATCGGTGCCGACGATGCGGGCAACACCATCAGACAGCTCGATGTCGCCGACTGAGGCCTCCAGCTCGTCGGCGGCGATGCGCCTGATCTTGTTGGCCAGATCCTCGCCCGCGCGGGAAGCTGATACACCCCCCAGCGGAATGGAGCGCGAGCCGCCGGTGCCACCACCGGCCTTCAGCTCGTCGGTGTCGCCCTGGCGGACATGGATCTTGTCGATGTCGAGATTGAGCTTTTCCGACAGGAACTGCGCATAGGCGGTGGCATGCCCCTGCCCGTTGGTCTGGGTGCCGATCTTCAGCGTCACCGTGCCGTCGCCGTTGAGTTCGACAAAGGCCGGTTCGGAACCCGGAAAGGCGCAGGCCTCGATATAGGTCGCCATGCCGAGGCCGCGGATCTTTCCGCCGGCTTTCGACTGCGCCAGCCGCGCCGGGAACGCTTTCCATTCGGACCGTTCAATGGCGCGCTCCATATGGCCTTCGAATTCACCATTGTCGTAGAGGCGGCCGGTCTGCGTTCGGTAGGGAAACTGCTCCGGCCGGATGAAATTGCGGCGGCGAATCTCCTCGACAGGCAGGCCGAGATCATGGGCGCAGGCGTCGACAAGCTTTTCCAGCAGGAACGCTGCTTCCGGCCGGCCGGCACCGCGATAGGCATCGACCGGGCAGGTGTTGGTGTAGAGGCCGGTGACTGAGACGTCGAGCGCCTGGATATCATAGACGCCGGTCGACATGGTGACGCCGATATAGGGAATGAACGGACCATATTGCGAGATATAGGCGCCGATGTTGGCCAGCAGGTCCACCTTCATGCCGAGGAAGCGGCCATCCTTGTCCAACGCCATCTCGGCCGTCACGGCATTGTCGCGCCCCTGCGCGTCGGTCAGGAAGTGCTCGGTGCGGTCGCCGGCCCACTTGACCGGACGGCCAAGCCGCTTTGCCGCCTCCAGCACCAGCGGGTATTCGCGGTAGACGAAGCTCTTGGGCCCGAAACCGCCGCCGACATCGGGCGTGATGACGCGCAGCTGAGCCTTCTTGATCTTGAACAGGGCGGCCAAGATGTACTGCATGGAATGCACGCCCTGCGACCCCGTGGTCAGCACGTAGCGGTTCTCCTCACCGTTCCACTCGCCGATCGCCGAGCGCGGCTCCATGTAGTTGCAGACCAGCCGGTTGTTGACGAATTCGATGCGGGTGACATGGGCGGCCTTGGCGAAAGCCGCCTTGGTCTTCGCCTTGTCACCCATGTGGTAGGCGAAGGCGCGGTTGGAACCAAGCTCCGGCCAGACCAGCGGGGTGCCTTCGGCAAGTGCCGTTGCCGTCCCGGAGGCCGCATCTTCGCTGTCATAGTCGACGTCGATCAGTTCAGCGGCATCCTGCGCCAAGGCACGGCTGTCGGCGACAACGAAGGCAACGGCATCGCCGACATAATTGACCCGGTCGCGGCACAGGATCGGGATGTCGCGCGTCGGAGCCTTGGTGCCATCCGGCTGTTCCTGCATGACACCGGACTTGAGATCGCCGAGATGAGCAAGGTCCTTGCCGGTCAGCACCAGATGCACACCAGGTGCCGCCTTCGCCGCCTCGATCGAACCGATGGTGAAGCTGGCCTTGGCGACCGGCGAGCGCAGGACATAGCCATGCAGGACGCCAACCGGCTGGATGTCGTCGGTATAGCGGCCCTGCCCCTGGATGAAGGCGGCATCCTCGCACCGCAGCACCGAGGCGCCCATGCCGAATTTCGGTGTGACGACGGTCATGGATGCCTCGTGATGATGACGGGAGAAGGAACGCCTGAAATAGGCATTGCCTCAGTTTTGTCGAGGGGCCGTTTCGTGTAAAGAGCGCGGACTTCAAATTTCTTGGACCAGCGGACACAATCCGCCGCCAAGGCTATGGACAGGAAAACCCACGGAATGCGCACGGACACCGGCCAGGTCTTCAAGCTCGAAGACTATCGCCCCAACGACTACCTCATTCCGCAAAACAACCTCACCTTCCGCCTTTCGCCAGACGCAACGCACGTCACCGCCTTGCTCACGGTCGAGCGCTGTGACGGCGTATCCGCGTCGGCTCCGTTGGTGCTCGACGGCGACGGGCTGACGCTCAAGCGCATCGAGATCGACGGCAAGAAAGTAAAACCGGCGGATATGCTGGCGAGCCCGGACCAGTTGACCATCCTCAAGCCGCCGGCCGCGCGCCGCTTCCAACTGCTCATAGAGACCGAGCTGGCGCCGGCAGGCAACGAAGCGCTGATGGGCCTCTACCGCTCGAGCCATGTCTACTGCACGCAATGCGAGGCCGAGGGCTTTCGCCGCATCACCTATTTCCTCGATCGACCCGACATCCTGTCTGTCTACACGGTGCGCATGGAGGCAATGCGCGACGAGGCGCCGCTGCTCCTGTCCAACGGCAACCCGGTCGACAGAGGCGACCTCGGCGACGGCTGGCACTATGCGGTGTGGCACGATCCTTTCCCCAAGCCGTCCTATCTGTTCGCATTGGTGGCCGGCAATCTCGGCCAGCTCGCCGACAGTTTCGTCACCCTGTCCGGCCGCACGGTCGAGCTCGGCATCTATGTCGAGCCCGGCAAGGAGAAGCTTGCCGGCTACGCGATGGACGCCCTGAAGCGGTCGATGAAATGGGACGAGGAAGCGTTCGGACGGGAATACGATCTCGACGTCTTCAACATCGTCGCCGTGTCCGACTTCAACATGGGCGCGATGGAGAACAAGGGCCTCAACATCTTCAACGACAAATATGTTCTGGCCGATCAGGAGACCGCGACGGATGCCGATTTCGCCAATATCGAGGCGATCATCGCGCACGAGTATTTCCACAATTGGACAGGCAACAGAATCACTTGCCGCGACTGGTTCCAGCTCTGCCTGAAGGAAGGCCTGACCGTTTTCCGCGACCACGAATTCTCCGCCGACCAGCGCTCGCGAGCGGTCAAGCGCATCGCCGAAGTGCGCACCTTGCGCGCCCACCAGTTTCCCGAGGACCAGGGCCCGCTGGCGCATCCGGTGCGGCCGCGCCGCTACCGCGAGATCAACAATTTCTATACGGCGACGGTCTACGAGAAGGGCTCCGAAGTGGTGCGGATGATCCGCACAATTCTCGGGGTCGACGTCTTTCGCGCCGGCATGGACCTCTATTTCGAGCGGCACGACGGTGACGCGGCAACGATCGAGGATTTCATCAAGGTGTTCGAGGATGCGTCCGGCTGCGACCTGTCGCAATTCGCGCTCTGGTATCATCAGGCGGGAACGCCCAACCTGACGATCAGTTCGACGCACAATCCGGCTGCGCGCGAGTTCACGCTCGAAATCGAGCAGTCGGTGCCGCCGACACCCTCCGAAAGCCGAAAGCGGCTGATGCACATCCCGCTCGCGTTCGGCCTGATCGGCGCCGGCGGCAAGCCCGTGGAGTATAGCGGCGTCGAGGGCGCCAGCGTCGAGGACGGCGTCATCCATGTCCGCAAGCGCCGCCACATGGTGCGGTTTTCAGGCGTGACTGAGCGCCCGGCCGTGTCGCTCAACCGCGGCTTTTCGGCCCCAGTGACACTGTCCGTCGAGCAGAAAGCCGACGACCAGTTCTTCCTCGCCCGCCATGACAGCGACGCCTTCTCGCGCTGGCAGGCCTTCAACACATTGCTGACTGACGCACTGATCGCGGCCTTCCGCGAGACCCTCGGCGGCAAGCAGCCGGTCTTCGCGCCGCGGCTGACCGAACTCGCCGGCAGCATTGCCGACGATGAGGCGCTGGAGCCGGCCTATCGGGCGCTGGCGCTGGCACTGCCAGGCGAAGCCGACATTGCCCGCGACATCGGCAGGAATATCGACCCCGATGCCATCTATGCGGCTCGCGAGGCGCTGGCGCTGGCGATCGGCACCGCGAACCGTGATGTTTTTTCGAGCCTCTACCTCAGCCTTGCCGACAAGGCAGCGTTTAGCCCTGACGCGGCGAGCGCCGGACAACGCGCCTTGCGCAACACCCTGCTGGATTATCTATCGCTGCAGCCGGGCGGAGCAGCACTCGCCGCCGGGCATTTCCAGTCGGCGACCAACATGACCGACCGCGCGGCAGCACTTGCCGTGCTCGCGCATCGTCACCACGGTTCGCCCGAGGCGACCAAGGCGCTGGCGGCTTTCGAGACAACTTACGGGTCCGATCCGCTGGTCATGGACAAATGGTTCCAGATCCAGGCCAGCGTTCCGGGGCCGCAAACCGTCGACACAGTGAAGGCCCTGACCAGCCACCCGGCCTTCTCGATGGGCAACCCGAACCGGGTGCGCTCGCTGATCGGCACGTTCTCCAGTGCCAACCAGACCGGCTTCCATCGTGCTGACGGCGAAGGCTACTGGTTCTTTGCTGAGACTGTGCTCGAGGTCGAAAAACGCAACCCGCAGGTGGCTGCAAGGCTGGCGACGGCGCTCAGATCCTGGCGTTCGCTCGAACCTTTGCGGCAGGCCAAGGCCAGGGAAGCGCTGCTTTCGATCGCCGGCGCCGAAAGCCTGTCAGCGGATCTGCGGGATATTGTCGAGCGCACGCTGGCGTAAGCGCGCGCTCCACAAGGGGCATTAGGCCGTTTCGGCGTTATTTTAGTCGATTTTTAATCTTTTTTCGCCGGACCACTGGACAAGGCGAATCACCTTTGATTCTTTACTGACGATTCGGATGTGCGGCGTTTGCCGGATCACCAAGCAGCATAGGCAAATTCGGGGAGTGCCATTTATGGCGAAGGCGGACGCGTGGGGCGCGCCCGGAGGGACGGCTTTTGCGCATCGCGAGGCGCGAAGCGACGGCCTTGCAGGGAATACGCGGCTCATCGCCGAACCGGCCTACCGGCGGCTTTTGGCCGCCGAGCCGCTGCTGCGCCGATCGATACCCGTCCTCATCATCACCTTCCTGATCGTCATCGCGGCGCTGCGCGTGCTGTCGCTGATGAACGAGCGCGACGATGTCGAGCGCAATGCAAAGGCGATCCTGACGCTGGCGGCTGGCCATCTGGCCAGTTCGCTCGCCACCAGCTCGGATACGGTACCTGGCGCCATCCAGGATCTGCTGGAGACCACCAGCCGTCAGGGCGCGATGGGCCGCAGCCATGTGCTTGTCATCACCGACAGTGCTTTCAAGATCGTCGCGGTGACACCGCGCTCGGTGCCATGGCAGGGCCATTCGCTCGACGGCCTCGTCGAGGGCGGCCAGCCGTTGTTCATGTTCGGCGATCGCGCCGGCGTCATGGACGTCAACATCGACGGACGGGACTGGTATGCGGCGGTCAGCCTGGCGAATGGCCGAAAGGGTGCTTCGGCGGCCCTGGTGCCGCAGGACGCGGTTTTCGATACCTGGCGCAAGACTGTTTCGCTGAACGTCACCCTGTTCGTGCTGACGGCCGGCGTGCTGATCGTCATCCTCTACGCCTATTTCGGCCAGGCGGCGCGTGCGCAGGCTGCTGACCGCATCTACCTTGAGGCGCATCAGCGCATCGACATGGCACTGGTTCGCGGCCGCTGCGGCCTGTGGGACTGGGACATGGTGCGCGGCAAGATGTACTGGTCACGCTCGATGTACGACATGCTCGGCTACAAGCCCTGCGACACGATGCTGTCCTTCGGCGAGGTCGATCAGATCATCCACCCCGAGGACGGCGACCTGTTCGAGCTCGCCAACAGGATTGTCGCACGCGAGATCGACCATATCGACCAGGTGTTCCGGATGCGGCATTCCGACGGCCAATGGGTATGGATGCGCGCTCGGGCACAAGTCATCGATCCGGAAGCCCCGGAGATCCAGCTGATCGGCATCGCCGTCGACGTCACCGAACAGCGTCATCTGGCGCTGCGTTCCGAGGCGGCCGACCTTCGCCTCAGAACGGCGATCGAGAACATCAACGAATCCTTCGTGCTGTGGGATTCGGCGCAGCGCCTGATCATGTGCAATTCCAAATACCAGCAGGACAACGGGCTTTCGGACCGCGACGTGATGCCGGGCACCGCGCGTGCGGCACTGGAAGAACGCATGCTGGCCTTTGCTTCCGAACGGCGGCTTGCCAACACCAGCGGACTGCAAGGCGGCGCCACTTTCGAGCGCCAGCTGGCGGATGGCCGCTGGCTGCAGGTCAACGAACTGAAGACCCGGGACGGCGGCATCGTCTCGGTCGGTTCCGACATCACCCAGATCAAGCTGCATCAGGAGAAGCTGGTCGACAGCGAGCGCCGGCTGATGGCGACGATCCATGATCTCAGCCTCGCCCGGCGGGCGGAAGAGGAGCGTTCACGCGAACTGGTCGACCTCAACCGCAAATACATGAAGGAGACCGAACGGGCCGAGGCGGCGAACCGGGCCAAATCCGAATTCCTGGCCAACATGTCGCATGAGTTGCGCACGCCGCTGAACGCCATCATCGGCTTCTCCGAACTGATGGAACAGGGGTTGTTCGGCCCGCTTGGATCGGAGCGCTACGAGGAATATGCCACCGACATCAACAGCAGCGGCAAATATCTGCTGGGCGTCATCAACGACATTCTCGACATGTCCAAGATCGAGGCCGGCCAGTTCTCGCTGGACCGGGAAGAGATCGACCTCGGTCCGCTGATCAGCGAAACCGTTCGCGTCGTCTCGCTGCAGGCGGCGCAAAAGGCCATCACCGTGGAAACACGCATCGCCGACGCGCTGACGCTGGTCGCCGATCGCCGTGCGATCAAGCAGATCGTCATCAACCTTTTGTCCAATGCGGTGAAATTCACCGGCCAGGGCGGCCACATATCGGTCAGGGCCCGCAACACATCCGGCGCACTGGTGCTGACCATCGAGGACAATGGCTGCGGCATCCCCAAGGATGCGCTCGGCAAGCTCGGGCGGCCCTTCGAACAGGTGCAGAACCAGTTCTCCAAGAGCCACGCCGGGTCCGGCCTTGGCCTCGCCATCTCGCGCTCGCTGGCTGAACTCCAGGGCGGCGCGCTAAAGATCCGTTCGACCGAAGGTGTCGGCACGATCGTGTCGGTGCGCATTCCGGTGAAGAAGGCCGCGCCGGTCGTCAGGGTCGCGGCCTGAGCAGCAGGCTCCGACTGAGACTGCCGGAGCCTGCTCCAAACTGCCTCACTGCATATCGCTGTTGTCGCCGTCGTCACTCCATTGACGGTGGCGGCCGAAGCGGCCGCCCTTCGGCAGTTCGCTCTTTTCGATCTTGCCGTCATTGTTCCTGTCGAGCATTGCGAAGACCTTCTTCTCACGACTGGTGAGATCGTCTGTGGTCAGCGTGCTGTCGCCCTTGGTGTCGTAGCGGGCGATAATGCGTTTGGCCATCTGCTCGAAACGCGCCTTCTCAAGCGCGTCGGCAAGCTGGGCGACGGTCAGCTTGCCGCCATTGTCGGCGACGAGCTTCTTCAGCCGCGCGTTCATGGCGTCGGAAAACTGGTCGAAGGTGATGGTGCCGCCGGAATCGCTCATCGCCTTGTTGAGACGCATCAGCGTGCCCTCGCGCATTTTTGCGCTGGCATTGTTTTCGGCATAGGCAGTGGTGCCGACGGCGCCGGCCAAGGCTACGAAGGCAAGGGCAAGTTTCGTTGACTTTCTCATGGTCTTCTCCTGTTGCATCGTCACCCCCGATGCGGTCCGAGATAGCCGCTCGTCGCGGTCATCCCGTACGAAGCAAAAGGTCGAAGTCTTTCCTGACCTTTTGCGACGTCTCTTTGAGGTGTGCTTCCAGCACACCGAAATCCGGCAGGTCGGTCACCGCCAGAAGCAGATCCGAAAGCCCCGGCGGAACATCGTCACGCTCAAAGGCTCCGGTGAGGCACAGCCGCGTCATCTGGGTCAGCGCCAGATAGAGCGCGTAGGCGTCGCCAAGGTCCTGCCTGATCCCCGCATCGGCAAAACCCGGTGCGAGGCGCGACAGGATCTCGGCCGTGCCAGTGGCACGTGCAATTGGCACGGCCGGGGCACGTGCAATTGGCACGGCCGGGGCATGCGATTCAGTCTCGACCTGCCCGGTGATGACAGCCACCTGGGCGATGAATTCGAGATCGATGAGGCCGCCGGGGATCAGCTTGATGTCCCACAGTTCGCGCGGCGGCTTTTCATTTTCGATCATGGCGCGCATGTTCGAGGCTTCGGACATCACCTTGGCGGCGTCGCGTGGCTGTCCAAGCACCGCCGCCACTTCCGCTTCAACCTCGCCGCACAGGCTGGCGTCGCCGGCAATGGCGCGTGCGCGCGCCAGCGCCATGTGCTCCCAAGTCCAGGCCTCCTGGCGCTGGTATTTCTTGAAGGCATCGATATGGGTGGCCACCGGACCCTTGTTGCCGGATGGCCGCAGGCGCAGGTCGAGTTCGTAGAGCACCCCCTCCGCCGTAGGCGCGGACACGGCCGCGATCAGACGCTGCGTCATGCGGGTGTAGTAATGCGAAGGCGCCAGCGGCTTGTCGCCGTCGGACTCTTCGGCATCCGGCGCGTGGTCGTAGAGCAGGATCAGGTCGACATCCGATCCGGCGGTCAGTTCGCGGCTGCCGAGCTTGCCCATGCCAAGCAGCGAAACCACGCCGCCGGCAATCGTGCCGTGGCGCGCCGCGAATTCTGCCGTCACCGCCTGCAACGCCGCCTCGATGGTGAGATCCGCCAGATCGGAAAAGGCACGGCCGGCCCGCGCCGGATCGATCGAGCCGGCGAGCAACCGGACGCCGATCAGGAATTTTTGCTCGGAGGCAAAAATGCGCAGCCGGTCGAGCACGTCCTCATATAGCCGGTCGCCCTCGACAAAGGCGGAAAGCCGCGCTGACAGATAAGCGCGGTCCGGCAGTTCAGTCAGCAAGGCCGGGTCGAGCAGACCATCGAAGACATGCGGCCGGCGCGTGATGATCGCCGCCAGCCGGGGCGCGGCGCCCATGATCGTCGCCAGAAGCTTCAGCAGGGCCGGATTGGACTGCAGCAGGGAAAACAGCTGGATGCCGGCCGGCAGGCCGCCAAGAAACTCGTCGAAGCGCAGCAGGGCTTCGTCGGCCCGGCGCGTCTGGCCGAAGGAGCGCAGCAGCGCCGGCGTCAGCTCCGTCAGCCGCTCGCGCGCCTCCGCCGACTGGGTGACCCGATAGCGGCCGAAATGCCAGCCTCGGATGACCCGGCAGATGTCGCTTGGCCGCTGAAAGCCGAGGCCGTGCAAGGTCTGCAACGTGTCGGGGTCGTCGACATCGCCGGTGAAGACCAGATTGCCGATACCGGTCGACAGTTCCGGTGCGGTTTCGAAAAGTGCCGCGTAGTGGCGTTCGACCTGCTGCAGCGAGGCGCGGAACGCCAGGGCAAAGGCAGAAGCATCGGCGAAGCCCAGCATGCGGGCGATGCGCTCCAGCCCCTCATCGTCTTCCGGCAGCGTGTGCGTCTGCTCGTCGGCAACCATCTGCACGGCATGTTCGACGCGGCGCAGGAACCAGTACTGTCGAGCCAGCGCGTCACGCGCATCAGCGGTGATCCAGCTGCGTGCGGCGAGCTGGCCGAGCATCGGCACGGTCTCGCGGCCGCGCAGTTCCGGGAAGCGGCCGCCGGCGATGAGCTGCTGGGTCTGGACGAAGAACTCGATCTCGCGAATGCCGCCGCGCCCGAGTTTGACGTTGTGACCCTTGACCGCGATCTCGCCATGGCCCTTGTGAGCGTGGATCTGGCGCTTGATCGAATGGACGTCGGCAATCGCCGCGTAGTCCATGTATTTGCGCCAGATATAGGGCTGCAACTCCTTGAGGAAGGCCGCACCCGCGGCCAGATCGCCGGCCACCGGACGTGCCTTGATCATGGCGGCGCGCTCCCAGTTCTGGCCGCGCGCCTCGTAGTAGCGCAGTGCGGCCTCAACCGGGATGGCCAGCGGGGTCGAGCCGGGATCGGGGCGCAACCTCAGATCGGTGCGGAAGACATAACCATGCTCGGTGCGGTCCTGCAGGATGCGCACCAGGCGGCGCGTCAGCCGCGAAAACAGTTCGGTGGCGTCGAGCGGGTCGACGACTGCAGGCGCTTCCGGATCGAAGAAAACCACAAGATCGATGTCGGACGAGAAATTCAGCTCATGCGCGCCGAGCTTGCCCATGCCGAGCAGGATCCAGCCCGATTGCTTCGACGGATTGTCGAGATCCGGCAGTTTGAGCTTGCCCTGGCCATGCGCGTCGCGCAGCAGGAAGTCGACGGCGGCGCGGGTGCAGGCATCGGCAAGGTCGCTCAGCCGCCGCACCGTCAGCGCTGTTTCGGCTTCTCCGGCAAGATCGGCCAGCGCGATCAGGAAATGCGCCTCGGCTTTCCACTGGCGCAGGTCCATCATCAGGCCGGATTCCGAGACCGCCTCGGCCAGATACGCCTGGTCGATGGCGGCGCCGATCGCTTGCAGCCGAGCCTCGACGGGCTGGTCGAAGAGGCCGTCGAGGATCCGCGGCCGGCGGCGTGCCGTATCGCGCAGGAACGGCGACAGATCGAAGACGGCGGCGAGGAAATCCTGGCCCTCCCCTTTGCCGGCCAGGAACTTGGCCAGCCGCGTCAGCCCTTCTTCCCGTGCCGCTGAAGCGATCTCGGCCAGTTCTTGCCGCGCACGGTCCTCGTCCAACGGAGCAAGGCTGGCTGCCGGCTTCAGCAGCCAATCCGTCGCCGCCCGCTTTGCAGCCGTGCTCATCAGTGATCCTCCCGTGCCTGGAAACTCATGACCACGGATAGTCCGGGATTGCCAGGCAAGAGATCAAGCCGGCCATTGTGGAACGTCATGACTGCCTTGGCGAGGCTGAGGCCAAGGCCGGACCCCGGCTGCGAACGGCTTTTCTCCAGCCGCACGAAACGTTCCGTGGCGCGGGCGCGGTCGCCATCATCTGGAATGCCGTGGCCATTGTCGGTAACCGACAGCCGAACGTCCGCACCGGTCCGCTCAAGGGCCACGCGCACGGCCGGCTGGGCGGTGGCGTCGGTCGAATATTTGATGGCGTTGTCGACGATGTTCGACAGCGCCTGGCCGATCAGTTCGCGGTTGCCGTTGACGAAGGTCGCCTCCCGGACATCCGCCTCCAGCGAGACGCCCGCCTCCTCCGCCACCGGCTCATAGAGCTCGACGACATCGCGCACGGCTTCCGCAAGATCGACGCGGTTGGTGTTCTCCGACGAGTAGCCAGCCTCCAGCCGGGAGATCATCAATATGGCGTTGAAGGTTCTTATCAGTTGGTCGGACTCGGCGATGGTGCCTTCCAGCGCCTGCCGGTAGTCTGATGTCTTGTGCTTGCCCGAAAGCGTCGCTTCGGCCCGGTTGCGCAACCGGGTCAGCGGCGTCTTCAGATCATGCGCGATGTTGTCGGAAACCTGCTTCAGGCCTTCGTTGAGCGTCGCAATCCTGGCCAGCATGGAATTGAGGTTTTCGGAGAGCCGGTCGAACTCGTCACCGGCGCCGGTGACCGGTAGCCGGCCCGACAGGTCGCCGCCCATGATGCGGCGGCTGGCTTCCGACACGCTGTCGATGCGCTTTAGCGCGGCGCGGCCGACAAAGAACCAGATCAGCAATCCGCCAAGCCCCATCATGCCGAGCGCCAGCATCAGCGCGCGGCGGATGACGGCGCGGAACCGCTCCGGCTCGCCGAGGTCGCGGCCGACCAGCATGATCATCTGGTTCGGCAGCCGCAGCACCAGCGCAATGGCGTTGTGACCCTTTTCGCCCTGCGCCTGCGCGTCGCTCTGCTCGGGTTGGGTGGTGGTACCCTGCTCGGCGGGCAGATTGCGCAGACGCTCGAGCTCTCCCTCGCCAAAGCGCTGATAGGAGAACGGGCTGTTGGTCCAGCCTTCGTTTTCGAGAACGCCCGGCTCCAGGCTCTGCACGTTGCCGGTCAGGATCTGGCCGTTGGCGTCGGCGATCAGATAGAGGTTGGCGCCGGGCTGGCGGGAACGCTGTTCCACCACGCGCACCAGGATCGGCAGGCCACCGCGCTGATAGGCGCGGGCAAGGCCGAGCACCTCGTCGTTGATGGTCTCCTGCGTCTGCGCCGTCAGCATGCGCGCCGACAGCGAGGTCATGTAGAAGACGAGCGCCACCGCGCAGAGCGCGAAGAGCAGGAGGTATAGCGCCGAAAGCCGCGCTGCCGTCGTCTTCATGATGGCTGGCACGGAAAGAGCCATGCTGCTGCCTAGATCAGCATGGCGTTTGGTCGAATCGTCATGCCGATCTAGCTCTTTGTTGGAGCATGATCTTTTCCGAAAACCGGTTCCCACTTTTCGGGATCATGCTCTAGCCGCCCTTCAGCATATAGCCGGCACCGCGAACCGTATGCAGGATGGGCTTGTCGAAGCCCTTCTCGATCTTGCCGCGCAGCCGCGAGACATGGACGTCGATGACATTGGTCTGCGGATCGAAATGATAGTCCCAGACATTTTCGAGCAGCATGGTGCGCGTCACCACCTGGCCGGCATGCCGCATCAGATACTCCAGCAGGCGGAATTCACGCGGCTGCAGCGTGATCTCACGCGCCGCGCGACGGACCGAATGCGACAGCCTGTCGAGTTCGAGATCGCCGACGCGGTAGACGGTTTCCGCTTCCTTGGCGCTGGCGCGGCGGTTTAGCACCTCGACGCGAGCCAGAAGCTCGGAAAAGGCATAAGGCTTGGTCAGATAGTCGTCGCCGCCGGCGCGCAGGCCGGTGACCCGGTCATCGACCTCGCCGAGCGCCGACAGGATCAGCACCGGCGTCGTGTTGCCCCTGGATCTCAGACCGGCAATGACCGACAGGCCGTCGCGGCGCGGCATCATCCGGTCGATGACCATCACGTCGTAGTCGCCGGCATCGGCGAGCGCGAAGCCGGTTTCGCCGTCACCGGCGACATGCGCGGTGTGACCGACCTCGGTAAAGGCTTTCTGCAAGTAATCCGCAGCCTCGCGATCGTCTTCTATGACGAGAATCTTCATAGGACTGTTATACGCGATTTCGCCGGAAGGTTGAGTGGCAGACATCTGCATTGTGGCCTTTGCCAAAGCGCATCGCGATCAAGATGATCCCAAGCCGTGCGCGATAAAAGTCCTCGCTCCCGATGTTGTTGCATCAGCGCTTTTGAATTGTGCGGCAGCGGGCGATGGGAAGCCCGCTGCCGCCGGGGGAAGGCGCGATGACTGACTAACGCGCGCTCCTCCATGCTTTCCCGTGCGGCGGCTCGGGGGTGTTTGAAACTGCCGCACTGGAAAAGTCGAACAGCTTCCGAAACCAAACTCCGGTTCCGGAGCCAGCGTCAGCCCTTGGCGACGGGCAGCGCGACGAAACGATTGGCGTCGTCGCGGGTGATCTGCATCAGCACTGCCTTGCGGCCGGATTTGACTGCTTCGGTCATCGCCTTGGTGACGTCATCGGTGCCGTTCACTTCGGTCGAATTGACAGCGGTGATGACATCGCCCGGCTGGATGCCGCGATCGGCGGCATCGCTGTCGGGATCGACATCGGTCACCACCAGTCCCTTGCCGTTTTCGGACTTGGTGACGGTGAGGCCGAGATCGGCCAGCGTGTCCGGCTTGGCCGGAGCGGCGGGCTGCTGGTCGACAGACGCCTGCTTGTTGCTCGAGGGCAGCGTGCCGAGATCGACCTTGACCGTCTGGCTCTTGCCGTCGCGCCACACCGTGACATCGACCGACTTGCCAGGCGAATAGGCGCCGATCAGCCGGGCCAGTTCCTTCGGCGAAGCAACGTCCTTGCCGTCGACCTGGGTGATCACGTCACCGGCGGCAATGCCGGCCTTCTTGCCGGGACCATCGTCCTGGGCGCTGGAAACCAGCGCGCCGTTGTTGGACTTCAGACCGAGCGATTCGGCGATGTCGGAAGTGACCGGCTGGATTTCGACACCGAGCCAGCCACGCTGCACGGAACCGCTCTTCATCAGGTCCTGAACGACCTGCTTGGCGGTCGAAGCGGGAATGTCGAAGGCGATGCCGACGCTGCCGCCGGACGGCGAGAAGATCGCGGTGTTGATGCCGACGACCTGGCCGTTGAGGTTGAAGGTCGGGCCACCCGAATTGCCGCGGTTGACCGAAGCATCGATCTGGATGAAGTCGTCATAAGGGCCGGCGCCGATGTCGCGGCCACGGGCCGAGACGATGCCGGCGGTGACGGTGCCACCGAGGCCGAACGGATTGCCGACGGCCACCACCCAGTCGCCGACGCGAACCTTGGAATCGTCGGCGAAGTCGACATAGGTGAACTTGCCTACGCCATCAACCTTGAGCACGGCGAGATCGGTGCGCGGGTCGGTGCCGATCAGCTTGGCGTCGAGTTCCTTGCCGTCATTCATCACCACGGTGAAGGCCGAGCCTTCCGAAACGACGTGGTTGTTGGTGACGAGATAGCCGTCATCGGAAATGAAGAAGCCGGACCCCTGCGCAACCGGCCGCGGCTGGTCGTTGTTGTGGTCGCGATGGCTGAAGCGGCGATTGCCGCCACCCTGGCCGTTCTGGTCGCCGAAGCCACGGAATTCCTTGAAGAAGCGGCGCAGCTGCGGATTGTCGGGCATGTTGTTCATGCCGTCCGGATCGTCGGACTGGTCCGAGCCGTCATCGGCCGCGGGCTCGATCTTGGCCTTGACCTTGACGCTGACGACGGCGGGAGAAACGCGCTCGACGACATCGGCGAATCCCGGCACCTGCGGCGCCTCGATGCGCACGGCGTCAGCCAGAACAGGGCTGGTTCCACTGGTCAGCGCGCCGACGCCGATCGCACCGGCAACGGCGATGGACGCCACTGCAGCCATGAGACGCTTGCGGGTGACGGAATATGAATGGGGGGCAATATTCATGGATTTCTTATCCTCTTTCAAACGGACGCTGCTTGATCGGCATCCTCGGGAACGAGAATTAGAGAGGCGCACATTACAGCGCCATTTCCGACACATGAAACTTTGGTAATGTTTGGCAGCGCCCGCGACGTCAGTCGCGGCGCAATATGGTGTCCAGTGCCGCCTGTTCTTCGGCGGACAACGATTTTGTTGCCAGCGTGCGGCGCGATCGCGCGGTCAGCACGATGAAAACGCCTCCCACCAGCAATAGCAGGACAGGCGTGCCCCACAGCAACGCATTGCGCAGGTCGAAACGCGGCTTCAGCAGTACGAACTCGCCGTAACGCGAAACCACGTAATCCATCACCTGCTGGTCGGTATCGCCGGCGACGAGGCGCTGGCGCACAAGGATGCGCAGGTCACGGGCAAGGTCGGCGTCGGATTCGTCGATCGACTGGTTCTGGCAGACCATGCAGCGCAAGCCTTCCGACAGCGCCCGCGCCCTCGTCTCGAGCGTCGGATCGGCCAGCACCTCGTCAGGCTTCACCGCCAGGGCCGTGCCGGCAAAAAACAGCGCCAGCAGCAGGACAATTGAGGTCAGCGAAAGCCGTGCATTCATGGCAGGCCCGCGGACGTCACCGCGCTCGCCTGCTTGCGCCGCCGCGACGGCGCGCCGACGCGCAGCCGCCGGTCCATCAGCGACATCGCCGCGCCCGCCATCATCATCAGGCCGCCGCCCCAGATCAACGTCACCAGCGGCTTCCACCACAGACGCACGACGACGGAACCGTCCTTGCCCTCATCGCCGAGCGAGATGTAGAGCTGCGAGAAGCCGATCGTCCTGATGCCGGATTCCGTCGTCGTCATCTGCCGCACCGGATAAAACCGCTTGGCGGAGCTGATCTCGCCGACAGGACTGCCGCTGACGCCGATCAATTCGAAGCGGCCGCGGTCCTCGGCGTAGTTCGGTCCCTGGGCCGGATAGAGCCCGACGAAGCGCAGCGTATGGCCGGACAGTTCGACGGTCTCGCCGGCATGCATCGACAGGATCTTTTCGGTGCCGAAGCAAAGCGTCCCGACGATGCCGAGCGTGGTCAAGCCAAGGCCAAGGTGGGCGAAGGCGGTGCCGAAGACCGAGCGCGGCAGGCCGAGCAGGCGCCTGACCATGATCCCGGCTGCGACATTGCCAAAGCCGGATTTGACGGCGAGGTCAGTGAGCGCGCCAAGGATCAGCCAGACGGCGAGGCCGACGCCCAGGGCCGCAAACACCGAGGCGCCGTCGATGAACAAAGCGGTGACCAGCGTTGCCAGCAGGGCGGCGGCAAACGCCACCATCAGGCGCTGCGCGACGGCGAAGACATCGCCGCGCTTCCAGGCCAGCAACGGCCCGAATGGAACCACCAGCAGCAGGGGCACCATCAGCGGCCCGAAGGTGAGGTTGAAGAATGGCGCTCCGACCGAGATCTTGTCGGCTGAAAAGGCTTCGACGGCCAGCGGATAGAGCGTGCCGACGAGCACGGTCGCGGTCGCCGTGGTCAGGAACAGATTGTTGAGCACGAGCGCGCCTTCGCGCGAAATCGGATGGAACAGGCCGCCGGCCGTCAGCCTGGAGGCGCGCAGCGCAAACAGCGCCAGCGAGCCGCCGATGAACAGCGTCAGGATGCACAGGATGAAGACGCCGCGCGTCGGATCGGTGGCGAAGGCATGCACCGAGGTCAACACGCCTGAGCGCACCAGGAAGGTGCCGAGCAGCGACAGCGAAAAGGTCAGGATGGCGAGCAGCAGCGTCCAGATCTTCAGCGCCGAGCGCTTTTCCATGACGATGGCCGAATGGAGCAGCGCGGTGCCCGCCAGCCACGGCATGAAGGAGGCGTTCTCGACCGGATCCCAGAACCAGAAGCCGCCCCAGCCGAGCTCGTAGTAAGCCCAGTACGATCCCATGGCGATGCCGCCGGTCAGGAACATCCAGGCGACCAGCGTCCATGGCCGCACCCAGCGGGCCCAGGACGCGTCGATGCGGCCTTCGATGAGGGCCGCGACCGAGAACGAAAAGCAGATCGAGAAGCCGACATAGCCGAGATAGAGGAACGGCGGGTGGATGGCGAGGCCAAGATCCTGCAGGATCGGATTGAGATCGCGGCCTTCGATGGGCGCCGGGTTGAGCCGGATGAACGGATTGGACGTCGCCAGGATGAACAGGAAGAAGGCGGCGCCGATCGCACCTTGCACGGCAAGCACATTGGCGCGCAGCGTCGCCGGCAGGTTGGAGCCGAAAGCGGCGACAAGCGCGCCGAAGAACGTCAGGATCAGCACCCAGAGCAGCATCGAGCCTTCGTGATTGCCCCAGGTTCCGGTGATCTTGTAGATCAGCGGCTGCAGCGAATGCGAGTTTTCCCACACGCTCGCCACCGAGAAGTCGGAGCTTGCATAGGCGCTCGCAAGTGCTGCGAAGGACAGCGCCGTCAAGGCAAAGCCAGTCACCGCGACCGGACCGCCGACGGCCATCAGGCGCTGGTTGTTCAGGCGTGCGCCAAACAGCGGCACGAGCGTCTGCACCAGCGACAGCGCAAACGCCAGAACCAGGGCGAAATGTCCGGTTTCAACCATAGACTGTTGCTCTCCTGCCAGAGCTATTCACTCTTGCTCTCCTGCCAGACGCCCTTGGCCTTCAAGCCGTCGGCCACTTCCTTGGGCATGTAGCGCTCATCATGCTTGGCCAACACGCTGTCGGCAACAAAGACGCCGTCCGGGCCGAAGGTGCCTTCGGTGATGACGCCCTGCTCTTCGCGGAAAAGGTCGGGCAGGATGCCGGTGTAGGTGACCTTGACCGATTTGTGCGTGTCGGTGACCGAAAAGCCAACCGTCGCCCCTTGCCCGCGCTGGATCGTGCCCTTTTCAACCAGCCCGCCCAGCCTGATGCGCTGGCCGGGCTGGACGCTTGCCGTGGTCAGGTCGGCCGGCATGTAGAAATAGGACGCCTTCTGGCCAAGCGCATAGAAGGTCAGCCCGGTGGCCGCGCCCAGGAAAGCCAGCCCGCCGGCGATCACCGACAATCGTTTCTGTTTGCGCGTCATGTCTGCCTCTACTCCGTCGCCGTCAGGCCAAGCGAGGCGGCAAAGGCGGTGAATTTTTTCGCCTCGTCACTGTCGGCTCCAAAGACGGCAATGGCGCGACCGAGCGCCTCACGCGCCTGAGCGGCCTTGCCCAGCACGACGTAAGAACGAACAAGCCGCATCCATCCTTCCACGTCACGCGGATTTTGTCGCAGTTTGTCGTCGAGGCCGGCGACCATGGTGTTGATCATGGCTTCCCGATCCTGCGGCGACATTGAGGATGCGGCGTCGATATCGCCGGCATCGGGTCCGTTGGTGGCGCTGCCGGAAGCGATTTCGGGGCTGCCGGACTTGGCCAGCGCCTGCTCGACCGCACCGCGCCATGGCGACTCCGGCGGCAGCTTGCCCAGCATCGTCTGCCAGGCCGTGACCGCTTCCTTGGTTCGGCCCTCCTGCGCCAGCGCCATGGCCAGGTAGAAACTGGCCTTCGCATTGGCCGGATCGAGCTTCAAGGCCGCCTCGAAGGCATCCTGTGCATCGGCCGAGACAATGCCGCCTGCGGCGCTGGCGATCGCCTCGCCGAGACCGGCCTGGCGAACAGCGCTGTCGCCATCAAGGCGAATGGCGTTGCGATAGGCTGCCGCCGCGTCGGAAAAGCGCTGCATGCGCAGATAGACCGGTGCGAGCACATCCCAGCCCCTGCCATCGGCAGGATTGGCGGCCAGATGGGCTTCGGCCCGCGCCACCAGTTCGTCGACCGAACTGTCGGCCGGATTCTTGGCCAACCGCTCGCTGAGCGGTTGCGACGGCAGGTCAGGAGAGCCGAGCTGGCTATAGAGACCCCAGCTGACCAGCGGGACCGCCAGCACGGCTACGGTTGCCACTAGCCTTGCCGCGACCGAGGCTCGGCTGACAGATGTACCGCCCGCCGTTCCCGCATTGTCGAGGCGAAGGATGCGGCGAGCAATCTCGGCGCGGGCCTCGGCGGCTTCCGCCGGCTGGATCAAGCCACGCGCGGCGTCGCGGTCAAGCTCGGACAACTGGTCGCGATAGACTTCGAGATCGTGATCGCCGCTTGACGACGCGCCCTTCGAGCTGGCGGCCAGCGGCAGCAGCACCGCCAGGCTTGCACCCAGCGTGAGAATTGCGGCTATGACCCAGAACAGCATGGTTCTTCCAATAACGGCAGAGCTCTGCCGTGCCAACACAGGTTTCCTGCGACGCTTTGACGGCAGGCGCGCCGGATGTCCTTGATCAACATCAACCGGCCGGATACCAACCAGCTCTGGTTGACTGTCAGGTCAGCGGCGTCCAACTGCCGTCGGCGTTGCGGCAAGCGGTTCCACGCGCCGTGACCCCGGCGCCGCCGGTGAACACCGTCTGCGTGTACTGGCGGCAGTCCTGCGAACCGACGCGATAGGGCTGTGCCGGAACCACCTCGCCGTAGCGCGAAGCCTGGGCGCCCTTCCACGTCACCTTCTGGCCGCTGGTCGTGTATTCGAGCGCCTTGTATTCAGCCTCGAGCGCACTGCGCTTCTCGGTCTCGCTGAGGCCGGCGCCGATCGACCCACTGATGAGGCCGCCGCCCATCGCCGAAATGATCGTCGTGGTCACCTTGCCGCTGGAAGGAGGCGTCGAGGCCGGTGTCACTGCTACGGTGGGGCCCTTGCCGCTCAAGGTGGTGCAGCCGGAAACGGCCAGCAATGCGGAAACAAGCGCGACGCGAATCTTCATGCCAACAACCGGTTTTCTTGAGTTGGAGCCTGTTATGGATGCGCCGGGGGCCGCGTCATCGGAGAAGCCAGCGTGGCCATAGTATTGATATTTGTCGGAAATTTGGCCGCTACCGGCCGCTTCGGGACCAATCGACATGCCGCCAATAACATCTCCCGTCCCTCGATGTCGATTGGCCCTGGCTAACATCACTGAAGGCTCCGCAATCGCACCACCGCCTTCAATCCGCCCATGCCAGACCGTTCGAGCGCCAGGACGCCTCCATACTCGTTGACGAGGTCGGCGACAATGGCCAGCCCCAGACCTGTTCCGGGCTTTGTCTCGTCCAGACGCCGTCCGCGTTTCAGCGCCTCGCGCGCCTTGTCCTCGGGAATGCCTGGGCCGTCATCCTCGATGCTGATCTCGAACAGGCCGGCCGGATCGTCCTTGCCGGTCAAAGGCACGACCGAGACCAACACCGAACTCCTTGCCCATTTCATCGCGTTTTCGAGGAGATTGCCCAGCAATTCCTCAAGGTCCTCGCGCTCGCCGGCGAAGACGATCTCGGTCGCCGGCAGCGACAGCGACAGGTTTGTCTGCGGGTTGAGCTTCTGCAGAACCCGCACCATGCGCTGCACCAGCGGCGTCACCGGCGTGCGGTAGACGACGCTGTCGCGTTGCGCGGCGACGCGAGCGCGCTGGAGATAGTGCTCGACCTGCTTCTGCATGGAAGCGGCCTGTTCGGCGATCAGCTGTCCCTTGGCGCCGCCAAGCGCCCGGCCCTCGTTGAGCAGCACCGCCAGCGGCGTCTTCAACGAATGGGCGAGATTGCCGACCTGGGTTCGTGAGCGCTCGACGATGCGCCTGTTGTTTTCGATCAACGCATTGGTTTCGTTGGCAAGCGGTTCGATCTCGGCAGGGAACCGGCCGTCGAGCCTTTGCGCGGTGCCCTCGCGCACCATGGCAAGTGCGTTCCTGACCCGGCGTAGCGGCTGCAGGCCGAGCAGGATGGCGATCGCGTTGATGGCGATCATGCCGACGCCGAACAGGCTGAGATAGGTCAGCAGGCGGCGCTGGAAGGTGGCAATTTCCTGTTCAAGTTCGCTCTGATTGCCCATGACGCGGAAACGCGCGGCGCGGTTCTTGGCGTCGAGAACGAATTCGCTCTCGAACACTTCGAGTTGTTCGCCATCGATGCCTTCGGCTGCATAGCTGCGCTGGAAGCTGGCGTTGAACGGCACATCGGCGACACCAGGCGATGGGATCGTCGTGGTCATCGACGACGAGTGAAGATCGCCATGCACGCCTTCCGAGGCGGGCTCAACCGACCAGTACCAGCCCGAATTCGGCTCCGAGAACCGGAGGTCGCCGAGGTCGGGCGCGCCGGTGAGCGCACCGCTGTCGGAAATACCGATGGAGCCGATCAGATTGAACAGATGCGCCGAAAGCAGGCTGTCGAAGCCGCGCTCGCTGGCCTGACGGTAGAGCGTGGTGATGAGAGTGAAAATGATAACGAGCGTCACGATCGCCCAGACCGTGGAAAAGGCGATGACGCGGAACGTCAGCGAACGCGGCCACAAACGCAGCGAAAGCGGCGTCCTTGCGGTTGGTTTGAGCGGTTCCGAGTTACGCCTCCGGCTCACGCATGCGGTAGCCCATGCCGCGCACGGTTTCGATCATGTCGATGCCCATCTTCTTGCGCAGCCGCCCGACAAAGACCTCGATGGTGTTGGAATCACGGTCGAAATCCTGGTCATAGAGATGCTCGACCAGTTCGGTCCGCGAGACGACCTCGCCCATATGGTGCATCAGATAGGCAAGCAGGCGGAATTCGTGCGACGTCAGTTTCAGCGGCACGCCGTCGACATCGGCCTTGGAGGCCTTGGTGTCGAGGCGCAGCGGCCCGCAGGTCAGTTCGGACGACGCATGGCCGGCAGCGCGCCGGATCAGGGCCCGTAGCCTCGCCAGCACCTCCTCGATGTGGAACGGCTTGGTGACATAGTCGTCGGCGCCGGCATCGATGCCGGAAACCTTGTCGCTCCAGCGGTCGCGCGCCGTCAGGATCAGCACCGGCATCTTGCGGCCGCCGCGCCGCCAGCGCTCGACCACGCTGATGCCGTCCATCTGCGGCAGGCCGATGTCGAGCACCACGGCATCGTAGGGCTCGGTGTCGCCGAGGAAATGGCCTTCCTCGCCGTCGAAGGCGCGGTCGACGACATAGCCGGCATCGACCAGCGCATCCGATATCTGCCGATTGAGATCCTTGTCATCTTCGACGACGAGTACGCGCATGCGGAGTTCGATACCTGTTGAAGGACTAGGGTCAGATATAGGCCGATTCCGGCGGCCTGGGAAACCGAGGTCTGTAAGACGGAAGATTGGGTCAGTTCAGCGGAACGACGATTTCGGAACGGCGCGGACGTTGTCCGTCCTTGCCCGGAACGAGCACGACGATGACGCAGACAGGCTGGCCGCCGCGTGTCGATTGCGAGGCCTTGGCCAGCGTTCCGCCATTCTGTTCGGCCACCTGCTGGCCGATCGCGTAGCAGTCGGACGCCGCCAGCAGGATCGGGCTGGCCTGGTCGGGCGCGATGACCGGCACCGCCATCGCCTGCGACACAAACAGCCCGGCAGCACAGAGCGCCAGTGTCGCGGTTCGGAAGTGGGAGCGGAGCGTTTTCATGGTCGGCGTTGTAACGCATCGGTGCTGAACGTGAAATGAACGGTGAACGCCGCTGAAAACATCCTCGCCACACCCCTGCAATGCGAGACCACCGATCGGGGATTTCGCCGCCCAACCAGGCAAAATCCAGGAAACGACAGTCTAGCCCCCGTTTCGACCATATTGAAACCACATCAGGCATTTTCCTGCGTTATCGCGCGAAAGCGCAGCAGCCCATGATGGACGAGCAGATCCTCGTCATGGCGGGCCTCGGCGAATTCCAGCACGAGGCGTGTCTGTCGGCGCGAACCGATGACCAGCACCGCGTCGGCGAGGCGCGCCTTTATGCTGTCCATGATGGCATGCGTTTCGGCGTTGCCATGGGCCTTCGACCAGACATGCAGCGTGACCAGCTGATCGGCGTCGTTCTGGACGCCGGTGTCCCAGTCGAAGGCACTGGTCTGGCCACAGGTCACGTGGGGAAAGGCGGCATTGTCGGCTGGCTGTTCGAGCAATCCGGCGCCGCCAAGCAGCGCCGACAGCGATGCGTCGCTTCTCAGTCTCTGGAACAATGCCTGCTGCAAATCGCCGGACGCGGTCATTTGTCGTTTCCCCTCGTCTGTCAGGCCTCGAGCAGGCCTTTTGCGCTACCGGCAATTCGCGCGCAACCTAGCCGCACCGTCAATCCTGCGCCAGATCACACGGGTCATCTCGTCCGGATCATGAACGCCAGTGATGTCGAAAATACCACCCTGCTATGAACAGATTGCCAAGCCCGCCACCCTTGTAGCCGATCTGATCACCCCGGATCCGGATATTGCTGGAGCGCTCGCCGGCAAAGAGCCAGCAGGGCCATGTCGGAATTCCTCGGACCAAGGATCGAAATTCCGAACGGCAGTCCCTCCACCTCCGCGATCGGCATCGAAATCTGCGGCAGACCACTCAGCCCAGCCGAACAAAGCATCGAAATCGACCGGCTGCGATAGGCCTCCAGAGCCTCTCCCGCCATGCCCAGCGGTAAGGCAACTGAAGGGGCGGTCGGGAAAACCAGTGCGGTTCCTGAGCCAACCAGTGACGACAAGTGTTCCCGTACGACCGCTTTCTCGGCAAGAGCGGTTTCGTAGTCGGAGATCGGCACCCCCTCGGCCCAGTCGAAGCGCTGCCGCACCCCCTCGCCGAGGACCGGGCGATGCTCGGTGATCCAGGCGCCGTGGTCGGCCCAGGCTTCGTAGGCCTGGATAGCGCGAAAGATTGGCCGCCAGGCATCGAAGCCATCCGGCGCGACCCGGACCTCACCGGCAATGTCGATGATCCGGAACAGCCGCTCGAGCACGTCTTCGAAGACGCGGCGCTCCGCGTAGCCCAGCACGTAACTGGCGATGTCCGTTGCCACGACGAGGCGGGTGATAGGCGGCGGAATGGTGTCCTCCGGCAGCAGCAGCCGGGCCACGGCCTCGTAGACATCGACGTCGCGCGCGAACCAGCCGACAGTATCGAAGCTGCGCGCCAGGGGCTGCAGCCCAACTGTGTCGATGCGGCCATGCGTCGGCCGCAGGCCGATCAGCCCGCAATAGGAGGCGGGCAGCCTGATCGACCCTCCGGTATCGGTGCCGAGCGCTATATCGGCGAGGCCGGCCGCCACCGCGGCGACCGAACCCGACGACGACCCGCCCGGAATGCGGCCCGGTGCGCGCGGGTTCACCGGCGTGCCGTAATGCGGGTTCTCGCCATTCATCGAATAGGCGAACTCGTCGGTGTGGGTCTTGCCGATAAATCGGGCGCCGGCATCCAGCAATGTCTGGACCACTGGCGCCGTGTCGGGCTTGCCGCCGCTCCAGTCGCGCCGCAGCGGATGGCCGCCGCCGGTGGGATAGCCCGCGACGTCGTAGAGATCCTTCACCGCCAGGGTCAGGCCGGCGAGCGGTCCACTTTCCGCCGAAACAATCGGGATTGGCGGGTAATCCACGAAGGCCCCGACAGGATCATTCCGCAACAGCATCGATACATCCTACTAAAATTTTTGCTTCAGGCCCGCGGACGACGGCACATCAACGAAACTCCAGAATTGTGGGATTCTTGATCAACCATCACCGCCGATATCCATATTTGGAAACCGATAGGCTCGCAAACTGAAATTTTAGTGTTTGTATATGAAAAAATAATACACAATAAAAACAGCACATTAAATGTATCTCAGCGTATCAAACTCTGAAAATTGGCAAAAATCGGCTTGATCGCATCGGGAGTTGGTGCTTAGCCTAGGGTCGTCGATCCCACGGCAAAGGGCACGGAAATGGCTGCAAACGAAGATGACGATGACGTTGTGATCGATGCTTCGGCACGCCGGAGTCGCGCCGAATTCGTGTTCGAAGCGCTGCTGAAGACGATCGTGCGGGTCGACCGCCGGCCGGGCGATCTGCTGCTCAAGGACGACATCGCCAGGGAGCTCGGTGTGTCGCGACAGCCGGTGACCGATGCGATCAACCGCCTGGCTGGGCTGGGGCTCGTCACGGTGATCCCGCAGGTCAATTCCTACGTTTCGCGCATCTCACCGGCCGACGTGATCGAAAGTTCGTTCCTGCGTAGCGCCGTCGAGGCGCAAGTCGTGCATGAACTCGCATCCCATCCGAAAACCGCGATGGTGGCAGCGCTGCGCAACCAATTGCTGGAACAGATCCAGCTTGTGGCCGCCGGCGACGTCGACGGTTTCCACGACGCGGATGACGCCTTCCACCGCATGCTGGCGGAACTCGCCGGCTTGCCGGGCCTCTGGGACCAGATCGCGGCGGCACGGCTGCACCTGGTACGCGTGCGCCGGCTCGGCCTGCCCCGCCCCGGTCGTCTCGCCATCTCCTATGCCGAGCACTCGATGGTGGTCGACGAGATCGAGGCCGGACGGCCGCGCAAGGCAGCAAACACCATCGCCCATCACATTCGCTACAACGAAGGCGAACTGCGACGGCTTCAGAAGGACCTGCCGCAATATTTTCTTTGAAAAACTGCAGCGGAATCAACCGCTCAGGGGAACTATACGGAGAACACTCGTGACCAGACCGTCTCGCCTTCGTCCACTCGCACTTGCTTTGTTGCTGTCGGCCGCGCCCATGGCGGTCGTCGCCGCCGACATGCCACCGGAAGCCGCCGAATTGATGGTGCCGCTGCCCTTGTCGCCGACCGGCCAGCCCGTGGTCGGCTTCCCGGATGGCGCACCGGCCAGCCCCGCTGCCTCATTGACCTTTACCACGGACGAGTTGGCGAAGCTCAAGGCCGGCAATTTCACCGCCGGCATCGCCATGCAAGCGATGGACTCGCCCTGGAACACTTTGCAGGTCGAGGCGCTGAAGAAGACGCTCGATGAATACGGCATCAAGGTCGTCGCGGTCACCGACGCCAAGCAGGCGCCGACCGCCCAGGCCGACCAGCTCGAAGGCATGATCGCCCAGAAGGTCAATCTGATCTTCTCGGTGCCGATCGACCCCAAGGGCCAGGCCGATACCTACAAGCGGGTCTCCGAAAGCGGCGTAAAGATCGTGTTCATGGACAATGTCGCCTACGGCATGGCCCCGGGCAAGGACTACGTCACCGTGGTCGCATCCGACAACGAGCAGAACGCGGTGTTTGCCACCGACGAGATGATCAAGGCGATCGGCGGCAAGGGCGAAGTCGGCCTTATGACCTACATCCAGGAATCCTACTATTCGATCGCGGCACGCGTTGCCGGTTTCGAGAAGTCGGTCGCCGCCCATCCCGGCGTCACCGTGGCGGCACGCGAGAAATTCACCCAGCCGCGCGAGGCCTATGACAAGGCGGTCGCCATGCTGACCGCGCATCCAGATATCAAGGGCATCTTCGCGGTGTGGGGCGACCCGGCCATGCAGACGCTGGCCGGCGCCGAGTCGCTCGGCCGCACCGATCTCGTCGTCACCACAAACGATCTCGGCCCGGACAGCGCGCTCTACATCGCCCGCGACCAGATCATCGCCATCGGTGCGCAACTGCCTTACGATCTCGGCATAGCCGAAGCCCAGGCAGGTGCTGCCGCCCTGCTCGGCAAGCAGGTGCCGCCTTACATCTCGCTGCCCTCGCTGCGGGTGAAGAAGGCCAATCTTCTGTCGGCCCTCAAGCAGGTGACCAAACAGGATGTGCCGGAAGATGTCGTCAAGGCCTGTGCCGGCGCCTGCTACTGATCTCGATCCCGGGCGGCGGGCCGACCTGCCGCCCATATCGCCTCTTTCAGGAACCGCCATGTCCGCTGCCGACAATCCCCTGCCCACGCTGGTTTCCATGCGTGGCATCGTCAAGCGGTTCGGCGCCAACATCGTGCTGCGCAACGTCGATTTCGAGGTCCGGGCCGGCGAAGTCCACGCGTTGCTCGGCGAGAACGGCGCCGGCAAGTCCACATTGATGAAAGTGCTGCTTGGCATTCACGCGCCCGACGAAGGCACGATCCTGGTGCGCGGCGAACCGTTGGCCTCCATTTCGACGCGCGCGCGCCTCGAAGCCGGCGTGGCGATGATCTTCCAGGAATTGAGCCTGGTGCCGGCGATGAGCGTCGCCGACAATCTGTTTCTTGGCCGCGAGCCGCTGCTGTTTGGCGGCCGCATCGACCGCCGTCGCATCCGGCGCGAGGCAGTGGAACTGATCGCCGGGCAAGGCTTTGCGCTCGATCCGGACGCGCTTATCGAAGACCTGCCGTTCGCGGCGCGCCAGCAGGTCGAAATCCTCAAGGCGTTGTCGCGCGGTGCTTCGGTGATCGTCATGGACGAACCGACATCCTCGCTCACCGTACGCGAGGAAGAGGTGTTGCATACCACCATCGCCCAGTTGCGCGGGGCCGGCATCGGTATCGTTTATATCAGCCATCGCATGTCGGAGATCTTTCGCGTCGCCGACCGGCTGAGCATCATCAAGGACGGTCAGATCCAGGGACCGTTTGCCACCGAGCAGATCACCATACCCGAAGTGTCGCGGCTGATGGCGCGGTCGGCCGCCGTCGTGGTGATGAAGCCGAAGGCACGGCGCGAACCGGGCGAAATCGTTCTCGAGGTCGTTGACCTCGGTACGGCGCGAAAACTGCGCGATGTCGGCCTAGCCTTGCGCGCCGGCGAGATTGTCGGCATCGCCGGCCTTGTCGGCAGCGGCCGCTCGACGCTCGCCAAGGCGCTGTTCGGGCTGATCCCGGATGCGCGCGGCGACGTACGGCTCAGCGGCCGCGAGATCGGCGCGTTGGCGACGCCGCCGCGCATCCGCGCCGGCATGGCGCTGGTGCCGGAGGACCGAAGGGCCGAAGGGCTGGTTGCCCAACACAGCCTGACCGCCAATGTGGCTCTGCCCAATCTGGCCGACCTGACATCGCGCTGGCCGGGCGTCCTGTCGTGGCGGCGCGAGACCGAGATGTTCCTCAAATTTCGCGATGCGCTGCACATCGCCTGCCGCGAGCCCGGTCAACCGGCTTCGGAGCTATCGGGCGGCAACCAGCAGAAGGTGGTGTTCGCAAAGTGGTTTGCCAGTAATCCAAAACTGCTGATCCTCGACGAGCCGACGGCAGGCGTCGACGTCAACGCCAAGGCGGAAATGCGGGCGCTGGTGCTGCGGGCCGCCGAAAAGGGCATGGCGGTGCTGCTGATCACCTCTGAACTCGATGAACTGGCCGGTCTCGCCGACCGGCTGATCTATATGGTCGACGGCCGGCTGGTGCCGGGCGAGGCCACACCGCGCGGCGAGGAAGAAATCCGCACCGTGCTGCAACAGCTCGCCATTACACACGAGGCCGCATGACCAACTCCACCCTCACCCGGGGCCTCACCCCGAGCCCGATCCCGGCCATGGCGGCCGCCAGACGGGCATTCGGCTGGCAGAAGGCGAAACGCCTGGCTCGCGACCACATTACCTTCATCGTCTTCGGACTGATCACGCTGTTTTTCATCCTGCACGCGCCCAACTTCGCCTCACTGGCGACAGCGAACGCCATCGGCCGCATCACCGCAGTGGTGTCGATCATGGCGGTGGGCATGACCATGGTGATCATGTGTCGCGAGATCGACCTGTCGGTCGGCGCGCTGGCCAGCCTTTCGGCCATGGTCGGCGCCATGCTGATGCAGACCGGCATCACGCCGTGGCTGTCGATCCCGGTCATGACGGCCTTCGGGGCGCTGGTCGGACTGATCAACGGCCTGATCGTCACCCGATTGCGCATCCCCTCCTTCCTGGTGACGCTGGGCATGCTCAGCATCCTGTCCGGTACGGCACTCACGCTTACCGATTCGCTGCCGGTGCCGATCGGCGACCGAACGCTTGGCAAGATCATGGCCAACGGCACGCTGATCGGCCTGCCGGCAGCGGTGTGGTGGACGGTGGTGTTCGCGCTGGCCGGCATCTATGTGCTGCATCTGTCGGTGATCGGCCGGCAGATGGCGGCGACCGGCGGCAACGAAGCAGCGGCACGGTTTTCCGGCATCGACGTCGACCGCGCCAAGGTGGTGGCCTTTGCCATCTGTGGCGCCTGCGCCTCCTTCGCCGGCTACATGCTGGCGGCACGCGCTTCGGCCGGCAACCCTAGTGTCGGCGTCGGACTCGAGCTCAACGTCATTGCCGCGGTGATCATCGGCGGCACCAGCCTGTTCGGCGGCCGCGGCTCGGTGGTCGGCTCGGTGATCGGCGCCATCTTCATCGGCATCCTTGCCTTCGGCCTGGTGGTGATCGGCCTTTCGACGACCATCCAGGAGATCGTCAAGGGCGTCATCATCATCCTTGCCGTCTCGCTGAACCGGAGATGACAGCCATGACCGCGCAAACCGGGCTGCCGATCGACGGCAAAATGTATATTGGCGGCCGCTGGACATCAGGTCGGGCGACGCGCACCACTGCCGTCTACAGCCCGGCGACGGAGGAGCTGGTCGGCACCGTGCCGGAAGGTGTCGCCGGCGACGCCGAAGATGCGCTGAGAGCGGCCCGTCTTGCCCAGCCAGCCTGGGCGGCACTGCCGCCGATCGAACGCGCCCGAATGCTGCGCCGTCTCTGCGCCTTGCTGGAGCGCGATCGCGAAAACATTGCCCGGCTGATCACGCTGGAACAGGGCAAGCCGATCGCCCAGGCGCGTGGCGAAGTCGGCGGCGCCATCGGCTTCATCGAATTTGCCGCCGACAATGCCAGGCGTATCGAAGGCGACATCATCCCGTCCGATGCGGCCGGCGAGGAGATCTGGATCCGGCGCGTGCCCTACGGCGTTGTGGTGGGTCTGACCGCCTGGAACTATCCGGTGGCGCTGGCCGGCAGGAAGCTCGGCCCGGCGCTGGCGACCGGCAACACCATCGTGCTCAAGTCGCACGAACTAACGCCGCTTTCCCTGCTTGAGATCGGCCGACTCTGCGAGGAGGCCGGCATTCCCGCCGGTGTCGTCAACATCGTCAGCGGCAACGGGCGTGAAATTGGCAAGGCGCTGGTGCGCAGTCCGCACTCGGACCTCGTCACCATGACCGGCAGCGTGCGCGCCGGGCGCGAGATCTATGCCGCTGCCGCCGAAAGCCTCAAGGTCATTCGCCTGGAACTGGGTGGCAAGGCGCCATTCATTGTCATGGACGATGCCGACATCGATGCGGCCGTGGATGCCGCGATCATCGCGCGCTTCACCAATTGCGGCCAGATCTGCACCTGCAACGAGCGCATGTATCTGCACGAGACCATCGCCGACCGGTTCCTCGACAGTTTCGTCGCGCAGGCAGCGGCACTGCGGATCGGCAACCCGCTGGACGCGGTCGATCTGGGCCCCAAGATCAGCCGGCCCGAACTCGAAAAGGTCGAAGCCATGGTGGCCGAGGCCGTGCGAGGCGGCGCGGAGCTGCTGACCGGCGGCCGTCGCCCGAAGGGAGATGGCTTTGCCAGAGGGCATTGGTTCGAGCCCACGGTGCTGATGGCGCCCTCGAATGCGGCGGCCATCATGCAGCAGGAGATTTTTGGGCCGGTCGTGCCGGTCATGCGCGTCGCCGATTTCGACGAAGCGCTGCGGCTGGCCAACGAGTCCGAATTCGGCCTCTCCGCCTATCTGTTCACCGGTAGCCTCAGCCGTGTCATGCGCTTCAATCGCGAAAGCGCCTTAGGCGAACTCTACATCAACCGCACCTGCGGCGAGATGGTCCAGGGCTTTCATTCCGGCTGGAAAAACTCAGGCCTCGGCGGCGAGGACGGCAAATATGGTTTCGATGCCTATTTGCGCAAGAAGACCGCCTATGTCGCGGCTTGAGGCCGTTGAATATCCGCGTTGTGCTGGCCTTGCCAGTCAGCGGCTATGATGCGGGCAAGCGGAGCGTGAACGTGGGCAGCCAGCTCGCTATCTTGTGGCTTCCGTAACGAGCATTTCGCACGGCCCCGGCCATCCTGAAATGGATCCGGAAACACAGGCGAAGCAGGATTCGCAAAGGCAGCCGTCCGGCTCAGCCAGCCCACAAGAAACTATCGCAATCTCTGCAACTAGTATCGGGCTCGGCCGCCCGACATATCGAAAACAGCGCCGGTGTTGAACGCACTGGCATCTGAGCAAAGCCACACCACGAGCGCCGCTACCTCGTTCGGATCGCCGAGCCGCTTCAACGGACTTGCCGATATCATCGAGTCGACGGTCTCATTGCCGAGATCCCGGATAAGGCGAGTATCGATCGGACCCGGAGCGATGCAGTTGACGCGAATATCGGTATCGCTGACCTCACGCGACAGCGCTTTGGTAAAAGCGATGACACCGGCGCTGGCTGCGGAATAGGCCGCAAGGCTCGGCAGTCCCTCTTTCCCAGCAAGGGATCCCATGTTGACAATACGACCCTTGCCGGCTCGTCGCATAAGCGGGAGCACCCGATGAGTTACTTCGAACGTGCCAAGGAGGTTGACCTGCAAGATTCGCTGCCATTCTGCCGGTTCGAATTCCTCGAACGGCTTATAGCTACCCAGCCACCCCGCGTTGTTCACGAGAATGTCGATCCCGCCGTCGCCCATGATGGTTAGCGCTTGCATGACGCTATCACGTTTCGTCACGTCCACTGAAAGAGAGCGTGTGCCTTCAAGCTCGACAGGCTCAATATCCCAGATCCAAACGTCCGCTCCGCTCAACGCGAGCTTACCAGCTATCGCGCGACCGATACCACGGGCGCCACCTGTGACGATGGCTGTTCGGCCCACAAAGTCATACGTCACCGACATCATCACCTCCATGAAACGCCAGTGCTTTGTATATTTAGCGCCGCATCATGAATGAAGTCGAGGAGAACAGATGGAGCCTAGCGTCAGAAGACGGCACTCCGAGTCGCGCGATCGTCAGGCGGTCAAGAAAGGCTAATGAGCCAAATTCACAGTTACCGATTTCGTCTGGATGAAGCTGTCCCATCATTTACTCCAGGGAAACTCCCAGCCTTGGCCGCTATGCCTGTAGCCACCATGTGACTGACCGAATGGCAGGCCGGGTCCTTGATTGACTTGAACCAGTCTGCCTGGCGATCTGGACAGTTTCGGGCGCGTCCCGGGTGCGTTTTTAATGCCCGCCGCGCTGCCTGACCACCAGGCTGCGCACCGCAAGCACCAGCACCGTGATGATGATCAGGATCACCGACAGGGCCGCGATCGCCGGATCGATGTTGTCGCGCAGGCCCATCCACATCAGCCTGGGCAGCGTGATGGCGTTGACCGAGGTGATGAACAGCGTGACGCCGATTTCTTCCCAGGACAGCACGAAGGAGAGCAGTGCTGCGGTAACGATGCCAAACTTGATGTTGGGCATGATGATGCGGGTGGCGCGCTCCCATACAGTTGCGCCAAGACCGCGCGCGGCAAGATCGATGCGCCGGTCGAGCTGGCTGAGCGAGACCAGCATCAGCACGGTGGCGAACGGCACCGTCATCACCGAATGCGCCATGGCGACGCCAAGCCAGGTGTCATAGCCGAAGAATGAGCTGAAGCCGGAGATCGAGGTGAGCAGGAAGTAGAGCGTGATCGCAGAGACCACGGGCGGCACCACCATGGGCAGCAGCACGAAACCGACCAGGGCCGCGGTGAAACGCGGCTGGAACATCCACACGCCGAGGCTGAAGCACAGCGCCAGCACGGTGGAAAAGGCGCTGCTGACGATGCCGATGCGGATCGAGAGCAGGATCGAGCCGATCCAGCGCGGATCCTCGATCAGCGCCCGGTAATGGCGCAGCGACAGTTCTCCCGATGGCATGGCCAGCATGCGGCTCGGCGTCAGCGACACCGGGATGACGGCGAGCAACGGCATCAGCAGGAACAGCGCCACGAAAGCGGCGATCACCAGCGAGACGGGACCGGGGCGGTAGGTCGGCATCAGATCAACTGCTTCGGTCTGACATAACGGAACAAAAGCGCCATCAGCGCGCCGACGAACAGCACCAGGACGACGCTGATCGCTGCCCCCAGGCCCCAGTCCGGGCTCTGGAAGATCCTGAGATAGATCAGCTCGGCAATCATGACGCTGCGGCCGCCGCCGAGGATCGCCGGCGTGACGAAGAAGCCGAGCGAGAAGACGAAGACGATCATCGCCGCGCCGATGATGCCGGAGCGCGTCATCGGCACGAACACCGTCCAGAAGGTGCGCATGCGGCTGGAGCCGAGCCCGCGCGCCGCCAAGAGCACGCGGTCGTCGAGGCTGCGCATGGCCGATGCCAGCGGAAAAACAGCGAAAGGAATGAGGAAATGCGTCATGCCGACAATGACGCCGAATTCGTTGCGCACCAGCGCCAGCGGTTCGGAAATGAAGCCGATCGCCTGCAGCCAGGTGTTGATCAGGCCGCGGTTGGACAACAGCGCCACCCAGCCGAAGGCACGGGTCAGCACGGAAATCCAGAAGGGAACGAGAATGCAGAACTCGGCGATCAGGCGCTGTGCCGGGGTGCCGCGCACCCAGACGACGGTGATGGCGTAGGCAGCGGCCACCGAAACCACGGTGACGATTGCCGCGATGCGCAGCGTGCGGATGAACACCGATTGCACCAGATCGTCGGTGAGCAGCGCCTCATACTGGCCGAGCCCGGGCGTCGGCAGCGTGAAGCTCCATTTGACGACGCCGAGGAACGGCCAGGCATAGGCCAGGACGAGAAACAGGAGCAGCGGCGCCATCAACAGCGCCGCGCCCATCCTGTCGGAGAGATAGGATCTCATGTCGACCCGATTATCCCGGCCCTGGTCAGGCCGAGATGATCTTGGTGTATTCGTCGAGCGCCGGCCCGTAGTTCTTGGCGTACCAATCCATATCGAGCGCGATCTGCTTCTTCATGTTCTCGGGATCGACCGGGTTGATGCGCTTCTTGTCGGCGGGGATCAGCGCGTCGGCGGCCGGATTGGCCGGCCCCTGGCCGAGCTTGTCGAACATGACCAGCTCCTTCTGCGGATCCTGCGTGCTGGCGATGAACTTCATCGCCGCTTCCTTGCCGCCGGGATTGTTCTTGAGCACGGCGAGCGCGCCGGGCGAGATCAGGCCCTGGTCCCAGATGAACTTGATCTTGCCGCCCGAGTCCTGCTCGATCAGCGAGGCACGCGTCGACCAGACGATCGCCATCGAGGCCTCGCCGTTGAGCAGCACGCTCTGGCTTTCGGCGCCGCCGCCCCAATAGGCAACGACGTTTTCCTTGAAGGCTGCGATCTTGTCATGCGCGCGCTTGAGATCGAGCGGATAGAGCGACGCCGGCGCGATGCCGTCGGCGAGCAGTGCTGCTTCCCAGCTCGATACGCCCCATTTGTAGAGCGAGCGCTTGCCGGGGAATTTCTTCACGTCGAAGAAATCGGCCATGCCGGTCGGTGCGTCCTTGCCGTACTTCTCGGAATCATAGGCGATGACATAGGAGAAGAAATAGGTCGAGGCGGCGTATTCCCAGCCAAAGCCCTCGCGCATCTTCTTCTTGTCGACGATCGCATAGTCGATCGGCTCGAGAGCCCCTTGAGCGCCGAGCGTGATGGCCGAGAACGGGTCGACGTCGACGAGGTCCCAGGTCGGCGCGCCGCTCTTGAACTGCGCGGCGATGGCGCCTTCGGTCGGGCCTGAGCCGTCCATCTTGACGGTGATGCCGGTGTCCTTGGTGAAGGCCTGGCCGTAGGCGGCGTCATAGGCGGTGATGGCGTCACCGCCCCAGTTGACCAGCACCAGTTCCTTGGCCTGCGCAAAGGCACCGGTCGAGCGCAGCAGCATCGGCGTGCCGGCCAGCACGAGTGCCGCCAGCTGCGTGAACTGCCGGCGCGAGATCTCGCCGCGGCCTGCCCTGGCGGACAGGCTCTCGATGGCTTGTTTCTTGGTGTCGTTTGTCATGTCAGTTCCCCTTTTTTGTCGTTGATAATACCGGAAAACGGTGGTGCTGATATCTCGCCACACCGCTCGTCATTGTCCTCCATGCGGAAGGAGGAAACCCTTTTCCGCCGGCCAGGTGAGCCAGACGGAGTTGCCCTTGCTGAGCGCGGCGGCCGCCACCTCGTTGGGCACCGAGACCGTGACCTTGGCGCCTTGCCGCGTCGTCAGGTCGAGCCGCGTCGCAGCACCTAGATAGGTGGAGTTGGTGGCTGTCGCGGCAATGCCGTTCTCGCCGTCTGCCGCCTCACCCGATATCGACATGTATTCGGGCCGGATCGCCAGGATTGCATCGCCGCGCACCAGTTCGGCCTTGCACCCCATGCTGATCGTGCGGTCTTCGCAGAGGCCGGTCGAGCCATTGCCGGACGGGCGCACACCCTTCAGCGGCAGCATGTTGATCTCGCCGAGGAACTCGGCGACGAAGCGGTTGTCCGGCCGGTCGTAGACTTCGTCGGGCGCTCCAACCTGCAGCAGTTTGCCGTGGTTGAAGATGGCGACGCGCGACGACAGCGCCAGCGCCTCGCTCTGGTCGTGGGTGACGAAGACGAAGGTGGTGCCGGTCTCCTGGTGCAGCCGCTTCATCTCGGCCTGCATCTGGCCGCGCAGGCCCTTGTCGAGCGCGGAAAACGGCTCATCGAGCAACAGCACGCCTGGCTCGAACACCAGCGCCCGCGCCAGCGCCACGCGCTGCTGCTGACCGCCTGACAGCTGCGCCGGCAGTTTTTTCTCGTGGCCCTTGAGGCCGACGCGTTCGATCATCTCGCCGACCCGGCGCTTGATGTCGGCCGCCGATTTCTTGCGCACCTTGAGCGGAAAGGCGATGTTGGCTTCGACGCTCATATGCGGGAACAGCGCGTAGCCCTGGAACACCATGCCGGCGGCGCGTTGCTCGGCCGGCCGGTCGGTGATGTCGACGCCGTCGCTGAACAGCTTGCCCTCGGTCGGTTGCACGAAGCCGGCAAGGATCATCAGAAAGGTGGTCTTACCCGAGCCAGACGGCCCGAGCAGGGTCAGGAACTCGCCACGGCCGATATCGAGCGACAGATTGTCCAGCGCTCGGAACGAGCCGAAGCTCTTGCCGATCCCGATTGCCTTGATCTCTGCGGCACGGCCGGGTTGCTGCATACTGCCCTTTCCCTAACGCTTGTCGAAATCGTAGGCAGGGTGCCGGCTCACCGCAACCGAATAGTTTTCGCGTGATCGGCAAATTTCATTCATCTATGCCGAGATGGCGCCACCCTGCCCTCAATACGGCAGAATGCGGTTCTCCGAGAGCTTCGACCTCAGCCATCCCGCGAACGCTTCCAGCACCGGATGCGAAGCCTTGGCGTGTTCGGAGACCAGGAAATAGGAGCGCGGCGACTTGATCGCGATGTCGAACGGCCTGACCAGCCTGCCTTCGCTCAGCGCCCGGCGGCTGGTCAATTCGTCGCCCATAGCGATGCCCTGGCCAGCAATCGCCGCCGAAAAGACCAGATTCATGTCGGAAAAGAAGATGCCGCCCTCTGTGTCGGGGTTTTCCACCTTGGACAGGGCCAGCCAGCGCGCCCAATCCTCGGTGTCGTCGAGATGCAGCAGATTGGCGCGCAGCACGTCCGACGGTCTCGAAAAGCCACCGACCTTGTTCAGCAGGGTCGGGCTGCAGAGCGGCGTGAACGAGATTTCGCAGAGCGGTTCGACCGCCCGGTTCGGCCAATTGCCGACACCAAAGGCAATGAAGGCATCGGCCTCGGCATTGCTGACATCGTCCAGCCGCCGCGGCGTCAGGATGCGCAGCGCCACGTCCGGATACATCTGCCGGAACTCGCCGATATGGGTGCACAGGAACAACGAGGCGAAACCGGGCGTGCAACTGACCGCGAACGAGCCGCCGACGCCGGTGCCGGCATCGCGCGTCACCGCGTCGCCCAGCACGGTCAGCGCCTTGCGCACGTCGCTGGCATAGCGCTGGCCACGCGGGGTCAGCGCCACGCCCTTGCCGATGCGTTCGAGCAGATCGAAGCCGAGGTCGCGCTCCAGCAGGCGAAGCTGGTGGCTGACCGCGCTGCGGGTCAGGTGCAACTCGTCGGCGGCGCGCCAGACGCTGCCGTGGCGGGCGAAGCTGTCGAGCGCGCGCAGCGCTTGTGTCGATGGTATGCGCAAGGGGCCTCAGGTGAACCGAATTTGCATGAGCCGGGAAAACATATCACTTTTTGGCGAGCTGCTTCACTGCTTTCTTCTCCGGCCATGGAGAAAGCGGTCACCACTTCGGCGCAAGCAACCGCGCTTGCGCATCTCGACGGCATCCAGCCGTCGCTGTCGGCGTGGACGCGCACCATTTTCGACTTCGGCGAGACCGCGTGGCGCGAGTACCAATCCGCTGCCTGGTATGTGGAGCTGCTGAAACGCGAAGGCTTTTCCGTCGAGGAAGGGTCCGGCGGCATGCCGACAGCCTTCTGTGCCCACTGGACGAACGGCGCCGGGCCGACCATCGGCCTGTATGCCGAATATGATGCCGTGCCCGGCAATTGCCAGGACGCGGCGACCGTCAAGCGCCCTCGCCCGGGCCTTGGCGACCAGGCCGGCGGCCATACCGATCCGCATTCCGGGCTCGGCATCTCAAGTCTTGGCGGGCTCCTGGCGACCAAGGCGGCGATGCAGCGCCACGGCATCTCAGGCACGCTGCGCTTCACCGGCGAGCCGGCCGAGAAAGTGCGCGGATCGAAGCCGATCCATGCCGCCAAGGGCTATTATGACGGCCTTGCCGGCATGATCTCCTTCCATCCCTTCTACATGCTGCCGCTCTGCAACACGGCGCGCTGGGACACGCATTGCGGCGCGGCCTATGCGATGATCTACCGCTTTGTGTGCGACGAACCCGAAAATTGGGTTCGCGCAAGCGATGGCGCACCGATCCCGCAGGCGCATTCGGCGGTCAGGGCGCCCGGCGCCAATGACGCGCTTGTCATGATGTACATGGCCTCCAAGGCGCTGCGCGATTCCATGCTGCCGCATCAGGGCGGCTGGTCGATCAGCGAAGCGATCCTCACAGCCGGCCAGGCGACCGCCGACAACCTGCCGGCGGGGCTGGCGGAAATCCAATACATGATCCGCGTTCCGACGCTTGCGATGGCCGAGCAGGTCGCCGCCATGCTCGACCGCAATGCGCAGGCAGCGGCGGCGATGAGCGGTTGCCGGTATGAGCGGCATTGGGTGTCGAAGTCGCGGCCCGGTCTTGCCAACCACGCCATGGCCGAGATCGCCTATGGAGCGTTGTCGAGCGTCGGGCCACCGCGCTGGGACGAGGCGGCGAAGGCAATCGCCCGCGAAATCCAGGTCAATGCAGGCGGGGTAGCGACCGACGAGCCGTTCATTGCCGAGATGGAGCAACTGATCGCGCCGCGGGACGCCGAAACGCTGCTGCGCCGCGACCTGCCGCCGTCGCAGCTCAATTCGACCTCGGACGACTACACCGACATGTCGTGGCATACGCCGACGGCGCGTTTCTACGTCGCCCGTCCGGCGCTACGCTCGGCAAATGGCCACGTCTATCCGGCCTGGGTGATGAATGCGCTGGGCGGCATTTCGGCGACGATCGACCCGATGGTTATCTGTGCGGCGAAGACGGTCGCACTGGCGGCCCTTCGCCTGCTGGAGGACAAAGGCGCCCGCGATACGGCGATGGACGAGTTCGTCACCCGCACCGGCGGCGGCGTCGGCGGCTCGACCTGGATCGCGCCGCTCTGCGACTACGAGCCGCCGATTGGTTTTCGCTGGCCGGAATATGTCACCACCCCGCGCGGACGCGACTGGTGGATCCCGAGCAATCAAACACCCCAAGCCACCTCACGAGGAGCACCCCATGACCGTTCATGACCGCATTGTCGCCGAGCCGTTTTCGCTGCAGCGCCGCAACCCGGCCGGCGGCACCAAGCCGCTGACGGTCTGGGGCTTCGCCAACGAGACCGACGTCCTGACCGATGTCTTGCTCGGCTCGCCCAATTTCCTGCGTCATCTGTCGACCAGTTCGCTGTCGCGAAAGCATCTGCGCGAGGCGCCCTGCAACGTCCAGATCGCGCAGGCGCAGCACAAGGACCTGGTCGCCGCCTACGAGCATTTCGGCGTCAACATCCATTGGCACGAGCCGACGCCGGAGCTGCCGATGCAGGTCTATTCCCGCGATTCCAGCGTCATGACGCCCTACGGCGCCGTCATCACCGCGATGGCCAACTGGTGGCGGCGCGGCGAGAACTACGCCGCCATCCGCACCTACGAAAAACTCGGCATCCCGATCTACGACATGGTCACGGCAGGTACGTTCGAGGGCGGCGACTTCAACGTCATCGAGGACGGCGTCGTGCTGATCGGCTGCGGCGGCGCCCGCACCCAGGAGGAAGGTGCGCGCCAGGTGCAGGCCTGGTTCGACAAGGAAGGCTGGGAAACCCGCATCGCCTTCATCGACGAGTACTATGTCCATATCGACCTGATGGTGGTGCCGATCGCCGAAAAACTCACCGCAGTCTGCCTCGCCTGCACCGAACCCGGCATTGTCGACTGGCTGAAGGGCAAGGGCCACGAGATCATCGACGTGCCGTTCCAGGACACGATGTCGCTCGGCTGCAACTTCATGTCGCTGGGCAAGGACCGGGTGATCGCGCCGACCTCCAGCCAGACGCTGATCGGCGAGCTCAAGGCCCGCGGTTTCGAGGTCGCTGCCGTCGACATGAGCGAGATTTCGAAGACCGGCGGCGGCATCCACTGCATGGCGCAGGCATTGAAGCGCGAACCGGCCTGAGGAGTGGGGTAGCGCTACGCTGCTTCGTTCACATTCGCATCAGCATGATCGGCATCCTGACCGCCAAGGGCGCAAGGTCGGGCGTGAAAACCGGCTGAAATCGCAGGCTGGCGGAAACATGTGCCCAAACCAATGCAATCACAATATCGGCTGCAGACGCTCGCTTGGGCGCCGCAACGCTGGCCAATGCGAAACTTGCACGATAGCTAATATAAGCGCACAGTAAGAATGTTTTTGGGAGGGGGACGGCTCATCAGCAAATCGGGAGGAAACCATGAACACCATGAGCCTCACCACGCTTGAACGCGGCAAAACGACAATCGACGCCGCAGCCCTGGAAGCATTTTCGGCACAATTGCGCGGCACAGTCCTGAGCGAAGGCGATGCCGCTTACGACGAAGCACGGACTGTCTGGAATGCCACGGTCGACCGACGGCCCGGGCTGATCGTGTGCTGCGTCGGCGCTTCCGACGTCATCAGTGCCGTGAATTTCGCCAGGGAGAACAGGCTTCTCGTCTCCGTGCGCGGCGGCGGCCACAACATTGCCGGAAGCGCGGTCTGCGATGGTGGCCTGGTGATTGATCTGTCGTTGATGAAGTCGGTGCGGGTCGACGTCGCTGCGCGGCGAGCATGGGTCGGGCCAGGCGCGACGCTTGCCGATGTCGACAAGGAAACGCAGGCCTTCGGGCTGGTGGTGCCGACCGGCATCAACTCGACCACTGGCATATCCGGCCTGACACTGGGTGGCGGCTTCGGCTGGATCACCCGCAAATTCGGCCTGACCATCGACAATCTTGCCTCCGCCGATGTGGTCACCGCCGACGGCAAACTGCTCCGGGCCAGCCGGACCGAAAATCCTGACTTGTTCTGGGCGCTGCGCGGCGGCGGCGGTAATTTCGGCGTCGTCACGGCATTCGAATTCCAGCTCCATGAGCTTGGATCGCAAGTGCTGGCGGGGCTTGTGGTCCATCCCTTCGCCGATGCCGAAAAGGTGCTGCAGGAGTATCGCAAGGCGCTCGAAACCGCTCCTGACGAGTTGACCTGCTGGGTGGTCATGCGGCAGGCGCCGCCGCTGCCCTTCCTGCCGGCCGAGTGGCATGGCAAGGAGGTGCTGGTTCTGGCCATGTGCTATTGCGGCGACATCGACGCAGGCGAAAAGGCGACCCATAAGCTTCGAGCCATCGGCACGCCGATTGCCGATGTCGTCGGCCCGACCCCGTTCACCGGCTGGCAGCAGGCATTCGACCCGCTGCTTACGCCCGGCGCCCGCAACTACTGGAAGAGCCATGACTTCACCGAGTTTTCCGACAAGGCGGCTGCGGTCGTCACGGGGGCAATAGCCAAGCTGCCGGGACCCGAATGCGAGATATTTGTCGGCCATGTCGGCGGCGCGGCAGGTCGCGTCAAGGCGGACGCAACGGCGTTTCCACAGCGCAGTTCGCACTTCGTCATGAACGTTCACGCCCGCTGGCGCGAACCGGCGATGGACAAGGCCTGCACCGACTGGGCTCGTGCTGTCTACGAGGCGGCCAAGCCTTATGCCGCCGGCACCGTCTATGTGAACTTCATGCCGGAGGACGAGGTCGACCGGGTCGAAGCGGCCTATGGTGGCAACCATCGGCGGCTTCTGGAAATCAAGCAGCGCTACGACCCGCTGAACCTGTTCCGCATGAACCAGAATTTGCGCCCGAAAGAAGGCCTGCGCGCCGCTTGAGGCGCCCGTGCTGCAGTGACAAAAAGCTCACGTCTCCGCTGGAGGCGCGGGCTTTTGCGTTCACGTGCTGTTGGTCATCGGGCATGATTGGCAGGTCGGCAGTGTGTTGTCACTCGCGCGGTTCCGACAGGCTTCGCCGACGCCATCGCGTCAGGACCTAAATTCACGCCCCGCGCCATCAGCAACAAACCCGCCGCTGTGTCTTCGCCGCCCTTGTGAGCGCTGAAAAAATGGAGGAATAGTCTCCCGGAACGCATCGCCCTGAAATTGCCGGTTTGCGGTTCTCAGGTCGCGCAATTGCCTAGCCGGATTTCCGAATGGCCAGTCCTGAACCGCGCAAGAGAAGAGGTCCGATCGCCGCCCGGCTGCTGGCGCTCGACGCATGGATCGATTCATCGCTCTACGAGATCGGTTTCAAAGCGCGCCAGTTCTGGGAAGGCGCGACGATCTTCTCGCGGCGCTTCCGCGTCAACGGCTGGCGCCGTGGCATCATCGAACTGTTGAGCGAAGGCTTTACGCTCGGCGCCGGCGGCATTGTGGTTATGCTGGCGCTGGCCGTTCCGGCTTTCCAGGACACGGCCGGCGACTGGCGCGCCCAGGGCGATTTCGCCGTCACCTTCCTCGACCGCTACGGCAACGAGATCGGCCAGCGCGGCATCATCCAGCGCGATTCGGTGCCGGTCGACGAGATGCCCGATCACGTCATCAAGGCGGTGCTCGCCACCGAGGATCGCCGCTTCTTCGATCACTACGGCATCGATGTGCTCGGCCTTTCGCGCGCCATCTTCGAGAATGTGCGGGCCAATTCCGTCGTCCAGGGCGGCTCGAGCATCACCCAGCAGCTGGCCAAGAACCTGTTCCTCACCAATGAGCGCACGCTGGAGCGCAAGATCAAGGAAGCCTTCCTGTCGCTGTGGCTCGAGGCCAATCTGTCGAAGAAGGAAATCCTGCAGCTCTATCTCGACCGCGCCTATATGGGCGGCGGCACGTTCGGCATCGAGGCGGCCGCCGACTTCTATTTCGGCAAGAGCGTCAAGGACCTGAATCTCGCCGAGGCGGCGATGCTGGCCGGGCTGTTCAAAGCGCCGACCAAATATGCGCCCCACATCAACCTGCCGGCGGCGCGCGCGCGCGCCAATGTGGTGCTGTCGAACCTTGTCGACGCCGGTTTCATGACCGAGGGGCAGGTCCTGCAGGCAAGGCTGCATCCGGCCGATGTCGTTGATCGCGGCGAACAGAAAAGTCCGGATTATTACCTCGACTGGGCGTTCGACGAGGTCAAGAAGATCGCCAAACCGGGCCAGCACTCGCTCGTTGCCCACACCACGTTCGACGCCAACATCCAGAAGGCGGCGGAAGAATCGGTGGAGTTCCACCTGCGCCAGTTCGGCAAGGAGTATAACGTCACCGAGGGCGCGGTCGTCGTCATCGAGACCAACGGCGCCGTGCGCGCCATCGTGGGGGGCCGCGACTATGGCGCCAGCCAGTTCAACCGCGCCACCAAGGCGCTGCGCCAGACCGGCTCGTCATTCAAACCCTATGTCTATGCAACTGCGATGGAACACGGCTTCACCCCTAACTCCATCATCTCCGGCGGCCCGATCAGCTGGGGCAGCTGGTCGCCGCACAACTACAGCGGCGGATCGGCGGGCAACGTCACGCTGATCATGGCCATGGCCAAATCGATCAACACCGTGCCGGTGCGGCTGGCCAAGGACTATCTCGGTATTCCGCCGATCAAGGCGATGGCCGAGGCGATGGGCGTGGAATCGCCGCTCGAAGCGCACAAGACCATGGTGCTCGGCACCTCGGGAATGACGGTGATGGACCAGGCGACGGGCTACAGCGTGTTTGCCGACAACGGCTTCGTCGGCTCCCGGCACGGCATCAGCCAGCTGGTGACCCGCACCGGCGAGGTGGTTTATGATTTCGCCAAGGATGCGCCGCCGCCACACCGGGTGCTGTCGGAGCAGGCGCTCAAATCGATGAACACCATGCTGGCCGCGGTGCCGGTGATGGGCACGGCGCGGCGGGCCCAACTTCCCAACATCGTCGTCGCCGGCAAGACCGGCACGACCCAATCCTACCGTGACGCCTGGTTTGTCGGCTTCACCGGGAACTACACGGCGGCGGTGTGGATGGGCAATGACGACTTCACGCCGACCAAGAACATGACCGGCGGCTCGCTGCCGGCGATGGTATGGCAGCGACTGATGGTCTACGCGCACCAGAACATCGACCTCAAGCCGATCCCGGGCATCGACAAACCCTTCGTCGACGAGGAGATCGCGGCCAAGGCCGAGGAAGCGCAGAAGAAGACCGACGCGCAGGCGGCCGCCGATGCAGCCGCCGAACGGCCGCCCGTGCTGTCCAGCCGGACCACCCAGACGCTGCGGGACATGACCAGGCTGTTTCAGTCGGCCCCCGCCCTCAGTACGCCTCAACCGCCGGAGACGCTGTCGGCGCTTTGATTTTCTAACTGGGTGGGTCTTTCCGACTGGTCTGGGCGGGCAAATCCATCGGCCCGCTTGCCACAAGGCCCCACGCCGCGATATCCCCGAGCGGCAACTCTTCGTATCCTCGGCACCTCATGCTTAAAAATGCCTTCCTGACGCTGCTTTCGCTTGCCATAGCCATCGTCGGCGGTGGCGGCAGCGTCTGGTATGCGCTGAAAGTCCAGGATGGTGTCGGTGCCATCCGGATCGGCCAATGGACGGCCTTTCCCGATATCGGCACGCCCTCCGCCGATCCCTATTCCAAGGCCCGCGTGGCGCGCGAGGGCGTGCTTGCGCTCGGCCGCGCCGAAGGGCTGTCCTTTGTCGCCGAGCGCGATACGGGCGGCGCCGAGCTCAAGCGCGAATGCACCTACACCATCGAGGGTGGATTTCCGACGGCGCGATTCTGGACGCTCTATGCCGCCGACCAGTCGCTCGGCGTGGTCGAAACCGGCAAACCCCGGCTGGCGGGGCTGCAATCCTATGGAGTGGTGCGCCAGCCCGACAATTCGGTCATCATTTCCGCCGGCCATCACCCGATGCCGGGCAACTGGCTGCTGACAGACGGCTTCGGCAGGATGTATTTCGTGCTGACCTTCTACGACACGCCGATCGCCAGCAGCACCGGCCTTTCGGACGTTTCGCTGCCGCATATCGTCAAGGTCGGCTGCGATGCGTAATTTTTACGCGGCGATGCGCAGACTTCTGCATGCCATCCTGCTCGGCTTGCTCGGCGCCGGCATCGTGCACATCGCCGTGCTGCTTCTGGTGCCTGAGTTTTCCGAACGCGATGCCTGGTCGCGGCTGTCCATGGCGTCGGATCTCTACAGGATGACGCGGCTCGATGCCGAAGCCGGTGGCGCGCCCGTGGTGAAATCCGTGGATCCGCTGTTCTACGCAACGGCATGCCGGTTCGACCTGGGCGAAGGCATGGTCCGCATCAAGGCGCCTGGACACGTGCCGTTTTGGTCGGTGTCGGTCTATGACCGCAGCGGCCACAACGTCTATTCCTTCAACGACCACACCGCGACCGGCGGCGTGCTGGATGCCGTCGTGCTGACGCCGGCGCAGATGATCGACGTGCGCAAGGACCTTCCCGAGGACCTTCAGGGAGCGATCTTTGTCGAAGCGCCGATCGAGGAAGGCATCTTCGTCATCCGCGCCTTCGTGCCCGATGACAGCTGGAAGCCGATCGTATCGCGCTTCTTCGAGCAGAGTTCCTGCGAGCTGCAGGACTTCTAGTGGTGCGGGACCGGCTTCGTCCCTGGCGATCCCGGCTTGTCGGGATCGACCGGCCGCACTTCGCCGACATGAGGCCGCTCGTAGCGGATGCCGGGAAAGATGATCACCGCCGCCGGAATTTCGGCGGTTTGCTTTGTCCGATTGCTTGGTGCCGTACGCGGCACGAAAGACAGTACCATGCCCATGGTTCGCGCATTCCTCTCGGTTTCCCCGGAGCACAACGCAACGCCTCCAAATATCATTAAGGCCGGCAGAGGGTTAACGGAGCGCTAACGGATCGTCGCTAACTTGATCTTTGTTCTTGGCACTCGCGAAACCGACACGGTCCCGGTCGAGCGTGGCCAAGCTTGTGTCGAGTACGGGCGTATCCTTCGTGTCATCTTCGGACTTCAGGCAAATCGCGGTACGAAAAGACTCGGGAAAGGCCGAAAGGCTGTTCCGCGCCGCGGTGTCGGCGTTCTGCTCGCTCACCCGCCCTTCACGCCGTGAGATCGGCCAACTCGAAGACCTGACGCTGCCGCTGTTCGACAATGTGTCCGTCGAATCTCGCCGTTACGTGGCGGCCGCCCTTTCCGAATGCGAATATGCCCCCGCCGCGTTGGTGCGCCGTCTCTGCGAGGAACCGGTCGACATTGCCGCGCCGCTGCTCATCCGCTCACGCGCCGTCAGCGACATCGATCTCATCGCGCTGATCGGGCGACATGGCCTGCCACATGCCCGCGCCATTGCGCGCCGCAAGGGCCTGAACCCGACCATCGCCGATCTGATCAGGGCGCTGGAAAGGCCAACTCTGGTGCGCATGCGGGAGCCGGACGCGAAAGCCATCGCAGCAGAAGAGATCGTGCCGGTGAGCACGGAAACTGCCTCCGACGAGTCCGCCCGAGAACAGGCGCTCGGCATCGCAGCCGAGAATGCACGGCGCAGGCTGCGCTCGATGATGCGCACGGGCGACGAGGCGGGAGCGACGAACGCCGATCCTTTCACGGGCGCCGACACCTATGTGAAATTGCGCGAGACAGCGCTGACGGGAAACGCCGCGTTCTTCCAGACCGCGCTCGCCGATGCGCTCGATATCGATTTCTCGACCGCGCGCTCGCTCACCGCCAACCAGAACTACGCGTCGCTGCTTGCGGCACTGCGCTCGCTAGACCTCGGCGAAGACAAGGCCTTCCTGATCACCGTTGCCGTCTACCCAGCGCAATTCCCACATCCGCAGGCTATCCGCACCTTCCTCGACCGCTACCGCCTGCTGCATCGCGAGGCGGCCCAGGACAAGGTGCGGCACTGGAAAGCCGAAACCCTCTCGAGGGTGGTTCGCGACGCCGCACCGGCAAACAGCGATACCCGCATGGCATCGAACAGCGACCACGCGGCTGAGACCTCCGGCCTCAGGGCGTCTTCACGGAAATAAGTTCCTCGACGGGCACAGTGCCGGCCTCGATCTCGACCACCCAGATGTCGGGATCGAATTTTTTCTCCCTTTCCAGCCTGGCATCGAGTACGGCGGCATCGTCACCGGCGCCGAGCAGACTGAAAAACCGGTCGTCGGGCTTGGCCGAATCGTAGCTTGTCTGCGGCGCCGGGCCGAACAGGGCAACCTCGCCCAGCCTGCCCCGCGCCAGCACGAAAACAGCGCCGGCTTCGGTTGCGCCGCGCTTGACCACCGCGGCAAATCCGCCGGCGCCGAAAACCCGGCGCAACAGGGCCGAGACCCACAGATCCGATGTGACGCGCATGAGAGAACTCCGCTAATGCGTGTCGCCCCGGTTTTTGGGACAACGACATGCACGCAAACAAGGTAGGCGGGTTCTCTAGAGTAGTTTGCCGTTTCAAGGAAACGGCAAACTACTCTAGCTCTTTGTTTGACGCGATTCCGGGCGGAAAACCGTTTCACACTTTTCCTGGAATTGCTTTGTCGATATTTCCGCCGCTCGGCGAGCCGTCGTTTCAGCCGTCAGTTGGTCAGGCCGATCTCGCGCATCTTGACGTAGACGATCTCATCGGGCTCGCCCGTCTGCGGCAGCCCGAACAGCGACTGGAATTCCTTGATCGCCGCCTTGGTGCGCGCGCCGACGACGCCGTCCAGCTGCATGTCGTCATTGCCGAACGCCTTGAGCCCGGCCTGGATCTTGACGATGCGGGCATCGGGCGCTTGCGTCGCGGCATTCGGATCGGCGGCATTCGTCTGCCCTGAATTCGTTTGCAACGACACCGGAACGGCGGCCGGCATATCCGGGCGCGGCTGCGGTCTGGGTACGACGGAAGCGGTTTTCGGCGTCGCGCCCAGTTGATCCAACAGAAGCGCGTCGATCTCGCCGGACGCGTTGAGCCCGACCTTCTGCTGATAGGCCTGGATGGCCTTGCGCGTGTTGGGCCCGGAAATGCCGTCGACCGTTCCCGAGTAGAAATCGAGATCCTTCAGTATGCCTTGCACCTGCTCAACCACCGGATCGCCTTTGATCGGCGCCGGCGCGCCGGATGGCCGCACGATGTTGAATGTCGTCTCCGGTTCGTCGGACGCCGCGTGCGGAAAGCCCTCGATGCTGCGGGTCGCGAAAAACGCGCCGGCATGCGGGAAAGGCTGATACCACAAGGCATTGGCGGAAACGTAGAACAACGTCACCAGGAATGCCGTCGAGCCACCCACCAGGACAGGATTGCGCGAGATCATGCCGCCGACGGCGACGGCGCCGTCCTGAAAGGCATTGCTGCGGCGCTTGACCGCCTTACGCTGTTTTGCGGAGCGAGCCATTTCTGTCCCCTTTCGCCATGGCCACAGGCATGGCCAGCACGCCGGCCTTCTCCGCCTGATGCCCCTTCGGTCCGTTCACCGGCAGGCTGATGGTCACCGTGGTACCCTCGCCCGGCATGCTTTCGATGGACATCGTGCCTTCGTGCAGCGCCACCAGGCCCTTGACCAGCGACAGGCCGAGACCGGTCCCCTCGAAACGGCGGGTATAGTCGTTCTGGATCTGCATGAAGGGCTTGCCGAGATTGGCAAAATCCTCCTCGGCGATGCCGATGCCGGTGTCCCTGACCCAGAAATGCAGGCGCGAACCGATCCGCTTGGCGCCGACGACGACATCGCCGCCATCGGGGGTGAATTTGATCGCATTGGAGACGAGGTTGATGAGCATCTGCTGCACGGCACGCTGATCGGCATTGATGTCGCCAGCGTCCGGCGCGATCTGCGCCTGCAGATCGATGTTCTTGGCCTGCGCCTGCAGCTGCATCATCGACTGGCACATATCGACCGCTTCCGCGAACCGGAACGGCTCCGGTTCGGTCGCATAGACGCCCGATTCAATCCTGGACACGTCGAGTATCGAGGTCACGACGGCAAGCAGATGCTGGCCCGAATCCCTCACCAGGCCGACATATTCCTTCTGGCGCGGATCCTTGAAGGCGCCGAACATTTCATGCAGCAGCATGTCGGAGAAGCCGATAATGGCATTCAGCGGCGTGCGCAGTTCGTGGCTGACCACCGCCAGGAAGCGCCCCTTCGCCACCTCGGCGGACGCGGCCGCCTCATTGGCCGCCGCCAGATCCTCGCGCAGCCGGGCAATCTCGTCATTCTCGCGCAGGACAAGCGTGAACACGTCGCCCTGTTCCTCAGCTCGCACCAGATCGAGCGAGAACGGCCGATAATTGTCGGCGACAAGGCCATTGCCGTTCTGGGGCAGCCTGATGCGCAATTCGAGCCGGCGCGACAGCGCGCCGTCGCGCATGTCGGCCAGGGCGCTGAGATAGGAGACGCGATCCGACAGATGGACGCGGTCGAAGAGGCCGTTTCCAGACAGCAGTTCGGGCGGCAATTTCAAAAGCGTGCGCGCCTTTGGCGAGGCGTCCAGAACCTCGCCATGACGGGCGACGCGCAAGACCACCGCATCGATGATGTCTTCGAGCCGGTCGGCAGTGTCGACCACATCAGCCGCATCGGCCGTGTTTCGAAACGCCGATGCGCGCGGGATCAAGGTAAGCGCCCAGGCCAACGGCACCAGCCAGTGCCACGCCGCGATCTGCGCTCCTGCGAACGGGAACACGGTTCCAGCCAGAGGCTGAGCCAGGATGGCGACAGCGGCCGACACGGCTCCCCAAAGTGCCGCACGCCGTGAGGCGCCGATCCACCAGGCTTCGAATGGCAGCGCCACGACAAGCATGGCGACAGGCGAACTCAGCCCGCCCGCGGCGGCAATGAGACTGCCGAGAGAAATACCCGCCACTGCCAGAGCGACCTGACTTGCTATCGCCATCTTGCCGGTCGCCGCCACCAGCAAGGCGACGAACCAGCACAAACCAAAGGCCGCGAAGATGGCGGCCATGGTGACGGCGGCGCCCATGCCCGAAGTGACCAGCGTGACCGCGGCACCCGCGGCAAAGAAAGGAGCCGCGAGCATGACGCCGATGAAGCGGCGCTGGCGCTCGCGGTCGTTCCGCCCAAGGATGGACGGATGGACCATACGTTCGCAACCGGCGGCAATCGCGCCAGGCAATTCAACGTATCTGGCCTTGATTGAACTCAACTCAACGCACCCGTAATCGTCGTGGACAGCTCTGCTTTGCAGATCGTTCTGGTTGGCTCTGAAACTCGCATCCAGCGTTTAAGGAATGGATAAGGCAGGGCCAACCAAGGCCCCGGCCTGCGGCAAATATCGGGATGCCGGCAGCCGAAAGCCCGGGCAAATGCGGCCATAGTAAACGGAGGGTTATTCGGCGACCGTGCCCATCGGGTGGGTGCACGCGGCACCCGGACTCCGGGATTTCAGAAAAAATACAGGAAAAGCATGGAGATAGATGGTTATCTCGCGTTAAGAAAACTCATTCGGATTTGAGACAAATCGATTGCACAACGGTTCGTTTCGAATTTGCCTAAAATTTGAGGAAAATTCTCTCTTTGCCCGCAAGCCGTCCTTTGCGCCTGTGTGCCAACATCCTGCCTACAAAAGAGGTCATGCCATATGGATGCATGATCCGGTCACGACGAGAGGGCAAGGGCATGGTCTTCCTGATAAGAATGGCTTTCTGGTTTTCGCTGGTATTGCTGGCGCTGCCGCTGGCTGTCGGCCCCGATGAATCGGGCCGCGAAAGCGTCGGGCCGATCCAGGCCTTGTTTGCGGCACGCGAAGCAGTTGGCGACATCGCCGGCATTTGCGAACGCAAGCCCGATGTCTGTGAGACCGGCAAGTCGGCGATGCACACCATCACCGCCCGCGCCAAGGAGACCGCCAAGATCGCGGCAGCGATGCTGGACGACAAGTCCGCCGCCGGCCCCGATACATCGACGATGACCGGCAGCGTGCCGGAAGAAATCGTCTTGCCCGAGACAGTCACCCTGCCGGCGCAGAATTAAGCCGTTTCGACGGTGCACCGCGGGCTGTCTGCCCTCTCGACGCCCGCGGTGTCTTTGTTTTTTCCGTGACGCGGAGCCGCCGCGTGACTATATCCGGCATTATGACCACCACGATCCAGACGATCCGCGACGACTTCTCGTTCCTTGAGGAATGGGAAGACCGCTATCGTTACGTCATCGAACTCGGCGAGGCGTTGCCGCCGTTTCCGGACGAGCAGCGCAGCGCCGCCAACAAGGTGCCGGGTTGCGTCAGCCAGGTCTGGCTGACCACTGAACACGGAGCTGGGGCCGACCCGGTCATCACCTTCACCGGCGATTCGGACGCTCATATCGTGCGTGGGCTGGTCGCGATCATGCTGGCGCTGTTTTCCGGCAGGACCGCCAGCGAAATCCAGAAGACCGATGCGGACGCGACATTGAAAGAGCTCGGCCTCGACGAACATCTGTCGCCGCAGCGCGCCAACGGCCTTCGCTCCATGGTCAAGCGCATCAAGCGCGATGCCGAGGCGGCGCTCAAGCAGATCGCCTGAAAGCGTTTCACACTCTTCCTGGAATTGCTCTGCTCGATCAGCGCGTTGCCGCCCCGCAAAACCAAACGGCGCCCGAAGGCGCCGTTTTTTCGATTCGATCTGGCTGGCAGCGATTACCGCGCCTTGCGCTTGCGGCCGAGACCCATCTTCTTGGCGAGCTGGGACCGGGCAGCGGCATAGTTGGGTGCAACCATCGGATAGGTCGGGTCGAGGTTCCACTTTTCGCGATACTGATCCGGCGTCAGATCATAATGGGTCATCAGATGGCGCTTCAGCGACTTGAACTTCTTGCCGTCTTCGAGGCAGACGATGTAGTCGTCATGAACCGAGCGCTTCGGGTTGACCGCCGGCTTTTGCTTGTCGGCAGGCGGTTGTTCGGCGGTTCCGCCCACACGCCCGAGTGCGGCATGGACATCGGATATCAGGTTCGGCAATTCGCCGACCGGCACGGGATTGTTGCTGACATAGGCGGCCACCACATCGGCGGTCAATTCGATCAGCGCATCGCTGTTTCTGGAAGGTGTTTCGACAATATCCATGGTCTTCAGGCCCCAACAAGAGTTACTTCGATCTGCGCCCTTTTTTTTACAGGCAGGGCATTGCACGAACTTGTGCAGGTAGAGCTTCTGCGATTCGTGTCGCGGGCACATCAATGAGCCTGCGCACCAAGTAAGTCAATTCACCCTTTGCGCTATATTGGACGATGTTGGTCAATTATTCCCGGATCAGCTTCAATCTTTCGTGCATTGTGTAATTTATCGATATTTCGCGCGCCAACCAGCAACGGCTGACGCAACGTCAGCTCTCCGTTACATTCGAGGCAACTCACAAAGCAGGTTTCAATGCTTGATTTTGCTTGGCCATTGCACGCGCAAACTTGGTTGTTTACACCTGTCCACAAAACCACAGGTTGCCGCCGTTACGCAAGCAATCAGGCGACATGCCTGTCATCCAACCAAGTCGGTTAATCGCTGCCGCGTCAATCAACGCGGGGTGATGTATTTGCCGTAGGCCCACCCGGTGACAAAGGTGCCGTTCTGGGCCGGGTCATGCCAGACTTCGCACCAGCGATAGCGAACCGTCTGTTCCTGCTTCCACGCCGGCTGGTCGGCGATGTCGAGCAGGTTTATCCCGCCGGTGCATCGTCCGGTCATCTGCAGAACGGTCCCGTTCGGGTATGCCGCCTGCTTCTGGGACGTGCCCGAAGGGTATTTGCGTACATTGAGCGTGTCGCCGAACGGCACATTGGCCACTTGCCAAGCCGCGAATACGGTCGCATGAGACTGGCCGGCAAAGGCCAGAGTGAGCGAAGCAACGGCGAAAGCCGCAGCAGTCCGAGAATAAACAGTCATCATCTCTCCTCCCGGCCCATCTCCTGGAGCCGACACAACCCATAGACTGCGGCTCTTGAACCCGCCCTGATCGGCGTGTTCATTCGTCATTCAAGATACTTCAAAAGCGAGACGCAATGACCAAGACATCAGCATTTCCGATCGTCAGCCCGCCAACGCCCGAGAAGCGGCCGGTTTCCGACACGCATCACGGCATCACGCGAACCGACGACTATGCCTGGCTGCGAGCCGACAACTGGCAGGAGATGTTCCGGGACCCATCATTGCTCGATGCGGGGATCCGCGCTGAGCTCGAGGCAGAGAATGCCTACCAGTCAAAGCTGATGGCCGACACGGTCGAGCTGCAAAAGCAGCTTTTCAAGGAGATGAAGGGCCGTATCAAGGAAGACGATTCTTCCGTGCCGATGAAGGATGGGCCCTATGCCTATGGTTCGTCCTTCAAGCTTGGCGGCGAGCAGCCGCGCTATTTCCGCATGCCGCGCGACGGTGGCGGCGAGCATATCCTCCTCGACGGCGATGCGGAGGCCGCGGGCAAGGCCTATTTCCGTCTTGGCGGCGTCGACCATTCGGCCGACCACGCCAAGCTGCTGTGGGCATTCGACGACAAGGGCTCCGAGTTCTACACGCTTCGCGTGCGCGACCTTGCCGATGGCAAGGAGCTTGCCGACCAGATACCCGACACGGGCGGCTCAGGTGTCTGGAACGCCGGCAATGACGGCTTCTTCTATACGCGGCTCGACCCCAACCACCGCCCGTCCAAGGTGCTGTTCCATGCGCTGGGCGACAGCCCGCAAAGCGATCGGCTGATCTATGAGGAAACCGATCCTGGCTTCTTCATGAATGTCGACGGCACCCGCAACAACGAATGGATCATGATCGGCATCAACGATCACGAGACTTCGGAATATCGTCTCTTGAGCGCCAGCGATCCGTTTGCCGAACCGAAACTGGTCTCGCCGCGCGAGATCGGCCTTCAGTACGACCTTGAGGAAGGCGGCGACATCTTCTTCATCCTGACCAATGCCGACGGCGCCAAGGATTTCAAGATCATGACGGCACCGGTGAGCGATCCGGTCCGCGCCAACTGGCAGGAACTGGTGCCGCACGAGCCAGGCCGGCTGATCCTGTCGGTGATCGGCTTCAGGGACCACATGGTCCGGCTCGAACGCAAGGAAGGCTTGCCGCGCATCGTCGTGCGCGACCGCAGCAGCGGCGAGGAGCATCTTCTGTCCCTTGACGAGGAGGCTTTCTCGCTCGGCCTATCGGGTTCCTATGAGTACGACACCGAGATCATGCGCTTTTCCTACTCGTCGATGACGACGCCAGCCCAGGTGTTCGACTACAATATGCGCACCCGCGAGCGGGTGCTGCTGAAGACCCAGGAAGTGCCGTCCGGCCATGATACGGACCACTATGTGACGCGGCGGCTGATGGCGCCGGCCAGCGATGGCGAACTGGTGCCGATCTCGCTTTTGCACCACCGCGACACGCCGCTGGATGGATCCGCACCTTGCCTGCTTTACGGCTACGGCTCCTATGGCATCACCGTACCGGCCGCATTCAACACCAACTGGTTCTCGCTGGTCGATCGCGGCTTTGTCTTCGCCATCGCTCACGTCCGCGGCGGCAAGGACAAGGGCTATGGCTGGTACGACGACGGCAAGCGGGAGAACAAGATGAATACGTTCACCGATTTCATCGCCGTCGCGCGCCATCTGGTCACCGAGCGCTACACGGCGCATGACCGCATCGTCGCGCAAGGCGGTTCGGCCGGCGGCATGCTGATGGGCGCCATCGCCAATATGGCGCCGGATTGCTTCGGCGGCATCGTCGCCGAGGTTCCTTTCGTCGACGTGCTCACCACAATGCTCGACGCAACCCTGCCGCTGACGCCGCCGGAATGGCCTGAATGGGGCAATCCGATCGCATCCGCCGACGATTACCGAACCATCGCTGCCTACTCGCCCTATGACAATGTCGCAGCACTCGACTATCCGCCGATCCTGGCGCTCGCCGGGCTCACCGATCCGCGCGTCACCTATTGGGAGCCGGCCAAATGGGTGGCGCGGCTGCGCGACCGCAAGAGCGGCGACAATCCGGTGCTGTTCAAGATCAACATGGATTCCGGCCACGCCGGCGCCTCCGGCCGGTTTTCGCGGCTGGAGGAGATCGCCTATACCTATTCGTTTGCACTAAAGGTGATGGGCAAGGCGGAGCTTGCAGGGAGAGCAGATCAATGATCGATGCGTCCACGTTGATAGCTTACATTGCGGTTGTGCTCGGCTTTGTCTTCATTCCAGGCCCCGCAACCCTGCTGACGATCGCCCGGGCAACCAGTTCGGGAACGAAGGTGGGCATCGCGACCGGTGCCGGGATCGCGGCCGGCGACGTTGTTCACACCGTCATGGCGATGGTCGGCATCTCGGCGATCATCGCCACGTCGGCGACGCTGTTCAGCATCGTAAAGTACGTCGGTGCGGCCTACCTCGTTTATCTCGGCATTCGTGCGATCATCGAGAAAACACCGACCAACCCGGCTGCCGGCGCGCTTGCGATCGCCGCCGGCAAGGCGTTTCGACAAGCGATCCTGACCGAAGTGCTCAACCCCAAGACCGCGCTTTTCTTCCTTGCATTCCTGCCTCAGTTCGTGCGGCCTGAAAACGGATCGGTGACGCTTCAGATGACCGCGTTGGGGGTCATCTTCGTCGTACTGGGCCTTTTCAGCACGGTCGTCTTTGCCGTGAGTGCTGGCCGGCTCGGCACGTTCCTGCGTCGAAATCCGGCGGTGTTGCGATGGCAAGGCAAAGTTGTCGGCGGCATCTACTGCGCTTTGGGCGTCCGTCTGGCGCTGCAGCAACGCTGACCTTTTCATCCCTATTCAAAGCAACATCGCCGTCTGTCAGCGGAACGGGTCGCGAACCGACCGCCGCTGTTCCTCGACGGATTTCCAAGGTCATGAATTTTTGATTTGCGTATGATCTTTTCCGAGGCTTCATTTCGCGGTCATGCGCCGCGATTTTCTGCTCGCAATTGGTACCATCGCGCGCTACCCAATGCCCGGCTTTTTCAAGCCGTGACTGCCAGTTACTATCTCGCAAGGGTCCGCCATGCTGCTCGTTGACGTCTATCTCGACAAATCGTCCATCCAGGGCATCGGTGTGTTTGCCAGGGCTCACATTCCGCGCGGCACGCTGATCTGGAAGCTGGACCCGAGATTCGATCGGATCATCGACGTGGAAACTTATGAGAGCGAAAGCGGATCGGTGAAGAGCTACCTCGACCGCTATTCCTACCCCGACCGGCGCGACCCGAACTACATCGTCTTCGAAGCCGACGACGCGCGCTTCATGAACCATGCGGATGAGCCGAATTGCGACGTCTCCTCACCTGAGGAAACATACGCCTCGCGCGATATAGCGCCTGGCGAGGAACTGACCTGTGACTACAATCATTTCTTTGAAACCGGCTTCGATTTCCTCGGCGACCGCCACCTGTCGCCGGAAAACTAGCTCGCCGGCTTTTTGCGCGGCGGATAGCCGTTTGGATGCGGCGGTATTGCCTTGAGATAGGCGGCGATGACCGCACGATCCTCCGGCGTCAGTTCGGCCATGTTCCGCTGCACGTCGACCATGGCGCCGCCGACGGAATCGAAGTCAGGCGTGAGGCCGGTTTCGAGATAGTTGGCAATGTCGGCTTCCGACCAGTTGCCGATACCGCCCTTGCCCGATGTGATGTTCGACACGACGCCGCTGCCTTCTGCAGCCACCGCACCGGCCAGCCACGCGTTCTTTTTCGTGCCGCCTGCAAGGTCGCGCGGCGTGTGGCATTCGCCGCAATGGCCCGGCCCTTCGACCAGATAGCGGCCGGCCATCACCGGATCAGGCGTGCCATCGGAGAATGCAACGACCGGCTGGTCACTGAGGTAGAGCAATTTCCACAGACCGATGCCGCGACGAATGTTGAAGGGAAAACCGAGAGAATTGGCCGGGGCCTTGCCGGCGACCGCCGGCAACGTCTTCAGGAAGGCGTAGAGATCGGCAATGTCGGCCGGCTTCATGCGCGCGTAGGACGCATAGGGAAACGCCGGATAAAAATGCTCGCCCGAGGGCGATACGCCCTTCAGCATGGCGTTGGCGAGATCCTCGGCCGACCAGGCGCCGATGCCGTCCTTGGGATCTTGCGAGATGTTGGGCGGGACGAAGGTTCCGAACGGCGTCTTGAGCTCGAGCCCACCCACGAGTTGAAGCCGCGCATCGCCCTGCGAGCCCGGCTTTGCATGGCAGGAGGTGCAGCCGCCGGCATAGAAGATGCGCTTGCCCTTGGCCGCATCGCCAGGGCCGAGCTTGGCCAGGGTCTCCCTGTCGAGCCTCACAGGCGCCGACAGCACCCACCCGGCAACCGCGCCGACGCCGCCCAGAATGACGAGAGCGCCGACGAGTTTTTTCAGCCAGGGCATCGCCCGCTATCAGCCCTTTTTCACTCGATAGGTCTGGTGGCAGGTGCCGCAATTGGAAGTCATCGCGCCAAACTGCGTCTTCAACGTATCGACATCGGCGGGAGCGGCGGCGGTGGCCGCCTTGACGTCGGCGAGATATTTGTCCTCGGTGGCCTTGAAGCCGGCCATGTCTTCCCAAATCTTGGGCGCCGCTGTCGTGTCGCCTGTATCGCTGCCTGCCGGGAACAGCGCAGCGGCATCGAATTTCTCGGCATTCGCCTGCAATGCCTGCAGCTGCGTCAGCACGGCAGCGGCATCAAAAGGCTCCTCACCCTTGACCACTTTCGAAATGCCGCCGACGATCTTTCCACGTTCCTTCATCAGTGCCTGCCGATCGAGAATCGGGTCGGCAAAGGCCGCCGAGGCGGCGAGTGCAAGCATAGAGATGGCGATAACAAGCTTTCTCATTCAATTGGCTCCGTGATGAAGGCATTTCGGGACAGGAGGTTAACGGAAGCTACAGGGGGAAAATTCCCTTCCCGGATGATTTTTTGCTGCGACACAGCAAAAGAAAAGCCCCGGGATGCCGGGGCTTTCTGGAGATCGATCAGGACATCAAAAGCGTCGTGGCCAAACGGATCAGAAGGACACGTTTGAAGTCTTTGCTTTCATGCATGTCGTTGTCCCAAAACCGCTGCGCACTTTTGGGCGACACGCATCAGGCCTTTTCGTACAATTCCAGCACGTGATCCCAATTGATCAGGCTGTCGACGAACGCCTCGAGATATTTCGGCCGGGCGTTGCGATAGTCGATGTAATAGGAGTGCTCCCAGACATCGACGCCGAGGATCGGCGACGCGCCATGGACGAGCGGGTTCTCGCCATTCGGCGTTTTCGAGATCGCCAGCTTGCCGTCCTTGACTGAAACCCAGGCCCAGCCGGAGCCGAACTGTGTCGTGCCGGCGGCAATGAAGTCGGCCTTGAACTTGTCGTAGCCACCGAGATCGCTATCGACCGCCTTCTGCAGGGCGCCCGGCAGCTTGTTGCCGCCGCCGCCCTTCTTCATCCAGTTCCAGAAATGGATATGGTTGTAGTCCTGGGCGGCATTGTTGAAGAGCCCGGCATTCTTGCCGAACGACTGCTTCACGATCTCCTCGAGCGACAAGTTCTCCATCCCGGCTTCGGCGGCGAGCTTGTTGGTGTTGTCGACATACGCCTTGTGGTGCTTGTCGTGATGATATTCCAGCGTCTCTTTCGACATGTAAGGCTGCAAGGCCTCATAGTCGTAAGGCAGAGCGGGCAATTCAAAAGCCATGGATGGTACTCCCTCGTGGAAAAATCCGGTATCGATACCGGACTAAGATAGGTCTGGAATGGGTTGGGACAACTCCGGAATGAAGCGTCGATCGCCTTTTTATCCGCTCAAGCGGCGGAAGTCGAATGCGCCCAGTCCCAATAGAGTTCGCGCGCCTTCTTGGCCACCGGCCCGGGTTGCAGGTTGCGATCCTCGATGCGGGTGATCGGCACCACCTTGGAATGGTTGCCGGTCGAAAAGATTTCGTCCGCTTCGAGGAAATCGCGCACCGACAGCGTCTTTTCGGTGGTCTTGAAGCCATACTCGCCAAGCAGCGTTATCGTGCGCGAGCGGGTGATGCCGGACAGGAAGGTGCCGTTCGGCGCCGGTGTAAAGACATGGCCGTCCTTGACCAGGAAGATGTTCGAGGTTCCGGTCTCGGCGACGTTGCCCAGCATGTCGAGCACCATTGCGTTGTCGAAGCCGCGCATCTTGGCTTCGAGAATGGCACGGCCGTTGTTGGGGTAGAGGCAGCCGGCCTTCGCGTTGGTCGGCATGGTTTCGATGGTCGGGCGCCGGAACGGCGATACGGTCACCGAAAAGCCGGTCGGCGGGATCATCGGCGATTCGTAGAGGCAAAGGCAGAAGCGGGTCGATGCGGGATCGGCCGGCACGCCCATATAGCCGCCGTGCTCAGCCCAGTACATCGGCCTGATGTAGACCGCCGTCTTGCCGTCGAACTTCTTCAACCCATCCCATGTCAGCCCGACGATCTTGTCGGCGGTCATGTTCGGCTTGAGGCCGAGTGCAATCGCCGAAGAATTCACCCTGGCGGCATGAAGCTCGAGGTCCGGCGCCACGCCTTCGAACCAGCGGCCGCCGTCGAACACGCTGGTGCCGAGCCACATGGCATGGCTGCGCGGCCCCAGAATGGCGACATTGCCCTCGTGCCAATCACCATCGACGAAAGTCCATGTCGCGGATTGCGCCGCAGCCGCCAGTGTCATCGTGTTGTCCCGTCTCAATCGGTCTCGTGTGACAGCCATTGGAAGATGCTTTGGCGGGCGCCGTCAACCGGCATCAAGGAGTTTTGTTGAGGCCAGCGCCGGGGCGCGATGCAATCAAAGCTTGCACCTTGTCGCGCCTGCCCTCAAAACTGTTGTCATGCAATACACCGCCTATGTTTTCGACGCCTATGGCACGCTGTTCGACGTGCATGCCGCCGTGCGCCGCCATGCCGATCAGATCGGACCGGACGGCCAATTGTTGTCCGAGATCTGGCGCGCCAAGCAGCTCGAATATTCCTGGGTGCGCACGCTGATGGGCGCCTATGCCGATTTCTGGCAGCTGACTGAACAGGCGCTCGATTTCGCCTTGCGCAAGGTTCCTTCGGCCGACCCCGGCCTCAGGGCGACATTGCTGGATGCCTATTGGCGGCTGGATTGCTATCCGGAAGTGCCGGCCGTGCTCAAGGCTCTGAAGGCCTCGGGAGCGAGACTGGCGATCCTGTCCAACGGCTCGCCCGAAATGCTGCAGGCAGCGGTCAAGTCCGCCGCGCTCGACCAGGTTCTGGACGACATCTATTCCGTCGATACCGTGCGGCGCTTCAAGACCGATCCTGCGGTCTACGACATGGTCGCCACCGGCTGGCGCCTCTACCCCAACGCGGTTTCCTTCCAATCCTCCAATCGCTGGGACATCGCAGGCGCCACCAAATTCGGCTTCCGCACGGTGTGGATCAACCGTTCCAACCAGCCCGAAGAATACCGGGACTTCCCGCCGGCCCTGATCCTGCCATCGCTCGAAGCTCTGGTGCCGGGTAGCTGAGACCTGTGTCTCCGGCGCCACAGTGGCGGCGCAGTCACAGCTTCGCCTTTGTTTGTCCACCTTCAGGCCAGAATCGGAACCGCCTATCGCCCCAGGTGTTGTCAGGCACCCGCGCAACGGTCGGCGAATTCATGCTTTGTTGCGATTTGAGACTTAAAGAAGGCAACCATGTCCAAAACCGAAATCGAATCTTTTCACCTGAGCCGTCGCGGCTTTCTCAACGCCGCAGCCTTGGGCGCCGCTTCGATCGCGGTTTCGGCATGCGCCACCACCGGGCCGGGGCCGGTCGAGCCGCCGCCGCCAACCTATGTCGAGCCGCCTCTGCCCGATTATGCGACGATGTACGCGGCCGTCAGCGATGGCGGTTTCGACCTTCCGGCCATACCGTTCGAAAAAATCGATCCGCAATTCCTGCGTCAGATCGTTCCCGATCCGACGGGGCAGAAGCCCGGCACCATCATCGTCGACACGACGGGACACCATCTCTATCTGGTGCGCCCGGGCGGCCAGGCGATCCGTTACGGCGTCGGTCTCGGCCGCGCCGGCTTCGAATGGTCCGGCGACGCTGTGGTCCAGTGGAAGCAGAAGTGGCCGAAGTGGACGCCGCCGGATGAAATGATCGCCCGGCAGCCGGAATTAAAGCCATACAGCGCCGACAATGGCGGCATGCCAGGCGGCTTGAAGAACCCGCTCGGTGCGCGTGCGCTCTATCTTTTCCAGGGCAACGTGGACACGCTCTACCGCCTGCACGGCTCGCCGGAATGGAAATCGATCGGCAAGTCGGTCTCGTCAGGCTGCGTGCGCCTGATGAATCAGGACATCATCGACCTTTACGACCGCGTACCCTCGAAGACGCCGGTCGTCGTGACCAGCGACGCCAGCCAGCCGATGGTGGCGACTGCCAACCGCCAGGCGATCCCGATCGACGCCGGCGTGCCGGACGGTTCGGTGCTGCTCGGCCCGGTCAAAGCGATCACCAACTCGATCTTCTGAGCCGACGAGGCAGCGGCAACACCGCTGCCTCAAGTCCTACCGTCCCCTGGAAAGACTGCCCAGGATCCCGCGCACGATTGCCCGGCCGACCGACGAACCGACTGAGCGCACCACCGACTTGATCGCCGCCTCGGCCACGGTCTGCCGATTGGATGGGCGCGGTGACGGCGCGCGCCTGCCACCGGGTTGCGGCGCGGGATCGTCATTGCCGAAACCCGGGATGGTCCAGCGCGAGCCGCCACTGCCGGCCTGCTGGGCCTGCTCTTCGGCATCCTGCGCGTCCTTGGCCTTTTTCTGCAGCATCTCGAAGGCCGATTCGCGATCGATGACCTGATCGTACTGGCCGGCGACAGGGCTTTCCTGGATCAGCTTTTGTCGCTCGGCGGCCGTTATGGGTCCAAGCCGCGAGGATGGCGGGCGGATCAGTGTCCGCTGCACCATGGACGGAACACCCTTGGCCTCCAGCGTCGAGACCAGCGCCTCGCCGGTGGCGAGCTGGGTAATGGCGGTCATGCAATCGAAATCGGGATTTGGCCGGAACGTCTCGGCCGCTGTCCGCACCGCCTGCTGCTCACGCGGCGTATAGGCGCGCAGCGCGTGCTGGACGCGATTGCCGAGCTGGGCCAGAACTTTTTCGGGGATATCCAAAGGGTTCTGCGTGACGAAATAGACGCCGACGCCTTTCGAACGGATCAAGCGGACCACTTGTTCAACGCGATCGATCAGCACTTTGGGTGCTTCGTCGAACAGAAGATGCGCCTCGTCGAAGAAGAACACCAGTTTCGGCTTGTCGGGGTCGCCGACTTCCGGCAGCACTTCGAACAGCTCCGACATCAGCCACAACAGGAAGGTCGCGTAGAGACGCGGATTCATCATCAGCTTGTCGGCGGCAAGCACGCTGATGGCGCCGCGCCCGTCGCGTGTGGTGCGCATGATGTCGGCGATGCGCAGTGCCGGCTCGCCGAAGAAGTTTGCCGCGCCCTGCTGCTCCAGAACCAGCAGCGTGCGCTGGATCGCCCCGACCGAGGGCTTCGTCACATTGCCGTAGCGCGAGCCGATCTCGTCGGCGCGCTCGGCGATGTTGGCCAGCAGCGCCTGCAGGTCCTTCATGTCGAGCAGCAGCAGGCCTTCCTCGTCCGCCAGGCGGAAAGCGATGTTCATGATGCCTTCCTGCGCCTCGGTCAGGTTCATCAGGCGCGACAGCAACAACGGCCCCATTTCCGAGACTGTGGCGCGGATCGGATGGCCCTGTTCGCCGAACAGGTCCCAGAAGATGACCGGAAATTCCTGGAAATCATAAGGGTCGAGCTTGACCTGTTCGGCCCGCTTGACGAGGAAATCCTGCGCCGTGCCCATCATGGCGATGCCGGACAGATCACCCTTGATGTCGGCGCAGAACACCGGCACGCCGGCATTGGAAAAACCTTCGGCCAGGATCTGCAAGGTGACGGTCTTGCCGGTACCGGTGGCGCCGGTCACAAGGCCATGGCGATTCCCGTATTGCAGCAACAGTTGCTCGGCACGCTGATAGCTGTCGTCAGGCTTGCGGCTGGCGCCGATGAAAATACTGGTGTCGTCAGCCATATGTCCGGTCTCCGCAAACTGATATGTTTAAAGCCAGTGGCCTTGCCGCAGGTATAGTGAGGCCATCGCTGAGCGACAATGCCAATCCTCAAAATCGGTTTTTTTGGAGCTTGCGGATTTTACCGGTGTTTGGCAATCGTTCATGGTTCGTCCACGCAGGCTGCCCTATATCTGGTGGATCGAATTCGGTCTCTGAAAGCGCATTGCATTGCGATATCGGACCGGGGACCGTAGACTGAACCGCTCCCGGCTGGTGCGGCCGCATAAAACGAGGAAGACGGATGGGCGCCGGAGCCTTGATCCAGGACGTTGAACCCGAGAACGCCGAGCGCCAGCGATGGCTGGCCCTGGCGGAAAAGGCGCTGGCCGGCGCATCCTTCGAGGAGAAGCTGGTCTCGCATAGCGATGACAACATCCGCATCGAACCGCTCTATGACCGCAGCACCGCCGCGGAACCGATCGTGCGCGCAAACCCGAAATTGCCCTGGATCGTCAGCCAGCGCATCGACGATCCGAACATCGACCGTGCCAGAACCCAGGCGCTGGAGGACGTAGCACAAGGCGCTACGGGATTGTCGCTTGTGTTCGAAGGCGCACCGAACGCGTTCGGCTACGGCCTGCCGAGAACGGCGAAGGCGCTGGAGACGGTGCTGGACGGCGTACCACTCAACCGCGTCCAGGTTCGCATCGACGCCCATCCCTGGAGCCGCGCCGTGGCCGACTGGCTGGTGGCGTTCCTGAGCAAGCGCCGTTCGGACCCGGCAAAGCTCAACCTCTCCTTCGGCATCGATCCGGCGGCCATCTTCGCCGGAACCGGCCGGCTGCGCATGTCGATCGAGGCTTTGCAGGCCTCGATGCCGCAGTCGCTGGCGCATTTCTTCTCGATGGGCGTTCCGGGCGTGCTGCTGGAGGCGGACGGGCGTGTGTTCCACAACGCCGGCGCCACCGAAGCGCAGGAGCTTGGTATCATGCTGGCTTCGGCGGTCTCCTATCTCAGAATGTTCGAGACGGCGCGGCAGCCGCTTGTCTATGCCGCGCCCCATATCGGCTTTGCGCTCAGCGTCGACCAGGACCAGTTGCTGTCGATGGCCAAGGCGCGGGCGTTGCGCAGACTCTGGGCGCGGGTGCAGGAGGCCTGTTCGATCCCGACATCCACCGCCAATATCCATGCAGAGACGTCGTTTCGCATGATGACGGCGATGGACCCGGAGACCAACATCCTGCGCACCACCATCGCCTGCTTTGCCGCGGCGTCCGGCGGCGCCGATTCGATCTCCATCCTGCCGCACACGATCGCGCATGGCCTGCCGGCGGGTTTTGCCCGTCGCGTTGCCCGCAACGCGCAGCTGATCATGGCCAATGAAAGCCATGTCGATCACGTCGCCGATCCCGCCTATGGTTCCGGCGCGGTCGAAGCGCTGACCGCGGAACTCTGTGAGAAGGCCTGGGCGGAATTGCAGACAATCGAGGCCGAGGGCGGCGTCCTGTCCAGCCTTCAGGACGGACATATCCAGAAGCGCGTTCACGCGGCGGCAGCGCAGCGCAATGCAGCCTACCGGGCAGGCGAGCGGGCCATCATCGGCACCACGCTCTATCCCCTGGAAAGCGAACGTCCGGTCGAGACGCTGGCGGCGGAACGGCGGCCGGCCTTCACCGAAGGCGTTGCCGTCTGCGAGCCCCTGTTTCCGGTCCGCATCGACCAATCGATCGGAGCCGCCTCTTGATCCCGGATTTCGACCAGATCGGCTGGGTCCCGCCACGCCGCGCACCCGTCGAGGTCAAAGGCCAGCGGACGACACCGGAAGGGCTTGTCGCCAAGCATCTGTACAATCAAAGCGACCTCAAGGGGTTGCCGTATCTCGACACCTATCCGGGCCTGCCGCCCTTCGTGCGCGGCCCCTACCCGACCATGTATGTCCAGCAGCCTTGGACGATCCGGCAATATGCCGGCTTCTCGACGGCCGAAGAATCCAACGCTTTCTACCGGCGCAACCTCGCCGCCGGCCAGAAGGGGCTGTCGGTCGCCTTCGATCTTGCCACGCATCGCGGCTATGACAGCGACCATCCGCGCGTCGCCGGCGACGTCGGCATGGCGGGCGTCGCCATCGATTCCATCCTCGACATGCGGCAGCTCTTCGACGGCATTCCGCTCGGCGACATGACGGTGTCGATGACGATGAACGGCGCGGTGCTGCCGATCATGGCGCTCTACATCGTGGCGGCGGAAGAACAGGGCGTTGCGCAGAAGGATCTTGCCGGCACCATTCAGAACGACATTCTGAAGGAATTCATGGTCCGCAACACCTACATCTATCCGCCAAAGCCCTCGATGCGGATCGTGTCGGACATCTTCTCCTACACGTCGAAGAACATGCCGAAGTTCAATTCGATATCGATCTCCGGCTATCACATGCAGGAGGCCGGTGCGACGGCAGACCTCGAGCTCGCCTACACGATCGCCGACGGCATCGAATATGCCCGCGCCGGCGTTGCGGCGGGCCTCGACATAGACCGCTTTGCGCCGCGCCTGTCGTTCTTCTGGGCGATCGGCATGAACTTCTTCATGGAAGTCGCCAAGCTGCGGGCCGCGCGCCTGCTGTGGGCGACGTTGATGCAGAAGAATTTTTCGCCGAAGGACGAGCGTTCGCTGTCGCTGCGCACCCATTGCCAGACCTCGGGCTGGTCGCTGACGGCGCAGGACCCCTACAACAACATCGTCCGCACCATGATAGAGGCGATGGCGGCAACGCAGGGGCACACGCAGTCGCTGCACACCAATTCCTTCGACGAGGCGATGGCGCTGCCGACCGACCATTCGGCGCGCATCGCCCGCAACACCCAGCTCATCCTGCAAATGGAATCCGGCACCACGCGCGTCATCGACCCGTGGGGCGGTTCGGCCTATCTCGAACGGCTGACGCATGACCTGGCGGCGCGAGCGCTTGCCCATATCGAGGAGGTCGAGGCGCTCGGCGGCATGGCTGCCGCGACCGAGCAAGGCATTCCCAAGCTGCGCATCGAGGAAGCCGCCGCGCGCACGCAGGCGCGCATCGATTCCGGCGAGCAGATGCTGGTCGGCGTCAACGCGCATCGGCCCGAGACCGACATCGAGGTCGATGTGCTGAAGATCGACAATGCCGAGGTCAGGGCGCGGCAATTGTCGAAGCTGCAACGGCTGAAGGGCACACGCGACGTCGGCGCGGTCGAGAGCGCACTCGATGCGCTTACCCGTGCCGCGCAAGGCAACGAAAACCTGCTGGAGTTCGCCATCCGCGCCGCGCGCGCCAATGCCACGGTCGGTGAAATCTCGTTTGCGCTGGAGAAAGTCTTTGGCCGCCACGTCGCCACGGTGCAGACCATTGCCGGCGTCTATCGCAAGGCCCTCGGCGATAATGCCGTGGTCGACGGCCTGCAGGACAAGCTTGAAGCCTTCGAGAAGAAATCCGGCGGCAAGCCGCGCATACTCGTTGCCAAGATGGGACAGGACGGCCACGACCGTGGCCAGAAGGTGATCGCCACGGCCTTCGCCGATCTCGGCTTCGACGTCACCGTCGGCGCGATGTTCCAGACACCGGATGAGATCGCCAGGCTCGCCGTCGCACAGGATGTTCATATCGTCGGCGCTTCGTCGCTGGCGGCGGGACATCTGACGCTGATCCCCGAACTGCGCGACGCGCTGAAAAAGCTCGGCCGGGGCGACATGCTGATCGTCGCCGGTGGCGTCATCCCGCCACAGGACTATGACGCGGTGCTGCAAGCCGGTGCCGCTGAGATCTTTCCGCCGGGCACTGTTATCCCGGAAGCGGCGGATCGCTTGCTGGACCGGCTGCTGTCTGTGTGATCGGCAATAGAGCGACCAATCTCCGCGATTGGCCTAAGCACGCCTCCCCCTCGTCATCCACGGGCGGAGCAGGAGCGAAGCGACGTCGCGGAGACCCGAGGATCCATTCCGTGACGTCTGCCGAGGTACGCGACGCATCAAGATGATCGCTTAGTCTTCTGCCCGTTATCGAGCGTTGTCGCTGGACCGCACGATAACGCCTAGTTCTGCACCGCTTTGGCTCGCCATAAGTGTCACGGAATGGATCCTCGGGTCTGCGCAGTCGCTTCGCTCCTGCTCCGCCCGTGGATGACGAAGGAAGGGTGTCGCGGCTAATCGCGGACGTTGATCGCTTCATAGCCCAGTCGAGTTATAATCTCTGTTGCAACAACGCCCCAATCCAGTTATAATCGGCGTTGTAACAGGATGATCCATCATGAACACGACCATTCGTAAGATCGGCAATTCCGAGGGCGTGATTCTGCCGAAGGAGTTGCTCGACCGTTTGAACATGAAGGCGGGCGACAGCATCGTCATCGTTCAGGAAGGCGAAGAGCTTCGTTTGCGTCGCACAGAAGACAGCGCCGAGGAGTTCGAGCGCAAGATGAAGATCGCGCGTGAGCGGATGAAAAAATACGAGGTTGCCTACCGCGCGCTCGCGAAATGACCGAGCATCATTCGCGGGAGTTCGTGGAGTCGCTTCACGCCGAGCAGTTGCGCCTACACGGCGGGGCGGCAGGTATACGTGATGAGGGCATGCTGGAGTCGGCGCTCTCCCGTCCACAGCAGCGGGAGATTTATGGCGATCCGGATCTGTGCGAACTGGCAGCGGCATACCTGTTCGGCATCGCCAAAAACCACCCATTCGTTGACGGCAACAAACGTACTGCCTTTGCCGCAGCCGATCTGTTTCTTTATTTCAACGGATTAAGCGTCGAGGCCGACCAGCAGGACGTCATTCAACTGGTCTTGATGGTCGCCGCTGGCGAGATCGATGAAACTGGAGCTGCAGCTTTCTTCCGCGACCATGTCGTCAAGCTCGAGGATTAGCTCTCCGACAGCTTGACGATTTCCCATTCCTTGCCGTTGACACTTGCCACGTCGCCGACCTTCTTGCCGAACAGGGCCACGGCCATCGGCGAAACATGCGAAATGGTGCCCTTGGCCGGATCGGCCTCATCCTCACCGACGATTTTCCAGTGCACCTTCCTGTCGTCATCGCCCTCGAGCGTGACGCCCATGCCGAAGCGCACTAGGTCGCTGCCCGGCTCCGGTACGGAGAGCTCGGCGCTTTCACGCCGGGCGGTCCAATAGCGCAGATCACGCGACACAACCGCGATGCGCTCGCGGTCTGCTTTCCGTTCGGCCTTCGCCAATATATCGCGCAAGTCGGCCAGATTCTCCTCGATCTGTGCCAGGCCATGCTCCGTCACCAGATTGCGGTGCTGGCTGATCGGCCGCTCACCGACACCGGCAATGGCGTTTTCGCTGTCTTCCTCGCGAGTGAAAGCTCTGCTCATTCCCTGAACTTAGGCGCGGAAAGGCTGCTCGACAAGCCATTGTCGTTGCCCTCGACGGGAGAGGCAGATCGGCTGGCACGATTCCTGCGACGTCTGGGTTGAACGCTGGGATTCTGTGCCGATGTTGAACAGACGAACGCTGCTGACCGGAACCGCCGGCTTTGCCGTCATGGGCCTTGCGCTCGGCAAGGCTGCGGCCGCAAGCCTGACCGGCATCGAGAAAGCCTCGATGCGCGGCTCGATCAATGCCACCGAACTCGGCGTGCAGCCCGGCACCTTCGACGATCAGAGCAAGGCCTTCGCCAAACTGCTGCGCGACGCCAACGACCGCGACATGCCGGTGTTCCTGCCTCCGGGCACCTATGTGGTGTCCAACCTCTCGCTACCCGGCCGCTTGCGTCTTTCCGGCGTTCCGGGCGCAACGCGGATCGTCTATGGCGGCGACGGTCATCTGTTCATGGCCGAACAGGCCGACCATATCGAATTCAGCGGGCTGGTCTTCGACGGCACAAACCGCTCGATGGGCGATTATGCGCAAGGGCTGCTCGATCTGCGCCGGGTCGCGCATCTGGTCGTCGACAATTGCCAGATCACCGGCAGCGGCAAGAACGGACTGGCGCTGGAACACGCGACGGGCCGGGTCGAGCGCTCGGAGATATCAGGGGCTGCCGATGCCGGCATCTATTCGGTCGAGGCCAGCGGGCTGGCGATCACGGGCAACACCGTCTCCGATTGCGCCAATGGCGGCATTCTCGTGCACCGCTGGCAGGCAGCGGAAGACGGCACCATTGTCACCGGCAACCGCGTCGAACGGATCCAGGCGCGCAGCGGCGGGACCGGGCAGAACGGCAATGGCATCAATGCCTTTCGCGCCGGTAATGTCGTCATCTCGGGCAACATCGTCTCGGACTGCGCCTTCTCGGCGATCCGCGCCAACAGCGCCAGCAACCTGCAGATATCGGGCAACACCTGCTCGCGCTCGGGCGAGACATCAATCTATTCCGAATTCTCGTTCGAAGGCGCCATCATCAGCAACAACATCGTCGATGGCGCCGCCAACGGCATCTCGATCGTCAACTTCAACGAAGGCGGCCGCATGGGCGTCTGCTCGGGCAACATCGTGCGCAATCTGTCGACCAGCGGCCCCTACCCCGCCGACTCCCCGGGCTTCGGCGTCGGCATTGGCGTCGAAGCCGACACCACCGTTTCCAACAACGTCATCGAGAACGCGCCGCTCTATGGCATGCAGATCGGCTGGGGCCCGTATCTGCGCAATGTCGTGGCCACCGGTAACATCATACGCAAGGCTGGAACCGGCGTTGTCGTGTCCGTCGTCGAGGGCGCCGGCACGGCGGTCATCTCCGACAATGTCATCGACGGCGCGCTGAACGGTGCGGTTGTCGGCCAGCGCTGGGCCGAGCCGGCGACAGGCGATCTCGCCTCGTCAAACGGTAGCGGCTATCCGCATCTGACCGTCGAGCGCAATCACGTCAGCTGAGGGCCGGTTTCAATTCAAGGCCGCGGTGGGCCTTAGCGCCCCGACCTTGGCACCGTTCCGGCTTTCGATGGGCGCGTTTGCCAGTTCGCTCAGCTTCGACGCCAAGGCCTCGTCGGCGCGAAACAGTTTGGCAAGGACGGCGGCAACCATGGCTTCGCCAGCGCGGCCGGCACCATCATCGCATTTGAGCGCGATGCCGAGGCCAAGTTCCGGAATTGCGGCACAGTGGACGCCTTCGGCGCCGCCTTTCGTGAAAATCCGCCCTGGTGCGGCCTCCATCAGCGCGACATCTTCGCGGCCGGTGCCGGCAACGAAGAAGGGCTCGGCCATGCAGGCGGCCAGCAGCCGCCTCGCGGCCTTGGCTCGCTCGGGGCCAAAACCATTTGTGGTGGCCATGCGGGCAAAGCCGAGCGCGAAGCTCCTGAGCGGCACCGCATAGGTCGGGATCGAGCAGCCGTCGATGGCCCGCTCATCCGCGCCATGGACGGCTCCCGTCACCGCCTGCATGGCGTCGCGCACCATCTCCTGCAGGCCGTGCCCCGGCTTGACATAGCCGCGGTGCGCAATGCCGGCGTGGACGCAGGTGCAGAGGAAGCCGGAATGCTTGCCGGAGCAATTGTTGTGCAATGCGTTCGGCGAGCCGCCGGCGCGGGCGAGCGCAATCTCAGCGTCATGATTGGACGGCCAATGCGTGCCGCATTCGAGCGCTGATCCGTCCAGCCCGGCCTTGGCCAGCATGGACCGCGCCAGTTCGACATGTGCCGGCTCGCCCGAATGGGACGCACAGGCAAGCGCCAGTTCGCGGTTGCCGAAACCATAGGCGTCCGCCGCTCCGCTCTCGACGAGCGGCAAGGCCTGGATCGCCTTGACCGCCGAGCGCGGGAACACCGGCTTGGCGGTATCGCCGATTTCCCAGACCGGTTTGCCGTCGGCATCGAAGACCGCAACCGCGCCACGATGCGCGCTCTCGACGATCGTGCCGCGCAAGACTTCGATCAGAACCGGATTTGTCATGGCTACCCCGTAAAAATACGGGCTGCTTCTACCTGATCCGGTCCAATATTGAAACGTAGTTGGCGACCGCCGCACCGCCCATATTGAAGATGCCGCCGAGTTTCGCACCGGGCACCTGGATGCCGCCGGCTTCGCCGACAAGCTGCATGGCGGTCAAGACATGCATCGACACGCCCGTGGCGCCGATCGGATGGCCCTTGGCCTTCAGCCCGCCTGAGGGATTGACCGGCAGGCGGCCATCCTTGGCCGTCGTGCCGTCGAGCGCCAGTCTGGCGCCCTCTCCCGGCTTGGCCAGGCCCATCGCCTCATATTCGATCAGTTCGGCAATGGTGAAGCAGTCATGCGTTTCGACGAAGGAGAGATCGTCGAGCGTCACGCCGGCCGATTTCAGCGCCCGGGTCCAGGCCTGTTCGCAGCCTTCGAAGGTCAGGATGTCGCGCTTCGACATCGGCAGGAAATCCTGCACATGCTCGTTGGCGCGGAAGGCAACGGCACGACGCATCTTCAGTGCCGTCGCGGTGTCGGCGAGGATAAGGGCAGCGGCGCCGTCGGAGACCAGCGAGCAGTCGGTGCGCTTGAGCGGACCGGCAACGAACGGGTTCTTCTCGCTCTCCTGGCGGCAGAATTCGTAGCCGAAATCCTTACGCATCTGCGCATAGGGGTTGTCGACGCCGTTCTTGTGGTTCTTGGCGGCAATCATCGCCAGCGCGTCCGACTGGTCGCCATAACGCTGGAAATAGGCCTGCGCGATCTTGCCGAAGACGCCGGCGAAACCCGCCGGCGTGTCGCCGTCCTCGGGCAAATAGGACGCCTTGAGCAGGTTCTTGCCGATCTCTGGCCCGGGCGTCGTCGTCATCTGCTCGGCGCCGACCACCAGCACGATGCGGGCGGCATTGGCGTCGATGGCGCGGATGCCTTGGCGGACCGCCGCCGATCCGGTGGCACAAGCGTTCTCGACGCGCGTCGCCGGCTTGAAACGCAGCCGGTCGTCGGCCTGAAGCACCAGGCTGGCAGTGAAATCCTGTGCCGAAAAGCCGGCGTTGAAGTGGCCGAGCACGATCTCGTCGACCTCGTCGGGACCGATGCCGGCATGGTCGAGCGCGTCCGTTGCCACCTTGACGATCAGGTTTTCGAGCGTTTCGCCCTCAAGCTTGCCGAAGCGCGAATGCGCCCAGCCAACGATGCATGCGGTCATGGCGGTCTCCATCCTTGACGCGAGCCCAGCACGTGGGCCCACAGTGCACTTTGCGTTTATTGTTCAAATATAAACAATCATCACTGCATCGGAAAGGGCCGGGACCAGACAATCGCTTGGTACAGGCAAAGCTAGCGTCGATTTTTTTGTTGATTGACCCGTCAATAAAAAATAATCCTGTTTCAAAGGATCATAGCGAGATGCCGAAAGTCGGAATGGAGCCATTGCGCCGCAAGGCGCTCATCGACGCGACGATCTCGGCGATCGGCGAGCGCGGTTCGCTCGACGTGACCATGTCCGAGATCGCCGGACGCGCCGGCGTGTCGTCAGCCCTTGCCCATCACTATTTCGGCGCCAAGGACGAGCTGTTGCTGGCGACAATGCGGCACATCCTTGCCGAACTGACCATCGACATGCGCCGCGCCCTTCAATCGGCTGCTACCGCGCGCGAACGCGTTTCGGCCGTGGTTGCCGTGAACTTCTCCGACATCCAGTTCCAGCCGGAAACCATCGCCGCCTGGCTCGCCTTCTATGTCGAGGCACAGAAGTCCCCGGCCTTGCGCCGGCTGCTCAGGGTCTATGCGCGGCGGCTGCACTCCAACCTGATGAGCGGCCTGACCGGCATCCTGCCCAGAGCTGAAGCCGACCGCGCCGCCGAAGCGACCGCGGCAATGATCGACGGGCTCTACATCAGGCGGGCGTTGAAGGACGGCGTGCCTGATGCCGCGACCGCGATCGCGCTGGTCGAGGACTATCTCGAAACCAAACTTGGCGAGCGGCGCAAACAGTGACAACGAAGCGACCCAATTTCCTGATCGTCATGGTCGATCAGCTCAACGGGACCCTGTTTCCGGACGGGCCGGCAGAGTTTCTGCACGTACCGCACCTGAAGGCGCTGGCCGCCCGATCGGCGCGCTTTGCCAACAACTACACGGCGTCGCCGCTCTGCGCGCCGGGCCGTGCCTCGTTCATGAGCGGGCAATTGCCGTCGCGCACCGGCGTCTATGACAATGCAGCCGAATTCGCCTCATCGATCCCGACCTTCGCCCATCATCTGCGCGCCGCCGGCTACTATACCTGCCTGTCGGGCAAGATGCATTTCGTCGGGCCGGATCAGCTGCACGGTTTCGAGGAGCGGCTGACCACTGACATCTACCCGGCCGATTTTGGCTGGACGCCGGACTACCGCAAACCCGGCGAGCGCATCGACTGGTGGTATCACAATCTGGGCTCGGTGACCGGCGCCGGCGTCGCCGAGATCACCAACCAGATGGAGTATGATGACGAGGTCGTGTTCCTAGCCACGCAGAAGCTCTATCAGCTTTCGCGCGAACAGGATGATGAGAGCCATCGGCCCTGGTGCCTCACCGTCTCGCTGTCACACCCGCACGATCCCTACGTCGCGCGCAAGCAGTATTGGGATCTCTACGAGCATTGCCAGGCGCTGGACCCGGAAACCGGGTTCATCGCGCATGACGAGCAGGATGCGCATTCCCGGCGGCTTTACCACGCCAGTGACTATCCCGCTTTCGAGATCACGCCAGAGCAGGTGCGTCGTTCGCGGCGCGGCTATTTCGCCAACATCTCCTATGTCGACGACAAGCTCGGCGAGCTTCTGGACGTTCTCGAGCGCACCCGCATGCTCGACGACACCGTCATCCTGTTCTGCTCGGACCACGGAGACATGCTCGGCGAGCGCGGCCTGTGGTTCAAGATGAGCTTCTTCGAGGGTTCCGCGCGGGTGCCGCTGATGATTGCCGGCAAGGGCGTTCGCGCCGGGCTGATCGAGACGCCGGTCTCCAATCTCGACGTGGCACCGACGCTTTGCGACCTCGCCGGCATCGACATCGCTGCGATCGCGCCGTGGACCGACGGCCAGTCGCTGCTGCCGCTCACCGAGGGCATCGAGCGCACGGCGCCGGTGCTGATCGAATACGCCGCCGAAGGCTCCAACGCGCCTTTGGTGGCGATCCGCGACGGCAGATACAAATTCGTCCATTGCGAGCTCGATCCGCCGCAACTGTTCGATCTCGAAGCCGATCCGCTCGAGCGAGACAATCTGGCCGACGATCCCGCCAATGCGGGCTTGGTGGCGGCCTTCATGGACAAGGTCCAGGCGCGCTGGGACATGGCCGGCTTCGACGCCGCAGTGCGCGAAAGCCAGGCGCGCCGCTGGGTCGTTTATCCGGCGCTGCGCAACGGCGCCTATTACCCCTGGGATTTCCAGCCCCTGCAAAAGGCGTCCGAGCGCTACATGCGCAATCACATGAATCTCGACAATCTCGAAGAGAGCAAGCGGTATCCGCGAGGCGAATGATGTCAGACCTTCTCGTCCCCTCCCTCGACCATCTCAAGCAGGCCTATGCCGTCACATCCAGGGCGACGCAGGTTACGCCGCTGCTGGAATCGACGGCGCTGGCCGGGGAGACGGGGGCGGCCCGCGTCTTCATCAAGCCGGAATCGCTGCAATGGGCCGGCTCGTTCAAGGTGCGCGGCGCCTATTGGCGGCTGAAGCAGCTTTCACCCGACGAGGCGAAGAAAGGCGTCGTCGCCTACTCCTCCGGCAATTTCGCGCAAGGGCTGGCGGCCGCCGGCCAGGCGCTCGGCATTCCCGTCACCATCGTCATGCCGATCGATGCACCGGCCGCCAAGCGCGACGCCACGGCGGGCTATGGCGCGCGCGTCGTGCTAACCGATCATGGCGAGCGCGCGCGGGAGGAAGTCGCGGCCGCCAAGGCCCGCGAGATCGCCGAGACAGAGGGGCTGGCGCTGCTGCATCCATTCGACGATCCGGAGATCGTGGCCGGCCAGGCGGGCGCCGGCCTCGAAGCGCTCGACCAGCTCGAGGCCAAGAACGCCAGTGCCGACCTCTTGTTCTGTTCGGTCGGTGGCGGCGGGCTGATCGGCGGCGTTTCGCTCGCCTTCCACTATCTGTCGCCCGCCACTGATATCATCGGCGTCGAGCCGGAAGGTTTCAATGGCATGGGCTCGTCGCTGGCGCATGGCAGCATCGAGACGATGCCGATCGGCCCGAAATCGATCTGTGACGGGCTGATGTCGCGCCGGCCTGGCGACGCGCCGTTTGCCGCGGTGAAGACGGCAGGTGTCCGCGGCATCACCGTCGACGACCAATCGGTGCGGCGTGCCATGCGGATCGCCTTCGAGCGCATGAAGCTGGTGCTCGAACCGTCCGGCGCCGCCTCGCTCGCGGCACTGCTCGGCGGCAAGGTGAATGTGGCGGGCAAAACCGTCCTGGTTGTGGCTACCGGCGGCAATGTCTCGCTCGCCGATTTTATGGCGCATATGAACCATGCTTGAAGCAGATTTCGTCATCATCGGCTCCGGCTCGGCCGGCTCGGCCATGGCCTATCGCCTGTCGGAAGACGGCAAGCATTCGGTCATCGTCATCGAATTCGGCGGCACCGATATCGGGCCGCTGATCCAGATGCCGTCGGCGTTGTCGATCCCGCTCAACATGAGCCTCTATGACTGGGGCTTTGCCAGCGAGCCGGAACCGCATCTCGGCGGCCGCGTACTGGCGACGCCGCGCGGCAAGGTCATCGGCGGCTCGTCCTCGATTAATGGCATGGTCTATGTGCGCGGCCACGCCCGCGACTTCGACCATTGGGCCGAAGACGGTGCGGCCGGTTGGGGCTTCACTGACGTGCTCCCCTATTTCAAGCGCATGGAAGACTCGGACGGCGGCGAGGATGGCTGGCGGGGCAAAAGTGGACCTTTGCATGTACAGCGCGGCTCGCGCCGCAATCCGCTCTACGGCGCCTTCGTCGAGGCCGGCCGCCAGGCCGGGTTCGAACTGACCGACGACTACAACGGTTCCAAGCAGGAAGGGTTTGGGCCGATGGAGCAGACCATCAGCGGCGGCCGCCGTTGGTCGGCGGCATCAGCCTATCTGAAGCCGGCGCTGAAGCGCAAAAACGTGAGTCTGGTCAAGGGCTTTGCGCGGCGGGTGATTATCGAGAATCAACGCGCCATCGGCGTCGAGATCGAAGCTCACAAACAGATTCAGGTCGTTAAGGCGCGACGTGAGGTGATCGTCGCCGCATCGTCGATCAACTCGCCCAAGATCCTGATGCTGTCCGGCATCGGCCCAGCCGAGCATTTGCGCGAAAACGGCATTGCCGTGGTGGCCGACCGGCCCGGCGTCGGCCGCAACCTGCAGGACCATATGGAACTCTACATCCAGCAGGAATCATTGCTGCCGATCACGCTTAATTCGGTGCTGAACCCGTTCTCGAAAGCGCTCATCGGCGCGCAGTGGCTGTTCTTCAAGACCGGCCTCGGCGCCACCAACCATTTCGAAGCGGCGGCCTTTGTGCGCTCACGTGCCGGCGTCGACTACCCCGATATCCAGTACCATTTCATCCCCGCGGCTGTCCGCTATGACGGCAAGGCGGCGGCCAAGTCGCACGGCTTCCAGGCGCATGTCGGGCCGATGCGATCGAAGTCGCGCGGCTCGGTGACGCTGCGCTCGCCGGACCCGAAATCGCAGCCGGTGATCCGCTTCAACTACATGTCGCATCCAGACGATTGGACCGAGTTCCGCCACTGCATCCGGCTGACGCGCGAAATCTTCGGCCAGTCGGCGTTCGACCCCTATCGGGGCAAGGAAATCTCGCCGGGCAGCCATGTGCAGTCGGACGACGATCTCGACGTCTTCATCAGGGACCACGCCGAAAGCGCTTACCATCCCTGCGGCACCTGCAAGATGGGCCGCGCCGACGACATGATGAGCGTCGTCGATCCGGAGTGCCGGGTCATCGGCGTCGAAGGCCTGCGGGTCGCCGATTCCTCGATCTTCCCGCGCGTCACCAATGGCAACCTCAACGCGCCATCGATCATGACCGGCGAGAAGGCATCCGACCACATCCTTGGCCGCACGCCGCTGGCGCCGTCCAACCAGGAACCATGGATCAATCCGCGCTGGCAGGTATCAGACAGATAGAGCATGATCCGGCGAACGTTCCGCTGGCGCATGATCCCGAAATCGGATTCGATTTTCGGAAAGATCATGCGCAAAATTAAGATGCTGCAGCGTCCTTTGCGCGTCCAAGAGGACGCGCGGCGCTACAGCGAAGACGATTTGGAGACCTCCCATGCGCGCCCAGCCCACGGCATCGCACTATGTCAACGGACGCTACATCGAGGACGAAGGTGGCGCGCCGCTGCCGGTCATCTATCCGGCAACCGGTGAGACCATCGCCATGCTGCGCTCGGCGACGCCGAATGTACTGGAACTCGCCGTCGAGGCCGCGCGGGCAGCGCAGCCCGCCTGGGCGCGGCTGAAGCCGGTCGAGCGCGGGCGCATCTTGCGCCGCGCCGCCGACATCTTGCGCGCCCGCAATGCCGACCTCGCCCGCATCGAAACGCTGGATACCGGCAAGGCGATCCAGGAAACGCTGGTGGCGGACGCCCCTTCGGCGGCGGACTGCCTTGAATATTTCGGCGGTGCGGTTGCCGCCTACAATGGCGAGTCGGTCGATCTCGGCGGGCCCTTCGCCTATACAAGACGCGAAGCGCTCGGCGTCTGTGTCGGCATCGGCGCCTGGAACTATCCGATCCAGATCGCCGGCTGGAAATCAGCACCGGCGCTCGCCATGGGCAACGCCATGGTGTTCAAGCCGTCGGAAAACACGCCGCTTTCGGCGCTGGCACTGGCCGAGATCTACAGCGAGGCCGGCCTGCCCGACGGGCTGTTCAACGTGGTGCAGGGCTATGGCGATGTCGGCGCCGGTCTCGTCGGCCACGATGTCGTCGCCAAGGTCTCGGTGACGGGCTCGGTGCCGACCGGCCGCAAGGTGCTGTCGCTGGCCGGCTCAAAGATGAAGCACGCAACGATGGAGCTCGGCGGTAAGTCGCCGCTGATCGTGTTCAACGATGCCGACATCGAGAACGCCATCGGCGGCGCCATGCTCGGCAATTTCTATTCGACCGGCCAGATCTGCTCCAACGGCACGCGCGTCTTCGTGCAAAGCGGCATCCACGACCGTTTCGTCGACCGCCTGATAGAGCGGACCAAGAAAATCCGCATCGGCGATCCGCTCGATCCCGAAACCCAGATGGGCCCGCTGGTTTCCAAGGCGCAGCATGAGAAGGTGGTCGGCTATATCGAAATCGGCAAGCAGGATGGCGCCGTTCTCGCCTGCGGCGGCAACGTGCCTTCACTGCAGGGTTTTCAGGGCGGCTTCTTCGTCGAGCCGACGGTGTTCACCGGCGTCACCGATGGCATGCGCATCGCCCGTGAAGAAATTTTCGGGCCCGTGATGAGCGTGTTGAAATTCGACGGCGAGGACGAGGTGATCGAGCGCGCCAACGACACCGAATTCGGTCTCGCCGCCGGCGTCTTCACACGCGACCTGCCGCGCGCCCATCGCGTCATCGCCGAGCTGCAGGCCGGCACGTGCTGGATCAACGCCTACAATCTGACGCCGGTGGAGATCCCGTTCGGGGGCTTCAAGCAGTCAGGCATCGGCCGCGAGAATTCTCTGGCGGCGCTGGCGCTGTATTCGCAGCTGAAGTCGGTTTATGTCGAGACCGGGGATGTGGCGAGCCCGTATTGATTGGCGAAAGCCGTAGAGACATCCGATCTCCCCCTTGCGGGGGAGATGGCCGGCAGGCCAGAGGGGGGTGTGAAGGATCGCCAACCTTTGGTCTAATCCATTCATCCGAATACACGTGGTGATCGTCAATAGCTGAGGGTCGGCGGGACAGCCCCCCCTCTGCCTTGCCAGGCATCTCCCCCGCAAGGGGTCCGCAAGGGGGGGAGATTGGCAGCTTCAGCCGCTCAGCTTCCCTTCTCCGCCGTGCTGTCCAGATACTGGGTCAGCGCACAGACCAGGTGATAAAAGATGCTGGCCGGAACATCCGTTGCCAGCGAGCGGCCGCGCTCGTCGATGCGGTCGATCCACAGGCCGAGCGGCGCCGGGTCGATGTGCCAGCGGAACAGCCGGCCGACGCGCGCTTCGATCTCAGGCTTGAGATCGGGGCCACCCGAACCGTCCAGCGCGATCGCCGCCTTCACCGCTTCGGCCTGCGGCCAGCTGCGTGATATCAGGTCGAGCGGCAGGCCCTGCCGCGAGACAGCGCCATAGGCAAGGCCAGTGGCGCGATTGAGGCCATTGGCGACGGCCGAGGCGTAGAGTTTCCTGGCAAAGCCGCTCAACTCGGCCTGGCCGCTGCGCCCGGCGAAATCGACCAGCAAAGAGGCCCATTCGAAATGGTGGCCGGGCTCGGTCCATGAGCCTTTCTCGCCGGCGGAGGGTTTCCATTCGGCATCGAAATACTCGCCAAGCGTCCAGCTTTCCGGATCGAAGAAATGACTGCGGAAGAGGTCGATGATGCGCGCCGCGCGGCGCAGATGGGCGCGTTCGCCAGTGGCCTGATACCAGGCCAGGAAGGCCTCGAGCAGGTGCATATGCGGGTTGGAGCGACGCTCTCCGTCGCCGTCCGATGTTTCGAGGAAGCCGGTCATGCGGCTGTCTTCGAGATGTGCATCGAGAAAGGCGAAGGTTTCCTCGCCGAGCCGCAACGCGTCGGCATTGCCCGACATATGCGCATGCGCCAGTGCCAGGAGCACGCAGGAATGATCGTAGGCATCCTCGGTGGCGTCGGCGACCGAACCGTCGACATTCAGCGTGCGAACCCAGCCGCCTTTGTCGGTACGGCCCTTGCCAGCCATGAACGCGATGCCGTGGCTGATCAACCGGTCGGCCGGACCGTCCCAGCCGCGCGCCCGTGCGACGGCGAAAGCATAGACCTGCCTTGCCATGGTGCGCATGCGCTTGGGCTTCATCAGCGGCGAGGCGTCCAGGCCGAGCGCTTCATGAAAACCGCCATGGCGTTCGTCGACGCCTGATGTCGACCACAGCGGCAAGGTCTCCTGAAACAGCCAGTGGTGCACGCGCCGGCGCCAGGCGCCGCTTTCGATGACGCGGTCTTGCGCCGGCGTGAACCTGGTTTCCAGCCGGCCCGATTTTTCGAGCTGCTCGACGATCTTCTTGACGTGCTGGCTGTGGCTGACCGGAGCGACGAAGGTGGCGTCCGATGTCGAGACGATGGCGACGTCCTTCATGCCGATCGCCGACAGCAGGCGGCCGTCACTGCGGATGTAGGAGTTCTCGCAATCGATGGCGACGACATCGCCGATGATGACATTGCCCTGGTCGTCGGCGGGGCCGACATCGAGCAGCGACTGCCACGAGCCGAGATCGTTCCAGCGAAAGCCGGCCGGCACCATGGCAATGTCTTTTGCCCGCTCCATGATGGCGTAGTCGATCGAGTTCGACGGGATGGCGGCGTAGAGCTCGAGCGGCATGTAGAGGCCGGACAGATCCGATGTCGCTGCCTTGTAGGCTGCTTCGGTGGCCTGCCAGATGTCCGGCTGGAACGCCATGAAGGTGTCCCGCATGGCGCCCGCGCGAAACAGGAAGATGCCGGTGTTCCAATAGAAAGTTCCGGCCTTGAGATAACTTTGCGCAGTCGCAAGGTCCGGCTTCTCGACGAAGCGCGACACGTCGAAGGTGCTGCCGCTTTCGGCTGCGACCTCGATATAGCCGTAGCCGGTCTCGGGCTGTGTCGGCTTGATGCCGAACACCACCAGCCTGCCCTCGCGTGCTGCCTCGGTGCCGGCTTCGACGCTCTGCCAGAATTGGCGCGGGGTCGATATCTCATGGTCCGACGGCACCACCAGCACCAGGCTGTCGCCGAACTCGGACAGCGTGCGCAGCGTCGCCAGTGCGACGGCGGCGGCGGTGTTGCGCCCGGTCGGCTCGAACAGAGGACCGCCGCCGGCGAGGTCGAGGCCGGCAAGATCGGCGTGGACACGATCGGCATGGCGCTCCGCGGCGATCAGGAAGATCGGCGTTTCGCCTTGCGGCCGCGCCGTCAGCCGGCGCAAGGTCTTGGCCAGCATCGAGCCGTCGCCCGACAGATCGTGGAACTGCTTGGGATTGTCCTCGCGCGACAGCGGCCACAACCGCGAGCCGACGCCGCCGCTCATGACAAAACTGACAATCCGCTCGGTCATTCAGGTCTCACGCTCAGAAGGCAATTGGTGCCGGTTGCTATCACACCTAGCCTTTAAGCGGTGTTTATCCCATTGGGAATGCGCTCGGATGCAAGCTCGATGAACGCCTTGACCAAAGGAGAAAGATGCCGGCTGCTCGGATAGAGAACGTGCAGGCCGCCGGCCGGTGTCGTGTAGGTCCTGAGAACGCGCTGCAGTCGTCCGTCATTGATCAACCCTTCGGCGATCGCCTGAGGCAATTGGGCGATGCCGAAGCCGGCGAGCGCGGCCGCGACGACCGCCTGCATTTCATTGGCGGCGAAGCGCCCGGCCACGATGACCGTTTCCTGGCCGCTTGGCCCCTCCAGCACCCAATGTGCGCCTGAGGCCGAAGGGCCGGCGATGACGCATTGATGGTGCGCAAGCTCCGCCGGGCTCTCGGGCATGCCGTGCCGCGCGAGATAGTCCGGGCTGGCGCAGAGCAGCCTGTGCGTGGAGCCGAGCTTGCGGGCGATCAGCGTCGAATCCTGAAGGATGCCGGTGCGGAAAGCGAGGTCTATACCGTCCTCGACCAGGTTGAGCCTGTCATCGGTGAGGCGCAGCTCGACGTTGGTTTTCGGATATATTGCGAGAAAGTCGACCACGGCGCGGATCAGGAAATGACCACCAAAGCCGACCGGGGCCGAAATGCGAATCGTGCCCGACGGCTCCGCCCTCGCTTCCGCGAGGCGCAGATTTGCCTCCTCGATCGTCCGCAGCCCCTGGCTGCTCTGCTCATAGTAGAGACGCCCGGCATCCGTCAGCTTGAGGCTGCGTGTGGTGCGCTGCAGCAGGCGGACGCCAACCTCGCGCTCGAGCGCGGCAACGCGGCGGCTGACCGTCGTCTTGGGCATGGCGAGCAGGCGCGCGGCGGCAGTGAAGCTGCCGGCTTCGACGACGCGAGCAAACACGACGATATCGTTGAGGTCGATCATTGTATCCAAAATTGGGACTAAGTTTTTCAATTATAGCCAATTATGCATCAATGAGACAGACCCTAGTTTTGCTCCAGGAGAAACAAGAAGGAGCAGAGATCATGACCAGCAAGCGAAACATCCTGGTAACCGGCGCCACCGGCCAACAAGGCGGGGCGGTTGCCCGTGCCCTGTTGTCGAGGGGCCATCACGTCAAGGCGCTGACGCGCAAACCGGACAGTGAGGCCGCGCGGCAACTGGCGTCGGCCGGCGCCGATATCGTGGCCGGCGATCTCGCCGACGCAGCCACCGTTGTGAGGGCAGCAAAAGGCGTCGACACGATGTTTCTGATGGGCAACAGCTATGAAGCCGGCCTCCAGGAAGAAACCCGCCAGGGGATCCTTGCCGCCGATGCCGCGAAGGCTGCCGGCATTGGACATCTGATCTATTCGTCCGTCGCCGATGCCGACAAGAAAACCGGCATCCCGCATTTCGAAAGCAAATATCTCGTCGAGAAACATATCGTCGGGCTCGGCATCCCCTACACGATCAGCGCGCCGGCCGCGTTCATGGAAAATGCCGTCGCGCCATGGTCGATCGGCGCGCTCAGCCAGGGCACACATGCCTTCGCCCTGCCTGCCAAACGCGTTCTCCAGCTTGTCAGCCTGACGGACATCGGCGCCTTCGTTGCCGCCCTGGTCGAGCGGCGAGCACAGGTGTTCGGCAAGCGCTTCGATTTCGCCGGGGACGAACTGTCCGGCGAAGAGCAGGCGAAAATCCTGTCCGAGGCCATCGGCCGTCCGATCCGCTATCAGGAAATCCCGATCGCGGCGGCCCGCCAGCAGAGCGAGGATGCGGCACTGATGTTCGAGTGGTTCGACCGCGTCGGTTACGACGTTGATATCGCCGCGTTGCGCAAGGAATTCCCGGAAGTCCGCTGGCACGGTTTTGCCGACTGGGCGCGGACGTTCGACTGGAGCGCCCTGGAGCGGGCAGCTTCCACGACCGATCATTGATCCTAGAACGTCTGATTGTAGGCCCCGACTTCGGGGCTGCGGCGCAGCACGGCGTCGACGGCGTCGAACATCTGTCGGCGACGCTGCGACGATATCGGGCTTTCGACGACCACCACGAGCTCCGGCTTGTTCGACGAGGCGCGCACCAGCCCCCAGGTGCCGTCCTCGGCGACGACGCGCACGCCGTTGACGGTGATGAGATCTGCGATCTTCTGGCCGGCGAAAACCATTCCATCCCGCTTCATGGCCTGAAAGTCGGCAACCACCCGCTCGACCACGCCATACTTCACATCGTCCGCGCAGTGCGGCGACATGGTCGGTGTGCCGAAGGTCAGCGGCAGCGCGCGGTAGAGATCGGCCGTCGAACTGCCGGGGCTGCGATCCAGCATCTTGCAGATGGCGATGGCGGTGACCAGCCCATCGTCATAACCCCGCCCGATCGGCGGGTTGAAGAAGAAATGGCCTGACTTTTCGAAACCGGCGGCGGCGCCAAGCTCGGCGACGCGGCGCTTGATGTAGGAGTGGCCGGTCTTCCAGTAGTCGGTGACGGCGCCGTTGGCGCGCAGCACTGCGTCGGTGTTGAACAGGCCGGTCGACTTGACGTCGACAACGAAAGTCGAGCCCGGATGCTGGCTGGAAATGTCCCGCGCCAGCATTACCCCGACCTTGTCGGCAAAGATCTCGTTGCCTTCATTGTCGACGACGCCGCAGCGATCGCCGTCGCCGTCGAAGCCGAGACCGACATCGGCGCCGGTCTCCAGCACCTTGTCCCTGATGGCATGCAGCATCTGCATGTCTTCAGGATTGGGATTGTAGCGCGGGAAGGTATGATCGAGTTCGACATCGAGCGGGATGACTTCGCAGCCGATGCGTTCCAGCGCTTGCGGGGCAAAAGCACCAGCTGTGCCGTTGCCGCAAGCGGCGACCACTTTCAGCTTTCGCGCGATGCGCTTGTCGCGGGTCAGATCGTCGAGATAGGTCGCGCGAAAATCGCGGACGAAATCATAGGAGCCGCCGCCGACAAGGTCGAAATCGCCGCCCAGCACGATCGCCTTCAGCGCGCTCATCTCTTCGGGACCAAAAGTCAGCGGCCGCGCCGCGCCCATCTTGACGCCAGTCCAGCCATTCTCGTTGTGCGAAGCGGTGACCATGGCGACCGAGGGCGTATCCAAGGCGAACTGAGCGAAATAGGCCATCGGCGACAACGCCAGGCCTATGTCCCTCACGCGGGCGCCCGCCGCCATCAGACCGGACACCAGCGCCAGCTTGATCGACAGCGAATAGGAGCGGAAATCATGCCCGGTGACGATATCCGGACCGGCGCCGAGACGGCGAATCAACGTGCCAAGCCCCATGCCCAGCGCCTGGACGCCGATCAGATTGAGCTCCGGCAGTTGCGCGGAGCCGGGATGGCCGAACCACCAGCGCGCGTCATATTCGCGAAAGCCGGACGCCTTGATCAGCGCTTCGGTTTCGAATTCGAAACTGTTGGGCCGGGCGTCGCCAACGATTTTTGGGGGCAAGACAGCAGAACTCCAGGCGGCGGAAAATACGATCTATCGAGGGCTGCGGCTTAGCACACAAGGCTTTAGGCCACGTTTATCCCGGACCGAAATCCGGGCTTTGCGGAAATGCCCGACGAAAGCGGACGAAATGCGACAGAAGCGCTGCCATTGCCGCTTGCAGGAACGAAGTGTGGCGGCTATAAGCCCGCGGTCTGGTCACGGAGTGTAGCGCAGCCTGGTAGCGCACCTCGTTCGGGACGAGGGGGTCGCAGGTTCAAATCCTGCCACTCCGACCAGAAAAAACAAAGTGTTAGCGCATCCCGACTTTGGCGCTCAAACTGATCCCGCCTGAAAATAGACCGAGATGGCTCGCTCCTTAGGAAGACAGGCTGGGAGTCTTGTCTTTCGTAGTCAGCACGTCGCGCCAGTGAGCTTCTCGAAGTCACCGACGACTACAGGTTTGCCGGTCATTGCGAGTGAATTTTCATGAGCCGCGCGGCATTCAACAATGCCGCGCCATCTGCCTCGATCCTGTCGACAAGTTCGCTAGCCTGATCCGCGGTGATGCCTGTTTCATTGGACAGGAACCAGACGCGAAAGCTCTTTTCCTCGAATGGCACAGAGACAATGGCCTCCCTGCCATCGTGCCGATCTTCGGCCGGCCGCCTGCGGCGCTTTCGCAGTGTCCGTTTCGGCTGATCACATTCCGATAGAGGGTCGATGGACATGGCTCACGTCGCGCTTAACGAAGGCCGAAAAAGCTCAATATCGCTAGGACGATGACCACCGCTCCGACGAGCCAAATGATGTTGTTCATAATCTCTCTCCTGTTGCCTGGGGGAAGCCCGCGCCTCTGGCGGAGACGCGGGCCGACCAGCCTTTGCTGGCTGATCCGCAGCAGACACCAAAGCCGCAGTGCCGGCTGCGAGAGATAGAACTATTAGGTAGGTCTAATGTTCCGCTGTTTGGCGAGATCGAGCGATGGCCTGGTGAATTGCCTTCATATTAGCCTCGGAGCTTATTTATCCCGACGGCAACAACAGATCGCCGGCCGAGTCCGGAGCCATCATGCGCTGAGCGAGACTGATGCGGTCAGACACATCGCTCTCTGCAGGTGCGATCGCCCTTCTTCGACTTGCCGCAAGTGTTCGTGGCAAGGCCGGAACCAAAGTGATCAGAGGCAGTTATCCGACGAAGGGCTAATTGAGGAAACGGAGAAACTGCAATGAAAACAATGATCATGTGCGCGTTGGCGCTTTCCATGGGATTACCCGTTATGGCTTCGGCAGCCGAGGCCGATGTGGTCATCAGAACCCATCATCGACACCACAACAGCGTCAAGATCATCAACGAAGACGGCCAGCGCTTGCACCATCGCCGCCACGGTGCGGTTGCGTTCTATGACCATGGGCGCCGGCATCATCGTCCAGACACCGTTGTCGTGACAGGCTCCGTCTCCACTCACCGCCACCATCGCTACCACCCGGTGGTGATCGAAAACGACGGCTACTGATCACTCGACCCACGGCCCGGCTCTTGGGAGTCGGGTCGTTTTTCATCGACGCGCCCAGCCGACAAATTTTCGACCTCTGGATCAAAACTGAATGCTGGCGTGACCGACAAACCGTTTGCCGACGCGGTCCAAGCCGTCCGAAAGCTCACAGAATCTGACTTGCTCGCCTGAATGCTACGGGCTGTCGCTCCTGAAAGTTGAGGGTTCGCTCGCCACACAAATGCAGCGAGCGAACCCTATCAGCGCAGGAAGGGACATAACTGCGCCGATGTGCAAAACTTTCGTGAGCGAACCCTTGGGATAGTCAGCCAAGGGCTAATCCCATCACCATGAAGGTGATGGCCACCGCGAAGATCAGTGCGAGCAACCAGCGCGCTTGGCCAACACTCTCCTCCATGGTCTTGCTCCGTTAAACTTGCAGCGGACAACGGCCGCTGAGAGTGGCCGTTCCAAGCGGCGTAGCCGACAAGACCATTGCGGTTTGCGATCAGACTTAGGTCCGGTGCCATACCAGACTGAAGTCCTGCCATGGAACGTTTGCGCTTGCCCCCAGTTCGGTTGGTTGGGGCGCACAGACAATCAAATGAAATGGATAAGCCACAATGTCGAACCGTGACACTGCACAATCCCAAGCGCTGGGGATGCGCGTGGCTGACCTCAAGGCCAAGATGCAGGACGCCCAGGTCACCGAGGGCGAAATGAAGAGCTTCCAGAAGGTCGCGGCCATCATGGAGGACCGCGAAGGCCGGATTCAGGGCGACGACCTGATCGCCGCATCTTTCGTCACCGATATGCTGCCGAGCAGCCAAAAGCCCTGAGTGACCATGCCAACAATCAGCAGACTTTTTGATTCCCATGCCCAAGCGGCCCGGGTCGCCGGCGACCTTGTGGCGGCCGGAATTCCTCGGGTACAGATTGCCGTCATCGGACCTTACAATGACGAAGTGGGATCTCTGTGGGCTTCCGCTTTGGGGGCCATCCTTGGCGCTGCCGCCGGCGGGTTGGCGTGCCTGAGCGCTGTTGCAGCCCACGGCATCAGCAGTCCTCTTGCTGCGAGCGTATGGGCAACAGCGGCGGCCGGCGCGGTCTGCGGCGGCGTTGCTGGCGGCCTGCTCGGAACATTCACCACGACTGCCGTGAAGACGGATGATCGCAGTGGTGCCGGGGGGATCGTTTTGGTGACGGCGCATGTCGATGAAAATGAGACCGACATCGCTCAGGCAGTGCTGGCCGGTTGTACCCCGACGGCATTCGTCGCCGAAGCAGCGTGAGAATTTCCACAGACATTGAGTGGATGAACCGGGAGCCGTTGTGGCCGGAGATCACCGAATGCGCGAAAAGCCCGTCCCGGCGTCAGCCGAGACGGGCTCTCTCCGTTTACCAGTGATTGATTGAAACACTCGACGGATACCAACTTCGAGTGACCGAGAATGTTCCTGCCTTGGCTGGAAAGGCTCAGCGCAGCGACAGGGTCCTTCGCGATCGCGAACTTTGACGAAATGGCCCTCGGCCCTAGGTAGTTCGATGGATATGATGGGTCGATGAAACGGCGAGCCGGATGCGACATGAATTTGAATTCGACGACAGCCTTGCCACCGGCCCTGATGATTGCGCTGTTTCTTGTCACCGGCTGTTCATCGATCGGCAGGACCGTCGATCCGGCGAGATACGCTTCGATGACGTGCACCGAGCTCAACAGCGCGCTGGGAGACGTCGCCCGTGACATCTCGCAAACCGCAATCACCCGCGGCAAGGTCGCGAACACCAGCGTCCCCCGCTGGCTGTTGGGCGGCTCGCGCGTGAAGACCGCGGTCGCCGGCCGTGAAACGGCCAGGATCGACCGGCTGAAGCAGCAACAAGACGCCATGGTCACGGTACGGGCAAACAAGTGCCCGCGGTCAACCGGCTGAGCCTACAGCGGCGACTGCCTCCCGTCAGGCTTCCAGTCAGGCGCTCAGGCGAAACCGCGTGACGTCGATCGCCGCGGCCATCAATGTCTGTGTGTAAGCGTGCTGCGGATTGCTGAAGATCGCCTCGGTCGGCCCTTCTTCGACGATCTTGCCCTGTTTCATGACGATGATGTAGTCGGCCATGGCGCGCACCACCGATAGATCATGGCTGATGAAGAGGTAGGACAATTCGTGGTCTGCCTGCAGCTTGCGCAGCAGTTCGACGATCTGTTTCTGCACCGAGCGGTCGAGCGCCGAGGTCGGCTCATCCAGCACCACCAGCTTGGGCTTCAGGATCATGGCGCGGGCAATGGCGATGCGCTGCCGCTGGCCGCCGGAGAATTCGTGCGGGTAGCGGTTGCGTGCGTTGGGATCGAGGCCGACCTCGCGCAAGGCCTCGACCGCGCGCAGGTCGCGTTGCTTGCCCGAAAGGTTAGGCTCGTGCACCAGAAGCCCTTCGGTGATGACCTGGCCGACGGTCATGCGCGGCGATAGTGAGCCGAACGGATCCTGGAAGACGAGCTGCATCTGGCGCCGCAGCGGCCGCATCGCCTGCCGGTCGGCCTGGGAAATGTCACGGTCGCCGAAACGGATGAGCCCGTCGCTGGGCAACAGCCGCAGCAAGGCGCGGCCGAGCGTCGATTTGCCGGAGCCGGATTCACCGACGATGCCGATGGTCTGGTTACGCTGCAGCCGGATCGAGATGTGATCGACGGCACGCAGCATCAGCGGCTCGCCGGCGAGAAACCCGCCGCCGATCCTGAACGTCACTTCGACATTCCTGCCTTCGAGCAGCACCGGGGCATTGGCGGGCGGCGGCGCCTTGTGGCCGGTCGGCTCGGCCGCCAGCAGCATTTTCGTATAGGCATGCTGCGGGTTGACGAAGATGGCTTCGGCCTCGCCCTCCTCGACAACCTCGCCCTGGCGCATGACGTAGACCCGGTCGGCAAAGCGACGGACGATGCCGAGATCGTGGGTGATGAAGACGATCGCCATGCCGAGCTTGCGCTGCAATTCAGCCAAAAGCATCAGGATCTGCGCCTGGATCGTCACGTCGAGCGCCGTCGTCGGCTCGTCGGCGATGAGAATGTCGGGATCGTTGGCGAGCGCCATGGCGATCATGACGCGCTGGCGCTGGCCGCCGGACATTTCGTGCGGATAGGACTTCATCCGTCGCTCGGGATCTGGAATATGCACCAGCCGCAAAAGCTTGAGCGCCTCTTCGTACGCCTCGGCAGCGTTTAGGCCCCGATGCCGTCGGATCGGTTCGATCAGCTGGTTGCCGATCGAATAGAGCGGATCGAGCGAGGTCATCGGCTCCTGGAAGATCATGCTGATCTTGGCGCCGCGGACCTTGTTCAGTTCGGATTTGCTCAGCGTCAGAAGGTTGCGGCCGCGATAGTCGACACTGCCTGTCGCTTCGCCATTCGATGCCAGCAGGCTCATCGCCGCCATCATCGTCTGACTCTTGCCGGAGCCCGATTCGCCAACCACGGCAACGGTTTCGCCTGCGTTGACGTGGATGTTGATGCCCTTGACCGCCTCGACCGCGCCATCGAGCGTGCGGAAGCGGACACGCAAATCCTTGACGCTGAGGATCGTTTCGGAAGCAGCCATTTCAGCGATCCCCATCTTTATCGATCTCTCGGGTCGAGTGCGTCGCGCAGGCCGTCGCCAACGAAGTTCAGGGCGAACAGCGTCGAGACGAGGAAGAAGGCGGGAAACAGGAGCAGCCAGTTGGCGGTGCCGATGTTCTTGGCGCCGACCGAGATCAGGACGCCCCAGCTGGTCATCGGCTCCTGCACGCCGAGCCCGAGGAATGACAGGAAACTCTCCAGGATGATGACCTGCGGCACCAGCAGCGTCATGTAGATCACCACCGGGCCGAGCAGGTTGGGGATGACGTGACGCAGCAGGATACCGCGCTGGCCAACGCCCATGGCTTCCGCCGCCTGGACATATTCCTGCCGGCGGATCGACAGCGCCTGGCCGCGCACGATGCGCGCCATGTCGAGCCACAGCACGGCGCCGACCGCCAGAAACATCAGCACGAAGTTGCGGCCGAAGAACACCACCAGCATGATGACGAAGAAGATGAAGGGCAAGGAATAGAGCACGTCGACGATGCGCATCATCACCTCGTCGACCTTGCCGCCGGCAAAGCCTGCAGCGGCCCCATAGACCACGCCAATGACCACCGCCACGACGCCGGCAAGCAAGCCGATGGCCAGCGATATGCGCCCGGCCATCAGCGTGCGCGAGAGGAGATCGCGGCCGGTGTTGTCGGTGCCGAATAGAAAATATTGCTGCTTGATCGACGCACTCATCGTCACTTCGAGGCCGTCAGGCGACTTGCTCTCGATCTTGGTGTCGTCAAAGGCATCGGAGCGGTCGAGATAGCGGATGTTGCGGTCGTCGATCGGCTTGGTCGACTTGACGGTGACGAAGACCTGGTTGCCTTCCTGCCGCCACTCCTTGATGTCGACCCGCATGCGCTTGATCGCTTCGGTGAGCGCGGTCTCGATCATGTCGGCCTTCGGATAGGCCGACAGGCTCGGCGGCATGCGCACATAGTCGGCATAGATGGTGGTGTATTGATGCGGCACGAACCAGGGCCCGAACACGCTGACGACACCGATCAGGGCGAGGTAATACAGGCTGAACATGGCGGCGCGGTTGGCCTTGAGGCGCGCCCAGGCATCACCCCAGAGCGAACGGCCGATGACGGCGGGAGCTGTGGCTGCAATGTCAGTCATAGCGCACCCTCGGGTCGACGACCGCGTACATGACGTCGACGATCAGGTTGAAGACGATGGTGAAGATGGCAATCACCACCACCGTTCCCATCACCAGCGTGTAGTCGCGGTTGAGCGCGGCATCGACGAAATAGCGGCCGACGCCCGGAATGGAGAAGATGGTCTCGACGATGACCGAGCCGGTCAGCAGTGCCGCCGCTGCCGGGCCGGTGAAGGAGACGATCGGCAGGATGGCGCCGCGCAGCGCGTGCTTGACCACCACCGACCAGTCGGAGAGGCCAAGCGCGCGTGCCGTGCGGATATGGTGGGACCGCAAGGATTCGATCATCGAGCCACGCATCAGCCGGGCGACGATGGCGATCTGCGGCAGAGCGAGCGTCAGCACCGGGCCGACCTTGTTGATGAAAGCGCCATCGCCCCATCCACCGATCGGCAACAGCTTCCAGGTCAGCCCGAACAGGAGCTGGATCACCGGCGCGATGACGAAGGTGGGAATGGTGCTGCCGGCGGTCGCCAGGGCAATCACCATATAGTCGCCAAGCTTGTTCTGGTTAAGCGCTGCAATGGTGCCGAGCACGGAACCGAGCAGAAGTGCCAGGACGAGCGCCGAGGCACCGAGCTGGATTGAAATGGGCAAGCCCTTGGCGAACAGTTCGGTGACGGTGAAGTCCGGCATGTTGTAGCTCGGGCCGAAATTGCCGCGCAACAGATTGCCGAGATAGTGGACGAATTGCAGCCAGAGCGGATCGTTGAGGCCGAACTGGGCTTCAAGGTTGGCCCTGATCTCGGGACTAAGCCCCCGCTCCTGGTTGAATGGACCGCCTGGCGCGACGCGCATCAGGAAAAACGCCATGGTCACGATGACGAACAGCGTCGGGATGGCGGTCAGAAGCCGCCGTAATACGTATCGCAGCATCGGTGCCCCGCTTGATCCAGAGCAACGCGCGTCCGGCTGGACGGTTGCGCTCTAGCCTTCAAATCTTCGCACCGACATGCCGAAAATCGATTCCGGTTCCCGGGCCGATGCGATGGCAAACCACCGCCACCGCGCCCTGAAGGGCGCGGCGGCTTGGCCAGGGAGTTTAGTCCTTGCTGACGAAACGGGACGGATGCACGTCCATCACGTTGTCGACGAAGCCATGCAGCTTCGAGGAAACGATATCATGGTAGCTGTAATAGAGAAGCGGGATCTGGCCAACGTCGTCGACGAGGATGCGTTCGGCGTCGGCAAGTTCCTTCATGCGCTCTTCGGGCTTGCCGCCGGCGGCGGCCGCCTTGTCCATGGCCGCTTCATAGGCCGGGCTGTTGTAGTCCGAATAGTTGTTGCCGCTGGCCTTGCGCGAGATGCCGAGGAAGGTTTCCGGATCCTTGTAGTCGGCGATCCAGGCGGCACGCGCCAGATCATAGTCGCCCTTCTGCTCAAGGAAGGAGTAGTGGGTCTTGGTGTCGGTGTTGAGCAGCGTGACGTCGACGCCAAGCGGCTTCAACTGCTCCTGGATGGCGACCGCGGTGTTCTTGTGGTTTTCCGAAGTGTTGTAGCGGATCTCCATCTTCAGCGGCTTTTCGGGCGTATAGCCGAGTTTCTCGAGGATCTTCTTGGCTGCATCCTCGCGGTCGATCTGCGGCATGTCGGCGTATTTGGCCATTGCCGGCGTGTAGCCCTCGATGCCGGGAGGCACCATCGAATAGCCGGGCAACATCGAGTTCTGCCAGACTTTCTCGGCGAGGAAGTCGCGGTCGATCGCCATCGAGATGGCGTTGCGCAGCTCGACATTGTCCCACGGCGCCTTGTCGGTCTTGATCGCATAATAATAGGTGCCGAGATACGGTCCGACGTGGATCTGGTCGCCAAACTTGGTCTTGAGGTCAGCGAGCTGTTCAGTCGGGAGATCGTCGTAGCTGTCGAGTTCGCCGGCCTCGAAGCGCTTCATCGCCGATGAACGGTCCTCGGTCGGGATGTAGTTGACGACGTCGAACTTGACGGTCGCAGCGTCCCAGAATTTCGGATTCTTGACCAGCTTCATGTGATCGTTGGGAACCCACTCGGCCAGCGTATAGGCGCCGTTCGAAACGAGATTGCCGGGCTTGATCCAGTCGGCGCCAAGCTTTTCGATCGAGGCCTTGCTGACCGGATAGGTCGCCTGGTGGGTCAGCATCTCCAGGAAGTAAGGCGTCGGCGCCTTGAGCGTGACTTCCAGGGTATTTGCGTCAATCGCCTTGACGCCCATATCCTCGGGCTTGCCCTTCTTGGTGTTGACTTCCTCGGCGTTCTTCACGGGATAGAGCATGGAGGCGTATTCGGCGCCGGTCGCCGGATCTTCCAGCCGGTGGAAAGCGTAGACGAAGTCATCCGCCGTCACCGGGCTGCCATCCGACCAGAGACCGTCCTTGCGCAGCTTGAACGTATAGACGGTGCCGTCGTCCGATACTGTCCAGCTCTCGGCGGCGCCTGGAATGATGTTGGCCTTCTCGTCCTGCATGATCAGGCCCTGGAACAGGTCGCGCAAGACATTGGCTTCGTAAACCGTCGAGGTCTTGTGCGGATCGACCGACTCCGATTCAGCGGCGGTGCCCCTGTTATAGACGGTCTCGGCGAAAGCCTGCGTGTAGAACGTGCCGGCGGCCAGCGTCATGGTTGTGGCGAACACCGTCGCCTTCAGCATGTTTCTCATCAGCATGAAGTTCTCCCTGTCGGCGCTGCCGTCGGCGCGCCTTTTAAGTGTTGACGCCCCGGAGCCGATATCTGACCCCTTTGAGCGCACCGCTGGTTCCCTTCCTGCGGCTGGTGGCCAAACACTAACGCGGAGAATTTTTATTTCAACAGACTCTCTGGGTCACCTTAAGTAAGGCGGCACGAAAGCTATGCCGTGGCAGCCGAAACACCAGCCGAAACCAGAAGCTTGACTTGGTTTCCTCATCTCGACGCCATTTCCCACCGGAAATCCGAGGCCATGCCAGTTTGCCGGAATGTGTTAATGCGTTCTTAAGCAACCAGAGGTTACATTACGACTAACTTTTATATGGTTCGAGGTCAGACACGCGGCGACCATGAGTAACAGAGCAAGTAAATTGGTCAAAATCCGTCAAATAGCGCGGAAACTTCAAGAAGAATCCGGAACTTCGGCGGTTGAATTCGCCTTTCTCTCACCGATCTTCATCCTTCTTCTACTCGGTATGGTTGCATACGGTATATATTTCGGCGCCGCCAACTCGGTCCAGCAGATCGCGGCGGATGCGGCTCGCACGGCGATCTCCGGATTGAACCAGACGGAGCGCCAGACGCTCGTCGCCAGCTTCGTCACCAACAATGCCAGTGGATATCCTTTCGTGGATGCCAGCAAGCTGACCTACCAGGCCAATGACAGCGTGGCCGATGGAAGTCAGTTCGTGGTGTCCATCCAGTACGACGCGCGCAACCTGCCGATCTGGAATCTTTTCCCGGGCATAGCAATGCCAGGCACCACGATCACGCGCCAGTCAACGATCAGGGTTGGGGGCATCTGAATGTTACTGTGTGAGCGCAAGGGGATCTTCCGGCTTGCACAGTTGATGCTGGGCGACAGAAAGGCCAATTTCACCGTCATGACGGCGCTCATGGCACCGGTGGCGCTGGCGCTGGCCGCAGTGGCTATCGACGAAGCCTCAATCTACACCGAGCGCCGCGAAGCGCAGGCAATGGTGGATCTGGCAGCGATTACCGCTGCCTCGAACATCACCAACATTCAAACCGCGGTCGTCACCACGCTGACCGATAACGGCATGCCAAATGTTGTCGTTGAAGGCACGGGACAGACGATCGCTCCGGCCGTCGGCAAAACCGTCGTGTCGATCACGCCCGGACGCTACGCAGCATCAACCGCCAATGTCAGCCAACGCTTCCAGGCCGGCGTAACGCCCTACAACGCCGTCCGTGTCGGCCTGAAGAAGATCCCTGCCCGCTATTTTGCGAGTTCGCTGATACCTTCTCCGGTCATCGGCACGCAGGCCACCGCCAGCATGACGCCGCAGGCAACCTTCTCGGTCGGGTCGAGGCTGCTTAGCGTCAATGGGGGCATCCTCAACGCGCTCCTCAGCGGGCTTCTCGGCGGCAATATCTCGCTCAGCGTCATGGACTACAATTCTCTGGTCTCCGCGGATGTGAGCGTGCTCTCCTTCGTGGATGGCCTTGCCACACAGCTGAACCTGACCGGCGTATCCTATTCGGATGTGCTGGCATCGAAGGCGACCGTCGGCCAGATCGCCACCGCCATGGCCAACGTGCCCGGAGTTGGCAATACAGCCAAGGTCGCCCTGCAAACGATCGCGTCCAAGGCGACCAGCACGGTCAAGATCCCGCTCAACAAACTTGTCGACCTCGGCTCCGTCGGCAGCCTGGGGCTGGGGCAAAAACCGGCCGGACTTGGCGTTGATGCAAGCGCCATGGGAATGCTGACCGCCGCCGCGGTGCTGGCGAATGGTACCAACCAGGCTCAGGTCAATCTCGGCGCCACCGTACCGGGGCTTCTATCCACCGCGCTTACCATCGCGATCGGCGAGCCGATGCAATCTTCGCCGTGGCTCGCGGTCGATGGCATCGGCACCACCGTGCGTACCGCGCAGACGCGAATCAAACTGGTGGCCTCTGTCGGTGTAGGCACACCCGGCCTCGGCGGCGGTATCAGCCTGCTGGCCGTCAACCTGCCGCTCAACGTGGAAGTCGCCTATGCTGAAGCCAAACTGACCGACATCACCTGTCCGACCGGCCCCTCCAGCATCAAGGTTTCCATCGCAACGCAACCGGGTATTGCCTCACTGCATCTGGCCAACAGCAACAGCTCGGGCTTTGGCGACTTCAGCCAGCCGCAGACATTCACCGACGCAGAAATCGCGGATGTGAGCCTCAAGCTGCTGCTGATCAACCTTCCGCTGATACAGGTGATGGGCTCCGCCGCCACCGCGATCACCAACAACAGCCCGACGACACTGACCTTCGATGCGACCGATATCACCAACAAGACGATCAAGACCGTTTCGACGCGCAACATCACGCAGTCGCTCACCACGTCGCTGGTCAGCAACCTGTCGCTTTCGGTCAACGCGCTTGGTCTGGGGATCGATCTGACCGCCTTGCTCGGAGCGGTTAAACCGGCAGTGGTGGCTGTACTCAACGGCATAACGGCACCGGTCGACGACCTGCTCTACAATGTGCTTTCAGCCCTTGGCGTGGGTGTCGGCCAGGCCGATGTGCGGGTTACCGGCGCGACGTGCGGACGCTCGGTGCTCGTCCAGTAAAGACGGCTTAAAGCGCGCCGCGTTGAAACGGATTCAGTATCGGCGCGCATTAAGCTTTCTTGTGCATGTCGTTGTCCCAAAACCGCTTCGCACTTTTGGGCGACATGCATTGGGCATCAGTCGAGCCGACCAAGGAAGTATCCGAGCGCTGGCAGCGAAAGCTCGGCCTCCTCGACGACCGCTGCATCGCCGCCAAGCTTTGTGGTCGACCCGATGTCCTGCGGCAACGGCCAATTGGCCGGCTCCCCGGAGAAATTGAAGACACAGAGCAGTCTTTCACCGCCGCCGTCGCGGACGAACGCGAGCATGTCACCCTCAGCGTCAAGAAAGCGGATCGAGCCTGTTACCAGCGCCTCATGCTCCCTGCGCAACGCCAGTGCGGTCCGATAGGACGTCAGCACGGAGGCCGTGTCGGCGTTCTGGGCGTCGACCGCGCGGGCGCGATGGCTGGCCGGTATCGGCAGCCACGGCCTGGCCGTCGAGAAGCCCGCATTGTCGGCGCCGGCCTCCCAGACCATCGGTGTGCGACAGCCATCCCTGCCCTTGACGCCCGGCCAGAAGCGGATGCCAAAGGGATCGCGCAGATCCTCATAGGCCAGTTCCGCCTCCTCCAGGCCGAGTTCCTCGCCCTCGTAGAGGCAGATCGAGCCGCGCAGGCAGGACAGCAGCATGATCGAGAATCTGGCGATGGCGTCGGGATCGCTGCCCGGCCTTGTCCAGCGGCTGACATGGCGCACCACGTCATGGTTGGAAAACGCCCAGCAGACCCAGCCATCGGCTACGGCTGCCTCGAAGGCTTCGACGCAGCCGCGCACATGCGCCGCCGAGAACTGCGGGCCAAGCAGATCGAAGGTATAGCACATATGGAGTTTGTCGCCGCCGGAAGTGTAGGCGGCGAGCGTCTGCAATGAGCGGCCTTCATCGCCGATTTCGCCAACTGCGGCACGATCCTCGTACTCATCGAGCAGCGCTCTGAAGCGGCGGAGGAATGCCAGGTTTTCCGGCTGCGTCTTGTCGAACAGATGCTCCTGGTAGAGGTAGGTGTTGGTCTCGCTGTTGGTGCCGGCGACGCTCGACGCCAGGGGCGGATTGCTGCGCAGCCAGCGGTCGTGGACATAGTAGTTGACCGTATCGAGCCGGAAACCGTCGACGCCGCGCTCCAGCCAGAAGCGCACCGTTTCCAGAAGCGCGTCCTGAACCTCCGGGTTGTGGAAATTCAGATCGGGCTGCGAGGCGAGGAAATTGTGCATGTAATATTGCCGGCGAGTCGAATCCCATTCCCAGGCCGGGCCACCGAAGACGGAGAGCCAGTTGTTGGGCGCGCCGCCATCGGGCTTGGTATCGGCCCACACATACCAGTCGGACCTGGGGTTATCGCGGCTGGCTCGGCTTTCTACGAACCAGTCGTGCTTGTCGGATGAATGCGACAGCACCTGGTCGATGATGATCTTCAGGCCGAGACGATGCGCCTCGGCGACCAGCGCATCGAAATCCTCAAGCGTGCCGAACATCGGATCGACATCGCAGTAGTCCGACACGTCGTAGCCCATGTCGGCCATCGGCGACTTGAAGAAAGGCGACAGCCAGACAGCGTCGACACCAAGCGAGGCGACATGAGCGAGCCTCGATGTGATGCCGGCGAGATCTCCGCTGCCGTCGCCGGTGGTGTCCTGGAAGGAGCGCGGATAGATCTGATAGATGACGCAGCCGCGCCACCATCCGGCCTTGTCACTCGCCGCCATTGCGCTTCTCCCCTGTGCCGGCCTGCGCTCGTTCGATCATGAAGATCACCGTCCGCCCGGATATTGGCCGCGAGATGTTCACCACATCCGCCTCATCGACGGCGGCAGCCCAGAAGAATCCTTCGCGCTGCGGCAGCGTGACCATGCAGGCACGGCGATCGCCGTTGATGACCACTGCAAGGCGGTGCTCGTCATCGGCGGCCAGGACCATAACCAGACGGTGCCGCTGTGGATCCTGCCAGCTCTGTTCGTCGAGCGGCGCGCCTGTCTCGGTCAGCCATGCGACGTCCGGCATGTCGGAACTGGCCGGTGGCTTGCCAGTGAGGAAGCTTGTGCCGGAAAGCGCGGACATCGCTCGGCGCAGCGTCGAGAGCAGCGCCGTGTAGTGCTCCAGCACCTGATCGCGGCCGGCCCAGTCGAGCCTGGTGATCTCGTTGTCCTGCGCATAGGCGTTGTTGTTGCCTTGCTGGGTGCGGCCGAATTCGTCGCCCGCGGTCAGCATGATGGTGCCGCGTGAGGCAAACAGCGTGGCGAGCAGCGCGCGCTGATCGTTCAGGCGAGCCGCTGCCACGGCCAGGTCGTCCGCATCACCTTCCACGCCGTTGTTCCAGGACAGGTTTTCATTGTGGCCGTCGCGGTTCTGCTCGCCATTGGCTTCGTTGTGCTTGCGCTCGTAGCGCACGATGTCGGCGAGCGTCATGCCGTCATGGGCGGCGATGAAATTGACCGTGCGGCTGGCGCCTTTCCCGTTCGCGGCAAACACATCGGACGAACCGGCGAGCCGGGTCGCCAGGGCGCCGACCATGCCGGCGTCGCCGCGCCAGAAGCGTCTGACATCGTCGCGGTACTTGTCGTTCCATTCGAGGAAGGGCGGCGGGAAATTGCCGAGCTGATAGCCGTCCGGACCGATATCCCAGGGTTCTGCGATCAACACGCGATCAGCCAGCAGCGCGTCCTCGCGCATTGCCCTCAGCAACGGCGCCTCGGCATCGAATGTGCCCTCGACCCGCCCCAGAATGGGCGCCAGGTCGAAGCGGAAGCCGTCGACACCGGCATCCCTGACGAAATGGCGAAGCGTGTCGAGGACCATTTCCTCGACGACAGGATGGTCGCAAGCGACCGTGTTGCCGGTCCCGGTGTCATTGGCCAGCCTGCCGTCAGGCGTGTGCCGGTAATAGGCCTGGTTGTCGAGGCCGCGCAGCGACAGCGTCGGGCCAAGCCTGTCGCTCTCGCCGGTGTGGTTGAAGACGAGGTCGAGGATGACGCCGATGCCGGCCTGGCGCAGCACGGCGACCGTGTTTCGCAATTCCATGATGCCGCCCGGCGCCAGACGCGGATCGAGGGCCATGAAGGTGACGGGATTGTAGCCCCAGGCGTTGCGCAGCCCAAGCGGCGGCAAATGCCGCTCGTCGATCGACGCGGTCACTGGCATCAGTTCGACCGCGCCAACGCCGAGTTTTTTCAGGTGCTCGATAACCACCGGGTGGGCCAGCGCCGCGACCGTACCGCGCAGCTTTTCCGGAACATCCGGATGCAGCATGGTGAAGGCGCGCACCGGAATTTCGTAGATCAGGCCGCCGGGCTGGAATAGCGGCGGCGCAGCCTGCACGCGTTTCAGCAGGGCGGTGGCGATCGCCTTCGGCATCAGCGGCGCGGTATCGGCCCCCTCACCCCGGCGCTGGGCCAGCCGCCAGTCATAGGCGTACGACCTGTCGATCTCGACGGCGTAAGGATCGGTCAGGAGCTTGGCGGGGTCGAACCACAGCCCACGCTCCGGCGCATAGTCGCCATCGGCGCGAAAGCCGTAGCGGGTACCGGGGCCAATGCCCGCAACGAACAGCGCATGCACGCCCTCGCCTTCCGGCTGCAGCTCGAGCCGTTCGATTTCCCGCCTGCCCTGCTCGTCGAAGATCGAGACCCAGAGCCGTCTGGCGGCTTGCGACCACGCGGCAAAGCGGATGCCTTCGCGGGTGACGGTAGCGCCGAGTGGGGTCATGCGGGCTCCCCCTTCTCCCCTTGTGGGAGAAGGTGTCGCCGAAGGCGACGGATGAGGGGTGTTCCAGCTTGGCAAGGACGGCGATCCTTCGCGCACCCCTCAACCGTCTCGGCGCTGCGCGCCGATCCACCGCCCGGGGGCGAGCCACGGGTCTCGCCCCGTCCTTCGGACCCCACAAGGGGAGAAGGAAAGGCGCCCGCAGCCACACTCAAGTAATCACGCTTGGCTTGAGGCGGCCGGTGTGACTCTTGATGCCGGCTATATCATCGGCGGCGGCGATCAGATCGGCGAGCGCCTCTTGCGTGTCGAGATCGTGCCTCGACTTGTCCGGCTCGTAGCGCTCGATGTAGACGCGCAACGTCGCGCCGGACGTGCCGGTGCCGGAAAGCCGGAAGACAACGCGCGAACCGCCTGCGAACAGCACCCTGATGCCCTGGTGCTCGCTGGTCGAGCCATCGACCGGATCGTGATAGGCAAAATCGTCGGCGCTCGCGATTGTCATGCCGCGTACGCTGGTGCCCGGCAATGAGCCGAGTTTGGCGCGCAGTTCGTCAACCAGCGCGTTCGCCCGGTCGCTCTCGACCTCCTCATAGTCATGCCGCGAATAGTAATTGCGGCCATAGGTCGCCCAATGCTCGGTGACGATCTGTTTGCAGCTTTCGCCGCGCGCGGCAAGGATGTTGAGCCACAAGAGCACCGCCCACAGGCCGTCCTTTTCACGGACATGGTTGGAGCCGGTGCCGGCACTTTCCTCGCCGCAAATCGTCGCCATGTCGGCGTCGAGCAGATTGCCGAAGAACTTCCAGCCGGTCGGCGTCTCATAGATGCCGATGCCGAGTTTTTCAGCAACACGATCGGCCGCTCCGCTGGTCGGCATCGAACGGGCTATGCCCTTCAGCCCGGCCTTGTAGCCGGGCGCCAGGCGCGCATTGGCGGCAAGCATGGCAACGGAATCCGACGGGGTGACGAAAATGCCCTTGCCGATGATCAAATTGCGGTCGCCATCGCCGTCCGAGGCGGCGCCGAAATCCGGCGCGTCCGGCCCCATCATCTCGTCATAGAGATGTTTGGCATGGACAAGATTCGGGTCCGGGTGGTGGCCGCCGAAATCCGGCAACGGCTTGAAGTTGCGGCAGGTGCCGTTGGGCGCGCCAAGCCGGTTTTCCAGGATCTCCTTGGCGTAGGGGCCGGTGACCGCATGCATGGCGTCGAAGCGCATGCGGAAGCCGGACTTGAACAGTTTGCGCAAGGCATCGAAATCGAACAGGCTTTCCATCAGCTCGGCATAGTCGGCGACCGGGTCGATGATCTCGACCGTCATGCCGGCGGCCTTGACCGTGCCTGTTGTGTCGATGTCGATCGGATCGATGTCGGCGATCTTGAAGCTCGAAATCGCCTTGGTCTTTTCGAAGATCGCATCGGTCAGCTTTTCCGGCGCCGGGCCGCCATTGCCGGCGTTGTACTTGATACCGAAATCCTCATGCGGGCCGCCCGGATTGTGACTGGCCGACAGGATGATGCCGCCAAAGGTCTTGTATTTGCGGATGACATGCGAGGCGGCCGGCGTCGACAGGATGCCCCCCTGCCCGACCATCACCTTGCCGAAGCCGTTGGCGGCTGCCATGGCGATGGCCTTCTGGATGACTTCGCGGTTGTAGAAGCGGCCATCGCCGCCAATCACCAGCGTCTTGCCCTTGAAACCGTCGAGCGCGTCGAAGATCGACTGGATGAAGTTCTCGGCATAGTGCTCCTGCTGAAAGACAGGCACCTTCTTGCGCAGGCCCGAAGTGCCGGGTTTCTGATCGGAATAGGGTTTGGTGGGGACGGTCCGTATCATGCTTCAGGCAACCCTTTTCGAAAGCAGCGAGCGATAGAGTTCAACATATTTTTCCGCGCTCTTGTCCCACGACACATCGGCCTTCATGCCCTGGCGCTGCAGCGATTCCCAGACCACTGGGCTTGCATGTGCATCGACGAGGCGGCGGATGGTGTGCAGCAAGGCGCCGCCATTGTTGGGCGCGAACTGGAAGCCGGTGGCGACGCCGGCCGAAACGGCAGCTTCATTGGCATCGATGACCGTATCGGCCAGGCCGCCGGTGCGGGCAACCACCGGCACGCAGCCATAGCGCAGGCCGTAAAGCTGGGTCAGCCCGCACGGCTCGAAGCGCGAGGGAATGACGATGGCGTCGCAGCCGCCTTGCATGATGTGCGACAGCCCCTCGTCGTAGCCGACGACGACCCCGATGCGGCCGCGATGTCTGGCGGCTGCGGCAAGCAGCGCGCCTTCGAGGCCGGCATCGCCCGAACCCAGGATGGCCAAGCGCGCGCCCGTGGCAACGATGCCGTCGATAACCAGCGCCAGTATGTCCATGCCCTTTTGCCAGGTCAGGCGGCTGACGACACAGACGATCGGGCTGTCGTCGCGATCGAGGCTGAAACGTTCCTCGACGGCGGCCCTGTTGGGCGCACGCGCCTTCAGCGTCCCGGCCGTGTAGGTGGAAACCAGATGCTTGTCGGTTTCGGGATCCCAGATGCCGGTGTCGATGCCGTTGACGATGCCATAGAGATCGCTGGAGCGCATGTTGATGAGGCCGTCGAGACCCATGCCGAATTCCGCCGAGCGGATTTCCTGCGCGTAGGTCGGGCTGACCGTGGTGATCGCCCAGGCGGCCTGCAGGCCCGCCTTGAGGAAGCCGACGCCGCCATAATATTCGACGCCGTCGAGCGCCATCGCCGCCGCCGGCAAGCCGAGTTCACCGAAGATGCCGGCCCCAAACTGACCCTGGAAGGCGAGGTTGTGGACAGTCATCATCGATGGCACGCCGACCGCCTTGCCGTAGCGCATATAGGCCAGCGTCATCGCCGACTGCCAGTCATGGGCGTGCACGATGTCAGGCTGGTAGCCCGAGATGGCACCGCCGGCGATATCACCGCCGACCTGGCTTAGTGCTGCGAAGCGCCGCCAGTTGTCGGGCCAATCGACGCCGGTCGCATTGCCATAGGGACCGCCTGGACGGTCGAACAGATGCGGCGCATCGAGCACGAACAGCTCGAGCCCGGCAAGCTGGACGGAGTGGATAGAGGCCTTGCCGCCCTGCAGCACGGGATATTGCAGAACCGCCCTCTTTTTCTTGAAGGCGGCCATAACGGTCGGAAAACCGGGAATGAGCGTGCGCATGGTCACGCCCTTGGCCGCCAGTGCGATGGGCAGCGCGCCGGTCACGTCGGCAAGCCCACCGGTCTTGATGAGCGGGAAAATTTCCGGCGTGACCGACAGAACCTGCATGCGTTAGAGCCCCAGCTTGTCGATCATGTCCTGCGTAACCAGGCAGATGCCTTTTTCGGAAACGCGGAAGCGCTTGGCGTCGAGAACGGGGTCTTCGCCGACCACCAGCCCTTCCGGTATCCTAACACCATGGTCGATGACCACGCGCTTCAACATTGCGTTCCGGCCGACATGAACGTCGGGCAGCATCACCACTTCTTCCAGCGTCGAATAGGAGTTGATGCGCGCTCCGGTGAAGATCAGGCTTCTTTTCAGCGAAGCGCCAGAGACGATGCAGTCGCCCGAGACGAGCGAAGACACGGCCGAACCGCGGCGGCCATCCTCGTCATGCACGAACTTTGCCGGCGGCTTCAATTCGGCATAAGTCCAGATCGGCCAGTCGCGGTCGTAGAGGTCGAGCTCGGGCGTGATATCGGTCAGGTCGATATTGGCTTCCCAATAGGCGTCGACCGTTCCGACGTCGCGCCAATAGGCCTCGTTCTCGGCGGTCGAGCGGACACAGGACTTGGCGAAGCGGTGCGCGATCGCCTTACCGTGCTGGACGATATAGGGGATGATGTCCTTGCCGAAGTCGCGGCTCGAGCCCGGCTCAGCCGCATCGCGGCGCAACTGCTCCATCAGGAACTTGGTCTTGAACACGTAGATGCCCATCGAGGCGAGCGCAAACTCCGGCTTGTCGGGAATGCCGGGCGGGTCGGCGGGCTTTTCGACGAAGGCGATGATGTTGTCCTTGCCATCGACGTGCATGACGCCGAAGCCGGTGGCTTCCATGCGCGGCACTTCGAGGCAGCCGACGGTGACATCGGCATTGGCGTCAACGTGCTGGCGAAGCATCATCTCGTAGTCCATCTTGTAGATGTGGTCGCCGGCCAGGATGACCATGTATTCGGGGCCGTAGGCCTCGATGATGTCGATGTTCTGATAGACGGCATCAGCCGTGCCTTCATACCATTGCGTTTCCGAGACGCGCTGGCTGGCCGGCAGGATGTCAAAACTCTCGTTTCGTTCAGGGCGCAGGAAGTTCCAGCCGCGCTGCAGATGGCGGATCAGCGAATGCGCCTTGTACTGGGTGGCGACACCGAGGCGGCGAATGCCGGAATTCAGAGCATTGGAGAGCGCGAAGTCGATGATGCGCGTCTTGCCACCGAAATAAACGGCCGGCTTGGCGCGCCGGTCGGTCAGTTCCTTGAGGCGGCTGCCGCGGCCGCCGGCCAATACATAGGCCATGGCATCGCGCGCCAGCGGCTGGGTCCGTTTCAAGTCTGCCATTTCTACCCTCCCAAGTTACTCGATCTCGCCGTTTTACTCAGTCTCGACGGGCTCAGTCGGCAACGAGCTCGAGCATGATCGTCGACAGCGGCGGCAAAAGCATCGTCGCAGAGATGCTGCCTCCCTCCGCCCGCGCCTCGACCATGCCGCCATTGCCCTTGCCGGAACCGCCATATTCAGAAGCATCAGTGTTGATGATTTCGCGCCATTTGCCGGCCGTCGGCAACGGCACGCGATAATTGTCGCGCGGCACCGGCGTGAAATTGCAAATGACGGCCACCGGGCTGCCGCCCGGTGCGCTGCGCAGCCAGGCAAAAACCGAATTCTGGCTGTCGTCGACGATCAGCCAGGAAAACCCTTCCGGTTCGCAATCGCGGCCATGCAGCGCCGGGCGCGAACGGTAGAGATAGTTGAGATCGCGCACCGTCTGCCAGACGCCGCGATGCGGGCGGAACTCCAGCAGGTTCCAGTCGAGCGCGCGCGCTTCGCTCCATTCGCGGCGCTGTGCGAACTCCTGCCCCATGAACAGCAGCTTCTTGCCGGGATAACCCCACATGAAGGCGTAGTAGGCGCGCAATGTCGCGAATTTCTGCCAGTCGTCGCCGGCCATCTTGCCAAGCAGCGTGCCTTTGCCGTGCACGACCTCGTCATGCGAGAGCGGCAGCACGAAATTCTCCGAGAAGGCGTAGGTCAGGCCGAAGGTGAGGTCGTTGTGGTGATGTTTGCGGAAAATGGGCTCCTTGGAGAAATACTCCAGCGTGTCGTGCATGAAGCCCATGTTCCACTTGAAGCCGAAGCCCAGCCCGCCTTCATGCACCGGTGCCGAGACCTTCGGCCATGAGGTCGATTCCTCGGCGATGGTCATGACGCCCGGATGGTGGCCGTAGACCTCCTTGTTCATCTTCTGCAGGAAGCTGACTGCCTCAAGGTTCTCGCGGCCGCCCTTCTCGTTGGGGATCCATTCGCCGGCCTTGCGCGAATAATCGAGGTAGAGCATCGAGGCGACCGCATCGACGCGCAAACCGTCGACATGGTATTTCTCGGCCCAGAACAACGCATTGTTGACGAGGAACGACACCACCTCGCGGCGGCCGAAATTGTAGATCGCGGTGTTCCAGTCGGGATGAAAACCCTTGCGCGGATCGGCATGTTCATAGAGCGCGGTGCCATCGAAATTGGCCAGGCCATGCGCGTCGACCGGAAAATGCGCCGGTACCCAGTCGAGGATGACACCGACGCCGGCGCGGTGGGCGCCATCGACGAAACGAGCAAAGCCATCCGGGTCGCCGAAGCGGGCCGACGGCGCGTAGAGGCCGGTCGTCTGGTAGCCCCAGGACGGGTCATAGGGGTGTTCAGAGATCGGCATGAATTCGATATGGGTGAAACCGGTCTCTACCACATAGGGGATCAGCCGGTCGGCCAACTCGTCCCATGACAGGAACGTACCGTCGTCGTGAAGCTGCCAGGAGCCGGCATGGACCTCGTAGATCGAGATGGCTTCGCGCCGGTGATCGGCATTGCGCCAGAAATTGCGGTGCGCCTCGTCGCCCCACTCATGCGCCGGTGGCACGGCCACGACCGAAGCGGTGGCCGGACGCAGTTCGGACTTGAAGGCGAACGGATCGGCCTTCAGCGGCAGCCTGACGCCATCGGGGCCGATAATCTCGTATTTGTAGGGTCGTCCGGCACCGATGTCGGGTACGAACAGTTCCCAGATGCCGGTGTCGCGGCGGTCACGCATCGTGTGCCGGCGACCGTCCCATTCGTTGAAGTCGCCGACCACCGAGACGCGCCGCGCATTGGGAGCCCAGACGGCGAAATGCACTCCGGAAGCGCCTTCGTGGTCAATGACATGGGCGCCGAGCTTGTCGAACAGCCTGAGATGCGAGCCTTGGGCGATGTAGTAGTCGTCCATCGGGCCAAGCACCGGACCGAACGAATAGGGATCGGTCAGCCACCAGTCGCCGCCAGCGTTGCGCGCGTGATAGCGCAGGGGCTGCCGCTTCTTGATCGAGAGCTTGCCTTCGAAAAAGCCGCCATCGTCGCGCCTGGACAGTTCACCCGCGATGGTGCCGGTCAGCGTATAGGCGGTGACGAATTCGGCATTCGGAACAAAGCAACGGGCAAACAGGCTTTTGCCGACCTCATGGACACCAAGAACCGCGAACGGGTCGCCGTGCGTGCCGGCAACAATCGCCGCAACATCGCTGGCTGGCGCCAGTCCGTCCGGCCCGCTTGTCGCAGCGGTCGCGCGCGGCTTCTTCATCAGGCAGTGTCCCTCCCCGGGCACCAGATTTTTGTTCTTGTGCCTGTCATTGCCCCAAAACCGCTACGCACTTTTGGGCGACATGCACCAGGACCACATTGTTCGCGGTCTCATGCAATCACATCAGACAGGCACGTTCCAGATTTCTTTCGCATATTGGCGGATCGTGCGATCGGAGGAGAACCAGCCGACGCGCGCAACATTGCGGATCGCCCTGGCGTACCAGTCGGGACTGTTGCGCCAGACCGCATCGACCTCGCGCTGGGCGGCGGCATAGGCATCGAAATCGGCGGCAACCATGAACCAGTCGCTGTTGTAGAGACCGTTGATGAGGTCGCGGTAACGCTCCGGATCATCCGGCGAGAAGACGCCTGACGAAACGGCGGCAACGGCTTGCGCCAGCTCGGGCGACCCTTCGATGACGGCGCGCGGGTTGTAGCCATTGTTGCGCCGCTCGGCGACCTCGGCGGTGGTCAGGCCGAAGATGAAGATGTTGTCGTCGCCGACGCATTCCTTGATCTCGACATTGGCGCCGTCAAGCGTGCCGATGGTCAACGCGCCGTTCAGCGCGAACTTCATGTTGCCAGTGCCCGACGCTTCCATGCCGGCGGTCGAGATCTGCTCGGACAGGTCGGCAGCCGGCATCATGATCTCGGCCAGGCTGACATTGTAGTTCGGCACGAACACCACCTTCAGCAAACCGCGCACGGCCGGATCGCGGTTGATGACCTTGGCGACGTCGTTGGCGAGTTTGATGATCAGCTTGGCATTGTGGTAGCTGGGCGCCGCTTTGCCGCCGAAGAATTTCACGCGCGGCATCCAGTCGCGCTCGGGATGCGAGCGGATCTGGTCGTAGAGAGCGATCGCCTCGAGGATGTTCAGAAGCTGGCGCTTGTATTCGTGGATGCGCTTGATCTGGATATCGAACAGCGCCGAGGGATCGACCTTGATGCCGAGCCGGTCGGCGACGAGGTTGGCCAGCCGCGCCTTGTTGGCGCGCTTGACGGCGGCGAACTTGTCGCGAAAGGCAGCATCGCCGGCGAAGACATCGAGATCCTTGATGGCATCGATGTCGTCGAGAAAACGGTCGCCGATCGCCTCACGGGCGAGCGACGTCAGCCCGGGATTGCACTGGATCAGCCAGCGCCGCGGCGTGATGCCGTTGGTCTTGTTGTTGATGCGATCGGGATACAGCTTGTGCAGGTCGGCGAACACCGTCTCCTTCATCAGGTCGGTGTGAAGCGCCGAAACGCCGTTGATCGAGTGCGAGCCGACAAAGGCCAGATTGCCCATGCGCACCCGGCGATCGCCATTTTCCTGGATCAGCGAGATGCGGCCGATCTGCTCGTCCGAGAACTGGTTGGACGCACGCGCCTCCAGGAGCACCTCCGCATTGATGGCGTAGACGATCTGCATGTGGCGCGGCAACAGCCGCTCGAACAGCGGCACCGGCCAGCTCTCCAGCGCCTCGGGCAGCAGCGTGTGGTTGGTGTAGCCGAAGGTGCGCTTGGTGATATCCCAGGCCTGATCGAAATCCATGCCGTGGACATCCATCAACAGGCGCATCAGCTCAGGGACCGCGATGGCCGGATGGGTGTCATTGAGATGGATCGCAGCCTTGTCGGGCAGCGACTTCAGGTCGCCATACTGGCTGAGATGGCGCTGGACGATGTCCTGCAGCGAGGCGGTGGAGAAGAAGTATTCCTGCCTGAGCCGCAGTTCCTGCCCGGCCTTGTGGGAATCGGCGGGATAGAGCACGCGCGACAAGGCATCGGCCTTGTTGCTTTCGGCAAGCGCGCCGATGTGGTCGCCGGCATTGAACTTGTCGAGCAGGATCGGATCGACCGGCATGCCCGACCAAAGCCGCAGCGTGTTGACGCGATTGGCCCGCCAGCCGACAACGGGCGTGTCATAGGCGACGGCCAGCACATGCTCGGTCGGCTTCCAGACATGGCGCTCGAGCCGGCCGTCTTTCGAGGTGATCGATTCCACCGAGCCGCCGAACCCGACCTCGAAGGAGCGTTCGCGCCGTTCGAATTCCCAGGAATTGCCGTGATCAAGCCAGGTCTCGGGCAGTTCGACTTGCCAGCCGTCGTGAATTTCCTGGCGGAACATGCCGTTGGCGTAGCGGATGCCATAGCCATGCGCCGGAATGTCGACAGTTGCCATGCTTTCCATGAAGCAGGCCGCGAGCCGGCCGAGACCACCATTGCCGAGCGCTGCATCGGGCTCGAGCGCGGCGATAAGGTCAAGGTCGACCCCAAGCGACGACAGCGCCTCGCGCATATTGTCCATCAAGCCGAGATTGGAGAAGGCATCGCGCATCAGTCGGCCGATGAGAAACTCCAGCGACAGATAGTAGACGCGCTTTTCCTGCTGGGCGTAAGCCTCCTGTGTCGCCTGCATCCAGTGGTCGACGATGCGGTCGCGCACGACCTTGATCGAGGCGGTCAGCCAGTCGTGCTGCGTGGCAACGGAAGTGCCCTTGCCGACCCGGTATTTGAGGGCCATCAATACTTCCCTTGCGAGTGTCTCTGGATCAGGATTTTCGAGCAGTGGCGGGAGGGGTTCGGATGTCATCGCGCTCGTCATGCTGCCTCTCGTGCGGTTGCCATGATCATACCGGCTTTCATGGTTCCTCCCAGTCCATGCTAGCCGATACCGCCACATATTCAATCGATTTAGATTAGCTCATGCTAGCTTACCCTGCGGCAATTTGGCAATTTGAAGCGCGGCGCGCTCAGACATTCCGCGCGACGCGCTTCAAATTTTTGTCCCGTGCATGCCGTTGTCCCATAACCGCTACGCACTTTTGGGCGACATGCATCAGGCAGCCATCGTCGCCTCAGGCGGGGCCTTTGCTCCGGTCATGAAGGCGACCGCGTCGGACATTGTATATTGCTTGGGATCGATGACGGCGAGGCGACGACCGAGGCGATGGATGTGAATGCGGTCGGCCACTTCGAAGACATGCGGCATGTTGTGCGAGATCAGCACGATCGGCAGGCCGCGCTTCTTCACGTCAAGGATCAGTTCGAGTACGCGGCGCGATTCCTTGACGCCAAGTGCTGCGGTCGGCTCATCCATGATCACCATTTTCGAGCCGAAGGCGGCGGCGCGCGCCACAGCCACGCCCTGGCGCTGACCGCCCGAGAGCGTCTCCACCGCCTGGCTGATGTTCTGGATGGTCATCAGGCCGAGTTCGGTGAGCTTGTCGCGGGCGCGCTTTTCCATTGCCGGACGGTCGAGCATGCGCAGCCATTGTCCCAGGAAGCCCGGTTTGCGGATCTCGCGGCCGAGGAACATGTTGTCGGCGATCGACAGCGCCGGCGACAGCGCCAGATTCTGATAGACGGTCTCGATGCCTGCTTCACGAGCTTCCATCGGCGACTTGAAGGCAATGGGTTTGCCATCGAGGCGGATCTCGCCCTCATCGGGCGTGACCGCGCCGGAAATCGCCTTGATCAGCGACGACTTGCCGGCGCCGTTGTCGCCGATGACGGCAAGGATTTCGCCCGGATAGAGGTCGAAGTCGGCGTTGTCCAAGGCGGTGACGCGGCCATAGCGTTTGACGAGCCCGCGCGCGGTGAGAATGGGGTCCTGAGCCTGGGTCATGCCGAGATCTTCCTGATCCACTGGTCGATGCCAACCGCCACGATGATAAGGGCGCCGACGGACAATTGCGTCCATTGCGGATCCGTGCCCCAGAGCCTCAGACCGAGCGCAAACACGCCGACGATGAGGGCGCCGAAGATGGTCCCGAGAATGGAACCGCGCCCACCGAACAGCGAGGTGCCGCCGATCACCACGGCGGTGATCGAGTTGATGTTCTCGAACTGACCTGCTTGTGGCGAAACCGATCCGATGCGCCCAATCAAGGCCCAGCCGGCAATGGCGCAGATGATGCCCGTGAGCGTATAGACCGCGAGCAGCATCCGGTCGACGCGAACACCCGACAACTCGGCCGCCTCCGGGTCGTCACCTACTGCATAGACATGCCGTCCCCAGGCGGTGTGGTTGAGCACGTACCAGGCGATCGCCGCCAGGATCAGCATCAAAAGCACGCCATAGGTGAAGACGGCGCCGCCGACCTTGAAGGAGCCGCCGAAGAACTGCAGTAGCGGCGCAGTCGTTTCGAGATCCTGGCTGCGGATGGTCTCGTTTCCGGAGTAGATGAAATTGATGGCCGCATAGATCGACCATGTGCCGAGCGTGACGATGAAGGGCGGCAACTTCACCCTCGCGATGAGGACGCCGTTGATGAAGCCGCAGAGCGCTCCGACGAGAAGCCCGACGGCGACGGCGACTGGGGCCGGGACGCCGTAATGCATGGCGAACTGGCCCATGACGACCGAACTCAGCACCATGATGGCGCCGACGGACAGGTCGATGCCGGCTGTGAGCACCACGAGCGTCTGGGCGATGCCCACCATGCCGGTGATCGCCACCTGCTGCAGGATCAGCGTCAGCGTGAACGGAGAAAAGAAACGCCCACCGACGACGATGGCGAACAGGATCACCGAGAGGAGCAGGATGATCAACGGCACCATGGCCGGACTTTTATGCAGCCGGTGCTGGATGCTCTCCAGCGCGGTGCGAGAATGGGTGTCGAAAGAGGCGACGCTGGTGTCGCTAGCGGCTAAAGTCTTCTCAAATTCCTGCGGTCCGCTGACTTTGGTCGTTTCAACGCTCAACACGGCCTCCCTGCCTGATGCGCGAGGCGGTTGAAACCGCCCCGCGCAATTTTTCTTATCGTTGTTTTGAGATTGAGCCGATTAGGAGCTCAAATCAACCCCAGCACTTGGCGAGGCCTGCCTTGGTGTCGATGGATTCTATGCCAGTGGCGGGCTTGTCGGTGATCAGCGTCACGCCGGTGTTGTAGAAGTTCAGGCCCGGCGACGGCTCGGGCTTCTTGCCGCTGTCGGCGAAGGCCTTGATCGCCTCGATGCCAAGCGAGGCCATCAGCAGCGGATATTGCTGCGAAGTGGCGCCGATCACTCCCTCGGCAACGTTCTTGACGCCGGGGCAGCCGCCGTCGACCGAGACGATCAGCACGTCCTTCTCCTTGCCGACTGCCTTCAGCGCCTGATAGGCGCCGGCAGCCGCCGGTTCATTGATGGTGTAGACCACGTTGATGTCCGGATCCTTCTGCAGGCAGTTCTCCATGGCGGTGTGGCCGCCATCCTCGTTGCCGCTCGACAGATCGTGGCAGACATTGCGTGCATCCGTTTCGTCGCCGATCTTCTTGGGATCGCCGAGGTCGATGCCGAAGCCCTTCATGAAGCCCTGGTCGCGTTGCACGTCGACCGAAGGCTGGCTGGCAATCAGATCCATATAAGCGATGTGGGCATCCTTGGCCTTGTCGCCGAGGGTGGTCTTGGCCCACGAGCCGATCAGTTCGCCGGCCTTGAAGTTGTCTGTGGCAAAGGTGGCATCGGCTGCATCGGCCGGCTCGAGCTGGGTATCCAGCGCAATCACCAGCAGACCGGCGTCACGGGCCTTCTTGACCGCCGGCACGATTGCCGCCGTGTCGGTTGCGGTGATCAGAATGCCCTTGGCGCCATCGGCGATACAGGATTCGATTGCCGCGACCTGGCCTTCATTGTCGCCTTCGGCCTTACCGGCATAAGCTTTCAGATCGACGCCAATCTCCTTGGCTTTCGCGGTGGCGCCTTCCTTCATCTTGACGAAGAAGGGATTTGTGTCCGTCTTTGTAATCAGGCAGGCGCCGACGCCGGCCGCGGATGCGGACGAGGCAAACGCCATCAGGCCCAGAGCCGCGGCGGCAAACACGGTCGATTTCAACAGTTTTGTATTGCTCACGATTTTCCTCCCAGTGGAACCATTCCGGATGCCGGCCAACCGGCATCCTGCAGCGCGTCCAACGAAATTCTCCCAGCGTGGACGCTGCCTCAACAGACACCAGGCCGAAGCCTCTGTCAATAATTAAATCACTCTTATTTATTATTGACAGCCTTGCTTCGTTCACCCATTCTGGCCCAAAAGCATTGAGGGGAAACGACGGGAGGAACAGGGTGGAAACCGCCATTGCGAGGCACGGTTCGCCCGAGGTGAATGACAGCCTCATTCACCGCGGCACCAACCAGAGCGGCATGCGCGACCACAACGAGCGGTTGGTGCTTTCGCTGGTGCGCCAGCACGGCAGCCTGGCGAAATCCGACATCGCCCGCATGACCGGGCTTTCGGCGCAGACGGTTTCGGTCATCATGCGCGAGCTGGAGGAAGAAAGCCTTCTGCTGCGCCAGGCGCCGTTGCGCGGCAAGATCGGCCAGCCCTCCATCCCGATGGCGCTCAATCCCGAAGGCGCTTTCTTCATCGGCCTCAAGATCGGTCGCCGCAGCGCCGAACTCGTGCTGATCGATTTCCTTGGCAATGTGCGCTCGATGCTGCAGCATTCATACCGCTACCCGGCGCCGCGCGAGACGGTGGACTTCGTCAGCAACGGCATGCGGCAGATGCGTGGCGCGCTGACGCCGGCGCAGGACAAGCGAATCGCTGGCCTGGGCATCGCCATGCCGTTCGAATTGTGGAACTGGGCCGATACCGCCGGCGCCCCGCTCGACGTCATGGATGAATGGCGCCACCGCGACATCCGGGCCGACATCCAGGCGCAATGCGATTTTCCCGTCTATTTGCAGAACGATGCGACTTCGGCCTGCGGCGCCGAACTCGTCTTCGGCCAGGCGGGTGCGGCGCGTGACTTCGTCTATTTCTATATCGGCGCCTTTGCCGGTGGCGGCATCGTGCTGAATGGCCGGCTTTTCGGCGGCCCCACCGGCAATGCCGGAGCACTCGGTTCCATGCCCGTACCCGGGCCGGACGGCAAGCCGACCCAGCTGATCGACGTGGCGTCCATCGCCATGCTCGAAAAGGCGCTCAATGCGCGTGGCGTCGAGGCTTCGCATCTGTGGACATCGCCGGAAGACTGGGGCGAGATCGGACCCGAGCTCGACGACTGGATCGCCAGTGCCTCGCGGGCGCTCGCCTACGCCATCGTCGCCGCATCCTCGGTCATCGATTTCGAAGCGGCGGTGATCGACGGATGGATGCCGAAGGCGGTGCGCCGCCGGCTGGTCGACGCCATCATCGCGGCCATCGCCACGATCGACGGCGAAGGCTTGAAGCTGCCTGCCGTTCGCGAGGGAACCGTCGGCATTCATGCCCGGGCGCTCGGCGGCGCCAGCCTGCCACTTTCCGAACGCTTCCTGATTGGCTCGACGACGATTTCCAGGAGCGCCTGATGTTGATCGGAATCCCGGCGCTGCTCGGTCCGGAGCTTCTGGCGATCCTGCGCGGCATGGGCCATGGCGACGAAATCGCCCTTGTCGACGGAAATTATCCAGCCGAGCAACAGGCAACCCGGCTGGTGCGAGCCGATGGTCACCACCTCATCCCGGTGCTCGACGCGATCTTGAGCGTGCTGCCGGTGGATGACGCCGTGCCGGAGGCGCTGTTTCGCGCCTCGGTCAAGGGTGACCCCTCGCTTGCCGATCCCGTCCACCATGAGATCGAGGCGATCTGCGCCAAACGCGCGCCAGGCCGCAAGGTGGTTGCGCTGGCCGGCGCCGACTTCTATGCACGGGTCAAATCGGCGCATGCCATCGTCGCGACAAGCGAGCCGCGGCTCTACGCCAACATCATCATCCGCAAGGGCGTGATCTATCCGCCGGAGACCAGGAAGCCATGATCCTCTGCTGCGGCGAAGCCCTGATCGACATGCTGCCGCGCACGACGACAGCAGGCGAGCCGGCCTTTGCGCCTTATGTCGGCGGCGCCGTGTTCAACACGGCGATCGCGCTTGGCCGGCTCGGCGCGCCGGCCGGCTTCTTTTCCGGCCTGTCGTCGGATCTGTTCGGCGGCCAGTTCCGGGATGCGCTTGGGGCGAGCAAGGTCAGTTCCACCTATGCACACACTTCGCCTCGGCCAACGACGCTGGCCTTCGTCAAGCTCACCAACGGCCAGGCGACCTACACCTTCTATGACGAGAACACCGCCGGCCGCATGCTGACCATCGACGACCTGCCGCAGCTCGGCAACGAGATCGAGGCCATGCTGTTCGGCGCCATCAGCCTGATCTCGGAGCCCGCCGGCAGTGCCTATGAGGAGTTCATGCGGCGCGAGCAGGCAAGCCGCGTAATGATGCTCGATCCCAACATCCGGCCGAACTTCATCCCGGACAAGGCCAAGCACCTCAGGCGCATCCGCGCCATGATGGCGATGGCCGACATCGTGAAACTGTCGGATGAAGACCTGAACTGGTTCGGCGAAGCCGGCTCGCACGAAGATGTCATCCGCAACTGGCTGGACCGCGGCCCCAAGCTGATCGTCGTTACCCATGGCAGCGAAGGTGCCGTCGGCTACAGCAAGGACCACGCCGTCACGGTGATGCCGGAAAAGGTCGAGGTGGTCGACACGGTCGGCGCCGGCGACACGTTCAACGCCGGCATCCTCGCCTCCTTGCATGAGCAGGGCCTGCTGACGAAGGCGGCGATTTCCGACCTGTCGAAAGACGCCATCCACAAGGCGCTGGCGCTCGGCGCAAAGGCAGCAGCGGTCACGGTGTCCCGGGCCGGCGCCAATCCACCCTGGCGGCACGAGATCGCCTGAGCGGGCCGCAACGTGCCTAGGATTGGTTGAGCTGGTCGATCACTTTATGTTTCGCAGGGTCGATCCTAGGGATTATGAGGGCAGGATCACGCCTGACGAAGCCCGGATTTCCGGCATCTCGCGAAGACACGCCGGAAAATACAGGTAACAGACTGCGACACCTAGGCAATTCGCGGCTCTGCCTGCCCGGCTTTCTCGGCAGGCGCAACTCTGGTACCAGCGGCCGGTTATCTGGCTAACCCGTTTTGAGGCCGACATGCAGTTCATCGATCTTGGCGCGCAGCGCGAACGAATCCGCGACCGGCTGAAGGCCGCGATCGACCGTGTCGTCGACGAGGGCCGCTATATCCTCGGCCCGCAAGTCACCGAATTCGAAAACAAGCTTGCCGCCTATATCGGCACCAAGCATGTCGTGGCCTGCGCCAACGGCACCGATGCGCTGCTGTTGCCGCTGTTTGCGGCCGGCGTCGGCCCGGGTGACGCGGTGTTCGTGCCGAGCTTCACGTTCGCCGCCACCGCCGAAGTGGTGGCACTGGCCAAGGCCGAGCCGGTGTTCGTCGATGTCGACCCGCATACCTACAACATCGACATTGCCAGCCTCGAAGCGGCCATCGCCATGATCAAGAAGGAAGGCCGGCTGAAGCCGAAGGCAATCATTCCCGTCGATCTGTTTGGCCTTGCCGCCGACTACGAGGCGATCATGGCGATCGCCAACCGCGAAGGGCTGATGGTGATCGAGGATGCCGCCCAGTCGATGGGCGGTTCGCTCGACGGCAAGATGTGCGGTTCCTTCGGCGCGGTCGGCTCGACCAGCTTCTACCCGGCAAAGCCGCTTGGCTGCTACGGCGACGGCGGCGCGATGTTCACCAATGACGATGCGCTGGCCGAGCAGCTCAGATCCTTCGCTTTCCACGGCAAGGGCGAAACGCAATACGACAATGTCCGCGTCGGCATCAATTCGCGGCTCGACACGCTGCAGGCGGCGATCCTGATCGAGAAACTGGCCATTCTCGAAGACGAGATGGTCGCCCGCCAGGTGGTGGCAAAGCGCTATGCCGAAGGGCTTGGGGACATCGTCACCGAGGCCCGCAATCTGGACGGCAGCCGTTCGGCCTGGGCGCAGTACGCCATCGAGACACCCAAGCGCGACGGGCTGAAGGCGCATCTCGGCGAAAAGGGCATTCCGTCGGTCATCTATTATGTGAAGCCGCTGCATGCCCAGGTTGCTTATCGCGACTACCCGCGCACGCCGACCGGCCTTGCCGTGTCGGAAGACCTGCCGAAGCGGATCCTCTGTCTGCCGATGCACCCTTATCTCAGCGAGGCCGACCAGGACCACATCATCGAAACGATCCGCAACTATATCGGCTCGAATTCAGCGCATGTGGCGGCGGCTTAGGCCTGAAAGGTCGGCGCCAAGCACCCCCCTCTGTCCCGCCAGCATCAGTAATTAGCAACGCTGGGAACTACCCGCCCTTCCCGCTGGCAATGAAATGCGGATTGGCGAAGTCCTCGTCGTCGCTTTGCCTGCGCTTGCCATAAACCAGAGGCTGGCCATCGAGCGTGCGCGTCATGCCGCCGGCCGCGCGCAGCACGGCGTCGCCTGCCGCCGTGTCCCATTCCATGGTGCGGCCGAAGCGCGGATAGACATCCGCCTCGGCGCTGGCGAGAAGGCAGAATTTCAGGGACGAACCGACCGAAACGATTTCGGCGGCACCGAGGTCGCGAATATAGGCCTCGGTTTCCGGCGTATTGTGGGAACGACTGGCAACGACGGCCAGCGGCACCACGGCCGTTCTCACCGAGATCGGCCGGCGGCCGACGATCTGGTAGTCGCCATCGATTTCGAGAGATTCCGCCCTGCCCGGCAGGCCGGAAAAGAAACGGCCCGTGCAGGGCGCGAAGACGACGCCGACTTCCGGCACGCCATCGCGAACCAGCGCGATGTTGACGGTGAAATCGGTGCGGCGGTTGACGAATTCCTTGGTGCCGTCGAGCGGATCGATCAGAAAGAAAGCCCCGTTCAGGTCGGGCGGCACGACGCCGGCGGATGCTTCCTCCTCGGCCACGCAGGGAATGTCGGGAAATGCGGCACGCAGTCCGGCGAGAATGATCTTTTCGCTCTCGCGGTCCGCCTCGGTCACCGGCGAAGCATCGGACTTGCGATCGACCGCACAGCCGGCGTGGAACACACGCATCACCTCGCGTCCGGCCGCCAGGGCCAGCCGCTCGAAGATTTCGAGCATCAGCCTGTCGTCAGATGCCGCCGCCGCTGTCGTATTGGTCTTCGGCAATGTCGCGCTCGTTCAGCCAGTGTTCCAGGGCGTCTACCATCTCTTCGGCCGATTTGCCGAGTGTCCTGAGATGGATTTCCGGGTTTTCCGGCGCTTCGTAAGGGGAATCGACGCCAGTGAAATTCTTGATCTCGCCATTCAGTGCGCGCGCATAGAGGCCTTTCGGATCGCGCCTGGCACATTCCTCGAAGGGCGTGTCGACGAACACCTCGATGAACTCTCCGTCGGCCATCAATTCGCGCGCCATGCGCCGCTCAGCGCTGAACGGCGAAATGAACGAAACAATGACGATCAACCCGGCATCGGCCATCAAACGCGCCACTTCGGCAACGCGGCGGATGTTCTCGACGCGATCGGCGTCGGTGAAACCAAGATCGCGGTTGAGACCGTGACGGACGTTGTCGCCGTCCAGGATATAGGTATGTCGGCCGGTGGCGAACAGCTTCTTTTCGAACAGGTTGGCGATGGTCGACTTGCCGGAGCCCGACAGCCCGGTGAACCAGAATACGGCGGGACGCTGGTTCTTCATGTCGGCGCGGACGTGCTTGCCGACATCGAGCGACTGCCAATGGATGTTTTCAGCCCGGCGCAGCGAGTGCAGGATCATGCCGGCGCCGACCGTGGCGTTGGAGATGCGGTCGATCAGGATGAAGGCGCCGGTGGTGCGGTTTTCGGCGAAGGGATCGAAGGCAATCGGCGTCCGCGTCGAGATGTTGCAGATGCCGACTTCGTTCATTTCGAGCGACTTGGCCGCTTCATGGGCAAAGTCGTTGACGTTGATCCGGTATTTCAGGTCGGTGACCGTGGCGCTGGTCTGATCGGTCTCGGTGCGCAGGATGTAGGAGCGGCCGGGCAGCAGCGCATGTTCGTCGAACCAGACGATGTTGGCGGCGAACTGGTCTGCGACCTGCGGCCGTGCGGCCGGCGAAACCAGCATGTTTCCGCGTGAGATCTCGACCTCGTCGTCAAGGACGAGTGTGACAGCCTGGCCGGCAGCCGCCTGGGCGAGATCGCCGCCATACGAGACGATCCGCTTGACGCGCGAGGATTTGCCGGACTTGGCGACAACGACCTCGTCGCCGGGTGCAACCGAGCCGGACGCGATCGTGCCGGCAAAACCGCGAAAATCGAGATTGGGGCGATTGACATACTGAACCGGAAAACGGAACGGCAGTTCAACCACCGCTTCGTCGACCGACACGGTTTCGAGATGCTCGATCAGCGTCGGGCCGGAATACCATTCCGTCTTGTCCGAACGGCCGGTAACGTTGTCACCGTAGCGGGCCGACATCGGGATCGGCACGATGGTCTGGAAACCGAGATCGCGCGAGAATTGCCGGTAGTCTTCAACGATCCGGTCGAAGACCGCCTGGTCGAACCCGACGAGATCGATCTTGTTGACGGCCAGCACGATGTGGCGGATGCCGAGCAGCGAGGCGATGATCGAATGGCGTCTGGTCTGGCGCAACACCCCTTGCCGGGCATCGATCAGCACGATCGCCAGGTCAGCGGTCGAGGCACCGGTCGCCATGTTGCGGGTGTATTGCTCGTGGCCGGGCGTATCGGCAACGATGAATTTGCGCTTCGGGGTGGCGAAGAAGCGATAGGCGACATCGATGGTGATGCCTTGCTCACGCTCAGCCTCGAGACCGTCGACCAGCAGCGCGAAATCGATGTCGTCGCCCGTCGTGCCGTGCTTGCGCGAATCGCGCTCGAGCGCGGCGAGCTGGTCCTCGAAAATCTGCTTGGTGTCGGAAAGCAGGCGCCCGATCAGCGTCGACTTGCCGTCATCGACGGAACCGCAGGTCAGGAAGCGCAGCAGCGACTTCTTCTCCTGCGCCGCCAGATACTCGCGGACGCCGTCGGTGGGTGCGAGGCTCTTTGCCATGATGTGGCGCATGGTCAAAAGTACCCCTCGCGCTTCTTCTTTTCCATCGAGCCGGCTTCATCGCGGTCGATCAGGCGACCCTGCCGTTCGGACGTACGCGCAGTCAGCATTTCGCCGACGATGGCTTCCAGTGTGTCGGCATTCGACTCGATGGCGCCGGTCAGTGGATAGCAGCCCAGCGTGCGGAACCGCACCAGCCGGTTCTCCACTGTCTCGCCGGGGCGCAGTTTCATGCGCTCGTCATCCCGCAGGATCAGCATGCCGTCGCGTTCCACCACAGGCCTTTCCTTAGCGAAATAGAGCGGCACGATCGGGATACTTTCCTGCAGGATGTACTGCCAGATATCGAGTTCGGTCCAGTTCGACAGCGGAAAGACGCGGATCGATTCACCCGATGCGATGCGGGTGTTGAATATCTTCCACATCTCGGGGCGTTGGTTCTTAGGATCCCACACATGCTGGGCGTTGCGGAAGGAAAAGATGCGCTCCTTGGCGCGCGATTTCTCCTCATCGCGACGAGCGCCGCCAAAGGCCGCGTCGAAACCGTATTTGTCGAGCGCCTGGCGCAACGCCACGGTCTTCATCACATGGGTGTGCGTGTTCGAACCGTGGTCGAATGGATTGATGTTGTCGCGCACGCCGTCTTCGTTGACATGAACCAGGAGATCGAAGCCGAGTTTCTGCGCCATCTGATCGCGAAAGGCGATCATCTCGCGGAACTTCCATGTCGTGTCGACGTGAAGAAAGGGGAACGGCGGCTTGGCGGGATAAAAGGCCTTCATCGCCAGGTGCATCAGCACGGATGAATCCTTGCCGACCGAATAGAGCATGACCGGCTTGGTGAAAGCGGCCGCAACCTCACGGAACACATGAATGGATTCGGCTTCAAGCCGCTGAAGATGCGTAAGCGCTGTTGTCATGGACTGTGAGCGTTCTCTCGTGCCTTTTAACAGAAGGCCTTGCCTCGAGCTTTTTGCGCCCGGTTCAAGCCTTGCTTCTGGACAATCTCTGTCGTGCCGGCGTTCTAGCAGATCGCTGTTGTCAAGAACAATGCTGGACTGGCCCCGCGGCGCGCGGTTCGGGAATGAATTTTCCACAGACACCTAGAAACCCGGAAATTCCTGCTCGCAAGCTCAACAGTTGAGAAAACGCGGGAAAAATATTGCTTGAACAGACCGGCCGCGACCCGCCGGGATTTTCCCTGATCGATCGGCGCCGGCTGCCGATTTTCAGGGGCAATCGGCTCCGACACACTATCGAAAAGGGAGCCCAGCCGCTATACCAGCCTCGGGAAGCTGGGCAAGTGCATCATGAGGCATGGGCAATTTCGAGGCGAGCGCATTTTACGTCGCTAAACAAGATCCCCCGCATCAAACGTCCCGAAAATAGCGAGCCCGAAAATTGAGCCGGCTTTCATCCCTGAGACAGCAATTCACGCCTTCGCGGGTGAATATCTACTTCTCCATCCTTTGCTTCTTTTTTCCACCGGTTCTGGGATCGGTGGTCAGCTTTGTGTTCAACGGCGGGGGCCTTTCGTCCGTCCTGCTGATTGCTTTAAGGAAAAGGCGCTTCAACGCCGACCGGCCCATGATCTGGCTGACGGTCGCGATCTATGCCTACTGCGCCGCCAATCTGTTGGCTTCCATCGTCAACAACTCGTTCGTCCGGGATGCACCACATCTTATCCCGCTCGTGACCTTCCTGTTTTTCCCCCTCTCCTATTCGACATGGAGCATCACGCAGAAAACCACGCTTGCCCGCATTATCGTGCTCTCCAGCATGGCCGCCTGTTTTGTCGCGCTGCTCATGGCCGTCATCCAGCAATATTGGGTTGGAGTCAGGGCCGAGGGCGGGGCCGGCAATCCGATCGTCTTCGCAACTGTCGTCTGCCTTGCCGTGGTGGTCTGCGTGGCCGGTGCCTTGTCAGGCATTGAGCGAGCCCGAAACCCCCTCTTCTACGCCACACTGGCCGGGACGATCGCCATCATCTATTCCGGTTCGCGTATTGCCTGGCTGGCGCTGCTGATTGCCGGCATCGCTGTCCTGCTGATCAACCATCAGAGGCTCGGAGGCAGGAATGCCATTCGCGTGCTGCTGCTGCTGACGGCGTTCGGCATCGTCATCGCCGCTTTCGGCTTCCAGGCGATATCCGGGCGCGTCGACTTTCTGCGCTCCGATTGGGATGCGCTTGGGGCGCAGGGAAACTATGACAGCTCGCTGGGAATACGTGTTGCCCTTTGGGAGATCGGCCTCAAAGCATTCCTTGACATGCCGTTGTTTGGACATGGGGTGGGTGCGACCCAGCTTTTGATCAAGCAAGGCTTTCATGACCAGTTCGCGATGGACGCCGGCTTCAACCATTTCCACAACGGCTTCCTGACCGCCTTGGTGCAAGCAGGAATTCTGGGCGCCGTAACGCTGGCCGCGATCTTTGCCGTTGCGGCTGGAAATGCCGCCCGGGTCTTGCGAAACAGCAGCGATCCGATCGAGCGCTTCGGCGCCATGATGATTGTCGTCGTGGTGATCACCTATCTGACGGCCGGAATGACGGGCATCCTGGTCGGCCATGACATTCTGGACTCGGTGCTGATGGTCTTCCTGGTGAGCGGAACATATCTTGCCTCCGGACGTCAGGCTCCGTTGATGGAAGAGCAGGTACTTCCACCAGTTGTGGAAGCGCAGGCACTTCCATCAGCCGCCCGACGGCTGTTCCGGGCAAGGCAATGAAGGTCCTGGTCACGGGCGCGACGGGTTTCATCGGGCGTCTTGTCGTGCACCATCTTCGCGAAGCCGGTGCGGAGCTTCGCCTTGCCTCCCGCCATCCGGAGAGGCTCGGGTCGGCGGATGGCGCGGTGCTGATGCCCAATTTCGATGCGCCGGCCGCGGCCTTCCTGGCGCTCACCAGGGATGTGACCCATGTCGTCCATTGTGCCGGCCTCAACAACGATCAGGGAAATGCCACCGAAGCCGACCATCGAGCGGCCAATGTGGAATTGAGCGCGCGGCTGGCGCATGCAGCGGCCGCCCAGGCAAGCGGACGCTTCATCCATCTCTCCTCGATCAGGGCCGTGATCGGTGCTCGCGTCAGCGCAACGATCGACGAGAACACGCCCCCTGCCCCGCAATGCGCCTATGGACGCTCGAAGCGCGAGGGCGAGATCAAGGTTTTGGACGCCTATGCATCGCATGGCCGCTCCGACGCCGCCGTGTTGCGCCTGCCTCCTGTGTATGGGAGCGGCATGAAGGGCAACCTCGCGACGCTGATGCGCCTGGCCGATACGGCACTGCCGCTGCCGACGGGCGCCTTGACGGGAAGCCGCTCGCTGATGTCATCCGAGGCCACAGTGCGAGCTGTGTCGCACCTGCTGGGCCATTCGGGGCCACTTCGCCCAATCTATGTTGGCGCCGATGTGCCACCGGTCGCCGTCGAGGCCATCATCGCCGCCTTTCGCAGAGGTTTCGGACGGCCGATGCGCCTGATGACTGTGCCGGCCGGCCTGATGCGGCCGGCAGCAGGCGTGTTGGGCAGGCAGGCGTTTTGGGACAGCCTGACCGCGACACAGATATGCGACCCTGCCCTGCTGGTATCGGAGGGCTGGGCGCCTGAAACCGGCACGCTGGAGCGGCTGGCCGAGCTGGCGCGGCTCAGTAAATCCTGACGTCTTGTCTGACCATGATCTTCCCAAAAACCGGCTACCACTTTTCGGGATCATGGTCTTTTTGTCTGGCCATGATCTTTCCCAAAACCGGCTTCCACTTTTTGGGATCATGGCCTGTCAGCTTCGATGGAGCGTTCCAAGCAGGATCCGAAGGTCGAGCCAGAACGACGCTGTGCGGAGATAGGCGGCATCCGTTTCGGCCAAAAGCTCCGGGTTCGACATGTCGATGCCCCTGATCTGGGCCAGGCCGGTTATGCCCGGAAGCGCGGCCAAAACCCCCAGCCGCCTGCGGCACTCGATCAGTTCCGTTTGGGTCGGCAGGCAGGGGCGCGGCCCGACCAGGCTCATTTCACCCTTCAGGACGTTCCAGAACTGCGGCAGCTCATCGAGCTTGAACTTCCGCAAGACCTTTCCAACCGATGTCACGGAATTCGCCGGCGCCTCATGCGAGGGCAATGACGGCGTGCCGACATACATCGTGCGCAACTTGTGGCAGCGAAAAAGCCGACCGTCACGGCCGACCCGAATCTGCGAAAAAATAGCCGGACCGGGCGACGATGCCCGAACGGCAAGGACGGCCAGCACCAAAACAGGAGATGTGGCCACCAGCAGCAGAGCCGCACCGGCAAGATCGAAGATGTGCTTGGCTGCCTTCATGAACGGCCGATAATGCTCCCTGCCAAAGTCCCGAGGCAGCGCCGCAGGCCAAACCCGTCAATCCGGTCGACGTAGCATGAGCTCATCCGTTGACCAAGCGCGCCACGCAGCTGTTCGATGCTCAGATGCGCCCCAGGATGAAAGCGAGATAGAGCCCCAGGGTCCCGGAAAGAGTCTGCCGATAGACACCGCTTTTGCGCAAGGCCGCCAAGCGGCGGAAAAGACCGCCCTGCCGCCCGCTGGTGAACAGGTCGAGGCATGCCGCCGCGTCCTCGGTCAGGAGGCCGCGATTGACGGCAAGACCATCGAGGTTGAGATCCGTCCAGCCGGCGAACTCACCCTTGAACAGGCGGCCAAGCCGGGAAATCCTTGCTCTCCATGACACGTTGGCGCCAACCAGGTTTGCCGCGTGCTGCCGGTAGCGCACCAGCGGCCGTGGATCGTAGCGGACGATGCCGCCGGCGGCGGTCACGATGAGATAGGCCCACCAGTCGTGGCTGACGAACCCGGTCCGCGCGGAGGCCCTGGCCAGCAGATCGCGTGCCGCAGCGTTGAGCAGGATGGTGTTGCCGCCGGCGATGCTTTGCACAAGCGCGTTGCGAAAGGATGGCGGCCGGGCAAACAGCGGCGAATGGCCGACAAGACTTCCCGTTTCCGTCATGGTCGCGGTTCGCGAGCAAAACATCAGCGGGGTTTTTGCGTCATGGGCCTGTATCCAGTTGATGGCGCTCTGCAACCTGTCGGGCTCCCAGATATCGTCCTGGTCGCAGAAGGCATAGCAGTCCGCATCGATGCGTCGATCGAGGATCATCGATCGGAAATTGGCGGCGAACCCTTGCCGTGGCCCCTCCACAAGGGTCATTCGACCCTTGAGCCAGCGGGATTTCCACGTCTCGATGATGGCGGTCGTGCCGTCGATGGAGCCATCGTCGGATATCCACAGGTCGATCAGAGGGTGCGACTGCGCGAGCAGGGATTGCAGCTGCTCATCGATGAAGGCGGCGCCGTCTTTCGTGCCCATCAGGACCGCGATGCGCAGATCTTCTTTGCTCACCAGCAAGATCGCTTTCTGAATTCTTATTTGGATCTATCTCTTTGATTTGACGCAATTCCGGACGGAAAACCGTTTCACACTTTTCCTGGAATTGCTCTAGCTCGCCTGGCCGGCCGTTTTCGGGATCGCGTCTTGACGTGCACTCCCCCTGGCCTTCTTGGCGCGGTCAAGGCTTGCCAACACGGCGAGCGCGGCAGCCTTGTCCTGGTTCTTCGCCGATTGCTGCAGCTCCGTGAGCGCGACCTGGACATCCGACCATTCCACGACGTCCGTGCTGAGGCCAAAAATCTTCGAAATGCCGAGTTCGACGAGTTCCTCATCTTCGCCATGCAGCGTTTCGTGGAGTTTTTCGCCCGGCCTTATGCCGGTGAACCGGATCGCAATGTCCTTGTATGGGCTCTTTCCGGACATGCGGATCATCGTTTCGGCCACTTCAAGAATCGGCACCGGCTTGCCCATGTCGAGCATATAGACGGCATAATCGTCTCCGCTGTGCCTCGATGCGGCATCGGCCGCCGACATGATGACAAGATCGACGGCTTCGGCCACGGTCATGAAATAGCGTGTCATGCGCCGGTCGGTGATGGTGACGGGTCCCCCAGCCTTGATCTGCGCCTGGAATATGGTCGCCACCGAACCATTGCTGCCAAAGACATTGCCGAACCGCACAGCGATGAATTTGGTGGCGGAGCGACGCCCGCCCGGCTCGCCTGATGGCGTCCCATGCAAGGCGCTGACGATCTGTTCGGCAGCCCGCTTCGTCATGCCAAGCACCGATGAGGGATCCACCGCCTTGTCGCTCGATATCAGGACAAATTGCGCAACCCCGCATTTGGCGGCGACCTCGGCACAGACGAGTGTTCCGAAAATATTGGTCTGGATGGCCGAATCCCAGTTTTCCTCGAGCAGCGGAACGTGCTTGAGCGCCGCGGCATGAAAGATGATGTCCGGCCGGAATTCCGTGACGACACGCGTTATCTGGCGCCGGTCCGCGACATCGACGATACGGACCTTGAGACGGTCGTGGTCTTTCTCGTCGATATACTGGCTCAGCTGGAAAATGCCGAACTCGGAGTTGTCGGCGACCAGCACCGCCGCCGCTCCCAGCTCCAGCGACCGTTTGACCAGGGTTTGGCCGATCGAGCCGGCGCCCCCCGTGACCAAAACACGTTTGCCGCCCACAAAGGCGCTGATGCGCTCGATATCGGACGCGACTGTCGGACGGCGCAGGATCGTTTCCATCTCGACGGTGTCGAGAACCAGCTTTCCGTGCTGTTCCAGCTCCGAAAGGCCGGAGAACTGCACCACATTTATGTCGCCGTGCCGGGCGACGCGGACGAGTTCCGAATACTCCTCGATCTCGTGCTCGGCGCCGCTGCCGAAAATCAGCAGATCCAGGCTTTTGGTGCCGGTCGCGTAGTCTTCCAGGACATCGATCAGACGCGGCCGGGTCGCCACCACCGGAACACCTTGAATCCGCGTGCCCAACGGCGCGCCGCGCTCGGTCGCCATAATGCCGGCGATGGAATAGTCCGCCGGCTGCGCCGTGCGCGTGAAGCGAATGATCAGGTCGGCCTCGCCGAGGCGGCCAATGAACAACGCTCGCTTGGGCTGCGTCTTGTCGGTCTTGCGGCTCAGAATGCCCCAGCTCTCGCCGTCACGCAGGAAGCGGTAGAACAGCCGCGGCGCCGATATGATGGTGAAGGAGACGAGGAAGAAGACTATGAACTGACGTTCGTTGAGCCCCTGCACGGGCTGGAAGGAACGAACCAGCAGCGAAGCCACGTAAAGCGTGAGCGTCAAAATCGCGCAGCTCTTCAGGATATTGAAAAAGTCCGGCGTCGAGGCAAAGCGCCAGACGGTCGTGTAGAGGCCACAATATCGGAATAGAAAATGGCTGATGAGAACAATGCCCGCCCAAGTCGCCAGACCCTCATTGGAGAGCGGTTCGAACGAAAGATTCGACCGCGAAAGCACGAGGCTGAGCGCCACGGCGACCAGGACCATGACCACGTCCTGCACCATGATGAAGGCGCGCCGCATCTGTGGCCTGAGCCCGAATACTGATTCGAGGTAAGAATTCATTGGACGGCACGAGACTCCAGGCTCAAGGGCATGACTATAAGCAAAGTGCGAGCACGAAGATACTTCGCGGCCGACCACCTTTTCAAAGTGCCATCCCCGGCCCCCGCCGTCCTGTATCGCATACTGCGGGGCGCGAGGCATAGCCAGATGTTTTTTCGAAATACGCCTGACTGAGGGCGTTGCTCGGTCACTTCGAGGGCGTGTGCCCCAGGATGAAACTACGCTGCGGCGGCACCGAAGCCGAAGTCGGTAGAATTATAGGCTATCTGAACTGTTGTCGCCTGCCCATCGCCAGCGAGTGGGCTATCAGATTGTTAAAAAGTCGCTTGTTCGCCGAACGCCTTAGACGAGGCCAATGCTCGCAAATTTCGCAACCTCCGGGCGAAGGGGCCCAAGATAAATTGGGTCAAAAGACGGCTGAACGTATCCGCGCTATGAGCAGAATATCTGTCGGCAAGTGTGCAGCCACGGCAAAGGCAACGCATAACATGCCACTTGAACAAGTCTTGGCTGGCTGGTCGATGAAATCGCCGATGCCGGCAAATTCCAGGATAGAATCCATTCTGACTTCCGTCACCTCAAATCCAATGCGGATCCCAATATCTTCGGAGAAAAGGCTCTCCAACCTCGGATAATCCGGCCTGAACCAGTTCCGAGCCTCGTCGTCGAAGAAATGCGTCTCCTTGACGGATGGCGTTGCCATCTGCGGAGTTTCGCTGAGATAGCCGAACAGGCTGGTGGTGCCAGCCTTCTGCACGCCACCAACGATTAGGCCCAACCGAGGCTGGTCCGACGCATCTGTTCGCATGCCAAAGCTACTTCTTTGTCGACTGCCTCTTCCGCCAGCGGGCGAAAGCGCCCGGCAGTGACGCTAGATACCTGGCCGGGTACGTCACCCTCCACCAAGAGCTGCTTCTGATTTGGTGAATCTCTACCTTCAAGCGCTCAGACTCTTCAATCAGATCTTGAATTCGCTTTTCCGCGCCATTGGCGCGTCGTGCTTCATGGTCGACCTGAGCCATCAGATCAGCTTCGCGAGCTGTCGTCTCGACGTCCCGAAGCTGAAAATCTCTCAGTTGTTGTGTCAGTTGAGTTTCTCGCGTGGCAGCTCCGATGCGGGTCTCCTCCAACTCCATCATTCGCTGGTCCGCCGCGTGCCGCTGCAGCTCGAATCGCTCGGCCGCAGCCCTTTCCCGTGCCGACATTTCGGAAAAGAACGCATCTCCGAAAACTGGGCCGAGGCTGTCGAAAGAACCGCGCACCATATCAAGTTGCAGCATGGCTGCGCCGTCAGCCCGATCTTTTTCCAGCGCCCTCACGGCGCGATAGGCCTGCTTGATCCAGTCATTGACGTTCGGATCAGCTTCCAGCTGATATGCGCTGGCTACATGGTGCTGGTGATTTTCCGAAAAATGATTGGAAAGTGTCGCCTGCCATTCCATTTCGGAGCGCGGCCAATTGATGCTGAGAGCATTGGTGATTGCCTCGATCCCATTGCGCCAGTCATCGAGCATGTCCTCATAGGACAGGAAGACGCGTGGCCGCCCCCGTGTCGCATGCTCCGCCTCCAGTCCATGGCGCAACCAAAGGAGCGCGCTGAAGCACGTGGTGAACCTGTCCCGCTTGGCGAGCGAAGCGATCACAGCCAAGGGGTTGCGCTCGATCAGCACATAGCGGACATCGATGCGCATTCGTTCCAGGATGTCCGCGTACAGCGGCACGAACCGCGAGATGCGCGGATCTTTGAGAACGAAAAGTGGGGCGCTGCCATACTCCTCGTCGATCAACCGGCCGATCTCGGCCTCGTAGAAGCGCAGGCGCGACGCACCGAGATCTGCCGGCTCGAAAGGTCGCCAGTCATCCCATCGGCTGCCCGCCTCGGCGAGCATCCGGTCATGAAGTTCCATCAGCCGCAGGGGCTCCCAGTGGCCTGTTTCGTTGGTCGGATTGGCGCCGAGCATGTTCTTCGGTAGTCCAGCACCGAGCAGGCTGATCGCCCTGGCCAGGGCGCTGGTGCCCGAGCGGTGCATGCCGAGCACTATGATGCAGGTGCGCCGGACCGCGGCCGGCTTCACTTCGCCAGCTGCCGGTGGCACCGCGTCGCACAAACTTTCTGATGATGGATGCCTGATCATGCGGTCAAAGCTCGTCCAAGCCTACCGCCACCGCCATGACGATCCCCAATCATGACAATTCCGCGCCGCATCTTCGGGCGAAGGCCGGACCGGCTGCTGGATATGATGTCATCAAATCGTACTGAGCTCCAGGCGCAAGGACATAGGCACTGACCGGGCTCGAGAGCGATCATCCGTCACCGATCACATTTTTGATATGTCAATCCTCAGCCCCCGCTGTCTGTATCGAATATCCCGGAGTTGAGGTCATCGCCAGAGATTTTTTGGAAACACCTGTGGTTAAGCGGCTGCGCGCTTGTTATGAGCGATCGTTCCAGAATGGCACGATGAATTCCCCACAAGGACAACTTTTTCAGTGTAACGCCTAGATCTCCACTCGATCGCGCCCAGCCTCCTGCTTTGCGAATCGCTGGAGACTTCACTACGACGCAGCGTCGTGTCATATGACCGCCCCAATGACTATGAAGAGGTATCTGGCGGTTCATCATAGCAGCCAGAACCCATGAAGCCCCAGAAACAGCAGATGCGATACAATCAACAATGATTGCGGCACTAAACGGCGCTGTCGACGATATCAGCAAAGCCATGAAGCTGCATCGGGTCTGGATTGCGCTTGCGCACGAGGACATCGGCGACCAGCATAGACGCACGACGCTCGGCCCGCTTTGGCTGCTGGTCAACTACGTCGCCTTCGTGGGCACGTTCGTTTTCGTGTTCCAACCTGCCGGCAAGGATGCCGCCGGATATGCCGCCTATGTCGCGATCGGCCTTCTGGTATGGTTCTACCTGATGGAAGTCATGTCCATGAGCGTGTCGCTCTTTCAGCGCGAAGAGAGCTTCATCGAAGGTACGACGCTGCCTTTGTTTGTGTATGTGATGCGACTGGCATTGCAATCCGCCATCAGGGCGGGCTATGCGATCGCAGGTTGCGTTGTCATTCTGCTGCTGAGTGGACCTGCGGTGACATCCTCGTGGCTGTGGTCAGGCGCGGGGTTGCTTCTTATACTGCTGGTTACGCCGGCAATGATTACCGTATTTGCGTTTCTCGGGGCTTTCTTTCCCGACAGCCAGTTCATTGTCGGCAACTTGCTGCGAGTCGGCATGTTCTTCACGCCCGTTTTCTGGGTGTACAACGGGCAAGGCGGCGTCCAAGAATACGCCTATCACTGGAATCCGTTCACTTATTTTCTGGAAATCGTCCGCTTGCCCATCATGGATGGAGAACTACCAGTTCATGCTTTCACTGTGACCATCATCATATCTTTGGCCACATGGGCGATGGCGTTGCTGCTGCTCGGTCGGTATCGCAAGCAAGTCATCTTCATCATCTGAGTTTTCAATGGTTTCCATCAAGCTGGACAATGTTAGCCTTGTTTACAAGCTGCACGAAAAGCTGACGCTTTCCGCGCCGGACCGGCGTGTGGCTGGGCCAGGCGGCAGAATCGAAGGCTCGGGCAGAAAGCAGTTTGTGCAGGCGCTCGACGGCGTCAGCTTCGAATTGAAGGCCGGCGACCGCCTGGGCCTGGTCGGCCCGAACGGCGCCGGCAAGACCACCCTTCTCAAGGTGCTCTACGGGATCTACGAGCCGTCGGCGGGAACCGTCGCGATCGAAGGCAAAGTCGACGCCCTGTTCAACATCAACATAGGCTTCCGTCGTGAGGCCACCGGACGCAGGAACATCGTGCTGCGTGGATTGATCAGCGGATGGACGGAAGCCGAGATCGAAGAGAAAATGGAGGATATCATAGCCTTCAGCGAGCTTGGGGATTTCATCGATTTGCCGTTCAAGGCCTACAGCCAGGGCATGGCCGCGCGACTGGCCTTTTCGGCGGCAACAGCGCTCGATCCCGAAATCCTGTTGATGGATGAGTGGATCGGCGCCGGAGACGCCTCTTTCCAGGACAAGGCCAAGAGGCGCATGGACGAACTGGCGGAAAAGGCAGGTATCATCGTTCTCGCCAGCCACAGCGAGGCCCTTATCCAAAGCGTATGCACGAAAAAAATGACGCTCAGGAGCGGGCGTATCGAATCGTTCACGACAGAGCCAAGAACGCGCGCTGGAAAGCCAGCCAGCTCTAATCCTTTTTCGGGTATCGGGTAGCGAGACTGACGCATGACGAAACAAGACTCCGTTCCGATGAACGATCTGAGGCGCCTGTATCAGCGCTATCAAGGAGAAATAGAGCGTGAGGTAGCGAACACGTTGCGTTCGGGATGGTGGCTCAACGGCGCGGTCGGCAAAAGATTTGCGGCAAATTTTTCCAGGTTCATAGGTGTTTCGGAATGCCTCCTCGTAGCCAACGGGACGGATGCGCTCGAACTTGCATTGGCCGCAGTGACCAAGCGCAACGGTATGCGCGGGCGCGAGGTCATCGTCGCCGCCAATGCGGGCGGCTATGCCAGCTGCGCCTGCTGGCACAATGATCTCGTTCCGCACTATGTCGATATCCAACCGGCCAGTCAGCTCGTAGATCTTCAATCGGTGATGAAAGCAGCCAGCGCAGACACTGCTGCGATCGTCGTCACCCACCTCTATGGCGGCGTCGTCGATGTCCGCGCCATCAGGGCCGGACTTGCCGAGGCTGGCCTCTCGCACATTCCAATTGTGGAGGATTGCGCGCAGGCGCATGGGGCAAGGATCGGGAGCGATGTTGCGGGTTCGCTGGGCGATATCTCCACTTTCAGCTTCTATCCAACCAAGAATTTGGGGGCCATGGGGGACGGCGGCGCCGTTCTTACCTCCGACGTGGCCGCCGCCACGCATGTGCGGCAGCTGCAGCAATATGGCTGGAGTTCAAAATATCATGTCGGCGTGCCCAACGGCCGCAACTCTCGCATGGATGAAGTTCAAGCCGCGATACTGGACGTTCTGCTGGGCGATGTGGATAGCCGCAACGGACAGCGACGTGCTATCCTAAGCCAGTATAAGTTGGTCACCGGACGTCGATTGCAATTCCTGGAGGGAGGAGCTGGCGCTGTCGCGCATCTCGCGGTCGCGCTTTGCGACGACCGGGATGCGTTCAGAGCGTTCATGAAAGAGCGCGGCGTCGACACCGACATTCACTATCCTGTGCTGGATTGCGACCAAGTCGGCTGGGCGGATCTGCCGATGAAGGGAAGCGAAAATCTCGCCGTTTCAAGGGCCAGCGTCAGCCGTCTTTGTTCCGTCCCCTGCTATCCGGACATGACGAGCGACGAAATAGAGCAGGTGTGCCTCGCCCTCCGCGAATGGGAGGCAATGTGACAACCCGCTCGATCGTTTTCCCGATCTATCGAAATCAAGCTAACATCCCTTCTCTTCTGCAGGCGGTCGCCGATTTCCATTCCAGATATCAAGGCGACATCGAGTTCGTCTTCGTTGTCGATGGATCGCCCGATGAATCCGGTCCTCTGCTGGTCAAGGAATTGAAAAGCTCGGGCTACGATTACAAGATCATTTTCCATAGCCGGAACTTTGGCTCGTTCACCGCAATTCGAACCGGGCTCGAACATGCGTCGGGTGATCAGGTCGCGGCCATGGCCGCCGACCTGCAGGAGCCACCAGAACTGATCGTCGAGTTCTTTTCGAAGCTGGAAAAGGATGAGGCTGACGTGGTGTTTGGGCAGCGAACCGGGCGTAGCGATCCACCTTTGACCAAATTTCTGTCAAGGACTTTCTGGGCGGCCTACCGCAGGCTCGTCCTGCCCAGCATGCCAAGTGGCGGGGTCGATATCTTCGCCTGCAATCGCCAGGCTCTGGAGGCGATCCTGTCTATCGAGGAACCGAACAGCTCGCTTGTCGTGCAACTATTCTGGGTCGGCTTCAGGCGAGAATTCGTGCCATATCGGCGGCGCGAACGAGAGCACGGAACAAGCGCCTGGGGCATGGCGCGGCGATTCCGATACATGATGGACAGCATTTTCTCGTTCTCCGACTTTCCGATCATGCTCACACTCTGGGTGGGTTTTGCAGGCTGTGTGCTAAGCCTCCTATTTGCAGTCGTTACCGTGATTGCGCGGCTGCTTGGCAATATCGACCCCGCTGGCTATACGACACTGGTGCTGCTGATAACGGGCTTCGGTTCGGCCAGTCTTCTGGTTCAGGGGATTCTTGGTTGCTATCTCTGGCGGGCTGTTGAAAATACTAAGTCGCGCCCACTCAGAATCATCAGCCGCGTCATTGACGGAACCGCCAAATGACCGACAAGCCCTTTTTCGTCCATGAGCGTGGTATTTGCGAAAGCACCGATGTCGGTATCGGAACACGCATCTGGGCCTTCGCACACGTCCTTCCTGGCGCTGTGATCGGCTCGAACTGCAACATCTGTGATCACGTCTTCATCGAGAACGACGTGATCGTCGGCGATGACGTGACCATCAAGAGCGGCGTCCAGCTGTGGGACGGGGTGCGCCTGGGCAATCGTGTGTTTGTGGGTCCAAACGCGACCTTCACCAACGATCGCTTCCCGCGCTCCAAGGAATATCCCGAGACGTTTCTGCTGACGACGATCGAAGACGGCGCGTCCATCGGCGCCAACGCGACAATCCTGCCGGGCATTGTCGTCGGCCGCCAGGCGATGGTCGGCGCCGGCGCCGTGGTGACCAAGAATGTCCCTGCCAACGCCGTTGTGGTCGGAAATCCCGCCGTCATTATCGGCTACCAGACAGGTCCGCAGATCGTGCCCGCGGTTACCCAGACCTTCCCAGGCACGGTAGGCGAGAAAATGTCGCTTGGGGTCGGCGGCAGCGAACTCTGGCGGCTGCCGCATTTTGGCGACCTGCGGGGCGAACTCGCACCGCTGGAATTCGGTTCAAACCTGCCTTTCAAGCCGGCCCGGTCCTTCCTGGTTTACGGCGTTCCCTCCGACAAGGTCAGGGGTGAGCATGCGCATCGCGAGTGCCATCAATTCCTTATCGCAGCTCATGGTCGCCTTTCAGTCGTCGTCGATGACGGCCATGACAGGAAAGAGGTTTCGTTGACCGAGCCGTCGATCGGCCTCTACATGCCGCCCGGCATTTGGGGAATTCAATATAAATTCCAGCCCGATACCGCATTGCTGGTCATGGCTTCGCACAACTATGATGCCGGCGATTACATCAGGGACTATGCGGATTTCCTGGATATGGTCAGGCAGGATGGCCGCTGATCGCATTGGTGGGGACGCTGTCCGGTTCCTTGTCGCCGGCGGCCTGAATACCGCCCTGACCAGCCTTGTCTATTTTGCCGGTCTCTTCGTGCTGCCTTCGGGCTTGTCTTACGCACTCGCCTGGCTGGCTGGCCTCGTGTTCGTGATGGTGTTCTATCCCGATCGAGTCTTTCCCGGAGGTCGCACAGGCATCGCCGATCGACTGGCGATCGGCGTCTCGATTGCCATCGTGTTCGTGCTCGGACTGGCAACCCTTAAAACCCTCGAAAGCGTGCTGCAAAACACTGCAGCGGCCTTCTTCGTCACCCTTGCCATCACGACCGTCCTCAACTTCGTGATTTCTCGATGGATACTCCGCAGATCATGCTGACGCGCCAAAGCACAATACGACCCGCCATCAATCTCTTTGCGATTTTCGTCGCGATGTATTTTTCCGAGCTGGCATCCTTTCCGCTGTCAATCGATGAAGAGGTGACAGCCTTCAGAACGGACGCGACGATCTGGGTCATTCAAGGACGCTGGGGCACGTATCTGATCGAGAGATTCCTTATTCCTCATCCTGTCATGCCTTTCTTGGCTCCGGCCGTCTTTGGTGCCGGTTGCGTAGCCGCCTACCTCCTCGTCATGGATGTCATCAACAAACAAGAGTTCTCCATCGCCGAGTATGCGTGTTTTGCGATTTTCTGCAGCTTCCCGACCTGGTTCTTTATCGTCGAATTCTATTCGAACATCGCCGCGATCGGGATCGGCCTGCTTGCGACCGCCCTTGCGCTTTGGCTGATAGCCAACGAGGACGTTTCGCCCCTTAGCCCACGTTTTCTCGGCGCTGTAGCAGTCGGAGCCTTCGCAATCTCGATCTATCAGAGTTTCGCGCCGGCAATTCTGGTCTTGGGCATTGCGATCTCGATTCTGCAAGCACGGGCCGGCAGCAGCAAATCGTTGCCGAAAGACCTGGTTCGGATCGGTATTCTGCTCGCCGGTGCCCTATTGTTGTATGCCATTGGCAACGTCATTTTCAGATCCTTCGTCCCCGGCAGGAACGAATATTTCGACTCGCTTTCCCAGCCGGACTTTCTGTTTCAACATCCGGTTACTGTTATCGGGCGCGTGCTTGAGGCGATAAGTGGAATCTATGGCCTGAACCAACATACATATGGCGTTGCATTGTGGGCAATCCCGCTCTTGCTGCTCTTGGGCGGCTGGGCACTCCTGAAGGAATTGCCCCGCACAAAATTACTGTTGACGGCAGTTGCCTTCGTTTCGTTGCTTGTTCCCTTCGCCTTTCATTTCCTTGCTGCAGGCAGCATGCCTGTCAGAAGCCTCGTCGGGGCGCCGATTGCGGTATGGCTGTTTGCCTATGTCGCAGTGACGAGCAGAAACCCTAGAATCCGCGGAGCCTCGGCCATCTTGCTGGCGGTGGCACTTTTCCAGATCCAGGTCATTCAAAACTATCGTCAGGCGTCCAGTTATCTTGTTGACAAGCACGACACCCTGCTGGCGGGAGCTATTTTCGACAGGCTGTCGGCCGCGCCCGGTTTTGACGCAAAGCGCAGCTATGCTCTAAGCGTGTTTGGCGCACAGCCATTTGCGACCAACTACCCGAAGCCTCCCGGTTCGACAGTCGGTTACTCCTTCTTCGAATGGGACGGGGGCAACGCATGGCGAATCGCCTACTACATGAAATTGCTCGGCTATTCCAATTTGAGCGGCCCGACCCCGGATCAAGTCGACCAAACAATTGTCCGTCTTTCGGCGATGCCGGTTTGGCCGGCTCCCGGCAGTGTTGAAATCAAGGACGACATTGCGCTGATAAGGCTCGGAGAGACGCCCAGCTACGCAAATCAGCTAGCCCTTGCAAGGATGGCCAATCATTGAAGGCACCGCAACTAATCCCTCACGGAAGTCCTGCAGCGAGGCGCGACAAAGCTTCTCCTCGCCGCGGGGTTTCTTGACACGCCCGTTGCGGGCCACGGATGGGTGATGAAGGTCGCAGCGGTATTCTGGCGGAGTATCTGTCGATCGCCGCAGTACTCCAGGCCGCCGAGGAGTAGAGTCATTCTGGAGCGGTGGAAAACGGCCTAAAACAGTGCGGGATAGGCTTTCCTCATATTGATCGCCAAGAAGCTTGCCCCGGCCTTGGTCAAATGGGCGGCGTCCAGAAAGATCAGCTTGCCGTGGGCGTCGAACAAACGGCATTGGTCGAAGCACATCGCCCTTTCGAGATCGACGGTTTCCGCTTTCGCAGCAAAGTTCTGCAACAGGGGCCTCATCTGATCGTCTAGAGCGGGATGAATCT
>NZ_SMYZ01000046.1 GCF_004919685.1 Mesorhizobium norvegicum | reverse complement strand
CAACCTCCCGAAAGCTCACAATTAGGGCTCGATGGGCGAGCCCTGGTGATCGACCACCAGGGCTCCGGAAAACAGGAAATGAGGAAAACCTGTCTGCCTATGCTGCTTCTGCAGCGACATTGACCGCGGATTCCGCGAGTTCTGTAAGGGCCGCGTCGGTTGCTTTTTCTTCGCCAAGCGTCAGGTCAAGGAGATTGACCGCCTCATTCAGGCCGATTTCCGCCGCCCAGGTCCGCAGCGTTCCGTAGCGCGAGATTTCGTAGTGCTCCACCGCCTGTGCCGCTGCGAGCAGGCCGGCGTCGAGGGCAGGAGAACCCTTGTATTCTTCCATGATCTCGGCGCCCTCCTCGGTGATTCCCATAATGGCAGCACAGGTCTTCGCCGCCGGCTTCTTGCCTATCACCTCGAACACCTCTTCGAGGCGAGCAACGTGCTCCTGCGTTTCACCGCGATGCTTTTCGAAGGCGGCTTTCAGATCGGCGCTCTGCGCTGCCTTGGCCATCTTCGGCAGGGTCGCGAGGATCTTCTTCTCCGCGAAGTAAATGTCCTTGAGCGTGTCGTGAAAAAGGTCGTTGAGGTCTTTGGATGATGCCTTGGTCGTCGCCATCGCGTTTTCCTTTCTTCTTTTGTTTTTGACCGCCTCGTCGACTGGAGGCGACCAAATAACAATTCGTTTGCGGACTCGTTCCCTAGCGAAAAGCAAATTTTATGCGTCGCGGAGTTGAATGTCCTCATAGGTGCACGTCGCCACGATTTCGCCGCCTGCATCTCGGGCGCGGACTGCCCACCCCACCGGGGCCTCAGCCTTGTCGAGTGCGTCCTTCCACAAATCCTCTGCAGATCGGTTGACCTCGTCTTGCACCGCCTTCAGATTCGGCAAGGAAATTCCCGGCATTACCCGAACAATCCCCTTGTCCTGATACTCGAAAGTGTAGACCTGCGCGGATCCTTCGGCGGTCTGGGGAACGCCGATATCCGCTCGGTCGAAGGCCACGATCTGGACCATCATCTGCTTGGCTGTTTCCACGAGCTCATCGTCTGCCCTGCCTCCGCCAGATGCGATGGTAACACTCACTGCCTCGCCGCCTTCGCCAAGAAATTCGACAACGTTGCCGAACGTGTTTCGGCGGACCACTGTGTTTATCAGTTCCATTTCGACACCTCCTGTCTGTCGACAGGCAATGCGCGGAGGGGGAGGTTGTTCCTGACGATCGTCGAAAGAACTGCCGCTAAACTATCTCATGTTTGAGAGGTCCGCCGGGACCTTCCGAACTTGCTGCGCTTCATGAACAGGCGTGTGCTCGCCGGCAAAGCCAGTCGGCCAATCCTCGGCCAGCCGAGACGGAGTTCGAATACATTAAAGATCAGTACGGCCGGATCACACGGCATCTTTGAATCGCCAGACAGCGGAACCTTCGGTGAACCACCTCCGTTGTGAGCAATTGAACGAGGAGTTACGACCATGCCACGAGGCGAAAAAACGAAATATACCGACAAGCAGGAGCGCAAGGCCGACCATATTGCCCATGGATATGAGAAGCGCGGTGTATCGGACAAGGAAGCCGAACGCCGGGCATGGGCGACCGTCAACAAGGAAGATGGCGGCGGCAAAAAGCAGGGCGGCTCCGGCCGGAAGGATCATGGGTAGTCGCGGGGAACACCGCTCAAGGCGCGGTTAGTAAGGGCTAGGTCGTGGCCTGTCGTTCGACTCTCAGGGACGACCCGATCGGACGGCGAGCCGTCCACGTTTGCGTCGATATGCAACGCATGTATTTGGAAGAGACGCCGTGGGCACTTTCCTGGATGCCGAGGGTGCTGCCAAACATAGTAAAGTTGTGCGAAACATGCGCTGACGATACGTACTTCACGCGGTTCATTCCAGCGCGCCGGGCAGGCGACGGGGTAGGTACCTGGAAGCGATACTACCGTCGATGGGACATGATGACCATCGAGCAAATGGGCTCCCAGTTGGTCGATCTCGCTCCGGATCTGCAGAAATTCATACCGCCAGCCAAGGTGGTCGACAAGCCTGTCTATTCGCCCTGGCTCGGTTCCGACCTTCGCGCGCGGCTTGAAGCGCGAGGTTGCGATACCGTCCTTGTCACGGGAGGCGAGACCGACATGTGCGTGCTTTCGACCGTTCTCGGTGCCGCGGACTACGGATATCGAACGATTGTCGTGGAGGATGCGGTTTGCAGCGCTTCGAACCAATCACACGACGCGATGATCGATCTTTTCAGCAATCGATACGGGCAACATATCGAGACCGCGAACACCGCCGAAATTGTGTCAATGTTGAAAAGATAGGATTTCTCTCAAGCCTACCCGCCCCTCCGCGCGACGGCCTTGAACATGTGAAATTTCTTGGAAGGGACTGCCTTGGAACATTCTCCGCGTCCTGAGGTTCCATAGACTCAGACTCGCCGTAAAGGTTTCCGGATGCCCAATTATCTTAAGCTGCCGACGAGGACGAATGGCCTGATCAGAGTGGTGGTTGAAACCCCGCGCGGCGCGGCCGCCAAGATCGCCTATGAGCCGGCAACTCAGGTATTCGGCTATGTCCGCCCCTTGCCGGTCGGAATGATTTACCCCTACGACTGGGGTTTTATACCCTCCACGTTAGGTGAGGATGGCGATCCCCTCGATGGGCTCGTCATTCATCGTGCGGCGACCGCCTCAGGCGTGGTGATCAAATGCGACTTGCTCGGAGCGTTGCGTGTCAGGCAGAAGGATCAAGGAGGCAAGGCGCTGCGCAATGACCGCTATATCTTTTGTCCGCGCGACGCATCCGACGAACCGGTTGCTGCCGATCACGTGCCCGAAGACCTTCGGCGGGAAATCGAACAGTTCTTTCTTTCCTCCGTCATTGGCACTGGCAAGGAGCTCAAGTTCAAAGGCTGGCAGAACACCAAAGAGGCCTATGCATCGATAAAAAGAGGCATGAAGGCCTTTGCCGCCCGCAAGTAAAATTGACTTCGGGGATTTGCCTTGGCAGAACGACGGACATAAGGGCCCCAGTTCCCAGCCCACGAGTTCAGGCATGGGCGACCAGAATTCCGGCGTGTTCAGCCAGAGCCACAAAAGCCTCCCGAGCTTGCGAAGGAAGTGACGTACCCTCGATCGCGGCTTCGACGACTTCTCGCGCCGACTGGTAAAAAGGCCCGCGCTTGGCGTGTGGCCAGTCGATAAGCACTTCGCTGGCTCCCTGAAGAGACTTCACTTCACGCACAGATGAGCTGCCATAAGGGCGGATTTTCACACTGCTCTCAAAATAGGTCACCTTGCGACCCTCGTCGTCGTCGCTTTCCACCAATATCCCAGCTTCACGAGCGGCTTCTTCGAAGCGGGTGCGGCTGTCGACCGTGGAACGGCTCCCCTCCACCACCTTTTCAGCGGTTTCAAACGCATCACGATGCAACTCGGTTCGCTCACCTGGCCAGTCAGTGCTGGCAAGCAATGCCGATGCTTGACGTGCAGATCTAACAGCCAGCGTCTTTGCGCCCTCGAAGAGGCGAACCCTGACCGGTTTGTCGAATTGTTTGTCGTCCATTATAGGCCCCCGTGTTTCGTTGGCGATAAACGTTCGAACAAACACTAGGTTGCAGACGTGGTCATTTCGCTCCGACCCTCATCATGCATTCATCGGCGGCGATAGGAGGTTGATCGTCTGACGGTTGTACCTTCAGCAAGCGTCGCATTGTCAGCGCATTCTTTGGCGCAAAGCCCTCATAGTCATTGTTGAAATAAACCCAAGCTCTCGTTGCGCCGCTGGCTCGGATTTTGTCAGCCCATTCCGTTAGCTCGTCTCTGGTGTAATCATGCCGGTACCACCGCATTGGACCGTGGAGCCGCACGTAGACGTCATCTGCTGTCCGCACCAAGACATCCGGAAGACGAGGCGCGCTGCATGAGCAAAAGATTGTGCCCGTCTCACGAAAGGCCGAGTAAACAGTTTCGTTCCACCAACTGGCGTGACGAAACTCCACCACATTGCGCCGGGCCGGGTCGAGTTGGCCGAGGATGCCGTTTAGCCTCGCCTTTGTGAAATCGTAGCTGGGCGGGAGCTGGAATAGAAAGCAGCCCATTCGCTCACCGAGGATATCGGCAATCATTCCAAAATCCATCACGAGGGTCTTGGTGCCCTTGAACCTCTTGATGTGAGTGATCAGCTCACAGACCTTAATTGTGTAGACGAAACTGCGGTTGCCAGGTTGCCGAGCCCAGCCTTTGACATTTGTAACGGTTGGCCAGGAATAAAAGGATGCGTTGATTTCGACAGTATCGAACTGTTTCGCGTAGTGATTGAACCAAGCGCTGGTGGGCAGATCCGTCGGGTAAAACTGTCCCCGCCATTTCCAGTAAAACCATCCCGAGCATCCGACATAGGCAGAAGCCTCCAGAGACGGCACGCTATGCCCGCGCTCTACACTTGCCCCGGCCAAGCGGGCGACATGCATTTTTTCGGCACGTCCAAAGTTTTCAATTCGCTGCTTCTCTCTGCGCAACCTGCGCCGTTCGCGACGCGGATCGGGTCCAAGGTCTTTCCGATTGGTGGCTTCCGTACTCATGAAATTATCCTTCCGCGCCTCAACGCGGGCACAACCTGATGGCTCCTTACCTCTGCCTGAAGTGGCGCAGTTTCGGACGCGTCCATTAGGAACGGAACCCAGGGACAAGACTGGTGTCGACGCGGCGATGCGTTTAGCCCTCGAAACCGTCCGCGAAAGTCCCGCCAAATGTTCGTTTTGTGATCGGAAATGGCTTCTGAATGACGGCATTGCCAAGTTGCGGACAATGTCAGCGAATGTTTTGACGCCACTGTCGATTCGGGGCCTCCAAAAAGTCCTTAGGTGCATATTTCTCTGATGATCAGCTTTTCAAGCTTTCCCACCCATCTGCACCCAACCTGAAGGAATAGCGCGCGGCAGCTGCGAACCTCTCGCGTGACGCCTGCCATTCTCGACATTCCAAATGGATTTCCGGACGGTCAATTTGAATGAGATTGAAGGAGTTGAGGGCTTCGCGTCGGCGTGATGAAATCGCCGTACCGGCCTGAATGAGCAACGTGTCGTACCCCTCTTTGGCGTAGCTCACGACGCTGGAACTGGCGCGATGAATATGCAGATGTCCGGACAGTATTATATCGACACGACTTTGCGAGAAGGCCTCCATCGCAATCCTTGCCCGGCCGACAATTCCATTGTCGCTCTCGGGATCTCGACCTTCGAACGGGTGATGCGTGGCGACCACGCGCGTGATGTTGGCAGGCAGGTTCGCCAGCCTCTGTTTGACGCACTCAAGCTGCCTGACATTAATTCGACCGTCTTTGATGGTCTCGACCGCGCGGTGTTGATGCCGGTGACAGCGATTTCTGCGTCGGCATAAAAGGGTTCAAGGTCTGGGTTGATATAGCGTTTGTACCGCGCCAGCGGCGTCAGGGCTCGCGCCAAGACATTCCAGAGCGGGACGTCGTGATTGCCGGGCACAACGATCTGAGGGCCTGCCAGGAGGTCCAGGAACGCTCTTGCCTGCAAAAACTCCGCTTTGCGTGCGCGCTGTGTAAAATCCCCCGACACAACGACCAGATCTGGACGGAGATCACGTATCTCTGCTGCAATGGCCTCGACAACCTCTTTCTCAGCCGTGCCAAAATGTAGGTCGGAAAGGTGAACCAATGTCTTCACTTACTTGCTTTCGCGCGGTGGCCAATCTCATGTGCATCCTGCTTGGCAGGCGAGAGCACCCTTAGCGCTGCGGGGCGGATTCGAAAGCGAAGCGGCATTTTCATTTCGACGGCTTCGCCGTCCAAAGAGACGATCACGTCACGGTGCCGCGAAGCGATTTCCAGGGTTTTGGCTTGTATCAACTCCACGTCGCGAGCGGTGTCGATCAGACCAAGCGCAATCTTTAGCGGGAGGACCATCAGGCCCAACCAAGACTGCCTTCGGACAAGATAGACGCACAGATCTCCAGACGACAGGCTCTTGCGGCGGCCAAAATCAGCGGCATCGTAGAAATTGTTGCCGACAAAAACGCATGGGGTCCGCAACTCTTCCCGCGTGCCCTCAGCGGCGATCTGGACGCTCTGCCAGGACGCTGCTTTCAAGGTGCGGGCGAGAGCCGGGCCAATCGCGGCAAGTTTGCTAGCCCCTGAACGCCTTTGCTCCGTGGTGCGTTCGGCAACAAAGAAGGAATAAACGCCGATAGACGAATTGTTGAGAAAGACGCGGCCGTTGACCTCCGCAACATCGATCATTGTCGCGTTGCCTGCCGCAATCACATCCATCGCGGCCCCCAGTTCCATCGGCAAACCAAGGTCCTTGGCAAAGTGGTTTAGAGTGCCAAGCGGGAGTACACCCAGCACTTTCTCTGTGCCCGCAAGAGCCGACGCGGCAGCGCTGATTGTGCCGTCCCCAACACCTACCAGCAACGCCGAGCGGGGAGGAAAGTCGCTAACAAAGCTCTTGGCAATTTTGCCAATCTCTCGGCCTGGTACCATCCTCACATCGGCTTCCAATCCTCGCTGGCGCAAGCCTTCTCGAACGAGTTCCTTTACATCCCCAGTCTTAGCGACGGAGCCGGCACCATCATTGATGAGCGTTAAAACGTCCAAGGTTCTAGCCTCTACGCCGGCCGTTTTGCTCAACCCACAAAGCGATTGTCCAGCAAAGGATCGCCCAGCCACTACCGATGCACCAGCCTGCGAGGACGTCGGTGGGATAGTGAACCGCCAGATAGATCCGACTTGCTCCCACTGCCACCGTCAGAAAGAGGGCTAGTGCCATAAAGTAGGTTTTGACACGCCAGTCAGGAGTCACGTGGGCTAGCAGCGCGCCAACGGTCAGGAAGGTGATCGCTGAAAGCATTGCGTGTCCGCTGGGAAAGCTCGCCGAGAAAACTCGTGTGACATGAGGGATCTCCGGCCTAGGTCGATCGAAAGTCGACTTGAGAACGGTGCTCAGCAACTGGCCTCCAAGCACGGCCACCCCAGTGAAGACGGCAAGCGAGCGCTTCTTAACCAGAAGGAGGTACCCGACCACCGCCAAGAGCACCAATCCGAGAAAGACCACGCTTCCCAGAGATGTGACGTCACGCGCTGCCTCCTGAAACCAGGGCGGACCGACCGGATAGGATGGATTGGCAGCGCTTCGCAGCGCAAGCATGATGGTGCGGCGCCCGTGAAACAGACGATGGGGAAGGGGACGAGCAATGTGCGTAGCGGACGCTTTGCAAGGACGACAGAAGCTGGCGAGGCGGTCTCTTCGAGCATTGATGCAATCCGATAACGAATGAGCAACGCAACTTAACCCGCCCGCATGAGGGAGGTTCTCTGACGCTTTTCACGCTTTTGGGAGGTGGGTTTTACGTCGCAGCTTGGCTTCAAGGCCTTCTCATGGAGCGCTGGGCGAACCAATTCTCACCCACGGCGTTGAGTCGCGCGTTGCGTCATCAGCCGAGGCACTTACATGACAAAGAGCGAGCTTTCCACCTACCGGGCGAAACGGGATTTCACCAAGACCAATGAACCCAGCGGTGAGCGCTCGATTGCGACATCGAACCGGCTTCGGTTTGTCATCCAGAAACATGATGCCACGCGCCTGCACTACGACCTGCGTCTCGAGCTCGACGGTGTCTTCAAGTCTTGGGCCGTCACCAAAGGCCCGTCACTGGACCCTCAGGACAAACGCTTGGCGGTCGAGGTGGAGGATCATCCGCTGGACTACGGCGACTTCGAAGGCACGATCCCCAAGGGGCAGTATGGAGGTGGCACCGTGCAACTGTGGGATCGTGGATATTGGGAGCCGGAAGGCTTCATGTCTCCCGAACAGGCTTTGGAAAAAGGCGATCTTAAATTCACCCTCGAAGGCAAGCGTCTGCACGGCAGTTTTGTCCTGGTGCGCATGAAGCATGACCGCAACGGGGGGAAGCGGACCAACTGGCTGCTGATCAAGCACCGCGACAAATACGCGACAGACGGCAATGGCGACGCGGTGCTGGCACAGGATCGATCCGTCGCCTCCGGGCGGAGCATGGACAAGATTGCCGCGGGAAAGGGTGCCGGACCGAAGCCGTTCATGATGGAAGGCTCAACGGTGGCCGATGCGGATGCCGTGTGGGATAGCAATCGAGGTCATCTCGCCGACGAACGCGCCGCGAAGCTGGCAAAGCCACCTCCACGTTCCAGAAAGGCCGCGCCCGCTGCCGGTGTGAAGATGCCCGACTTCATCGCACCACAACTCTGCGCCACGCTTTCGCGGCCGCCAGCAGGGGCGAATTGGGTTCATGAAATCAAGTTCGATGGTTATCGGATGCAATTGCGGGTCGAAGACAAAACTGCCACCCTGAAGACCCGCAAGGGCCTCGACTGGACGCAGAAATTTGGTGCCATCGCAAAGGAGGCGGCCAGACTTCCCGACGCGATCATCGACGGAGAGATTGTGGCGCTCGGCGAAAACGGGGCGCCCGACTTTGCTGCCATGCAAGCCGCATTGTCGGAGCGCAGGACGAAGGACCTGATCTTCTTTGCCTTTGACCTGCTGTTCGCGAACGGTATCGATCTGCGTAAGCTGCCTCTCTCTGAACGCAAGGAGCGGCTGAGCGCGCTGCTTGGTGAAGTCGAGCGTGCCGAGGAAAATCTCATTCGCTATGTCGAGCACTTCACCAATGGCGGCGATGCGGTGTTGCGCTCCGCCTGTCGTCTTTCGCTTGAAGGCATTGTCTCCAAAAAATCCGATGCAGCCTACGTGTCGGGAAGGACCGACACTTGGGCAAAATCGAAATGTCGGGCTGGTCATGAGGTGGTCATCGGCGGCTGGTCGACAACCAATGGCAAGTTCAGATCGCTGCTGGTCGGCGTCAATCGAGGTGAGCATTTCGCCTATATCGGGCGCGTCGGGACTGGCTACAGCGAGGCCAAGGTCAAGCAGCTGCTGCCAAGGCTGAAGGAGATGACGACGGACAAGTCGCCGTTTACAGGCGACGGAGCACCCAAAAAGGACTCAACTATCTTTTGGACCAAGCCGGAACTGGTTGCGGAAATTGAGTTCGCCGGCTGGACCGGTGGTGGCAACGTCAGGCAGGCCGCCTTCAAGGGATTGCGAGAAGACAAGTCTGCGAAAGATGTCGAGGCCGAGCGTCCAGCCGATCCTCAAGAGACCCAGATTGCCGAACCCGTAAAGGCAACCGGCCGCACGGCAAAAAATCCGGTCGTCATGGGCGTGATCATCTCCAAACCGGACAAACCGCTTTGGCCGAATGCCGGAGATGGGGGCCAGCCAGTCACGAAACTCGACCTGGCGGAATACTTTGAAGCCGTTGGCCCCTGGATGATCAAACATCTTAGAGGTCGACCATGTTCGCTCGTGCGAGCGCCGGACGGCTTTGCCGGCGAGCAGTTCTTCCAGCGCCACGCCATGCCGGGCACGTCCAATCTGTTGGAGCTCGTGAAGGTCTTCGGCGACCACAAGCCATATCTGCAAATCGACCGTGTTGAAGGATTGGCAGCGATCGCCCAGATAGGAGGGTTGGAGCTGCACCCCTGGAACTGTCAGCCCGATCACCCTGAAGTGCCCGGGCGACTTGTCTTCGACCTTGATCCAGGTCCGGAAGTCGCCTTTGCGGACGTGGTCCTGGCCGCCAAGGAAATGCGGGATCGTCTTGAGGACCTAGGCTTGGTGAGCTTTTGCAAGACGACGGGAGGGAAGGGCCTGCATGTGGTCACGCCATTGGCCAGTCTGCGCAGCAAAACGACATGGCCGGAGGCCAAGGCCTTCGCGAAGGCCGTCTGCGTGCAAATGGCTTCAGACAGTCCAGACCTTTACCTCGTCAACATGGCCAAGAAATTGCGAACGTCCAGGATCTTCCTCGACTACCTTCGAAATGATCGCATGGCGACGGCCGTGGCCCCGCTATCGCCTCGTGCAAGGGAAGGAGCGACGGTATCCATGCCGCTAACATGGAGTCAGGTCAGAGGTGATCTCGATCCGAAAAAATACACAGTACGTACCGTGCCAAGCCTCCTGGAGAAGACCATCGCGTGGGCCGACTATGCCGAGGGCGCGCGGTCGATCAGCACGGCGATCCAACGCATCGGTTCGACAAAGTTTGCCGCATGAAATCGAACGCTGTGAAACCGTGCTTCGCCCTTCCCTTGGACACCGCGCCGATGGAGGCAAAGACTGCAGATGCGCTGCCAAGTGACACCGGCCAGTGGCAATACGAACCCAAATGGGACGGGTTTCGCTGCCTGGCCTTCAAAGCGGGCGATGATGTGGACTTGCGGGCAAAGTCGGGAAAGCCGCTCGGCCGCTATTTTCCCGAAATCGTTACGATGTTGCGTGACCTGCAAGCGAGAGAGTTCGTGGTCGACGGCGAGATCGTCATCGATGTCGATGGCCTGGTTTCATTTGACGCGCTGCAGATGCGGCTGCACCCGGCGGAAAGCAGGATCAGAAAACTGTCAGTCGAAACGCCGGCCAGGCTGATCCTGTTTGATATGCTGGCCAGTTCCGGTAGCAGTTTGATGCATCAACCCCTGTCTGCACGGCGCCGGGCGCTGCAAGCGTTCATAAAGTCGGTTGACCGCACCGATCTTGAGCTGTCGCCCTGCACGCAAAATTTGGCGACCGCAACGAAGTGGCTTGCAGAGTCAGGTCGGGAGTCAACGGACGGCGTTGTCGCCAAACGACTCGATGATGAATATCGGCCCGGCGAGCGCGCCATGGTCAAGGTCAAACGCCTTCGCACTGCGGATTGTGTCGTAGGCGGCTTTCGCTATCTGGCGAAGTCCCGCGAGGTCGGCTCGTTGCTGCTAGGTCTCTACAATACAAGCGGCGAACTCGACCATGTGGGGTTCACCTCGAGCATCCCTCCGGAAGGTCGCGCAAAGCTGACCCAGGAACTTGAAGCTTTGCGATCGCCCCCGGGCTTTACGGGCAAAGCGCCAGGCGGCCCAAGCCGCTGGAGCACTGAAAGAAGCGGACAGTGGGAACCATTGCGGCCTGAACTGGTCGCCGAAGTCCGTTTCGATCACGTCACCGGCGATCGCTTCCGACATGGCACGAAATTTCTACGATGGCGCCCCGACAAGGACCCAAAGCAGTGCACGTTCGAACAGATATCGAATGTGTGAGGAGCCTGATTGCGCGGCTTGGAGGCCACACACTGTGCGTGGTCTCTTTGTGAATGAGGTCGTTGCCCTCTGGTTCTTTTGCGGCATTGCCTGACCCCTTCGGTCCTCGGCGGGGCTCGTTGGAGGCAAAAGCGCAATTCGTCGGAACATGTAGCGCCGTCGATGGTTGCTAAATATCTCGTTTGGCACATCGGAGGAGTATCGCATGGCGCGCAAGGCAACTACCAATCCCACGACCACGACAGTTCATGATCAAACCCTTATCCGGGGGGAAGGGCGGCGAACTGCACCAGGTGGCCGACGGCAACATCGACATCCTGACCACGGCGCAGGGAGGTCCGATCGCAGACGACCAGAACTCGCTGAAGGTCGGCGCCCGCGGGCCGACTGTCCTCGAGGACTTTCACTTTCGCGAGAAGATTTTCCATTTCGACCACGAACGCATCCCAGAACGCGTCGTCCATGCGCGTGGCTACGGCGCCCACGGCTATTTCGAGACCTACGAGTCGTTGGCCAAATACACGCGCGCCGACATCTTCCAACGTGCCGGGGAAAGGACGCCGGCTTTCGTGCGCTTCTCCACGGTTGCCGGGTCCAAGGGTTCGTTTGATCTTGCGCGCGATGTCCGCGGCTTCGCAGTCAAACTCTACACCCAGGAAGGCAACTGGGACATCGTTGGCAACAACATTCCGGTTTTCTTCATCCAGGACGCCATCAAGTTTCCAGACATGGTCCATGCCGTGAAGGAGGAGCCCGACCGGGCTTTTCCGCAGGCGCAATCGGCGCACGACAATTTCTGGGATTTCATCTCGCTAACCCCCGAATCCATGCACATGATCATGTGGGTGATGTCGGACCGCGCGATCCCGCGCTCCTTCCGCTTCATGGAAGGTTTCGGCGTACACACATTCCGTTTCGTCAATGCAAAGGATGAGTCGACCTTCGTCAAGTTTCACTGGAAGCCGAAGCTTGGCCTGCAGTCGGTGGTCTGGAACGAGGCGGTCAAGATCAACGGCGCCGATCCCGACTTTCATCGCCGCGATCTTTGGCAGGCCATCCAATCCGGCAACTTCCCGGAATGGGAATTGCGCGTGCAATTGTTCGACCAGGACTTCGCTGACAGTTTCGAGTTCGATGTTCTGGATCCGACCAAGATCATCCCGGAAGAAATCCTTGAGCCGATCCCGGTCGGTCGCCTGGTTCTCGACCGCATGCCCGACAACTTCTTCGCCGAGACCGAACAGGTTGCGTTCATGACGCAGAATGTCCCGCCCGGCGTCGACTTCTCCAACGATCCGCTTCTCCAGGGCCGGAATTTTTCGTATCTGGATACGCAGCTGAAGCGGCTGGGCAGCCCAAACTTCACGCATATTCCCATCAACGCGCCAAAGTGTCCGTTCGCCCACTTCCAGCAGGACGGCCATATGGCCATGCGCAATCCTGTTGGTCGGGTGAACTACCAGCCGAATTCGTTCGGCGAAGGGCCAAGAGAGTCACCGCAGCGCGGATTCCGATCGTTCCCCGATGCTGAGGCAGGGCCAAAGGTTCGCCTGCGCGCCGAAAGCTTCGCCGACCACTACAGTCAGGCGCGCCAGTTCTTCAACAGCCAGACGCCTCCCCGAACAGCGCCATATCGCAAATGCTTTAACCTTCGAGCTGAGCAAGGTCGAAACCCCTTGCATTCGCGAGCGGATGGTTGCCCATCTTCTCAACATCGACGAGGGCTTGGCCGTCACCGTTGCCGACAAACTCGGCATCAGAAAAATGCCGGAGCCGGCTGACCCTGCTGTCCCGACAAGAGACGACCTGGAACCGTCGCCCGCGCTGAGTATCATCGAGAACGGCCCGGACAGCTTCGCCGGCCGCAAGGTCGGGGTGCTCGTCAGCGCGGGCTGCGATGCAGTGTTGTTGAAGAAGCTCCAGGCAGCGATCGAAAAGGAAGGGGCGACGATGGAGGTGATTGCGCCGAAAATCTGCGGCGTGGAGGCCGCCGATGGAAGCTGGGTCGAGGCCCGGCATATGATCGACGGCGGACCTTCGGTTCTATTCGACGCCGTGGCTGTTCTGCTTTCGGAAGACGGCGCAGAGCGATTGTCCCACGAGGCTGCCGCGCGAGACTTCGTTGCGGATGCCTTTGCCCATCTCAAATTCATAGCGTTTGCGCCCGCCTCCTTCCCGCTGTTTGTCAAAGCCGGAGTTGCAATTGATGCGGACGAGGGGCTGATCCCGCTCGACGCGAAGGAAGGTATCGACGACTTCGTGACATCGTGCCGGAAGCTGCGTCTTTGGGCGCGAGAGCCGGCGTTCAAGGTGTAGGCGCCCCCGATTCGAGTCTTGCACGAAGTGGTCGAATGCTTACAGCCATCGCTTCGATCTGGTTGGGAGTTGCCTCGCATTCGTAGTCGAGACCCCCATAAAGGGATTGTCCTGGCGTCAGGAACCGCATGATGACAGCGGAGCTCACCCTGCAACGTCTGGCGGCGGAGGCGTTGGGTTTCGCACGATGCCTCGCAGCGTGGTCGCAATCATGGCCGCCGTTAACGGCTATCGAAATCAGTTCGCCATCCGGCCGTTCGGCGATCGCCTGGCCCCAGCGGACAGCACGCTCCTATTGTAAGGCAACCGCCATCGGACATTCGTCATGCGCCATTGTCCGCCCATCGAGATGACGCAGCTTCCCGCCATTCGTTTCTAACGGATTGCTACCATTGTTATGCACGTGAGGGGGGTTCGGTTCCCGCCGCGCCTTTCGGCGCGGCGGGTTGCCAACCTGCAGCGGCCCAACCCCAACGCCGCAGCCCATGAAACGAACCTATCCTGCCGGCTGCGGTCTATTAAACTTGACATGTTGAAGGTGGAAATCGCCTCAACGATTGAACGCGAACAGCTTCGCATCCGTATCGCCGGCACCGCCGATTGCAGAGGAAACGATCTCGGAGGCGATCTGCGAGAAGGTGATGCCGTTGCCGCCATAGCCCATCACCGCATGAAGGCGCGGATGTTGCGGCAGCGCGCCGATATAGGGCAGTCCCGTGGTCGTAGTGCCGAAGGAGCCGGCCCAGGCAAATTCGGGCCCGGTGTCCAGATTCGGAAACAGTCGGCCGAGTTTTTCGGCGATGCGCACGGATTTGTCCGGCGTCAGTGAGTCGCGACAGGTCTCGTCGGTGAAATCCTCGTCCTCGCCGCCGCAGATGACGCGCCCGTCCGCGGTCACGCGCATATAGAGGTAGGGCTCAGACGCTTCCCAGATGAAGGCGGCGCCCGGCCAGATGTTGCGCGGCTGCCGACGGGTGGCGATTGCCCATGTTGAGATGATGCGGTGCGCGGTCGCCGGCACGATATGGGTCAGTTCGAAGCCAGTCGCCAGCACCACATGCTTGGCCGTAATGGTCGGGCCGAGGCTGCTGCCGATAACAACCTCGTCGCGACTGTCCTCGATGGTCGTCGCCTCGACCGGTGCATAAAACCCCGCCTTGCGTTCCATCGCCTTGAGCAGCAGGCCGGCGGTGAGCTTGCGCGGATCGAGCGCGAGGTTGTCATGGCTGAGAATGGCGGCGCCGCGGTCGATGCCGAATTTTTCCGCCAATGGTTCGTGGCTCAGGTAGGTTGCACCGACGCCGGCCTGCCTGCGGGCTTCGGCTTCATCGTGCAATTGCGAAGGTCCGAGCGCGTTGCCGGCGAGATAGAGCGACTTGATGCCGGTTGAGCCGCAGTCGATGCCCAGTTCGGCGATACGTCCACGGAGGTTCAGGACGGCAAGCCGCGAGCGTCGCCAGGCCTGTTCCGCAGAGGCTCGGCCGATCATGCGCGAAAGTTTTATCAGCGGCTGGTCGATCTCGAACTGCACCAGCGCCGTCGTTGCCGGAGTCGAACCCTGCAGCGGGCCGCGCCGGTCGATCAAGATCACCGAATGGCCGTCGCGCGTCAGCGCCTCCGCCATCATGGCGCCGCTGATGCCCATGCCGACAATCAGCACGTCGGTCTTCACGTCGCGCGTGAGCTTTTCAACAGGCACCGAAGGCGCCCTGTAGGCGAACCAGACCGGCCGCCCGCTTCTGAGATCGAGCTTGCGGGGCATGACAATCTCCTGGTAGCGCTCGGGGTCTGTTGGCGCGTTTATGCTCCTACAAAAAGCCCGCCGCTCCCGGAGAGGCGGCATTGCCGACAGTGATCCCCACCATAGTTAACCGGCGGGGCAATATGAAGCGCGGTAGATCCTCGAAGGAGAGGACGCTAAAGGATCGGCGCCGTTCGTCAAGGCCAGGCAAGCTCAATCCAGGCTGGTGCGTGGTCGCTCGGCTTCTCCCATCCTCGTGTCTCGACATCCACGCCAGCACCGCGAAGCCGCTCCGAAAGGGAAGGGCTCAAAAGAAGATGGTCCATTCGCAAGCCAGAACTCTGATCGTAACCGCCTCGGTAGGAAAAGTTCCAATAGGTGTAGATGGCTCGTTCCGGGTGAACGTGTCGGATGGCGTCGATCCAGCCGCTGTCAAGCATTCCGGAATAGGCTTGCCGGCTCTCCGGGAAGTAGACTGCGTCGCCGATCCATCGTCTTGGCGCCACGGCATCGAGCGCGGCTGGAACCACATTATAGTCGCCGCATAGAACCGTGGTCTTGCCATCGTTGAGCAGCAGCTGGCCATATTCGGCCAGACGATTGAACCACCGGAGCTTGTAGTCGAATTTAGGCCCAGGCGCTGGATTGCCGTTGGGCAAATAGAGGCAGCCGATGACAAGCCCATCCACCTCAGCCTCAATATAGCGACTGTGAGTGTCGTCAGGATCCCCAGGCAAGCCGCGCCGACGTTCCAGCGGCTCTTTTCCCCGGGCCAGGATTGCTACACCGTTGTAAGACTTCTGACCGTGCCAGATCGCGCCGTAGCCGGCTTGCCGGATCGCATCGGCAGGAAACTTCGCGTCCGACGCTTTCAGCTCTTGAAGGCAGACAATGTCGCACCCGGTTTCGCCTAGCCACTTGAGGAGCACGGGCAGCCGGCCGTTGACGCCATTCACGTTGAACGTTGCGATACGGACCATCTGGGACCTTTCGTATACTCTGGCATTTGGGAGGCTCTTCCGATTGGCATATAAAAACGCCGACACTGCGCTTCACTACGGTCCTCAATACCTCGGGGGCGCGCCGTCATTATTTCGAACGCCGAACTTGAGCCGGCTGCAAGGGCAGCACAGCAGGACCGTTCAGGACAACGCCATCGGGACCAAATTGCGAGCCATGGCAAGGACAGTCCCAGCACTGTTCGGCGGTGTTCCAGGCGACCTCGCATCCCGCATGGGTACACACGGCCGAATGCAGATGGACTTTCCCGGCATTGTCTCGACAGGCCGCGAGTTTGCGCATTCCATCGCGTAAGATTCCGCCTTGGCCGGGAGAAAGCTCAGCCAATGATTTCAACTCGCCCGGCAGCAAATAGCCGGCAATGCTCTTCACCGCTGAGAGGTTTTCGCGAACGTAGTTGAGGACCCCGGATTGGGTTTTACGCTTTGGGTCGTAAACTGCAGTCCAAGGGTTAGATGCGCCGACGATGAGATCCCCTATGAGAAGACCGGCAAGTGCGCCATGCGTCAGGCCTTGTCCCGAATCGCCGGTGACGACGTAGACGGATGTACTGCCCGGGTTGAGACCAATGAAGGCGCAATAATCAATCGTGTCCAGGACCTGTCCCGACCAGCGGGTCACTTCTTTGCCGAGCGTTGGGACCAAAGCTCGTATCCATGCTTCGATGGCCTCGAACCGCACCTCGCCGTCGTCGGCCTCGCCCGATTTGTGGTCGGCGCCGCCTGCAATGAGATAATCCACTAAGCCAGGACCGGGGTTCAGGCGGACGTAGTGGTAGGGATCACCGGTATCCCAGAAGAGTGCATCGGGAAGGTCCCCACGAGGCAGCACGAAGGCCATGGCGTATGTTCGGTACGGCGACATCTTGGTGTGCAACTCGAAGCGATCGTTGATCGGCGAATTGGTGGCAACAACCACGTTTGACGCTTCAATCAAGCCGCCGTTCTCAGCCGACACCCGCACTCCGCCTCCCGGCAATTCATCAACCGAGATCACTGCGCTGTTTGCGAAGATGAGACCGCCCTTGTCCCGGATCGCGTCGGCAAGGCCTCGGAGATACCGGAGCGGATGGAAAGTTGCCTGGTTCGGATAATGCAGGACCGGTGCCTTTTCGAAGCCTTTGAGCGGCACACCGGTCACAAGCTCGGCAGCAGCCCCAACCTTCCGGGCGGCCTTAAATTCCTTCTGGCGCTGATCGCGGGCCTGCTTGGGATCGGTACCCATTGCCGGGAACAGGAAGGCATCCAGTCGGCGGAAGTTGCAGTCGATGCGGAGCGCGTCAACGATCTGTTCTATGCGTGCGACACCAGCTTCGTGGCTTTGCTGAAAGACCCTCGCAACAGCCTCGCCACGCAATTTCATGAGTGTGCTGAGCCCGTCGTCGCAAATCGGTGCTAGGTGGGCTGTCGTTCGCGAGGTCATGCCGCCAGCTATGCGCCCGCGATCAACGACAATGACCTTGTGGCCTATGGCAGCTAGCTCGTAGGCGACAGAAAGTCCCGCAATTCCAGACCCGATGATGACCGTGTCGCAACGCTGTCTGCCCACGAAACGGGGAGCGTCCGGATCGACCTCAATCCTCATCCACAGAGATTTGATCTGTTCACCGCGCGCGTTCATGTTGGCAGCTTTGAATTGATCAGCTGGCAGCCCTCTGATTGACTTTTCGCTCGGCGATCGCCGTCAGTTTTTTGTCAGCCGCTTTCTCCTCATTTAGGGTTGTTGTCAAAAGCTTTGCCACCGCGCCTTTGTCGGTTTCTTCGGCCCAGGCGATCAGTGTTCCATATCGTGTAATCTCGTAATGCTCGACCGCCTGAGCAGCGGCCACCAATGCGGCATCCAGCACTTTCTTCTCCGCAATTTCACCGGCAATCTCGTTGGCCTCCTTGATGATGCCGTCGATTGCCGGGCACGTAGTCCCTTTGGGACTTTGGCCGATCAGTGCGAACGTTTGCTCCAGACGCTGAACATGCATCTCGGTCTCCCCGAGATGGCTCTTGAACGCGGCGGTCAAGTCGCGGCTGGTCGCTTTTTCGATCATGTGAGGCAGCGATTTCACGATCTGCTTTTCGGCATAGTAGATGTCCTGCAGAACGTGCAGGAAGAGATCGTCCATCGTCTCGATGTCTTTCGTGAAAAGTCCCATGGGACGCACTCCATTTTGGCGAGATGAGTTGGGCGAAACGCACGGCTGGAAAAGCTGTTCCAATCAATATTCGTCAGGCGTCACTCGACGCACTTATCGGGGGCTGACGGGTTGTTCGATCTCGGCCGCATGTATCGGTCATCGGCCTTTACCGGCCCCGAGGAAGATCCGGACAGAGATGTCAGCCGCGCAAGTATGAATGAGCCAATATGCAAGCCCACCAGTTTGGCCATACGGGCAAACGCCTGCCGGCATTGATCGGCGTCGCCGTCGGCCCTAACGGGTGAATTTGTGCAGCGCTGCGGAACCTTCCGGCGGCGGCAGCTTTTATTCTCCAATATTGAGGCAGGCGGGCGAAACCAGACCTCGGCGCGATACTCGATCTCTGGGGAGCAGCAGTCCGGTTGCACGGCATCGATGAAGACGTTGGCGTGGAAAGGACACGCAATGCATTGCTTCCTATTTCTTCACGAGATGGCCTCGCGCCGGAGTGACGGCCTCCACCCCCAACTTGTGCGCCTTTTCGAACAGCGGACCGCGTTATCGGCGCCAAACGTTGTGACGTTGCACCCTCGTGGGCCAGACGGTGGCGAGCAGGCCGGTCCCAATCCCTCCGGGATGTCACAATCGACCTCGCCCATCGACGTGGTCCGCTTTCCTAGGAAGCCGAAATCTGTAGTCCGGGGCGCCTGATGTCACCGATCATACCGATCAGGTGCAGATATGCTCCAGACGGAGGGAAACGCAACGGCTATGCCCGTCGTCCCGCACGTCAACGCCTCCAGCAGACATCGTCCGCAACACAGTTTGGCCGGAGGATAACTGGATGGCTGCCATGCAACTAGCCGCAGGGATTTCCCGTGACAAAAACCTTTGGCTTTGGCGCTCCTACCTGTTGCTGACCCTGCTCGCATTGGCGGCCTGTTCGTCTTCGGAGCCCATCGAACAGCAATCAAAAATCGCGGCGTCGGCTTCGCAGACGGCGGCCATGGTCGTGGACGCCTGGGCCGCCGGCGCCGCACCGTCGGACTATGCATCGGCGGCATTGCAATCGACGGCCGAAATCCTTGCCGAGGCCAGACGGCAGCTCCAGTCTGACAACTCTGATCAACCCGGCGAGCGACGTGGTGTCGTCACGGCGATCGGCCAGCTGTCTGCTGCGGCAAGGCGCGCCCAGGCGGGGGTTGAGGCTGGCAACCCGCGACAGGTGGGTCAGGCGCTGCAGGACCTTCGGACGGCTACTGCCGAACTCGCCGCCTATACCAAATATGTCGCGCCGAAATCATGAAGAAGCTGGTTGAAATTTCGCTTGGCATCGTCACCAGCGTTGGCGGCTTCCTCGAGGTCGGGTCGATGGCGACAGCAGCGCAAGCCGGTGCGACTTTCGGGTTCCGGCTGATCTGGGCAATCCTGCTGGGTACGATCTGCATCATCTTCCTGGTCGAGATGGCTGGCCGGTTCGCTTCCGTCAGCGGCCACACGATCGTCGACGCAATCCGCGAGCGGTTCGGATTCAACGCCTTCCTGTGGCCGTTGTTTGCCACCTTGCTGGTCAACTTCATGGTGATGTCGGCAGAGATCGGCGGCGTTGCGATCGCGGCGGAATTTGCGACAGGGATAGGCTTCCAATGGTGGGCGCTGCCAGTGGCCTTCTTGACATGGCTGCTGCTTTGGAAAGGCACGTTCGGTTTCATCGAGAAGGGCGTGGCGATCCTCGGTCTTGTCACGCTCTGCTTCGTGGTCGCCGCCGTGATGCTGAAACCGGATTGGAAAGCGGTTGCGGCCGGCGCAATACCCAGCCTCCCGGAGCATGACGGGGCAAACTACTGGTTCATGGCAGTCAGTATTCTGGGCGCATCGATATCGCCTTACCTTTTCACGTTCTATTCCTCGGGCGCCATCGAGGATCACTGGAACAAAACCTACCTCGGCACCAATCGCGCCATTGCCGGCCTCGGCATGACCTTCGGCGGCACGATCTCGGTCGGCGTGCTGATCGTGGCCGCCCTTGTGCTTGGCGCGCACGGCATCAACCAGGTCAACGATTACCACCAATTGCCCCTGCTGCTGATCCCGACATTCGGTTTCTGGGGCTTTGTCCTGTTCATTGCATCGCTTGCCATAGCCTGCTTCGGCGCTGCACTCGAAATCGGCCTGCAGCAGGCATATCTGGTGGCCCAAGGCTTCGGATGGACGTGGGGCGAGGACCTCAAGCCCCGCGAGGATCCCGCCTTCTGCGGTATCTATACGCTGTCGCTGCTGCTTGCCGCCATCCCGATAACGCTTGGCCTCGATCCGCTGAAACTCACCATCTTCTCCATGGCCGTAACGGCTGCCAGCCTGCCGCTTACCGTGGTGCCGTTTCTCTTCCTGCTCAACGATGAGCGCTATGTCGGTGAGCATCGCAATGGCATGATTTCGAACGCTGCGGTGATCTTCATCATCGCGCTCGGCTTCGTCCTTGCCGTGGTGACCATTCCCTTGCAGATTTTCGGAGGTTCGTGATGGATTTGCTGCGCGATCTACTGGACAAACAGGTCGTTGACCGCAAGCAGGTCAAGATCGGCAAGGTAGACGGACTGGTGGCCGAGCTGAGGCCGGACAAGCCGCCAAGGATCGTTGCGATCGAACTCGGGGCGATCACGCTGGCGCGCCGCCTGGGTGCGCGGCCGGGGCGCTGGATGGCATGGCTCGCGGCAAGGCTTGGCGGGGAGCGCCATGCCGAGCCCCACCGCATAGCCTGGAAGAAGGTGCGCGATATTGATGTCGACATCAAAGTCGACATCGACGTGCGTCGGACGGCGATCTTCGACTGGCAGGACTGGCTGCGCGACCACGTCATCGGCCGCATCCCGGGAGCCTGAGGATGGTCACCGTCAACCTCGAACATCTTGCCGGTCGACGGGTGCTCTCGCTGAGCGGCAAGAAGGTCGGTCACATAGAGGAGATACGCGCAGAGCGTGACGGTGACGATCTGCTCGTTACCGAATTCCACGTCGGCATTTTTGCCGCTTTCGAGCGCCTCTCCGCCCTGGCTATTGGCAGCGCGGTTCTGGATCTCTTTCACCTGCGCCACCGCGATTGCCTGTACCGCATACCCTGGGACAAGCTCGATATCTCCGATCCAACCCGGCCTCGGCTGCGATGCAGCCTTGAGCAACTTTCTCACATGAAGGTCGGAATGGAAGGCAAGAGCGAGGCGTCGCCGCCGGACCGCTGGCGGAACGCCAGCATGAACACTGTGTGGAAATTTGCTCTCGCAGTTTTCCTGTGTGCAGGCGTTGCCGGCGCAGCCCTGTGGTACATGACCGCGGCGCGGCCCCCGTTTTCGGATCAGGATCAACAATTCGATGGCGCAGGCGATGTCGCCAACGGTGAGCAGGTCTTCAATGCGGGGGATTGCTCTTCCTGTCACGCAACACCGGGACAGCCTGACCGCCTGAGGCTTGGCGGCGGTATGGCGCTGGCTTCACCGTTTGGCACGTTTCGGCCTCCCAATATTTCCCCCAATCCCGTCGATGGGATCGGCGCATGGAGCGTTACCGACCTGGCAAATGCGCTCATCGGCGGCGTGTCGCCAGGGCGTAAACACTACTATCCCGCTTTTCCCTACACGAGCTTTACCAGCATGACAGCCGCGGACGTCAGGGACCTTTACGCTTATCTCAAGACCCTCCCAAAGGTAGCGGGGCGTGCGCCGCCGCATAGTCCCGCGATCCTGTTCAGCATTCGGCGATCCGTCGGGATTTGGAAACTGCTGTTTTTTAGCCAAGGAAGAACCGCTGCGCATCTCGACGGGGACCCTGTACATGATCGCGGCGCCTATCTCGTCGAGACCGTATCGCATTGCGCGGAGTGCCACTCTACACGGAACGCGATGGGCGCAATTAAGCCGGATACCCGCTTTGCCGGCGGCATCGATCCTCAAGGCACGGGGTTCGTTCCGAACATCACCCAGGACCGGTTAGGAGAATGGACAGAGAACGACATCGCAACGATGCTCAAAACGGGGGAAACGCCCAACCACGGTCGCGTCGGATCCTCCATGGCCGATGTCGTGACCAACACGACAATGCTGCTTGACGGCGACCGCCAGGCGATCGCACGTTACATCAAAGCTCTTGCGCCCGTTGCGACGCCGCATCCTTGAAGCAATGCTAGCAAAAATGTGAACCGGTTTTCCGTCCGCAACCGGAATTGCGTGAAAACATCCAAGGCTCACTGAGCATAGAGATACGCGGCCAGGTCTTTGGCTTCCTGTTGCGAGATGCCGGTCGCCGGCATCGCCGTCTGCGGGGAGAAGCTCCGGGGCGAAACGATCCATGCGACAAGGTTGTCGGAATTGTTTTCCAGCACGCCGGCAATGTACACACGCTTTGACAACCCGGTGAGCGGCGCACCGGTCTGGCCGTCCGCTCCCGGTATGCCGGGTATCGTGTGGCAACCGGAGCATCCGTAGCGGCGAAAGATTTCCGGCGCGCGTTCGGGATCGCCGCCGGTCATCGTTTTGGCTACGGCCGCCTGGGTGTGGTTGTCGCGCGCGACATTGGCCGCGACAAATGCAGCCGATGCCGCGACCAGGGCAACGGCCATCAATGCGGCGCGACCGGAGGGAGACGCAGGAAGATCAGACATTTTGCGCCTTTCTTTCGCTCGAGCGACGAATCCACAGCGCCAACATCGTCATCGCCGCCGCGGCGTAGATCGTGCCGACAGGCACCCACATGATAATGCCTGCCAATTGCTGGTCCTCCAGGGGCGTCAGCTCCCAGGTCATCGCCGCGTGGGTCTGGGCGATGTAGAGGACGTGTGGGGCGAGTGCGATCAAGGCGCCCAAAACGCCGGTGTGGATCATGGTCGCGAACAGATGCCAGGCTGAAGCCCCATAATCGCTTCGCCAGACAATCGCCCACCAGAACAATATCGCGGTCGCAAGGAAGCTGAGATGCTGGAGGCCATGCAGGGTCGGGTTGGTCACGGCCGCGTCGAATAACACCGGTGCATGCCAGGCCCAGATGGCCACGCCATGAAGGATGGTTGAACTCGTGGCGCCCGTACACCAGTCCCATGGTCCGCGTATCAACGCGGAGCGCATCACCGACCCGACCGCCTGACGTGCGGCTGTGGGCAAACCCCACAGCAGGATACCAACCGGCCGCGCGAGCACGATCAAGGGTGCCGAAACGGCCATGACGATCTCGTGCTCAATCATATGGAAGGTAAAAAGGTGCTCGCCCAGCCAGTGAAGCGGCGATAGCAGCGCGCCCGCCAGTGTCACCATGCCGCCGCAATACAGCAAGGCGGGGATGAGCATGCCGCCAGGCCGTCTGGCTCGCCACGCCAACCTCATGATGCCGACGCCATAGAGTATAGCAAGCATCGCAAGCGGGACGACGATCCACGGGTCAAATGTCCAGGGAAACCCCGAGCCATGCGCCTCGTCTCCATGCGCTGTCGCAGGGGTAGCGATCATGAAGAAGATCAGTATGCAGATCAGCGCTGGCATGGGTCGAGCAGCATCGTAGCCGCCCCCTGCAATGACAGTGCAAAGACAAACGCCAGTGCAATCAGAAAACCCACGTCGACAACAAAGCGGTTTGATTTGACCGATCCCGTTGACGTGGGACGTAACGCAGCGACGCCGGCGATCGACGCGACGAGAAGTGCGGCGCAAGAGGCAGCGGTCCAGGAAACAGTCTGTCGGCAATCAATGTAGGGTGTAATTTGTCCAAGCTGAGTGCTGAGCGCCCAGGCGAGGGGCGGCACGACAAGGCCGGCATATCGAAGCCAACTGTTCGTCATAGCCGTGGAACCCAATAGAGACACGCATACATTGGCAACCACGTAACAACCACAAAGTTCCAGTACATTGCATTGTCGCTGACATCCCCAAAACGCCGCCCATTGTCGCCATGCCGTGAAAACATCAGGCAGGTCAGCACGAGCGTCTCGATCAGATCGGTCAGAATGTGCGTCGTATGGAGGCCGAGCATGACCCACACGATTGAGCCGTAGGCGTTTTGGTCCCACTTGATGTGCATTGCCGGAAACTCAAAGGCACGTAGGATCAGCGGCGCTATCCCAAGTAAGGACATGACGATGAGGCCGACACGAACCTTCAGCAAGTTTTGGTTGCGCGCCCAGCGGGCGAGAAAGAGGTTGGGAACAAGGCTTGCCACCAACAGAGCTGTCAGGCTCGTACCGGCGAGCAGGTCGGGCGGTGCGGCATTCAGGGGCCAGCTCGGTGCCAGGCTCATGAGGTAGAGATAAACGACGATCGAAAGCGCAAAGCCGGTGCCTTCGATGAGCATGAACGCCAGCGTTCCCCACCAGGAAACACTGGCGGGCCGAGGCCATGCGATGGAAGCTCCCCCAGGTCGAGGACGATTTTCTCTTTCATGAATCGTCCTCCGACGTGCCCTTAGGCCAGAACCAGCCAATGAGTGCGATCGCAACTGGTATCGAGCCCCAGACAACCGCCCAAGGGGTGAAGATCGACCAGATCAGCGTCGCTGTGGTGGCGAGTGCTGCCCATAGTGGCCAGATCGAATCCCCCGACGATGGTTCACGCGCTTCTGGAATCGCTTCCACGACGCTGGTAACCAGCAGCTCACGACAATCAACGCGGAGGCCCGCCGCGACGGGGAGCATGTCTGGGTTATCCGACAGCGGCTCAAGGCTGCCGACCACGGGCGTCCGGGCGAAGTTGTACGGCGGGGGCGGCGACGAGGTCGCCCATTCGAGTGTCGAGGCGCCCCAGGGGTTGGATGGCGCGGGGGCACCTGACCTGCCACTGCGTATCGCGTCGATAAAAAACAACAGGAACCCTACGGCGAGAATGATAGCGCTGAGGCTGATTAACATGTTCAGGCCGGACCACGGCATTTCCGGCTGGTAGGTATAGATGCGCCGCGGCATGCCTCGCAGGCCGAGAATGTGCATGGGAAAAAAAGTCAGGTTGAAGCCAGCAAAGATCAGGCCGAACACCCATCGGCCAAGTGTCTCACTCATCATCCGGCCCGTGAACTTTGGGAACCAGTAGTAAATCGCCCCGAGCAAGGGGAAAACCGCGCCGCCGACCAGAACATAATGAAAGTGCGCGACGACAAAATAGGTGTCGTGAACCTGCGTGTCGAACGGGACTGACGCCACCATGACGCCGGTCAGCCCGCCAATGACGAATATGACCATAAAGCCGATGACGAACAAAAATGGAGTTTTGAAGATTGGCCGACCGGCCCATATCGTCGCGAGCCAACAGAAGATCTGCAATCCCGCTGGTATGGCGATCGCCATGCTCGAGGCGGTAAAAAAGCTTTCCCCCAGCCGCGGGAGCCCGGCCACGAACATATGATGCACCCACAGTCCGAGAGCCAGGACGCCCGTGGAGATCAGAGCCATCACCATGCCCAAATAGCCGAACACGGGCCGCCGCGTGAACGTTGCGACGATCGTCGATACCATGCCGACCGCCGGCAGGAAGATGATGTAGACTTCGGGATGTCCGAAGAACCAGAACAGGTGCTGCCATAGCAGCACATCACCCCCCTCGGCCGGATTGAAGAAATGTGTTTCGACAAGCCGGTCGAGGATAAGGGCCGTGCTGGCGATCATGATTGCCGGCATGGCCAGGATGACAAGAAACGATGTAACCAGCATCGACCAGACGAACAACGGGATCCGGTCAAGCGACATTCCCGGCGCGCGTTGCTTGAAGACGGTCACTACGATCTCGACGGCGACCGCGAGCGCTGAGACTTCGGTGAAGGTGATCATCTGAGCCCAGATGTCGGCGCGCTTTCCAGCCGCATATTCGGGACCAGACAGCGGGACATAGGCGAACCACCCGACATCCGGACCGGCATCGAGCATAAAGGCGATCCACAGCAGCAAGCCGCCGGCGAGATACATCCAGTAGGAGAAGGCATTGAGGCGCGGGAAAGCGATGCTCCGCGTTCCCACCATCAAGGGCACGAGGTAGACGGCCATCGCCTGCATGACGGGCACGGCAAAAAGGAACATCATGTTCGTGCCATGGATGCTGAAAATCTGGTTGTAGCGATCGGGCCCGATAAACCGGGCTTCGGGTTGCGCCAGTTGCAGCCGCATCAGCAGGGACAGCAACCCGCCAAGTGCCAGGAAGACAACGGCCGTGGTGATGTAGCGCCGGCCGATGATCTTGTGATCGACCGTCGAAAGGGCACCCCACAGGCCTGGTGGCGTTGCCCACGTCGCCGTAAGGCGGCGGTCCAGTTCGGTAGCCTCGAGTGCCGTGTCACGGAGCTCGCTGTCATCTTCGCGCGTCATTTCAGACTCTCCATGTATGCGGAGATGTTCTGGAGTTCCACGCTGGTCAGCGGGACCATTGGCATATTGTTTCCGGGCTTGAGCGTCTGAGGATCGGCGATCCAGGCCGCGAGTGAACCGCGCGTGGTTTCGAGCAGCCCGGCCCCGATCGTTTGCCGGGCGCCAATATGTGTAAGGTCCGGTCCGGTCGTGCCGTTGGCCGGCGTGCCGCGCACCGTGTGGCAGGCGGCACAGGGTTTTGCCAGAAAAGCGGCCTGTCCCGCAGCCGCGTCCGGATCGGCTGGTACCATCGCATCGCCACGTTGCGCCGCCGCCCAGCGTTCATAGTCCACCGGCGCCTCGGCGATCACCACAATCGCCATGTGGCTATGCTGCAACCCACAGAACTCGGCACATTGGCCACGATAGACACCCGGCTTTTCAGCTCGTAACAGCAAACTGTTGGACCGACCCGGAACAAGATCCTGTTTCCCGGCGAGGCTGGGAACCCAGAACGAATGGATGACATCGGCGCTTTCAAGCCGAATGTTTACATCCTCACCGAGGGGTATGTGGATTTCGTTGGCAGTCTGAAAGCCCGGCGTTGCACCGGAACTGGCATAGAATATCTGCCACCACCATTGCTGTCCCCTCACGGTAATCGTCAGCGCGGCACTTTCCGGGCCGCCGATGCTGCGGGTGGTGTAAAAACTGGCGATTGTCAGACCGGCGATGATGACCCCGGTGGCCACGACCGCGGCAACCACGGTCATTGTCAGCCGGGCCTCGGACTTCGCGCTGTCCGCTGCCGCGCGGCGGCGCCGCAGGAGCGCTAGGCCAAGTATTACCATCACCAGAATCCAGACCGCCGTGCACGCGGCGACTGTTCCGATTATCAGATGCTCGACATGGATGGCGGGGGCGCCATGCGGATTAAGCGCCGACTGGTTGCCGCTGCAGCCCGGCGCGACGGCAATGATGACCGACAACAGTAGGGGTCGGGCGGTTCTCAAGGCGAGGGTCCCTGGTCCGCATGGACGCCTGCCGGCCCCTCGTCGAACAGGATTTTTGCCGGACCGCGATTCTCGGCCGGGCGGGTGTGTTTGTCATCATTGCGACTGGGCGCCGCCACCTTCGGCGTATAGGAGCCGATCGTCTGGACATATCCTGCAAGCTGCCAGATCTGTTCGATCGTCATCTTGTCGCGAAAGGCCGGCATGCCGTGCGGGCGGCCGTCCCGGATGGAAGCGACGATGGACACCATTTCTGGTCCGTAAAGCCACCAGCCGTCGAGGAAGCTGGGCCCGATACCGCCACGCCCGTCGGCGTGACACGCGGCACAGCCGAACCAACTATAAAGACGCTTGCCCTGGCTCAGATTATAAGCGTCGCTTTCATATACTTTGCCAAGCGCGAAATAACTCTCGGGCGGCGTTCCGCTGATGCCGTTTTGCATGAGCCGGAATCGGTCAAGATCGGACACACCGGGCGGGTCCAAGCGAAGCTCTCTTGCTTGCCGCAACCAGCCGAAGACCCCGCCGGAGCTGATAAGAAGTAGAAGGCCGGCAACCATCAACGCTGACGCCGGATTTACGTTCGCCTTCTCCGTAACGCTTTCCGTCCCCATGGGTCACTCATCTGGATGTAAGATCGATCGGCTAAGACGAACTGGCAAAAGCTTGTACGAAGGTGTCTTGGACTTCGGGTCATGGTGAGCCAACGGGAAGAGTGGGTTTGTTTCGGGAAAATAGGCCCCACAGCAGCCCTTCGGAATGTTGTAGGAAACGACCCTCAATCCCGTCACCTTGCGCACGGTAGCCTCATCGATCGCCGTAGTCAGATCGACAATTTCGCCATCGGCAAATCCCAGGCGCGCAATATCCTCTGGGTTGATGAATACAACCTGGCGCGTGCCGTTCACGCCGCGAAACCGGTCGCTGTAGCCATAGATCGTGGTGTTGAACTGATCGTTGGAGCGAAACGTCGCGAGATGAAGGACGTCGGTACTCTGCGACGTAGACAATTCCGGAAACAGCCTGTCTGGCGTGATGAAATTTGCTTTACCGCTTTGCGTCACCCATTTGCGTTCGCGCGCCGGCAACGGTCTGGCGAACCCGCCAGGCTTGAAAAGGCGCTTGTTGAAATCCTTGAAAGTCTCCGGGTACGTCCGCTCGATGGCGTCTCGAATCTCGGCATAATCGCCGACCCACGCGTCCCAGGGAACCTTCGTCTCGCCGAGCGTGGCCTTGGCAATGCCGGCAACGATAGCCGGCTCCGACAGCAGTTCCGGGCTGGCCGGCTTCGCCTTGCCGCGCGAGCCATGGAAATGGGCGATGGAACTTTCCATCGAGACCGCCTGCGGACCAGTCGCCTGCTGGTCCACCTCGATGCGGCCGAGGCAGGGCAGGAGATAGGCGATCTCACCGTGCAAGACGTGGCTGCGGTTGAGCTTGGTCGCGATCTGAACGCTCAGCCGCAGTTTGCGCCATCCTTCTTCTATGGCTCCGGTCTCCGGCACCGCTTTTAAGAAATTCCCGCCCAAGCTGATGAAGGCGCGGGATTGACCGTTCATGATGGCCCCGCACGTCTCGACCGTTGAGCGGCCCGTCCAGCGCGGCGGCTCGAACTCGTAGAGTTCGGAAAGCTTATCCAGCGGAGCCAGCCCCGGCTTTTCCGTGATGCCGACGGTCCGTTGTCCCTGGACGTTGGAATGGCCGCGGACGGCACAGATATTCGCTCCCGGCTTGCCGATGTTGCCGCGCAGCAGCGCGAGATTGCAGATCATATTGACGTTCTGGACGCCCATAAGGTGCTGCGTCAGGCCCATGCCGTATACCATCATGACCGCATCGGATTTGGCATAGGTGGCCGCAGCCTGCATCATCTGATCGCGGCCGAGCCCCGAGACGCGCTCCAGCTCATCCCACTGGTAGGCCCGTGCGGCCTGAGCAAATTCTTTGTATCCAGCGGTATGCTCCTTGATGAAATCATGATCCAGCACATGTTTCTTGTCGACCGAGGCCATCGAGGCCGCGAAAGCGACCATTGCCGCATTGCCGGGGTCTTTCGGCTTGCCGTCTTTCCCGGCCACGCGACTTTTGCCGGACGCCTTGAGGGCATCATCGGCTGCGATGAGCGCCTTGCAGACGCCGAACAAGGCCGCTATGTCGCCGCCATTGTTGACCTGATAGTATTCCGACGAAATCTTCGTTTCTTTGCCGGTCAGCATCTGGACCGGCGACTGCGGATTGACGAAGCGTTCCAGGCCGCGTTCGCGCAGTAAATTGAAGGTGACGATCTTCACCCCGCGGTCGACAGCATCCTGGAGGTCGTGCAGCAGCCGGGGCGAAGATGTCCCGACGTTCTGGGCGATGTAGAAAATACAGTCGGTATTTTCGAAGTCCGACAAAATTGCCGTGCCGACAGAGGCGCCGATACTTTCCGGAAGCGCCACCGAAGAGCTTTCGTGGCACATGTTGGAACTGTCGGGCAAATTGTTGCTGCCGTAGATGCGCGCGAACAACTGGTACATGTAGCTCGTTTCAAGAGATGCTCGGCCAGAGGTGTAGAGGTCGACCTGATGGGGATCGAGGGCGCGCAGTTCCCGGCCGATCTCACCGAACGCTTCTGACCACGTCACGGGGACATACTTGTCGCTGATCTGATCCCACCGCATAGGCTGGGTCAGACGACCCTGTTCCTCCAAGTCGTGATCCGGCCAGAGTTCCAGCTCGCTCAGCGTGTGTTTGGCGAAAAAAGCCGGATCGGCCCTTCGGGAGGTAATTTCCCAAGCGGTCGCCTTGGCGCCGTTTTCACAGAACTCGAGTGGGTGCGGCTGCGACGGTTTTGCCCAGGCGCAACTGACACACATGTAGCCTTCGGGTTTGTTCTGGGTCGAGAGCAGCCTTGTCCCTTTAAAGGGGACGTGTTCTCTGGCGATGATCGCGGTCACCGATTTCGCCGAGCCCCAGCCACCCGCCGGTCCTGCATACGGTTTGATCGTGACCGGCCTTGTCTTCGACGTCATCTTCAGCCTCATTGCGCAGAGCGAGGCCGAATGAGTCTCACTCGTCGAACCGGTGTCCTCGGTCCGCGATGTCCCGCCGGCAAGTGAAGCAACATCGAGAACGTACCCGGAGTTATCCAACGTACTGATCAGTCCGCCGAGCCCGGATACATAGAACTTGGAATCTGCCGGACGGTTCCACGGATGACGCGACTTCGTTGAGGTCGCGCCTTTGCTGACAGACGGGTCAGATATTGGATCCGTGCGACTATGAATGCAGCGGCGAAAGCGTGCCTCAGACGCCGGTATTCTCGTCGTGCGCTCAGCAGAAGGCGAATAGCGGTACCTGGCCATGGCGACTACGATTGCCTATTCAACCACGATGCCTCCCCTCCGATGGGTTATCGGACGGGCGGGACATGGTGTCCCGGTTCACGGGCATATTTGCTCCGCCGAGACGTCAAGGACGTAATCTCTGCCTCGCGCCGCGGAGTGGCTCGAACAGGCGGTCATGCCACGCGGCGACACTTGTGGAAATCGCGAATAAATTCGTTGAAGAAGCGGCCCTTCGAGAAGGCCTTCCTGAAAGCGGCATAGGTTGCTGGAGAAACGTTCTCATACTCATAGCGATTGCCGCTCGGCACAAACCAGACGGAGAGGGTCCTGGTCGTGGGATCGTAGTTGGTGTTTCGGATCACTGTCGACGGCATACTGGCACCCGATGACGCGGATTAGAACCCGCAAAGGACCCTCGAGTTCCCCTGGCCAGGCGCCTTTCGCTTGACTTGCGTCGACCTAAACCACTGTTGCGCGTAGATTGATATTCAAGAAAAGCGCGATGCAAGATTTGGCAAGGGACAGAAGCGATCGTTTGGGAGGATCAAAGGCGTGGCGGCCCGTTGGCCCTGGCCGTCGACAAGGCCGGCGCGCTGTGAACGCCGACGTTGTCGGAAACACGCTATGGCGCGTGACTTCCCCAACCAAACGCGCCTCGGGCCGAATTGTCGACGCTCTCGCGCGAATGCCGGAACCTCATGCATCTCCGCGCATTTCGTCTTCGCGGTCGCGGACAGCACGTTGTCCCCGCTATCAATCCGCCAGGGAGAAACCAGATGCAAACTTCAAGCGCGATTTCAGGATATGCAGAGCGGTTGGCAATAGAGCCGTTTGCCGGCACGGTGACAGTGCGATTTTCCGACGCAATAGTGGCTGCCACGGAACGAGCAAAAGTGCTTCGCGAAGAGGGTCACGAGCCCGTGTTCTATATCCCTTTCGAGGACATCTATTTCGATCTTTTCGAAAAGACGAGCACCACAAGCGAGAGCCCATTGAAAGGAACCGCGAGCTACTGGCGTGTCCATGCTGTGGGTGCCTCGTCCGACAACTTCATGTGGACATATGAGACGCCGGACGCGGCACCACAGGCCATTGTACGTCATGGCGCTTTCGATGCGGAAAAAGCACGCATTGACGTCGATGCTGCCGAGGATAAGCGGCACACGCCACATTTCACGGAGTAGGTTGCCCTTCCGGAGACCTCCGCATTTGGCGGCCGACGGCGATGGCGAAGTGTCGTGTCGAGGCTTGTTTTTGAAGGGCGCCATCCACCTCATCGGGCAGCGCCCTGCACCGGACCGCTCCCGCAAACGGCGGTTGAGGGCAGACCTGCAGCGCCGACGGGAGGCGCTGGAGTCTTTTTTGATGATGCGATTTTGGGAGCGACGGCAATGGATGAGCGGCACAATAGCGTTATGGAGGCCCGATGGCACCTTGCGGTGCCCGTCTCGCTCATGCTGACTGTCCTCTTGGCCGGCTTGTTCCTCACGTGAACCGGTTCCTGTTTCTCGCCGCCGACTTTCTGTCGCGTCCGCCCGGCTTTTATGTCTTGGTCGTGGCGATGGTGCTCTGCACTCTTTTGGTGCCCTTCGGTCTTACAAATGCCGTTACCTACGCACTGTCGGTTGCGGCCATTATCATCACGGGCGTTGTGCTGATCCAGGGTTATCGAGACACCGCCGCCATACACGCCAAGCTGGACGAGCTGATTATCGCGCTGGCAGAGACCCGAAACGACGTGGTGGGGCTGGAGCACGCCGACCCGCATGAGATTAAATCGAAGCTCACGCAACTCGAACAGGAGGCCCAGTCCGATCTCATGCACCCCTCTCGCACAAGTCGGGAGGAAGTCGCCGAAATTGACGCAGACAACTCCGATGGGACGTAAGGCGCCTAATCTAAGCCCTCTTTATGGCTTTGGTGCCATTTCACCAGCTTGTTCGGCCGCCGATACTTTATCAGCAGCTCGCGGGTATTGACCATTACGGCCGTGCCGGCTTGGTGGACTGACCGACGCCACGCCATATCGGCCGATGGCAAGATAATACTCGACAACTGCCAGGCTAGCAGATGGCAATGTGATGAACTGCGCCTCACCTAAACGATGTGTCAGGGCCGGAAAGTTTGCTTTCCACTACCTGAACGCCGCTCCGGTCGGAACGCTGACCATCCGCGTAAAGAGCGTGCGTAGCTCGGCTTCAAAAGGGAAATGTTCGGCTGCTGTAGGCGGTGACGCGGCTGACGGAAGGACTGCCCTCGATTCGGATCTATCGGCCTGCCAAGCAGTGGAGCAGCCGAGGCCTTCTGCAGGATGTCCATGGTTGCAGAGGCAATAAAGAAGGGCGCGGTAACCTTACGACGCCCTTCTCAAATAGGCAGGGTCTCGGTGTTTACCAGCCTTGGCGACCGTACCAGTCGTCGATATCGCGTCGAACGCGATCCTTCTCGATCCCGTAACGCTCCTGGATCTTGCCTTCGAGCTGATCGCGTTTGCCGGCGATACGGTCGAGATCATCATCGGTGAGCTTACCCCACTGTTCCTTGACCTTACCCTTCACCTGCTTCCAGTTTCCTTCAACACGGTTCCAGTCCATGACACCCTATCCTCCTTCGTTTCGGATAGAGCGAAAACGCCGTCAGCCTATGGGAGTTCCAATTTTTCCTTATGGGGCCGCATCGATGCAGGCGTTGAAAGCCGCGCCACAACAAGCAGTTTCGATCGCATGACGGCTCGCATTTTTGTCGTCATCAGCGCAACAATCCCTCGACCTCGAACGCGTCCCACCCCTGAAGGTTTGGCCTTTGACCATCTGCTTCTGGGACGCTCTTGGTACTGCGGACCTTACCTGCAACTTTCCCGCGCGCGTCAGGGGGGCCTTGCCGGCGCCGCGCCGCCTATTTCCCGAGACTTCCTGCGAATCCTCTTCTCGCCAGACGGCCGGGAGATCACGATCCAGGACGTCCTCGATGTGACGTGGATCGAACACGTGAAAGGTGACCTTCTTGGATCTGCCGCGCATCTTGACAGTGCGCGTGCCAATGCTTTGCAGCCGACCATCCTTGATCCATTTGTGGCGCTCACGCGCAGAGACGTCAGAACATCCTCTACCTCGCGTGGAAGCACGGGCAGCTCGTCGATGCCCTCCAGAGTTTTGTCACAGAGGCGGCCTGGAATTCGTCTGCCCCGCCTTCTGGCATCCTCAATGCAATGCGACCGGTCTCTGCCTTCACCTGCTTGCGCACTGTCCACGGCAGGCGAGCGCGCAATTCGCGCTGGATCCCCTTCGTACGAACGGGGACGGCCCAAGGGTCGCCGACGGTGGCAGCGGCCATTCGGCATTCAGCGAGGTGCTCATGTACCCTGCAGGATATGTATTACGCCGAAAACGCGATTACCAAGGGCCTTGCCCAAAGTGGCCAAGGCGGCGAACGATGCCAAGCCAAAGAAAGCTGCGGAGGACCATCTTGAGGAAACGAAGGTGCAGATCAAGAAGCTGGAGCAGGTGTTCAAGTCGATAGGCAAGACGGCCTCGGGCGAGAAGTGCGACGCTATCGAGGGCCTTATCAAGGAAGCCGACGGGCTGATGGAAGAAGCGTCAGGGACAGCTCTCGAGGCAGGCTTGCTGGCAGCGTGCCAGGCATTCGAGCACTACGAAATTTCCCGGTACGGGTCTCTGCGTGAATGGGCGAAAAACCTCGGGCATGACGAGGCGCACAAGCTGCTCAGCGAAATACTCGACCATGAGAAGGCGACCAACAACAAGTTGACGAACCTCGCGGTCACGTCGATCAACAAGCCAAGTTGACGACTCCCTGTGATGCGGAACTCGTCCTTGCTGGGAAGGCGACCCTCTGTTTTCGCCACTCTTGGAACGCCTTGCTGCGACCCTAGCGAAACCGCTCTTCGCCGTTGCGATTCGAGGGGCTGTGCCGCCTATGACGACGGCAGCCCACTACGCAACAGGATTTTCGCCGATGCGCGGAACCGTAGGGTCGTCTCGGAGTTCACCTAAAATAACAGGAGGAAACACCATGAACCCGATCAACACCAATGAATTCAGTCGATCCAGCCCCTCTGGCAAGGGCGATTTTCTTGATAGAACGGATGCTGATCGCGCCGCCGGCAATAGCGCCGAAGCTATCGGCAAATTGAAGACAAGTGCAGCGGAAACGGCGACGCATTTGAAGAACGCAGCAGCCTCTGTATCGACCGACGCAAAGGACTACGCTGGCACTGTCGCCGCCGACGCCGCAGGTGCGTTCAAGGAAGCGGTGGAGTCGAACAAGACCGCTGGTGCCGACGCGATCGCCAACATCGCGCACTCCGTCAAGGAGGCCGCCGACGACATCGAAAAACAATCACCACAGGTCGCCGGGATGGTGCGCAGTGCGGCTGAAGGTGTGGAGCGGATCTCGACCGACATTAGGGATCGCAACGTCGGCGAACTAATGGACTCGGTGACGAAGTTCGCGCAGCGGCAGCCGGCCGCCTTCTTCGGCGTCGGCATCCTGGCCGGCGTGATGCTAACTCGGATCATGCGAAGCTCCGACCGGTCCTGATAGAGGACTTGCGAGATGGATGATGGTGTAGATCGCCGTCCCTTCGGGACTGTCGTCAACGAAGTGCTAGGTCAATTCGCTTCCTTGATGCGCCTGGAATTACGCTTGCTCGAGGCGGAGATGCGAGGCAAGACGTCCACGATTGTCTCGTCCGGTGCCTGCGGAATCGCGGCCGCTATTTTCTTCTTGCTGGCCGCCTTCGCGATGGTCCAATTCCTGATCCTGACGATGATCCATTTTGGCGTCGGCGCGATGGTTGCCTGTTTGATCGTTGGTATCATTCTGGTCGGCGGGGGGCTGCTGTCTCTTCACCTGGCCAAGCGAGCACTGGTCGGATGGACCATCACTCCGGTGGAGACGGTAAACCAGGTTCGCAGCGATCTGGCTGCATTGAAGCAGGGGGTGCGCTATGGCTCCACTCAACGATGAAATTCGCGAGATTATGGTCCAAAGCCGAGCGGAGCGGCAGGCGCTGTTTGGGCCGGTCAGCGAAGTGAGCCGTCGCTTGCAGCCTCGGTACCTGGTCGATGTCGCGACCCACTATGCCAAGCACAAGGTCGCCGGCGTCGTAGGAGGTGTGGCGGAGACAATTAAACAAAACGGGGGCATGGCCGCGGCGGTCGCGTTGGGCGCCGTGGCAGTCTTTGACGCTGGGAGAAGGAGCAACTCGTCCGGCTCCGCGCCGGAACGCTCTTCTCTACCGGAGCTGCGCGCGTCAATTCCTGTCAGCACTGACCGGGCGGCAGTACCCGTTCCCGATTTGAATCGATCGCGCCACACCGTCACCAACCTAGCTCGTGCGAAAGCCTTTGCGGGCTCGGCCGCAGGATTGTTGATCGGCCATATGATTGGCCGGGCGTTTCAACCGACCGCGAATGAACACGAACTCTTAGGGAAAGCGGCCGGTGAAGTTCAAGACGCCGCTTCCAAATTCGTCAGCCAGCATTCGCATGGCGCAAAAGTGGCAGCCGCGCAGGCTTTCGGCTTTGCAAGATACTCTGCTGCTTTCCTGGCGGTGATGGCGACGGTCGGCGCCTATATGAACGAGCCTGGCGACGGTGGCGATCCGCCCGCCTGAGGGGTATTTTCGCCAACCGAGTACGATCAAGTCGACACGATTTCGTTGTGGTGTTGTATTCCAGGTTCGCCGCATAATCGATCTTGAACGGCAACGCGAACACCCTGCTTCACGTTTGAGATAGTTATCGTCGTCAGTCCTCTCTCGTCGGCGAGGGTACATTTGCGTTGCAGAAGGCCAACTGGTTCGCCTGCACCTCGACAAATTGGTGCGGCTTTACCCGCGGAGCTGGTTCCCTAGCGCTTGACAGCACCAAATCCGAGAGCCGGCGCCGGCGTTGGAACAAGATCGGATTCAATTGGTTCTTAAGTTTGCAGCTTCCCTCAGCTGCTAGCCGGCGCAAGTGCCGGTTGGGTCCGCGTCTGGCGACAGGGCGCGGCTTGGGCTACCGTGCACAAGGGCGATGGCGGCGGCAAGAAGGAAGGCGGATCTGGGCGCGGAAAGCACACCGGCAACCCAGCTGCCCACAAAGGGGCGAGCTTGGCGGAAAGGCCTCAGCATCAAGGTCCGAGGCCAGCAAATCCGCTTCGGGCAAGAAGGCGGCCGCCACCAGGAAGCGGAACGCAGGACACGCTGGCCACTAGCGCCCGGCAACAAAAGCCCTTAGGCGTTTTATGCGGACTTTCGCTTTGAAGTTGCAGCCTTGCCCTTGGCTGCTGCGCCACCTTCGCTGGCCAGGCTTTTGCGCAGTATCTCGGCGAGGTTGACCACATTCTCCTTCGGCCTCGGCGCTGGCTTCGGCGGGGCCTTGCCCTTTCGCTTCGCGTCAATCATCGCGATCAATGCATCCTCGTACGTGTCTTCGAATTTCGACGGGTCGAACTTGGTGACTTTCTTGTCGATCAGCATGCCGGCGATTTCCAGCAGCTCGGGATCGTAGTCGGTTTTCTTGATTTCCTTGAAGACGCTGTCTTCCGAGACCATCTCGTTGTGAGTGCGAAGCTCGGTCAGCAACATGCCTTTTTCAAAGGGCTGGATAAGCACTTCCCGCCCTCGCTGGTAGAGTACGACGCATGACCTGGCCGCTACCTTCTTTGAATTCTGCAAGATGACCAAGCAGCTCGGCGGCGCCAACTAATTTTCGCCCCATCTATAAGTCTAAGTCAGAAAGCCCGCCATCGTATGGTGGCGGGTTTTTTCAATTTGCCTGGAACCTCGATCGGCACCGCCTGTTTGATTTGCGGCAGCTAGGTCGTGTCCTCACTTCCGGCTGCTGGCCAAGGAGGTGTTCTTGGTCGGCCCGCGTCCGCTGCAACCGGGCGCGGGCCAATTGGTTATGGGGGCGGGTCTTCAGCAGCTCAACTCTCCCCACCAATCAACTGAGGCACGGGCCTCCCTGGCCTCTAGGATCATCGCCAACTATAGGGCCAGCGTGGGCTTGAGTCTGAACTCATTTCCCCTTTCGAGGTTGCCTCTTGGCCGGTAACAGACCCTAGCGGCTGCTTCCGGCTTACGGGCGATTAGCAAGCGCGGCACCAACTTCCTTCACAAGTGGATTTCCAGCAACGTCCCCGAGACGGTCGGCGCCGACATCATCTCAGTCGCCGAGCTGACGCAAAAGCTGTTCGCCGACGCTAAGGCGCTCGGGATCAACAGCAACGAGATCGAAGAAGAAATGGGCAGCGTCCTATGAGGTGATCCTCGACGCCATCGTGCATCACAATGCCTGCTGGCTGACTGAGCCGACCGCCCTGCCAAGCCGGGCCGTCCACACGCCTTTGCCGCATCTGGTATTTAGCGTGTAGAGGGGACTAAGTCTGACCCCACACGCATTGGTCCAACGCTTCCCGGCTAAGTTGACAGGCACAATTGGCGCGATGGGACTCTGATGGACGGTGTGGAGACGCGCCGCGAGGAAGATTTGCGCAGGATTTGAGAGATGAAACTTTAGACTTACTCCTCGTCGACCTTTCAGTGACGCTATAGCGACCAAGAAAGCCTTGGCAGCGGCATGGCATGCGAAGGTCCCATAATGCAGTTGTGTCTATCATTCTCATACAGCTGGTCGTCTCTTTTGCGCGAGGCCCGGATGCTGAAACCGAACTCTAAAGCCTAAATCCTCTTGAAATCGGCAAGCCCTAGGCGTCTCCGCTGGCCCTCTGCATAGGCCAGAGCGAAGGATTCAATCTCGAATGCTCGGGTTAGCGCCTGGTCTTCCTCGACCACGCGGACGAACCATTCGCCGCAGGCTTCGACCACTTCCACGCAAGGATGAACCTTGCCATTTGGAATCACGCTATCCATCGGGGTTGCCTTCTCAGCAATGGGGAACGTCGGGCATTTTATGACCCTGGAATCCTCGCAATTAAAAATGACATATGCAGTCGAGAGAAATTAGCGGTTCCTAAAAAGTCGCCAGGGAAGGAGATCATGCGGCTTCCCAATCATGCCGCCGAAACATCCAAAGCCGATTGAAACAATCCCCCATGACAGCGATCAATGAACGCGTCCGGTAGTCCTGCCGCTCGCTAGCAGTAACATTCTCGGGTTCGGCCCGCTCCCAATTCGCGGCAAGCTTTGCGGCGAGCCGAGCCAAGATCACGGCCGGCGAGGGGTTGGGTTAAGCCGGGCCTGATCGGCCGTGTGAAGCACCTACGGGCGAGGAAGACTTGCGACATGCTCTGCCGAATTGGCTTTGCTGGGGCGAATTTTTGAGCAACTCAAAATCGATCACCATTCGACTGATGCACAAGGCAGTGGCGCTGCATGTCTTCGATCGCGTCTCACCCGTAGACCCCACCGACTAGAAATGAACGCTCTTACCTAACGACGTGGAACCGAATTCGGGTGCCCAGCTTAATTGGTCATGAGCACACGCGGCACCAACTTTTTGTACAAATGGATTTCGTCGAACATACCCGCGACCGTTGGCGCCGACATCATCTCAGTCGCCGAGCTGACGCAAAAACTGTTCGCTGACGCCAAGGCGCTCGGGATCAACAGCGTGGAGATCGAGGAAGACACCGGGAGCGTCTACGAGGCAATTCTGGACGTCATTGTCCATCACGATGCTGGCGTTGCGGACTGACCGGGCCACCTAGCACAAGTCGCTCCGCCTATAGGATTCGGCCCCAATATAACCGATATAGCCAGACACACTTTCCGTTCGTGAAACGTGCGAGACACGTTCTTACGTTAGGCAATGCTAAACAACCTTCGCCGCCCGGCCTCCCACCTTGCACTGCGACGGCAGCGTGGCGGATGTGCGCCTGTCCCATCTCGGGAAAGAATTGCCGGCCTCCATCTTGCACAAGCTTCGGTTGATCCCGGCCCTGATCGCGCACTCTGATCAGACGTTGGCTCGTCGGGCTTGAGGTGGTTGGGGTCTCCGCCCGACCAGTTCTACCGGCATTGAGCCGGCGCCGTTACGGGTTGCAAGAAAACAGCAGCGCCCCGACAGTCTGTTGGGGTGGCATTCGACTGACGTTGGGCCTACCCGGCCCGGGCGAGCCAGCTAAAAGCAGCCAAGGCCCTGAATAGGAACCATCGCGGGCGGCTGTCGTTTTCGATCCGCGGCTGGGTGAAATCCCATATCTCACCCCCAAGCAGCCGCAGACTTGCCCGCTCGTCGAAAGACGTAGCGGGCTTTTTTCCTGGCGCGCAAAATATTTGAGGAGCCAGGACGACTTGCCCTTGCGCTTTGATGGCGAATTTAGGCCTGCCAAAACCACTTTGCGCATTCGTTCCGAACCTGAGCACGACTCAGACCCATGTCTGCAAGCTGATGGTCTTCGAGCTCGGCCAATTGTTCGCGTTGGCAGTGGAGTTGTATGAAGCGCGATACCACCATGATCGGTCCTATCACATTGTTGATGATGTGACGGACATGTGTCGGCAGCGACGACGAAGGTCTCCGCCCTTCAATCAGCTGGTGATCCAACATTTCTCATCCTTTCGCAGCATCCATGTTGACGTGTGGCGCTCAAATGCTCCAATCTGCCCATGGGCGCAAAGCATGGTTTCTCGTGCTCGGCCCAATTTTTCTCATGACATGGTGCGAAATTGGCCCGCCGACTGCCATCACTCAACGCCCTCAAAGCCTTCGAGGCGGCGGCGCGCCACGAGAGCTTCACCAGGGCGGCGGACGAACTTTCCGTGACGCAGGGCGCGGTGAGCCATCAGGTGAAGGCGCTCGAGCTCGAATTGGGTATCAGGCTGTTCGATCGCGAACGTCAGAAGCTGAGCATCACACGGGCCGGTCTCTCCTATCTAGAGGTGGTGCGCGATGCCTTCGACCGTATAGCTCTCGGCACGCAACGCATCCAGCATCTATCTCGGGCCGGAGCGCTGACGGTCAGCACGTCGCCCGACTTTGCCGCCAAGTGGTTGGTGAACCGCCTTGGCAGGTTTGCCGAGACGCATCCGAACATCGATCTCAGGATTTCCGCAACCATGCATCACGTCGACTTCGCTAGAGAGGACGTCGATCTTGCCGTGCGGCATGGCGATGGCAATTGGGCGGGGCATGATGTTGTCCGCCTGTGCTCCGAGCAACTGTTCGCGGTCTGCAGTCCCAAACTTCACCAGCGGATGCGCGAGCCGTCCGACGTGCTGAATTTTCCGTTGCTGCATCTTGATGACCGAAAGGACTGGTCGGAATGGCTCGAGGCCGCTGGCGTGGTCGATGCCGAACTCTCCCACGGACCGGTCTTGAACCGCGCGAGCATGGTCATAGACGCCGCTGTCGACGGCCAGGGCGTCGCGCTCGCCCGCACCACGCTTGCGGCTTGGGACCTCATCAACGGGCGCCTCGTAAGACCGTTCGCCACGGCTCTGCGATTGTCCAAGACCTACTGGATCGTCTGCCCCAAGGCGACGTCGATACTCCCCAAAATCACGACATTCCGTGACTGGCTGTTGGCCGAGGCCGCCGATGATATGCGCCGCCTCAAGACGCTCGGTCCATAGGCCAGCGCCTTCCAGATCACGATGGTGACGCGGTCGCCTCTCGCAATTGAGCTCTCGCTGAATGCCCAGCCCGTAGGGCTTCTTTCCAAGGAGGAGAGGGCGATCTCGTGCTTGGCAAAGCCTGCCTTGGCGTTATCGAGGGGCTCAAAGAGACCCGCGACGCTCGGAAGGCTTTCCTTGAGGCCGCAAAGGAGGCCGATATTCTGGTTGAACGAGATCCGGGGGTTGAGTGCCGGCCGCTTTCCGTCGCGTCTCTATATGCCGTAGTGTGATAAGATCGCAGTCTGGAGCCGTCCATGTGCAACGATTACGAGCAGCATATAGCCTGGGCCGAATATTGCCGAATTATGGCGTCGCTGGCGCTCAAAATACCCACTCATCAAACCGAACTCGATTTGCCCCAGGCGGACGACGTCCGCATCAATGACCCGGCGCCCATAATGCGCGCCGCCGGCGATGCGATCGAACTGGCATCGATGACGTTCGGATTTCCGCCTGCCGGACCAAAGGGCGGGCCTGTGTTCAACTTCCGCGCCGAAGGGCGGCAATTCGGAAACAGCAAGCGCTGTCTCATTCCGGCCTCCGCGTTCTTCGAATTTATGTGGACACTTATTGATGATGCGATTTGGAAGGTTCGAGGATGCGCGTTGTTCGGATGCGAACGGAGGCTGGCGATCGCTTTGAGCTGATCGACGAACATGGTTTTGTCGACGAACACGCGGCGAGTTTCGTCCGCGGTCTGCTTGGTCGTGGATGTTCGCCCCACACCGTTGTTGCCTATCTTTATGACCTACGGCGCTTCTATACGTTTCTCGCAGAAAGCAGCCTGACGCTCTCGTCGTTCAAGGTGGCACACAGCGTCGATCTGCTGGCGTGGCACGGCAATATCCAAAGCAATCGGGTCAGGCTGACATCGTTTCCAGCCGCGATCCGGACAACGCTGTCGCCGACCAGCATCAACCGCACCATGGCGGCGATCTCCAGTTTCTTCGATCACCTCGTTCTCGCGGACGAACCTGGCATCGACGCCAATCCTCTCGCAACACCGCAAGAGCTGGTGCGTGGCGGCGTCGCACGACGAAGGTCACGCGGTGCGCGTCGACTGAAGCGGGTGGAACGGCTCCCCAGACCGATGTCGCGTGAACAGGTGGAGACCCTGCTCAGCGTGGTGGATCGGCCACGCGATCGCGCGATGACCCTGCTCATGCTGCAGGGCGGGCTGCGGCCCGGCGAGGTGCTGAACCTCCACCTCGACGACATCGAGTACGGGCGGCGGCGCGTCACGATCCGGCATCGCACCGATCACCCCAAGGGCGTGCGCACGAAGAGCCGGACGGAACGTGTCATCGATCTTCATGAGCCGGAGGCGCTTGCCGCGGTCAGCCGCTACGTTGTGGCAGAGCGGCCGGGGAGCGCACCGACCCGCCATCTCTTCCTGGTCTGTGGCGGAGGAACGAGGGCTGATGAGGCGTTAAGCTACGCCGCGCTCGCCAAGATGTTCAAGCGCCGATGCGCAACAGCGGGTCTTCACGAGCCATGGATCACGCCGCATGCGCTGCGCCACACTCACGCGACGTTGCTCTGGGAGGGTGGAATGCGCGAGCTCGCGCTGCAAAAGCGGCTCGGCCATGCCTCCTATGGATCGACCAAGGCTACACCAGGGTCAGCGATGCCATGATGCTGGAGGACTACAAGCGCGCCCTCGCTGCGCAAGCGGGCGGACGCGCTATGTCGAAGTTATTTGAACGGCCCGAAGGCGGGCATGCGCTCGACCTTTATGAGGCGGTTGTGGGCTCGCATCCTCTAGGGGGCCGCAATTATCACCTTCAACATGCCTGGAAGTTCGCACGACTTTATCCCGACCTCGATGACTGGCTGAGTGCGCCGCTCGATGAGCGGATCGGCGCATCGGAGGTCAGGCGCGGATCCGCTTATGCCTGCGTCAAAGGCCGACAATACATCTACTTCCTTTCCTCGATCGGCCGGATCGATCTCGATTGGGACTGGATCATCGGCGTCAGCGACCACCGCTTCCGCGATGACTATCTTCCGACGTCGGTAAGGACGTTCCAGCACCGGCTCGGCGAACAGCTCGTGACGCTTGGATACAAGCGCGGCCACCAGCGCATCGGCCGCGCGATCAAGCTCTTCTATTTGCGTTATGGCGAGGGCGCGATCAGCACCGGCGAGCGGCACCTCAAGGAGTTCAGGGACGCCTGGAAGTCGCTGGAAGCGAGATCGGATCGAGAGATCGTGTTCGGATCCGAGGCGCTCTTTCGCAGCCGACGAGACGCGATGCGCGGCGTTGCCTGGTCGCTGCAGGTCGCGCTTTATCATCAGCATCTTGTGGCGAGGCCACCGCGCCGCACCACCGTCCAGCCCCGCATCTTCCGAGTTAAGCCGAGGATGGAGGTGCTGATCGTCCGGTATGCCGATGCGCGCGGTGCCATGGGCGCACGGCCAAGCACGCTGGAGAAGTATCGCAACAGCGGGCGGCATCTGGCGAACTGGCTTTGGCACAATGCGCCGGAGATCGAATCCTTCAGCGAGTTGGATCGCGAACACATTCTTGCCTACGCGGCCAGCCTCGTTGATGACGGCCTTTCGCTCGATGTGCAGCTTCAACGTCTATGCGGTCTGTCGGTCATGTTCCATGACGCGACCGCCTGGGATTGGCCTGATGCGCCACTGCGTCCGATCATCGGTTCGCGCGACCTGCCAAACCGCCCGACCCGCCTTCCGCGCTTCATTCCCGCCGAGCAGCTCGATCGACTGATGTCGGCGGTTCGGGTGTTGCCTGATATCCATCAGCGAGCCGCGCTGATTATCGCCAGATGGAGTGGCGCTCGGCGTTCGGAGATCACCCGGCTCGAGTACGATTGCCTCGACACCTACCCCGATGGCACTTCACGCCTGAGGATTCCCGCCGGCAAAACCGGCAAGGAGCGGATGGTGCCGCTCCATCCGGAAGCCGCTACGGCCATTCGGGAGCTTCAGGCACTGGATCCGCCAGGCCGCGGGTTTGCTGACGAACGCACCGGCATCGAAGTGCGGCGGCTCTTCTCGCTGAAGGGCAAATGCATATCGCCGCAGACGTTGTTCGAGGCATCGTTGGACTCGGCGTGCCAGACGGCCGGTCTCGTCGACGATCGTGGTCGCGCGACGATCACAGCCCATCGTTTCCGCCATACCGTCGGCACCGAGCTGATCGAGGGTGGCGCGCGCGTCCACACCGTCATGAAGATGCTCGGCCACACCAGCACCGGAATGACGCTGGTCTATGCGCATCTGAGCGACGCGACGGTTCGCGAGGATTACATGAAGGTGCTCGGCCCAGGCGCGCTGATTGCCGGACCGCTCGCCGAGACATTGCGATCAAGAGCGATGCCGAAGGATTCATTGGCTTGGCTGAAGAGCAACTTCTTCCGAACGGAGCTTGAGCTCGGCCACTGTTTGCGGCTGCCGGAAGAAGGACCGTGCGAATGTGACCTCTACCTGACTTGCGCCAAGTTCGTGACCACACCCGAATATGCGCCGAGGCTCCGGGAGCGCCGGATTCGAGAGATCACGCTGGCGGATGAAGCGCTGGCGAAGGGATTTCATCGCGAAGCCGAACGCCACGATTGCACGCGTAAACGTATTGAGGAGCTACTCAAAGATCTGGGCGAGCCCGCTCCTCTGATCGGCCGGGTTGCACCTTCTTAACGGCACAGAAGGGGCGAATTTCGCCGTTCGGGCCGTTGGCGGAATAGCATGGTCGCGCCAGGATTCGACGTTCCCGTCAAATCCGCTGGAGGGCGGGATTTGGCCCGAAAGCGGTCGGTCAGTTTCGGAGAATTAGAACGCAGAAGCTGACGCTCGCCCAGGTTACAGCCGGGCCTCTCGATGCGAGCGCAAGGTGAACTGGAACGTCGCATCAGGTCCGGCATTGAATCAAATAATCATCCTCTTCCGGCAGTTCGCCACTTTCGGCTGTCCTCAGTCGAAAACTGTTGTTCCGACCGTTCAATCACAGCAGCTTGTCGAGCGTGATGGGCAGATCGCGCACTCGCTTTCCGGTGGCGTGATAGATTGCATTGGCGATCGCAGCCGGAACGCCGACGATACCGATCTCGCCTAATCCCTTCACACCGAGCGGATTGACGATCTCATCCTGCTCGTCGACGAAGATCACCTTGATGTCGTGCACATCAGCGTTCACCGGGACATGATATTCGGCGATGTTGGCATTCATTATGCGCCCGAAATTATGATCGATCAGCGTTTCTTCATGCAGGGCCATTCCCATGCCCCACACCATGCCGCCCATGATCTGGCTGTGTGCGGTCTTGGCGTTCAGGATGCGCCCGGCCGCGATGGCGCTGACAACACGGGTGACGCGGACGACACCAAGCTGTTCATCCACCTTCACCTCGGCAAAGAGCGCCGAATGCGTGTTATGGGCGTGCTTGCCGTCATTGGCAAAGCTGGTGGACTTCTCCATCTCGATTCGGTCGACTGCGCCGTGCCGCATCACATCGGCGATCAATATCGCGCGTGAAGCATCTTGCCTGCTCATAAGCCTGCCGTCCGCAAGCGCCACCTCGTCGACTGTTGCTTTCGCAAGCGGCGAGTTCGGCACTTTCTTCGCTAGACGTAACAATTCCTCGCGGATCGCCTTGCATGTCGTCACGATCCCATTCGACACTGAGGCCGCGATCCATGACCCACCCTCCAATGGCGATTGCGGCAGTGTCGAGTCGCCGAGCTTGACGCTGATGCTGCCGAGCGGCAAGCCGAGCATATCAGCCGCGACCTGCGCCATGATGGTGTAGGTGCCGGTGCCGATATCCGACGTCGCGGACGCCACCTCCGCGTGACCGTTCGCGGTCAGCACGACCCGGACGGTGATCGGCATCTGCAATGCCTCCCAAACGCCTGTCGCCATGCCCCAGCCGACCAGATCGCTGCCGTCGCGCATGGAGCGTGGCTCGGGGTTGCGCTTGTCCCAACCAAACGCTTCCGCGCCCTGGCGGTAGCATTCGCGCAGGTTCTTGCTGCTGAACGGCACGTCGCCTTCGGTCTGGGCGCGATCCGAGTAACACCGCAAGCGCAGCTCCAGCGGATCGAGCTTGAGCGCAACCGCGAGTTCGTCCATCGCGCTTTCGAGCGCATAGACGCCGGTCGCTGCGCTCGGTCCGCGCATGTCGCAGGAGGTGGCAAGATCGAGCCGCGCCAGCTTGTGCGCGTACGTCGCGTTGGCGCTGTGGTATAGCAGACCCGACCATGTGGTCTCGCGGCGATAGAAGTCTTCGTATTGTGACGTTGCCGTCACCGCGTCGTGCGTGATCGCATCGAGGGTTCCGTCGGTCTTTGCGCCCAGCCGGATCTTCTGGATCATCGCGGGTCGATAACCCAGCGAGTACATCTGTTGGCGCGTGAGCACGACGCGCACCGACCGCTCCAGCGCGCGCGCCGCCAGCACAGCCAGAACCACTTGATACTGCGGGCGCAACCCTGAGCCGAATGCCCCGCCGACATAGGGCGATAGGATGCGGACATCGTCCGGCTTCATGTCGAATACGCCGCACACATAGCGATGCACGTTCTGCACGCCCTGAGTCTTGTCATAGATCGTCAGCTTGCCGCCGCCGTCCCACGTTACCGTTGAAGCGTACGGCTCCATGGGATTGTGATGCTCGATCGGGACGTAATATTCACCCTCGTGACGCACATCGGACGCCCCAAAGGCCTTCGCTGCGTCGCCCCGCGGTTTTGCCGGCTCCGGCAATGCGAAAGCCGCGTCACGCTGGCGATACAGGTCCGTGACGTGCGCTTCATCTTCGTATTCCACGCGCACAAGCGAGGCGGCGAAGCGCGCGACCTCCGACTCCTCCGCGAGCACGAGCGCAATCGGTTGTCCGTTGAACTTGATCTTGCCGTCATAAAGCGGCCGGAACGGCGCGCCCTCCGGCGCCGCGTCGTCCTTATAGGCCTTGTCGTTGTCCGCCATGCGCGGGCGGTTCTCGTGCGTCAACACCGCGATCACGCCTTCGACCAGCAATGCCTCGCTGGCATCGATCCGCACGATGCGTCCTTTGGCGATGGTCGATCCGACGACGAAGGTGTGGACCAGGCCCGGCACCTTGTACTCGGCGGCATATTTCGCCCCGCCGGTGACTTTGGCGTCTCCATCGATACGGGAGATTGCGGTGCCGATGTAACGTGTGATTGGCGTGCCTACTGGACTTTGTTGTTCGGCCGCAATTGCCACGGACGTCGCGGCGTCGGCACCTACATATCCGAGCGCTCCAATTGCAATAGCGCCCTGCATGATCTCGCGGCGGCTGATGTCACCTGGGCGTCGGGGTATGGAGCGATCGTGTGACATTGCTCCCTCACGCGATTTTCTTGTTGGACTGGGATTGAGGCGTGCCGCGAGACGCCTGCGTCAGAGCGCGAACTATGGTGCGGCGTGCGAGTTCGATCTTGAACGCGTTGTGCTCGAATCCCTTGGCGTCGCGCAGCGCCAGGTCGGCGGCGCGCCTGAAATTCTCCGGGCTTGCGACTTGCCCGTTCAACGCCGCCTCGGCCGACGGATCGCGCCACGGTTTGTGCGCGACCCCGCCGAGCGCGAACCGCGCCTGGCGGATGGTGGTGCCGTCCATTTCCAGCCCGACCGCCACCGACACCAGCGCGAAGGCATAGGACAGGCGATCGCGGATCTTGAGGTAGGTGTAGTTCCTGGCGAAACCTTCGGCGGGAAGCTCCACCGCCGTGACGATTTCGTTCGCATCCAGGTTGGTGTCCTGTTCCGGCGTTTCCCCGGGCAGGCGGTGGAAGTCGGCAAAGGGGACGATGCGCTCGCCCCCGGGGCCGGCCACATGGATCCTCGCCTCGAGCACGGCGAGCGCCACGCACATGTCGGAGGGGTGGGTCGCGATGCAGGCATCGCTCGTCCCCAGGATCGCGTTGATGCGATTGATGCCCTTGATCGCCGAGCAGCCGCTGCCAAGCTCGCGTTTGTTGCAGGGTGTCGCCGTGTCGTAAAAGTAGAAGCAGCGCGTGCGTTGGAGTAGGTTGCCGCCGGTGGATGCCATGTTGCGCAACTGCGCCGAGGCGCCCGCCAAGATTGCGCTCGCCAGGACCGGATAGCGCTGCGTGATCGCCGCATGCCAGGCGAGGTCGGAATTGGGCACCAATGCACCGATCCGCAAACCGCCTGTAGCGGTCTCCTCGACCTTCGTGAGCGGCAGCCTTGTGATGTCGATCAGCCGCGTGGGATGTTCGACATCCTCTTTCATGAGATCGAGCAGGTTAGTTCCGCCCGCGATGAATTTCGCCGTGGGATCGGCCGCGATCTGCCGCACGGCATCGGAGACATCGCTGGCACGGGTATATTGGAAATTGATCATGATGCCCCCATTACCTGCTGGATGGCCGCGACGATGTTGGGATAGGCGGCGCAGCGGCAGATGTTGCCGCTCATCATTTCGCGGATTTCGTCAGGGGTTTTCGCCTTGCCTTCCGCGATCAAACCCATCGCCGAGCAGATCTGGCCCGGCGTGCAGTAGCCACACTGGAACGCGTCGTGGTCGATGAAGGCCTGCTGCATCGGGTGCAGCGCGCCGTCCGTCGCGAGCCCCTCGATCGTGGTTACCTTTGCACCGTCCTTCATGACGGCAAGGGTGAGGCAGGAATTGATCCGCCGCCCATCGACCAGCACCGTGCAAGCACCGCATTGGCCGTGATCGCAACCTTTTTTTGTGCCGGTGAGATCGAGACGTTCCCGCAGGGCGTCGAGTAGGGTTGTCCACGGAGCGACATCAAACTTGGTTTCGACGCCGTTTACGACCAACTCAACCGAAATCTTGCCTGGCGGCAGCAGAGTTGTTTGGGTGGTCGCGAGCGCTCGTGCCATGTGCATCTCTCCAAAACAGGAGGACTATTGGCGGTGAACCAACTCAGAAGGCGATTTAATCTCGCTGTCCGAGCGGGGCCCGCTCGTTGGCTTCATCCTTTGGCCAACAATCAATGAGGTCAGGAGAAACGTACCGCCTCGGACATAGCGTCGCCTATTATGACTTTCTATTAGACGGGCTGTTGGGACCTGCGCGCGCGGACAGCAGTTTGAGCGACCTTCGCCTGCCGGGCCTCGTAACTGTCGAATGCAGCCTGTCAATATATGTACTTCCGTTACCCACGGCAGAGCCTTGCTCTGATATGATGCTCTCGCCGGCGGACAGAGTCCCTGGCGGCAGGCTGATCTTCGAGCCGCTGCGTGATGACTGTGCATGCTGGTCCAGACCAAGGGATTTGCTGCGATGGAGATTTCCTCGTCGTTTCATCCGCGCACGCTGGCATTCGCGATTGGCGGCGCCGGCGTAATCCTGGGAGGACTGTCGGGTGAGCCTTCCGGGCTGCTCGCGGCCCTTCCAGCGCTCTGCTTCTATGCGGGCAGATGGTCCTGCGCCCTTTCGATCGCCGTCTGCGGCATTGCGTTTGCCTTCATCGTTCTCCCGGCCGGTGATCCGACGGAACCCATTGTCTACCTGAAGTTTGCGGCCTTCCTGGCGACCGCATTCGCGATCAACTGGGTAGTTCGGGATTACCGGCGCGCGACATCGTCGAGACTCACCGAACATGAAGCGCGGCTGATTGTGGAAAGCATGCCCGGGCTCGGATGGTCGACCGATCCGAAAGGGAACTTCATGTACGTCAACCCGAGCGTCATCGACTACGTCGGCAAGCCCAGCCAAGACCTGGACCGTATAGAAAGCTCGGACAGCTTCGGCTGGGAGCAGGTAGTTCATCCGGAAGATGCAGAGCGTGCCGCGAAGGCTTGGCTGGGCTGCCTTCAAACGGGCGAACCCTACGAGGTGGATCTGAGGGTTCGTCGGTTCGACGGCTCTTATCGCTGGTTTCGAGCCTCGGGTCGACCGTCGCGCGATGGCGATGGTCAAGTAATAGGGTGGTACGGCACCACAATCGACATCGAGGATCGAAAGCGCGCCGAGGAGGCGCTGAGGCGAAGCGAGCAGCAACTCCGGACACTGATCGACACGATGCCGGCCCTCGCATGGTCCTCGAATGCGGCAGGCGAACCAACCTACTTCAGCAAGCGCACGCTCGAATATGTCGGGCTATCCAGTGAAGAGCTGTTCCGAGCCTCCTACAAGATGATGCATCCGGACGACGTCCCCGGATTCAAACAGGCGTGGGCACGGTCCATTGAGACCGGGCAGACCTTCGAGCTTACCTATAGGCTGCGCCGTGCCGACGGGGAATATCGCTGGAATCAGGGTCGGGCGGAGCCGTTGCGCGATGAGAACGGCGCCATCATCCAATGGTATGGCGTGAACATCGACGCAGACGAACGAGTGCGAGCTGAAGAAGCGCTAAGGCAAGGCGAGCAGCAGCTTCGCAGGATGATCGATGCAATACCCGTATACGTTTGGTGTGCCACTCCGGAAGGAGTGCCGTCTTATATGAACAAGAAGCTCATTCAGTATGCCGGCCTGACGCTGGGGGATTTAGATAATGCGATTCAGTTAACCGTCCATCCCGACGACATTTCGCTGCTGACGCGGAATTTGACTCATTCATTCAGAACCGGCGAGCCGTTTCTCATGAAGTATCGTCATCGCCGATACGATGACGTCTACCGTTGGGTCGACGGGCGTGCGGAGCCTTTGCGCGACGAAAGTGGGCTAATAGTCCAATGGTATGGCGTCCTGATCGACATCGAAGACGAAATGCGAACGCAGGAGACGCTTCGGGAAGCACAGGACAAGCTCTCACGCTCAATGCGAGCGGCAACGCTCGCTGAACTCTCTGCGTCGATTGCGCATGAGATCAATCAGCCACTGGCTGCTGTCGTCGCCAACGGCCACGCCTGCCAGCGCTGGTTGTCCGCCCAGCCTCCGAACGTCGAACGGGCTCGGATAAGCGCCGAGCGTATAATTCGCGACGCCAACGGCGCTGCCGAAGTGATCAGTCGGATCCGGGCCTTGTTCAAACAAAAGGTAGTGGCCAGAGAAGCCGTCGACATCAACCAGATCATTTTGGAGGTATGCAGGCTGCTTGGTGACAGGTTCTCCGCGAACAATGTCTCCGTTAAGACCGATCTCAAGCCGGGTCTGCCCCACGTTTCAGTCGATCGTGTGCAGATTCAACAGGTCGTTGCCAATCTCATCCGCAATGGGATCGACGCCATGGAATCCTCGATCGAAGCGCTGAAATCGCTGCTCATCCGATCCTGGCGGGACGGAACCGGGATGGTGCTGGTCGAGGTCCGGGATCAGGGCCATGGACTGAAGGACAGGGAACGGATCTTCGAGCCCTTCTTCACCACGAAGGAAGACGGCATGGGCATGGGCCTAGCGATCTGTCGCTCGATCGTAGAGGCCCATAACGGGCGTCTGTGGGCGGCACCGACCGAGCCGACAGGAACTGCGTTTACATTCGCGCTTCCGGCAAGTGGAGGCGATCTCAGATGACACTGGAAGATCACATCGTCTTTATCGTCGACGACGACCAGCGGGTGCGGGAAGCCCTGTGCGAGTTGTTGATGTCGTTGGGCATCCGTGCAATCGCCTTCGCGTCCGCCAATGACTATCTGGCTCACCCGAAGCCGAACCTCCCGACCTGTCTTGTCCTTGATATCGAACTTCCGGACATTAGCGGTCTGGAAGTCCAAAAGCGGCTTTCCAAAGGGCAGCACCCACATATCGTGTTCATCACCGGGCACGGGGACATCCCGTCGTCCGTGCGTGCGATGAAAGGCGGAGCGGTTGATTTCCTGACAAAGCCCTTCAGCGAACAGGAATTGGTGGATGCTATTCATGTGGCGATCGCTCGAGACGGCGCGGCACGCCGAGAGACAACGGCTCTCGCCGATCTACGGCAGCGATTTCACTCGCTGACGCCTCGGGAACGTGAGGTGCTGCCCCTTGTCGTGAGCGGCCTCCTCAACAAGCAGGCAGCGGCAGAGCTCGGCATCAGCGAGATCACTTTCCAGATCCATCGCAGCAATGTCATGCGCAAGATGGAGGCCGCCTCGCTCGCCGATCTGGTCAGGTTCGCCGAGAAGCTGCAGATACCCGTCATCCACTCCCGGCGGGCAGGAATCGCTTGATATGCATATCCCTTCGAACTCAGTCATTGCAGTGGTCGATGATGACGTGCGCCTGTTGGAGTCCCTGGAAGATCTACTGGAGTCAGCCGGCCATTCGGTGCACGTGTTCGCCTCTGCGAAGTCTTTCTTGGAACAGGCGCGTTTGTCGGAGATAGACTGCCTAATCGCGGATATCGGAATGCCGGTCATCGACGGATTCGAACTGCAACGGCTGGTGAAGGAAACGCGTCCGGAGCTGCCCGTTATCCTCATTACCGGTCGCCATGAAATCGCGGACCAACCCCGCGCACTTGCACAAGGGAGTCAGGGTTTCTTCCGCAAGCCCTTTGATGGCCAGTCCCTACTGACGGCCGTGGGGGAAGCCTTGCGCGCTGGTGGTGGCTAACGCTGAATGTCAGTCGGGGCCGGTAAGTCCACTATCGGAGGCTGGAAACAGACAGCCTGGAGGCCAAGGTCGACTTTGAGAACCCGATGCGGACCTCGCGGCCTGACCATCCGACGGGTCAGTTCGGGGTGATAGCTGTGCCTTACCGTTGCGTTCCGCAAAGGCAGCAGAGGGTCGAAAGCAGAAATTCTTCAGGGTGAGGTCCGCCGTGCTGCGCTCGTTTTGAACGGCTTCGCACGGCGAACCTCGCCACAACCGTAGCGTCAAAAAGATGTTGCATGTCCACATAACTGAGTTCACCGGCACGAAGTATCCGAAGGCGAAACATCGCTTCACGCTCACCGGCTCTCCATTCATGGCAGTCGCTGGGCTTTGGCGTGAAGCTGTCGGCAACAAGCCGCCCACCTTCACCATGCTGACGACCGATCCCGGGCCGGATGTCGCGCCATATCACAACCGGCAGGTGGTCGTCCTTCAGCCGGACAATTGGGCGGCCTGGATCAATTTGACAAAACCTGAGGCCGAGCTTTTGCGGCCGCTTCCAGCCGGGTCGCTGTCGGTGGAGACAGTTCGCCCCGAAAGTTCGTGACTTAGCTGCGCAATGTCTCCGGCACGCTGAGGGGACTGAGATCGAGCACCGGCGTGTATTCGCCGGTGCGGCGCCAGACGCCTCGCACTTTTCCATTCTCCCGATCTCGCCTCGGGTCGAACATCAGCCCCTCGAAGTGATCCAGAAAGGCCTCTGCAGATGCGACATCGCTGAAGCAATGGAGCCGAAAGGTTTCATATTTGCCGTTCGGCCATATCGCCTGGACCTGCCGCGTCTGGTACTTAAGCTCGTTCGTGGCAGAACTTCGCGATCATGGTGAAGTTCCGGTCGGTGCAGAGATCATCCGGAAGCGCAACCTGGTGTGGCCAGTCGCGGTCGATCACCGATGGCGTAGGTGAGCCCCGACTGCGCTTGACCACTATTCGAAATGCATTGACTGGCCGCGCATCATTGCCAGCGTCAGCGCGATTGCAGGATTTGCCGGCGGCTTTTCCATATGCAAGGAGCCGTCGAAATCACGCCATGCCGCCATGCGCAACTCATCATCGTCATCGCTGGCCGACGGGTCGAAAACGTGGGCATCACAGGGATCTCGATCGATCTCGATTGTCCAGTCCTTCAGCGCCTTGCGAGCCATCTCTTCGACCTGGGCAAGGTCGCTGGTGAAGAAGGGGATACGGTCTCCATCCTCCGAAAGCGGCTCAACCCGATCGAGCGTCGGCCGCTCGGGGACCCAGCCGAGAACAAAGGCGATATCGAAATCGATCTGGCGGTCCGGGCCGGTCGAGATTTCCAGCCGCTTGACGACGTCAGGATAGAGCTGCTTACGATCCGGCCACGTGTCCGGAGCCGCCTCGGCTTGCAACTTCGTGCGGGGGACGTTGATCAGCTCCATGACCTGATGGTGCGGAACTTTGTCCGCCGGCCAGCCCGCGCAACATGCCGCCACCGCAGCCTCATCGGCTTCCAGCCAAACAGTGGCAGCCTGATCCTCGTCCTCGGTAGGCTTGTCGTCTTCTGGAAGGCCCTTGATGTCCCAGCCTTCCAACGCGAACAGTCCTTCCGCGCCTTGCAAGGCCGTAATGCCGGCGCGTGCAAACACCGCTTCGGCTGCCGCGATGCCGCGTTGGAGCTCTTGGGGTGTCGCCCCTTCAATGTTCAAGCGAAGTTCCATGGTTCGCCTCCTATGGCTATTTCCGCCAATAGTGAACAAAGAGAGAACGTAGAGTCAAGCATGCCCTTGACGAGGGAGGAATATGTTCCTTATTTCAGCGTGATCTGGAGCAGCAAAGGGACCATGGTTCGGCGTGAAACGCGCTGGCCGGCGAAGCTATGGCAAAAACCGCGGAAGACAATTTTCGGATCGAGGTTTGGGATCGCGACGAGCAGGCCATATCCGAAACCATTTCGCGTTCCCCTGATTCAACGGTGAGTCAGGCGGCCTGGCAAGCTGCCATCCGGCGCCGGCCGGGCATGTTGCTGATCCACTACAACAGTCGGCATGTGATGGAGAAAATCCTGACACCAGGCGAGGTGAAGATCCCGCCGCAGGCCATCATTGATGGCAGCGTCCACGCCGGCCTGGACGTGGCGCTCGGCGATCTTCGCGAATGGCATGTGTTGCGGGCTTGGTGCAGATCCTGTTCGCACCATGCAACGGTGAAGCCTGCCGGGCTCATCGAACGCTATGTAAAAGGCGCTCTGTTCAGTTCGGTCGAGCGAGCGCTCTTCTGCACGAGTTGTGACAGGGGAGGGCCCGTCAGGCTGGAAATTCACAAGCTGCCACGCAATTGAGGGGGCCGAAAGGGTGCAACACCTGATCAATTTCCTCCAGGCGAAGTCGGCGCTGGTACTGGCCAATCCTCTCGCATCGTCGCCGATCAGCGGCCGGACTGTCGAGAAGCGGAAATGCGCGCGATCTCCGCCGGTCGGCTTCGAGCGCAAAACATGCGGACCACCGCGGACGGGGACAGTCGG
>NZ_SMYZ01000045.1 GCF_004919685.1 Mesorhizobium norvegicum | reverse complement strand
ACTCATCTGCTTACGACACGATTTCTCCGGCGCACTTGCATTTCGTCGCACAATTGCCGATATGGAAAGCGGGAGGTTGGTGGTGGACGATCCACTCGCCAACCGGGTCAGGTCCGGAAGGAAGCAGCCCTAACGAGCCCGGAACGGGTCATTGTTCCAGCCTCCCACCTCATCGGCCCCTCTCGCGACATTGACGACGCATTGCAGCGCGGGCGAGACTATGCGCAGGAATCGGCCGCCTTCGGGCGCGGCCATTTGGAGCTTTACGGGCGAATGAGCGAAGCCGGAAATTCGGGACCAAAAAGCCTGGAGATAGGCAAGGCCGCCGCCTATCGCGTTCTGGCGCGCAAGTACCGTCCTTCGAACTTCTCCGAACTGGTCGGCCAGGAGCCGACGGTGCGCACCCTCACCAATGCCTTTGCCACCGGCCGCATCGCCCAGGCCTGGATGCTGACCGGCGTGCGCGGCGTCGGCAAGACCACGACGGCGCGCATACTCGCGCGGGCCCTGAACTATAAAACTGCCACCGTCGACCAGCCTTCGGTCGACCTTGCCGTGCTCGGCGAGCATTGCCAGGCGATCATGGAAGGCCGCCATGTCGACGTCATCGAGATGGATGCCGCCTCGCACACCGGCATTGACGACATCAGGGACATCATCGAGCGCGTGCGCTACGCGCCGGTCTCGGCCCGCTACAAGGTCTACATCATCGACGAAGTGCACATGCTGTCGACGCAGGCCTTCAACGGCCTGCTGAAGACGCTGGAAGAGCCGCCGCCGCACGTCAAATTCATCTTCGCCACCACCGAAATCCGCAAGGTTCCGATCACCGTCCTGTCGCGCTGCCAGCGCTTTGACTTGAGGCGCATCGACGCCGGCGCGCTGGTCGCGCATCTCGCTTCGATCTCGGCCAAGGAAGGCATTTCGGTCGACGACGATGCGCTGGCGATGATCGCGCGCGCCGCCGAAGGCTCGGCCCGCGATTCGCTCTCCATCCTCGATCAGGCGATTGCGCATGGCGCCGGCTCGGTCAGCGCCGATGCGGTTCGGGCGATGCTGGGGCTCGCCGACCGCGCCCGCATCGTCGACCTGTTCGAACATGTGATGAAGGGCGATGTGGCGGCAGCCCTTGGCGAATTCCGCGCGCAGTACGACACCGGCGCCGATCCGGCTGCCGTGCTGACCGATCTTGCCGAATTCAACCATCTCGTCACCCGGCTGCGTTTCGTGCCGACGGCCATCGAGGATGCATCGCTCTCCGAGGACGAGCGGCAGCGCGGCGCGGATTTCGCCAGGACGCTGTCGGTCAGGGTGCTGTCGCGGACATGGCAGATGCTGCTCAAGGGCATTCCCGAGGTGCAGTCATCCAACCGGCCGGTGAGTGCCGCCGAAATGGTGCTGATCCGGCTGGCGCACGCCGCCGACCTGCCGACGCTGGACGAGGCGTTGAGATCGCTTGAGGGCGCAGCGCCGGTACAAAGCGGCGCGCCGCGTCCGAATGGTGCGCCCGCAGGGTCCGACAATGGCGGCGGCGCCAGCGCGATGGCGCAGACGCGCATGCCTGCCGGGTCGGGCGGCGCACAGACCATGCGGCTTGTGGAGACCACGCCCGCCCCCGTTGCCTTCGTCGCGCCGCCGGAACCGGTCGTGGAGACGCAATCGGCGCCGCTGAAATCGCTGGCCGACATCATTGCCCTGGCCGATGCGCAGCGCGACATCGCCTTCAAGGTGCAGGTCAAGAGCTATATCCGCCTTATGCGCATCGAGCCCGGCCGTATCGACGTCGGCCTGACCAGCGACGCGCCCAAGATGCTGCTCAACGACCTGACGACGAAGTTGCGCGCCTGGACCGGCCGCAGCTGGCTGGTCTCGCTGTCGAAGGAAGAGGGCGGCCAGACGCTTGCCGAAATGGAATCGGCAAAGCGCGAGAACGCCTTCCTCGATGCCAAGAGCGACCCGACGGTGGCCGCCATCCTGGCGCGCTTTCCCGGTGCCAAGATCATCGACGTGCGCATTCCAGACGCGCCGGAAGCCGAAACGACAGAGGCCGAAGTGCCGGTCGAGCCGCCGGCTGACGACGACGAAACCTGATCCAGCCACGAATCCGAAAAGGACCCGACCATGAAAGATCTTCTCGGCCTGATGGGCAAGGCGAAGGAAATGCAGGCCAAGTTCCAGGCCATGCAGGACGAGATCGCCACGCTGGAAGCGTCCGGCCAGGCCGGCGGCGGCCTGGTCAACGTGACGCTGACCGGAAAATTCGAGATGAAGTCGCTGAAGATCGATCCCTCCTTGTTCAAGGAGGACGATGTCGAAATCCTGGAAGACCTCGTGCTGGCCGCCCATAACGACGCCAAGACCAAGGTCGAGCAGATCATGCAGGAAAAAACCAAGGCGCTGACCGCCGGTCTGCCGATCCCGCCGGGAATGAAGCTGCCCTTCTAGCATTCGGCGCGCCCCATGACCGAAGAGCCCTCCGAAAGATTGATCGAGCAACGTATCCGCAACAGGATCTACGAAATCCTGGAAATCCTGGCTGACTGCGACGGCGGCGTCGATCTCGTCGGCATCAAGGGTTACTTCAATCTGTTCGAGGATTTCGTCCATCGCCCGTCGATCGAAGCCAGCACGTCGGCGCTTTCGAAGGACGAGCGCGCCATCGTGCTGGAGATCGCCGAATTTCTGGAAGCGGCCAGCGAGACAAACCCGGACTTCACCAAGGCCGAGTTCATCGAAAGCGACTGGCCGGCAAAGATTGCGCCGACGGCCAGGGACGCGCGGACGCTGTTCCTCCGGCGCGGCCTGTTTTCGGAGAAAATCGAAGAGGCTGAACCTGGCCAGCCGGCCGCGATCGCGGCCGGGCGGTAGACCGGTTCCAGGAAAAACGTGACGCGGTTTTCCCAGGAAAAGCGCGCAGCGCTTTCCCTGGGCAATTGCGGCGAAACAAAGAGAGAGCGGTCATCGCTTTTGTGAAACGATGGCTCGATCTATCTGGAAAGCCACGAAATTGTGCCAATTTGGCAACAGTGCGTTATTAATAACGTTTTGGCCATCATTTTGCCCGAAAGTGTCTCATTCTTGCCGCAGCCTGGGGGCGGGCACGAAGTGAGAGGGTTACCTGTTGATTTCCACGCGATGGAAGACGCCGCTGTTGCTCGGCGCCGTCATTTCACCCCTGTTTTTGGCTGCCTGCAGCCAGACCACTTCGCACGGCATGTCCGTTGCCAGCCTGACCGACGCCATCACGCCGAGTTTCCTGAGCTCCCGGGCCTACAGCCATACGCCGAAGGACAAGGAATGCCTGGAAAGGGCGATGTTCTTCGAGTCCAACCGCTCAAGCCGCGACGGCATGATCGCGGTCGGCACGGTGGTGATGAACCGGCTGCGCTCCGGTAACCACGGCAGCACCATCTGCCAGGTGGTGGGCGAACCCGGGCAGTTCGCGCCCGGCGTCATGACTAGGCCGATGAATTCACGCGCAATGCCCGATGTCGAGGAAGCAGCCGACGCCGTGCTCAAGGGCGAGCGCAAGGCCAAGCTCAAGAACACCATGTATTTCCACACCGCCGGGCTGCGCTTCCCCTACAAGAACATGCACTACACCATGGTTGCCGGCGGCAATGCCTTCTATGAGAAGCGCGGCCGCAACTGGCAGCCGCTGCCGGATGAGCCGCAGGTCGCCATTGCCTCGGCGGCACCGGAGAAGCCAGCCGCACCGGTGACGCTGGTCGCGTCCGCCGAGCCGGTGCGTCCGGCCAGGACTACAACCGTTCGATCCGCTCCTGCCCAACAGACCTATGTGACCGCAGCCGCGGCGCCGACCGCGAAATCCGCGCGTGTCTCGGCGGAGCCGATGGTGGTGGCGATGCAAGAGCCGATGGAGGAACCGGATGCCGCCCGTTTTGGCGGAACCTTGAACACAAGGACAAGGGTCATCTCCTCGGTCGAGGACGCGCCGCAAGAGGCGTCGATGGGATTCCAGTCGACACCTGAGAACACCGACGCCATCGGCGCGATGATTGTCAGCCAGGGCCGGCCGCTCGAAGCCAACTGATCTGCGCTCCATGGTCTGCCCAATGGTCCACTAAGCCAATATGGCGGGTCATGCGGATGCGGGATGTTCCAAAGCGCTCTGAAAAATCCTAGATCAGAGCGATGTCCAAGCGAATCGCCGGTCCCGAGATCGAACGCCTGATCCAGCTCCTGGCCAAGGTGCCGGGGCTGGGGCCCCGTTCGGCCAGGCGTGCCGCCCTTCATCTGATCAAGAAGAAGGAACAGCTGCTGTCGCCACTGGCCGCCGCCATGGCCGAGGCGGCCGACAAGGTGCGCATCTGCTCGACCTGCGGCAATGTCGATACATCAGACCCTTGCATGATCTGCACCGATCCGCGCCGTGATGCCGGCACCATCATCGTTGTCGAGGACGTAGCCGACCTGTGGGCGCTGGAGCGCGCGGCGGCGATGAATGTGCGCTACCACGTGCTCGGCGGCACGCTGTCGCCGCTCGACGGCATCGGCCCCGACCAGCTCAACATGCGCTCGCTGGTCGACCGTGTCGCCGGTGGCGAGGTCAAGGAGATCATCCTTGCGGTCAACGCGACGGTGGAGGGCCAGACGACCGCGCATTACCTCACCGACCAGCTGTCCGGCTTCGACATCAAGGTGACACGGCTTGCGCACGGCGTGCCCGTCGGCGGCGAACTCGACTATCTCGACGAAGGCACGCTGGCCGCCGCGCTGCGCTCGCGGACGGCGTTTTGACAAAGTTACGGGAGAGGGTGCGGATCATGATTGTTGCGCATCCCTCGAGGCTGGTGCCAAACACCCCCCTCTGTCCTGCNNGGGGGAGATCGGATGTCATCTTTGCTTTCGCCAATCGCCGACGTTGCAGGAAGAGCGCCGCCGATGAAGCGGCCAATCTCCCCCCTTGCGGGGGAGATGTCCGGCAGGACAGAGGGGGGTGTGAAGGATCGCAAGCCTCTCAGATTGGCTCTGTTTTCCTTTTTTGCAGTTCTTCTCGCGGTCCTCTTTTCCACCCCCGCCTCCGCCGCAAAGATCGACGACCAGTTCCGCGCCTGGCTGCAGAGCGACCTCTGGCCGCAAGCCAAGGCGAAAGGCATTTCCAAAAAAAACTTCGATGCCGCCTTCGATGGCATCAAGCCCAACCTGAAGCTGCCCGACCTGGTCAAGCCGGGCGATAAGGCGACCACGCCGCAGAAACAGCACCAGGCCGAATTCGGCTCGCCCGGCGCCTATTTCGCCGAGAAGACGGTTGGCGCGGTGACATCAGGCGGACGCGCGCGTGAAGCCACCAATGCCAGGACACTTGCGGCCATCGAAAAGCGCTATGGTGTGCCGGGCGAAGTGCTGCTGGCGATCTGGGGCCGCGAGACCGGCTTCGGCGCGGCGAAGATGCCTTATGACGCCTTCGAGGTGCTGGGCACCAAGGCGTTCATGTCGACCAAGAAGGATTTCTTCCGCACCGAACTGCTTGCCGCACTCGAAATCGTCGAGCGCGGGCTGGCCCCGGTCGGCGCGATGAAATCGTCCTGGGCCGGCGCGCTCGGCCAGCCGCAATTCATGCCGACCTCGTTCCTGAAACATGCCGTCGATTTCGACGGCGACGGCCGTGTCGACATCTGGAACTCGACGCCGGACGTGCTGGCCTCGATCGCCAACTGTCTCGTCCATTATGGTTGGGTGAAGGGCCGTGGCTGGGGTTTCGAGGTGACCGTGCCGGAAACGGTCTCGTGTTCGCTGGAAGGTCCGGACCAGGGCAAGAACATCTCCGCGTGGGCGGCAATGGGCATCAAGCGCGTTGGCGGAAAACCGTTTCCGGCCAGTGAGCTGAAGGTCGAGGGATTTCTGCTGATGCCGGCCGGGCGCAGCGGCCCGGCCTTTATCGCCACGCCCAATTTCTACGTGCTGAAGGAATACAACACCAGCGACCTCTACGCGCTGTTCATCGGCCATGGCGCCGATCGCATCGCCCATGGCGATCAGAATTTTGCCGGCAGCTGGGGCGCGGTCGGCGGGCTCCACCGCTCGGACATCGCCGCCCTGCAACGCGCGCTGGAAGCCAAGGGCTATGATGTCGGCAGCGCCGACGGACTGCCCGGCTTCAAGACCCGCCGCTCCATCGGAAAGTGGCAAGCCAAAAACGGCCGCGCTGCCACCTGCTTCCCTGACGCCGACCTGGTCTCGGTGCTGAAGTAGTTCCGCGATAAGCATGATCCCGAAAAGTGGGGACCGGTTTTCGGGCAAAGATCATGCTCAAACAAAAAGATAGAGCCCCCGTCCCGATTCTATCGGGACGGACAGGCTCTAGAAGATTTTTCCCGATTGGCGGCATCGATTAGCCGGCGTATGCGTCGACTCGCTATTGGCCATTCTGGTCCAATACGCCGTCTTGCAAATGCTCGTTGCCGGCTTGCAGGTCGCCGGATATGGTGTTGACCAACTGGACAAAAACCACGACGGTAAGTGGGCAGAGGGCCGTTGTGGCCTCGAAAAGAATACTGCAATCCTGAGCCGGGAACTCAGGGATCAACAAAACAGGGAACAATCACGATGATGATGGAAAAGTTTGCTCTACGCTCCCGCATCTTGCTCGCGGGTGCAGCCATGTCCGCGCTGCTTCTGGCAGGCGCACCAGCTGGCGCGGTCACGCCCGCCGACACGCTGGTCGAAGGTTTCGCGATCGACGACATCATCTCCATGGATCCGGGCGAGGCGTTCGAGCTGTCGACCGCCGAGGTCACCGGCAACACCTATGACCTGCTGGTCCGTCTCGACCTCAGCGACACCTCCAAGGTCAAGGGCGACCTCGCCGAAAGCTGGACCGTCTCCGACGACGGCCTGACCTACACCTTCAAGCTCAAGCCCGGCCTCAAATTCGCCTCCGGCAATCCGATCACCGCGGCCGACGTCGCCTGGACTTTCGAGCGCGTCATCAAGCTGGACAAGAGCCCGGCCTTCATCATCGGCCAGTTCGGCATCAGCGGCGACAACGTCACCGAAAAGGCCAAGGCGGTCGACGACAGCACCTTCCAGTTCACAGTCGACAAGGCCTATGCGCCGAGCTTCGTGCTGAACTGCCTGTCGGCAACGGTCGCTTCGGTGGTCGACGCCAAGGTGGTCAAGGAACATATCGCTGCGGTCACGCCAAGCGCCGACTACAAATGGGACAATGATTTCGGCAATGCCTGGCTGAAGACCGGTTATGCCGGCTCCGGCGTCTTCAAGCTGCGCGAATGGCGCGCCAACGAGGCTGTCGTTCTCGAGCGCAACGACAATTACTACGGCGAAAAGGCCAAGCTTGCCCGCGTCATCTATCGCAACATGAAGGAAAGCTCGGGCCAGCGCCTGGCGCTCGAAGCCGGCGACATCGACGTTGCCCGCAATCTCGAGCCGAACGATCTCGACGCCATCGCCAAGAACGCCGACCTCACCACCACCAGCGCGCCGAAGGGCACGGTCTACTACATCAGCCTCAACCAGAAGAACGCGAACCTCGCCAAGCCGGAGGTCCGCCAAGCCTTCAAATATCTGGTCGACTATGATGCCTTGAGCTCGACCATCCTCAAGGGCATCGGCGAAATCCACCAGACCTTCCTGCCCAAGGGCGTGCTCGGTGAACTCGACGAGAATCCGTTCAAGCTCGACGTCGCCAAGGCCAAGGAATTGCTGGCCAAGGCGGGTCTGCCCGACGGCTTCAGCGTAACCATGGACGTACGCACCGGCCAGCCGACGACCGGCATGGCGGAATCGATCCAGCAGACGCTGGGCCAGGCCGGCATCAAGCTCGAGATCATTCCGGGCGACGGCAAGCAGACGCTGACCAAGTATCGCGCCCGCAATCACGATATCTATATCGGCCAGTGGGGTCAGGATTATTTCGATCCGAACTCCAACGCCCAGACCTTTGCCTCGAACCCGGACAATTCGGATGCAGCCAAGACCAAGACGCTGGCCTGGCGCAACGCCTGGGACATTCCGGATCTGACCAAACAGACGGAAGCGGCGCTGCTCGAGAAGGATGCGGGCAAGCGCGCCGATATGTACAAGGACCTTGAGAAGAAGATCCTCGACACCAGCCCCTTCGTCGTCATCCACCAGCAGCTGGAAGTCGCCGGCCTGCGCAAGAACCTCAAGGGTTTTGCGCTCGGCCCGAGCTTCGACAGCAATTTCGTCGGGCCGGTGTCCAAGGAATAGTGTTCGCGGACACGCCGCATGAGCGCGGTTGAAAAAGAAGTGGCGGCGGGGCGCGGCAGCGCGCGCGCCATCGCCATTGCATCATCGCTTGGCCGTTTCCTGGTCATCGCGATCACGACCTATCTTGGTCTGCTCGCGGTCACCTTCTTCATCGGCCGTGTCATCCCGATCGACCCGGTGCTGGCGGTGCTGGGCGACCGGGCGCCGGCCAATGTCGTCGAGCGCACACGTCGCGAGATGGGCCTCGACCTGCCGCTGGTCGAGCAGTTCTACATCTACGTGAAAAATGCCCTGAACGGCAATTTCGGCACCTCCGTGCTGACCACCAACCCGGTCATGACCGACATTCGCCGCGCGCTGCCGGCAACGACGGAACTGGCGACGCTGGGGACGCTGATCGGTGCGCTGTTCGGCGTGCCGCTTGGCGTTCTGGCCGCGGTCAGGCGCGGCAGTCTCATCGACCAGATCGTGCGCGTCATCGGCCTGATCGGCTATTCCGTGCCGATCTTCTGGCTCGGCCTGCTGGCACTGGTGCTGTTCTACGCCAAGCTGCAATGGGTCGCTTTCCCGGCCCGGCTTGACGTCGTCTACGAATACACCTTCACACCGATCACCGGCTTCTACCTTCTGGATTCCCTGTGGCAGGGGCAGTGGGATGTTTTTTATGATGCCTTCCGCCACATCATCCTGCCGGCCTCGCTGCTCGGTTATTTCTCGCTTGCCTATATCAGCCGTATGACGCGCTCGTTCATGCTCAACGAGTTGACGCAGGAATACATCGTCGCGGCGCGCGCCAAGGGCCTGTCGGAAACCCGCATCATCTGGGGCCACGCGCTGCGCAATGCGGCGGTGCCGATGGTGACGGTGATCGCGCTCTCCTATGCCGGGCTGCTCGAAGGCTCGGTGTTGACCGAGACCGTGTTCTCGTGGCCCGGCATCGGCCTCTACATCACCAACTCGCTGCAGAACGCCGACATGAATGCCGTGCTCGGCGGCACCATCGTCATCGGTTCGGTCTTCATCGCCATCAACCTTCTCTCCGACCTGCTCTACCGCGTGCTCGATCCGAGGACGAAGGTAAGATGAGCAGAGGTATCCTACTTTCGGGCCCAGCTGCGGCCAATCACCCCCACTCCGGCCCTTCGGGCCACCTCTCCCCCTGCCCGGGGGAGAGGAAAAGCCGGTCGCACGCTTGGCGCCTTTCCTCTCCCCCGTCGAACGGGGGAGAGGTGGTCTGCGAAGCAGACCGGAGTGGGGGTCGACAGCTCCAAGAGGCATCGTCATGAGCGCCTCCGACGCCCGCCCTCTCTCTCGTCGGGATTGGCTGCTCAGCGAGCGGCCGGCCTCGCGCATGCAGGCAAGGCTCGGCCGCGCCTATGTGGCGTGGCGGCGCTTTTCCGCCAACCGGCTCGCGTTTCTCGGCCTGCTCATCATCATAGCCCTGCTGGTCGTTGCTGCCCTTGCCGGCGTGCTGGCGCCCTATTCGCCGACATTCGGCGACCTGAAGAACGCACGTCTGCTGGCGCCGAGCGCCGAGCACTGGTTCGGCACCGACGATCTCGGCCGCGACATCCTTTCGCGCATCCTCTACGGCTCGCGCTGGACGCTCTACGTGGTCATCCTGGTTGCCATCATCGCCGCACCCATCGGCCTTCTGGTCGGCACCGTCGCAGGCTATGCCGGCGGCTGGACCGATGCGGTCCTGATGCGCATCACCGATATCTTCCTCGCCTTCCCCAAGCTGATCCTGGCGTTGGCCTTCGTCGCCGCACTCGGGCCTGGCATCGAGAATGCGGTGCTGGCCATCGCCATCACCTCATGGCCGCCTTACGCCCGCATCGCGCGGGCAGAGACGCTGACGGTGCGCAATTCCGATTACATCAAGGCGGTGCAACTGATGGGCGCCTCGCCCTTCCGCATCGTGCTGCGCCACATCATGCCGCTGTGCATCTCCTCGCTGATCATCCGGGTGACGCTCGACATGGCAGGCATCATCCTGACCGCCGCCGGGCTCGGTTTCCTCGGCCTCGGCGCGCAGCCTCCGCTGCCCGAATGGGGCACCATGATCGCTTCGGGTCGCCGCTTCGTGCTCGATCAGTGGTGGGTGGCCGGTGCGCCGGGCTTCGCCATCCTCATCGTCAGCCTCGGCTTCAACCTGCTCGGCGACGGCCTGCGCGACGCGCTCGATCCGCGGAGCGGCGACCAATGAGCGGGGAGACAAAGACGCTTCTCGACGTCGAGGATCTACGCGTGACCTTCCCGACCCGCACCGGGCTGATCGAGGCGGTGCGCGGCGTCTCCTTCTCGCTTGGCCGCGAACGGCTCGGCATCGTCGGCGAATCCGGCTCGGGCAAGTCGCAAACCGGCCGCGCCATCATGGGCCTGACGCCGCCGCAAGCGCGGATATCGGCCAACAAGCTCGCCTTCGACGGTATCGACCTGCTGGCGGCATCGCCACGCGAACGCCGGGCGCTGCGCGGCAAACGCATCGCCATGATCCTTCAGGATCCGAAATATTCGCTCGACCCGGTGATGAGCATCGGCCGCCAGATCGTCGAGACGCTGCGCACCCATGAAAAGGTCGGCAAGGCCGAAGCGCGCGACCGCGCGTTGGCGATGCTGGAGGCGGTGCAGATCCGCGATCCCTCTCGCGTCTTCGACCTGCATCCCCATGAAGTGTCCGGCGGCATGGGCCAGCGCGCCATGATCGCCATGATGCTGATCGCCGGGCCGGAAATGATGATTGCCGACGAGCCGACCTCAGCGCTCGATGTCACCGTGCAGCTCGATGTGCTCGGCATCCTCGACCGGCTGGTCAGCGAGCGCGGCATGGGGCTGATCTTCATCTCGCACGATTTGCGTCTGGTCTCGTCCTTCTGCGACCGCGTCATCGTCATGTATGCCGGCAAGGTGGTCGAGCAGCTCAAGGCCTCGGAACTCGGCCGTGCCCAGCACCCCTACACGCGTGGCCTGCTCAACTGCATGCCCAAGATCGGCGCCGACCGTCACCCGCTGCCGGTGCTCGACCGCAAGCCGGAGTGGGCGGCATGACTTCTGCGATTGCCGTCGACAGGCTGGAAGTGATCTTCGACCGTTTTCGCGCGCTGAAGGGCGTCAGCCTCGACGTGCAGCCGGGTGAATCCTTTGGCCTGGTCGGCGAATCCGGCTCCGGCAAATCGACGCTGTTGCGGGCCATCGCCGGCCTCGCGCCGGTCGCTTCGGGCAGCATCGCCGTCAACGGCAAGACGCTCGGCGCGCGCCGCGACAAGGCCTTCTACCGCGAAGTGCAGATGGTCTTCCAGGACCCGTACGGCTCGCTGCACCCACGCCAGACCGTCGACCGCCTTTTGCAGGAGCCGCTTGCCATCCATGGTTTTGCCGACGGCGAAAAGCGCATCCAGCGGGCGCTCGACGAGGTTGGCCTCGGAAACGGTTTTCGGTTCCGCTATTCGCACCAGCTCTCCGGCGGCCAGCGCCAGCGTGTGGCGATCGCCCGTGCGCTGATCCTCGAACCGTCGATCCTGCTGCTCGACGAGCCGACTTCGGCGCTCGACGCCTCGGTGCAGGCCGAAGTGCTCAACCTTCTGGAAGAGATCCGTAAGCGGCGCAAGCTGACCTTCCTGATGGTCAGCCACGACCTCGCCATCATCACCCATATGTGCGAGCGGCTGATGGTGATGCAAAGCGGCGAGGCGGTTGAGAACCTGGCGGCCAATGACCTTGTCGAGCGTCGCGTGACGAAGGATTATACGCGCAATCTGCTCAGGGCCAGCGACGGGTTTGTTAGATCCGATTGAAGCGTCTTCCTGTGTGCAGAACCAACCGTTTTCAGAGAAATTCCATGGACGAATGGAAGTTTGCAGATCCACCCAATGTCGCGGTGCTATCGGACAAGAGTATATTTAAACGTAACGACTGGATCGCATACGTTGTGCATGAAGCTGACGACGACGATGCCGATAATGATGAAGGTGGCAGTTGGCAATTTCACAGCAGCGACACGCGAGATTGGGACGAACGCGAGATAATGCTCGTCGGCCTGCAGGAGGTGGTTCGGCGGGATGAAAGCATCTTGGCGTTGGCCGATTTGCCAAAAGGATGGCATGCTTGGCGCAGTTCCAAATCGTCGCCTTGGCAGCGCGCCAAATCACTCCCTGTACCCTCCAACGACAACGAGTGATGCAGCAGGGCCTTAAGTCGAGCTTTGCGCCAGTTCGCCGTTCTCCGGAACGGATGGTTCGTCCCCCTGCTTCGGCTCCTTGAGCCTGAACCACGTCACATAAAGCGCCGGCAGGAACAGCAGCGTAATCGCCGTGCCGGCAATGATGCCGCCCATCATGGCGTAGGCCATCGGCCCCCAGAACACTTCGCGTGCGATCGGGATCAGTGCCAGGCTGGCGGCGGCAGCCGTCAGCGCGATCGGCCGCATGCGGTGTTCGGTCGCTTCGATGACGGCCGCCCAGCGGTCCTTGCCTTCGGCGACGAGGTCCTCGATCTGCACGATCAGGATGACCGAGTTGCGGATCAGGATGCCGATCAGTGCCAGCACGCCGAGGATGGCGACGAAGCCAAGCGGCGCGCCGCTGGGCACCAAGGCCGCCACCACGCCGATCAGGCCGAGCGGCGCCACGGCAACGACCAGGAACAGGCGTTGGAAGCTTTGCAACTGCACCATCAGGATCGTGGCCATCACGAACAGCATCAACGGCACCACCGCCGCGATCGGTCCCTGGCTTTTGCCGCTTTCCTCGACCGAGCCGGCGGTCTCGATCGAATAGCCCGGTGGCAGTTTGGCAATGAAGGCGTCGACCGATGGCTTCAGTTCGTTGACGACGGTTGCCGGCAACGTGTCGCCGACCAGGCCGGCGCGCACGGTGATGGTCGGTATGCGGTCGCGCCGCCACACCGTTGGCTGCTCAAGGTCGTAGCGGAAGTTGGCGACGGCCGCGAGCGGGATCGCCTCGCCGGTGCTGGTCGGCAGTTGCATGTTCTGCAACGTCTCGATCGAGCCGCGTTCGGCATCGCGTGAGCGCGCCACGACATTGATCAGGTAGGTGGCGTCGCGCACCTGGGTGATGGTGGCGCCGCCAACCGTGCTGTTGAGCGCGCTGGCGATATCGGAGGAGGTGATGCCGAGCTGGCGTGCCTTGTCCTGCAGCACGTCGACCCTCAACACGCGCTGCGGCTCGTTCCAGTCGAAGGTCGGCGCGGCGAGCTTGGGATTGGCCGAAATGATGCCAGCGAATTGCTGCGCCAGCCCGCGCACCGTCTGGACGTCGGGACCACCGACGCGGTACTGCACGGGTCGGCCGACCGGCGGTCCGAGCTCGAGCGGCTTGACGAAGGCGTCGGTGCCGACGAATTCCTCGCGCAGCAGTTTCTCCAGCGCAGGCTTCACCCGGTTGCGAGCCTCGATGCTCTTGGTGACGATAACGGTCTGGCCGAAATAGGGGTTGGCCGGCTGCACGTCATAAGCCAGCACGAAACGCACCGCGCCCTGGCCAATATAGGACGAGAAATGGTCGATGTCGGGATTGCCGACCAGCGCCCGCTGCTCGAACCGCTCCATCTGGTCGCGCGTCTCGGCGATCGATGAGTTCTGCGGCAGGTTCCAGTCGACGATCAGCTCCGGCCGGTCCGATGGTGGAAAGAACTGCTGCTGTACCAGGCCGAAGCCGGCGATCGAGCCGGCAAACAACAGCACCGTGGCGATGATGGTCAGCCAGTGATGGCGCACCGAGCCGACAAGCACACGCCGGAACAGCGACGTGAAGCGGCCGGGCTGGTCGTGATGCTTCGTCTTCATCGTTGCCGGCAGGATGGTGACGCCAAGCAGCGGCGCGAACAGCACCGCCACAATCCAGGACACCAGCAGCGACACGGCGATGACAACGAACAGGGTGAAGGTGTATTCGCCGGCTGCACTGTTGTTGAGGCCGATCGGAATGAAGCCGGCGACCGTCACCAGTGTACCGGTCAGCATCGGGAAGGCGGTGGATGTGTAGACATGGGTCGCCGCCTTGCGCAGATTGTCGCCGACCTCCAGCCGCGCCACCATCATCTCGACCGCGATCATGGCGTCGTCGACCAGGAGCCCGAGCGCGATGATCAGCGCGCCGAGTGAAATGCGCTGCAACGATATCCCGAGATATTCCATGACGGTGAAGGTGATGGCCAGCACCAGCGGGATCGACAGTGCCACGACGAAGCCGGCGCGCATGCCGAGGCTGATGAAGGACACCGCGAGCACGATCGCCACCGCCTCGAACAGCGCGCGCGTAAAGCCCGAGACCGCCTCCTCGACGATGACCGGCTGGTCGGCGACCAGATGCACGCCGACGCCGACCGGCAGGTCGGCCAACACCTTGTTCATCTCCTGGTGCAGCGCCTCGCCGAATTTGAGCAGATTGGCGTTGGGTTTCATGCCGATGGCGAGTCCGATCGCATCCTGGCCGTTGAAGCGGAACAGCGCCGCCGGTGGATCGACATAGCCGCGCGTGATCGTCGCCACATCGCTCAGCCGGAAGAAGCGGTCGTTGACGCGCAGATTGATGGCGCGCAGACTCTCTTCGGAAGTGAATTGGCCGCCGACGCGCACGCTGATACGCTCCGGGCCGGACTGAATGACGCCGGACGGCGTGATCGCGTTCTGCGCCTGCAGGCTGGCGACAATCGCTTGCTGGTTGAGGCCAAGGGCCGCGATCTGGCGGGTCGAGAATTCGAGATAGATCGCCTCGTCCTGGGCGCCGACCAGATCCACCTTGCCCGCATTCGGTACGGTCAGGATTTTTGTGCGGACATCCTCGACATAGTCGCGCAGCTGGCGCGGCGTCAGCCCGTCCGACGTGAAGGCATAGATGTTGCCGTAGACGTCGCCGAAGCGGTCGTTGAAGAACGGTCCCTGCACGCCTTGCGGGAACTGCGCCTTGATATCGTTGACCATGTTGCGCACCTGAATCCAGTTCGGCACGACATCGCGCGCCTTGGTGGTATCCTTCAGGTTGACGAAGATGACGGTCTGGCCGGCGGTAGTGACCGATTTGGTGTAGTCGAGGCTGTCGAGCTCCTCGAGCTTCTTCTCGATGCGGTCTGTCACCTGACGCAGCGTCTCGTTGACTGAGGCTCCGGGCCAGTTGGCTTGGATGATCATCGTCTTGATGGTGAAGGCCGGGTCTTCCTCGCGGCCGAGATTGAGATAGGAGAACACGCCGGCCACGACGAAGACCAGCATGAAGTACCACACCAGCGAACGGTGGTTGAGCGCCCAGTCGGAGAGATTGAAGCCTTTCATGAGGCCCCTCCCTCGGGCACTTTCACCTTCTGGCCTTCGCTCAGGCTGTGCACGCCGGCGGTGACGACACGCATGCCGGCCTCCAGCCCTTCGGCGACGGTAAAGGTGGCGGCGCCCTTGGCGGCAACCTTGATCTCGTGCGCGCTCACGCTCGATGTCTGCGGGTCGACGATCCACACTCTGTCGGAACCGTCTTTTTCGAGCAGTGCCGACATCGGCAGCTCGATCGTCGGCGCCACCTTGGTCATACGGGTCGCCGTCACCGTCGAGCCGAGCCGGAAGGCCTGCGGCGGATCGGTGAGAGTCAGCTTGACGCGCCGCGTGCGGGTCGAGCCCTCGGCCTGTGGCGCGATCTCGCGCAGTTTGGCCTCGGTCTGGATTGTCGGTAGCGATTGCAGGATGACCTGGAATGGCGCGCCGGCCGTGAGGTCACCGATCAACTGGTCGGGAATGTCGACCACCGCCTCGCGCAGATCCGAGCGCGCCACCGTGACGACCGTCTGGCCAGGTGAGACGGTCTGACCGACCTCGGCGCCGACCGCGGTGACGACGCCGTCGAAATCCGAAAACAGGCGGGCATAACCTAGCTGTTCCTGCGATTTGGCAAGGGAAGCCTTGGCTCGTTCGACGCTGGCCTCTGCGGCTTTCCGTGCCTGCTGCGCGGCATCGAAAACGGCCTGGGAGGCATTGGCCGAAGCGAGCAGCTGTTGCTGTCGTTCCTCGCTGGCGGCGGCGTTGGCGAACTGTGCTTCGGTATTGGAGAGCTCGGCCTTGGCGGCCTGGACGGCCAGCTCCAGCGCGGTAGGGTCGAGCGCGGCAATCGTCGTGCCCTTGCTGACGATATCGCCGACATTGATGTCGCGCGAGACGACCCGGCCAAGCAGGCGGAAGGCAAGGTCGGCGCTGACCTGCGGTTCGACCGAGCCGGCAAAGCCGAAGGTCTGGGTGGTGCGCGGCTCGACCACGACCGACAGCACCGGCCGGATGATTTCCGGCGGCTTTTCATCCGATTTCGAGCAGCCGGCGAGCGCGCCAAGTGCGAACAGGCCCAGCAGTATACGCGGCAGCCGGCTCATTGGGCCGCTCCCGATATCTCGACCGTCTGTCCGGAACTGAGCAATTGCCCGCCTGCGGTAACGACGCTTTGGCCTTCGTTCAGCCCGCTGGCGATGACGACCGTGCCCGAATCGAAGGCCAGGACCTCGACCCGCGTCGCCGCAACCGCCTTGGTCGAGGGATCGACGACCCACACCGCCGGGTTGCCGGCGCTGGACGTCAGCGCCTGCCAGGGCAACAGGATCACCTTCGCCGGTCTGGCGCTGACCGAGCCGATGACGGCGGCTCCCAGCGGCATGCCGGCGGGCGTGTCGGGAATGGCGACCTTGACCCGAATCGAGCCCGACGCCGGATCAACCGCCGGCGAGATTTCACGTACCTTGCCTGTCGCCCGGACCTGCGGGTCGGACAACAGTGTGATCGTCACCGCCGGAGAGGCCGGCGTCCTGGCGACCAGCGTTTCCTGCACGTTGAACACCGCGTCGCGGTCGCCGTCCTCGGCGACAGTGAAGACGGTTTGCGCCGCTTGTACCACTTGCCCGGTTTCGACCTGGCGGGCGGTGATGACGCCGGCGGCGCCGGCCTTGAGTTCGGTGAAGGACAGGTTTTGCTGGGCGTTGGCGAGCGCGCTCTGCGCGGCATCGACACTGCCTTGCGCCACTTTCAGCGCCTGGTCGGCGGCGTCATAATCGCGCCTGGTGGTAAAGCCCTGGGCAAGCAGCGTCTTCTGCCGCTCGAAGGCGGCGGCGGACTGGGTCAGTTGCGCCTGTCCTGCGTCAAGATCGGCCTGTGCCGAGCGCAGATCCGATTGCTGCTCCTGCGGATCGATGCGGGCAAGTACCGCGCCTTGGTCGACATGCTGGCCGACATCGACAAGCCGCTCGGCGACGCGGCCGCCGACCCGGAACGACAGATTGTTCAGCGTGCGCGCGGCGATCACCCCGGTCAGTGAGGTCCTCGGCGCATAGTCGGCCAGCGCTACCGTTTCGGTGCGCACCATGATCGGCAGCTTGTGCTCAGCCGCTTCCTGCTTCTGGCAACCGGCAAGAAGCAGGCTGGCCATCGCGCAGGCGAGGATTGAGGCGGTTCGAAACGGCAAAAGGCTGGAGGGCGGTGATTGCAAGGCGGACGATGTCGCGTTCCTTGTCATGGCTTCCCCTGCCTGCGTGGGACGCTCCCATTGGAGCCTCGCGGGCTGTCCGAAGATAATCGATCTCTTGGAAAAGGGAACCTCCCTCGTACGCGTATCGGTCGACTGGTTAAGGCGGCGCCGGGATCACAGGCCCAATCGCCTGCCGGTGGTGCCGACTTGAGGAAAACGTGAAATAAGGTCAGAAGACATGTCAGCGGCATCAAACAAGAACGGGCGCCGGCCCGATGAGGACACCATGAAGAATTCAGCTATTTCCGAACGCAAGAACCAGTCGATCTCGCGCGGCGTCGGCATGACCACGCAGATCTATGCCGACCGGGCGGAGAATTCGGAGATCTGGGATGTCGAAGGCCGCCGCTACATCGATTTTTCGTCGGGTATCGCCGTCGTCAACACCGGTCATCGCCACCCCAAGGTGATCGAGGCGGTCAAGGCGCAGCTCGACCGCTTCACCCACACCTGCCATCAGGTGGTGCCCTATGAGAGCTATGTGCGGCTGGCCGAACGGCTGAACGCCATGCTTCCCGGCAAGTTCGAGAAGAAGACGATCTTCGTCACGACCGGCGCCGAGGCGGTCGAGAACGCCATCAAGATCGCCCGCAACGCCACCGGTCGCCCGGCGGTCATCGCCTTCGCCGGCGGCTTCCATGGCCGCACCTTCATGGGCATGGCGCTGACCGGTAAGGTCGTGCCCTACAAGGTCGGCTTCGGCGCCATGCCGGGCGACGTCTACCACGCGCCGTTCCCGGTGCCGCTGCACGGCGTTTCGGTCGCCGATTCGCTGGCCGCACTCGACCGGCTGTTCAAGGCGGATGTCGACCCGGCCCGCGTCGCCGCCATCATCATCGAGCCGGTTCAGGGCGAGGGCGGCTTCTACGAGGCGCCGCGGGACTTCCTGGTTGCGCTGCGCAAGCTTTGCGACCAGCACGGCATGCTGCTGATCGCCGACGAAGTGCAGACCGGCTTTGCCCGCACCGGCAAGATGTTCGCGATGGATCACCATGAAGTGGCGGCCGACATCACCACCATGGCCAAGAGCCTGGCCGGCGGTTTCCCGCTGGCCGCGGTCACCGGTCGCGCCGAAATCATGGATGCGCCCGGCCCCGGCGGGCTCGGCGGCACCTATGGCGGCAGCCCGATCGGCGTCGCCGCCGCTCACGCCGTGCTCGACGTGATCGACGAGGAGAAGCTGTGCGACCGCGCCAACACGCTGGGTGCAAGGCTGAAGCAGCGGCTGCAGTCGATCCGCGACGACGTGCCCGAGATCGTCGACATCCGGGGTCTCGGCTTCATGAACGCCGTCGAGTTCAATGACGTCAAGAAGGGCCTGCCGTCGGCCGAGATCGCCAATGCGATCCGGCTGAAGGCACTCGACAAGGGCCTGATCCTCTTGACCTGCGGCGTCTACGGCAACGTCATCCGCTTCCTCGCCCCGATCACCATCCAGGACGGCGTCATGAACGAGGCGCTCGACATCCTGGAAAGCTCGATCCGCGAAGTCTGCGCTGCCTGAGCTGGAGCGCTTGCCTTCTCCCCGTCACTATACGGGGAGAAGGTGCCGGCAGGCGGATGAGGGGCAGCGCCGACGTTCTAAATTGACGTTTGTTGCCAGGATCGCCTGCCTCAGCAGATGCCAGCTATCCCGCCGCCCTGGCCGGCACGTTTTCCTGAAACGCGGCCAGTGCCGCCTTTAGCCCTTCGGGACCCATGGCCACCGTTTCCGGCGTCGGCGAGAAGCCGGCGCCCAGCATCTTGCGGCCAAGCATGTGGTCGCCTGGGCGGTTGACGGATTCGATGCCGAGCAGCCGGTCGCCGGCATAGTGGTAGATCGAGAACTTGTTGTCGGGCAGGTCGCCCAGCACGACATGGCTGTCGCCGCCGGCGGTCAGGCCGACCATCTGCAATTTCATGTCGCCGATGTCGGACCAGAACCACGGCACCGCCGAATAGGCGTCGGCATGGCCTGTGATCGTGCGTGCGGCGAGCCGCGCCTGGTCGGTGGCGTTCTGCACCGATTCCAGCCGCACATCGCCGCCGGTGAACCAGTGCCGGTAGGAGGCAGCGTCGCCAATCGCCAGGATTTCAGGTGCCGAAGTGCGCATCTGGTGATCGACGCGGATGCCGTTGGCGATGCCGAGGCCTGCGGCCTGCGCCAGTTCGACATTCGGCACGGCGCCAATGCCGACGATGGCCATACGCGCCGGCAGAATTTCGCCTGACGAGGTGATCGCGGCCACCACATGGCCGTTTTCGCCTTCGAGCCTGGCAATCGAGGTGCCGGTGAGGATGCGCACGCCTGTCGCTTCCAGCCGTTGCCGGACATGGCTCGCCACGACCGGCGCCACGGCGCGGCCGAGCAGCCGGTCGACCGCTTCCACAACGGTCACCGTGCGGCCGGCGGCCCGCAGGGTGGCTGCGATCTCCAGCCCGATGAAGCCGCCGCCAAGGATGACGACCTCGTCGCTCTGTGCGCTGAGGTCGCGGATCAGCCGCGCATCGGCCAGCGAGCGCAGCGACAGCACGCCGGAGAGATCCGAACCCGGCAGCGGCAGGGTGCGCGGCCGCGAGCCGGTCGCCAGGATCAAATGGTCGAAGGCAAGTGTGCCGCCGCCCGATATCTCCAGGCTGCGGCGTCCGGCATCGATGCGATCGATCCTGACACCCGGCCGGTAGTCGATGGCGCTGCCGGTGTAGAAGGCCTCGCCACGCAAGGGTTGCGGCTTGGCCTCGGCATCCTTGATGAAGGTCTTCGACAGCGGCGGCTTGTGGTAGGGCAGCTCGTTTTCGTCACCGACCAGGATCACCGGCCCGTCATAGCCGTCCTCGCGCAGACTGGCAGCCGCTTGCACGCCCGCATGACCCGCGCCGACAATGACCACACCGTTCTTCATCGCATTCCAATCCCGCTTCTATCCTAGGATGTCTCGCCAAGTGGCAATTGTCTGGCGCCGCCGCGAGAGAGCTTTTGCGGGTCGCACCCGGAATGGCGGCTGTCAATCGTACAGTTCAGTCGCAAGACCGGTGCAGGAACAGGCATAAAGTTGACAGTTGCAGTTTAGAATAATTCTAAACTGTTGTTTCAATTGACTTTTCTTGCGGATTGTCATTGACATCCGACGATGTCGCAGCTTTATGGAAGCTCGCGCGTCAGCGCATCCCTTTAATGTCTGGGCCTTGAACCCTTTCGATTGGAGGCATTTTGGTGTCTTTCTTCCGCGAACCGCGCGATGACGCGGCATCTCTTGCGCCCAATGGCATGCCTATGGCGTGGCTCCGGTTGCCGCGCGCGCCGTCTACAGAAATTCCGAGAAACTGGAGAGCGATTATGACAGCACGATATGGCGGCAGGCTGGCCGCGATCGGCGCCACGGCCCTGCTGACGGCGGCGGTGTTCGTGTTGCCGGCAAAGGCGGAAACCGACGTGAAGGCGGTCATCAAGACCTATTCCGACATCGGGCTGGCCAAATACGAGGATTCGCTGACCACGGCGCAGGCGCTCGACAAGGCGGTCGACGCATTGCTCGCCACGCCGTCGGCGGAAACACTCAATGCCGCCCGTGACGCCTGGAAGGCATCGCGCGTTCCCTATCAGCAGACCGAAGTCTACCGTTTCGGCAACAAGATCGTCGACGACTGGGAAGGCGAGGTGAATTCCTGGCCGCTGGACGAAGGCCTGATCGACTACGTCGCCAAGAGCTACGGCACTGAATCGGACGCGAATTCGCTCTATACGGCCAATGTGATCGCCAACAAGTCGATCGAGATCAACGGCAAGAAGGTCGATGCCTTGAAGCTTTCGCCGGAATTCCTGTCCGGCACGCTGCAGCAAGCCGGCGGCATCGAAGCCAATGTCGCCACCGGCTATCACGCCATCGAATTCCTGCTCTGGGGCCAGGACCTGCATGGCACCGGTCCGGGCGCCGGCGAGCGGCCCTACACGGATTATGATCTCAAGAACTGCACCGGCGGCAATTGCGACCGCCGCGCCCAGTATCTGAAATCGGCGACTGACCTTCTGGTCTCCGACTTGCAGAAGATGGTCAACGACTGGAAGGAGGACGGCGCCGCCCGCAAGAACCTCGTCGACGGCGAGCCGAACACCGCCATCTCGATCATCTTCACCGGCATGGGCTCGCTGTCCTATGGCGAACTGGCCGGCGAGCGCATGAAGCTCGGCCTGCTGCTGCATGACCCGGAAGAGGAGCAGGACTGCTTTTCCGACAACACCTACAACTCGCATCTCTACGACGCCATCGGCATTCGCGCCGCCTATCATGCCAGCTATACCAGGCTCGACGGCACCGTCGTTTCGGGTCCCTCGGTGGCCGATATGGTGAAGGCAGCCGATCCGGCGATCGACAAGGAACTGTCGGACAAGCTCGATGTCACCGTCGCCAAGATGGAGGCGATCAAGGCGCGGGCACTGGCGGGCGAGGCTTATGACCAGCAGATCGCCGAGGGCAACACGCAAGGCAATGCCACCGTACAGGCAGCGATCGACGCACTGATCGACCAGACCAAGTCGATCGAACGCGCCGTTGGCACTCTCAAGCTTAACGCCATCGCCTTCGAGGGCTCCGACAGCCTCGACGCACCCGACAAGGTGTTCAAGTAAGCGCCGTCAGGGTAAATACAGCCACACGGCGCGGGAGGCGCCGTCAGCCAGAGCAAACTAATGCTGATCTGCCATTGCAACATCATCACGGAGAAGGAGATCGAGCAGACGATCATCGGGCTGCTGGGCCAGGATCCCTGGCAGCTGATCGTGCCGGCGAAGGTCTATCATGCCATGCAAAAGCGCGGTCGCTGTTGCGGCTGCTTCCCAAATGTGGTCGAAACGATCATTCGGGTCACCGAAAATTACCACGCCCGCTCGGAGGCGAGCGGCGTGGATGTCGTTTCACATCTGGATCGCGTCAGAGGCCTGCGCGTCCAATACGGGAGCAGAACCCATGAAAGGCGAAAAGCAGATCATCGAGCGGCTTAACGAGGCTCTTTTTCTGGAGCTCGGCGCCGTCAACCAGTATTGGGTGCATTTCCGCCTGCTCGAGGACTGGGGATACGCCAAGCTGGCCAAGAAGGAGCGCGCGGAATCGATCGAGGAGATGCATCATGCCGACAAGCTCGTGGCCCGCATCATCTTCCTTGAAGGCCATCCGAACTTGCAGTCCGTGGCGCCGCTGCGCATCGGGCAGAACGTCAAGGAAGTGCTCGAATCCGACCTTGCCGGCGAATATGACGCGCGTACTGCCTACAAGCGTTCGCGCGAGATCTGCGAGGAAGCGGGTGACTACGTGACCATGAAATTGTTCGAGGAATTGCTGACTGACGAGGAAGGTCATATCGATTTCCTCGAGACGCAGCTCGACCTGCTCGCCTCGATAGGCGAGGAAAAATACGGCCAGCTCAACGCCGCATCGGCGGACGAGGCGGAGTAAGGGCATGCGGGAATGCGGCGCCTGCTAGAATTCGTGCGCCGCTCGCGGCGGGCCGATGGTTCGCCGCTCCTCGAGAAGACGCCGGCCAGATTGGCGCGTCGGCGCTGTGTCATCCTCGTGGTGGCGCTCACCTCTTCCGCGATGGCCGGTGACCTTCAGCCTGCCGGCCTCGCCACCACGCGCACCGACCTCAATCCCAAGGATCAGGCGCGCGTCACCGCCATCACCAGGCCGACCACTGATTTTTCCAAACCCGAGCAATTCGAACTGATACAAGGCGGCGCCGGTACGTCCAGGAAGGACGTCAGCCGCGATTCCTTCTCGCAACCCTCGGCCAACATCACCTTCGAGGAAGAGGGCGACTTCAAGCTCGGAAATGCCCTTTTCCGCAAGAACTGGGTGTCGTCGCCATCCTCGACGCAGGCGTCGGATGGGCTCGGCCCGCTGTTCAACGAACGCGCCTGCCAGAACTGTCATCTGAAGGATGGCCGCGGCCGTCCGCCGCAAGGCGACACCGGCACGACGTCGATGTTCCTGCGGTTGGCCCGCGAGGCAAGCAGCGAGGAGGAGAAAGCCGAGCTTGCCGAACACAAGGCGCTCAATTTCCCCGACCCGGTCTACGGCACGCAGTTGCAGGAACTGGCCGTGCCCGGCCTGCGCGGCGAAGGCCGGATGCATGTCGACTATCAGGAACGGCAGGTGATGCTGGCTGACGGCACCGTTATTTCCTTGCGCAAACCAAGCTATTCGGTTGTCGATCCTGCCTATGGACCGCTCGATTCGCGTACCGCGCTGTCGCCGCGCCTGACGCCGCCGATGATCGGCCTTGGCCTGATCGAACAGATCGCACCGGCGGACATTCTGGTCCGCGCCGACCCGGACGACCGCAACAGTGACGGCATTTCCGGCAGGCCGAACATCGTGCGCGATGGCCAGAGCAACGAGCTGACGCTTGGCCGTTTCGGCTGGAAGGCACAGGCCGCGTCGATCCGCCAGCAAGCGGCGGATGCCTTTGCCGGCGACATCGGCATCTCGACGCCGGAAGAGCCGAAACACTGGGGCGACTGCACCGCCGCGCAAGCCAAATGCCTCGCCATGCCGAACGGCGTGCAGCAGCGTCTCGGCCCGGTCGAGGCGCCGCCGCCGGTGATGGATCTCGTCACCTTCTATTCGCAGAACCTGGCCGTGCCGGCGCGCCGCGACCTCGACACACCGCAAGTGCTTACGGGCAAGAAAATCTTCTATGAGATCGGCTGCATTGCCTGTCACACACCGAAATTCGTCACCCGTCGCGGCACGCCCAACAAGGCGCAGGCCTTCCAGTTGATCTGGCCCTATTCCGACTTCCTGCTGCACGACATGGGGCCTGATCTGGCTGATGGCCAGGCGGTAGGCGATGCGACGGGCAATGAATGGCGCACACCGCCGCTGTGGGGCATCGGCCTGACCGAGACGGTCAATGGCAATTCCTTCTTCCTGCATGATGGACGCGCGCGCAGCCTGACCGAGGCGATCCTGTGGCATGGCGGCGAAGCGCAGAAAGCGCGCGACCGCTTTGCCGCGGCCAATGTGGCCGACCGTGATGCGCTGCTCAAATTCCTGGAGTCACTGTGATGCTCAAGCGCTCTGCATTGTTTCTCGTTGTTCCGCTGGCTTTGCTGGGCGGTGTCCCTGCGTCGGCGGCGGTCAAAGCCTCCGACATCATCCAGCGGGCGATCGATGGTTTTGTCCGCCCGGCCTATGCCAGCCTGCACGAGCATGCTGAAACCTTGACCGGATCCATGCGAAAGCTCTGCGTCACGCCCTCACAAGGGGAGCTTGATGCGGCGCGCGCCGAATTTTCCGCGACGGTCCATGCCTGGTCGTCAGCCGAAATCATCGGCTTCGGGCCGATCAAGGAGAACAACCGGCTGGAACGCATGCTGTTTTGGCCGGATCGCAAGAGCATCGGCCTGAAGCAGGTGCAGGCGGCGCTGTCCGACAAGGATCCGACCGCGACCGATCCGGCACAGCTGGCCGGCAAGAGTGTAGCCATGCAGGGGCTGGGCGCGCTGGAGTTCGTTCTTTACGGCGACGGCGCCGATGCACTTGCCGGCAAGGATGATCCCTATCGCTGCGCCTATGGCGCCGCGGTTGCCGGCAACATCGAAACCATGGCCGGTGAGGTCAGCGCCGCCTGGAACAAGCCGGACGGCTTTGCAGCGCTCTGGGCCAATCCGGGGCCGCAGAACCCGCTCTACCGCGACGGCAACGAAGCGGTGACGGAACTGGTCGGCGTCTTCATCAATGAGCTGGAAATGGTCCGCGACGTGCGCCTGAAAGGGTTTTTCGGCGGTAAGCCGGATGCTGACAAGCCGAAACAGGCAATCTACTGGCGCTCGCAAAACACCACCGCGTCACTGGCTGGAAATCTCTCCGGCATCGATACGCTGTTCCAGGCCTCGAAGCTTGGCGACGCCCTGCCGGCCGATGAACGCTGGATGGCCGAATCGATCCACATCCAGCTGGTCAACGGCGTCGCCACCGCCAAGGCCGTCAGCGGTCCAATCGACAAGGCGCTTGCCGATCCGGCACTGCGTGACAAACTCGACCATTTCGCGCTGATCACCTCCAGCCTGTCGACCCTGATCGGCACCAGGTTGACCGCCGAATTCGGCCTGACCGCCGGCTTCTCCTCGCTGGATGGGGACTGATTTTGAGGACGCCTCTGATCGACCGCCGCGATTTCCTGAGAGCTGCCGGCGTTGGCTTCATGGCCGCGATGGCGCCGTCAGCATGGGCGAAGACGCTTGCGGCCGATGCCGTCTTCGCCACCGCCTTCGTCAAGCGCGACGGCAGTTTTGGCGCCGCTGTCCTGTCCGAGGCTGGCAAGGTCCTGCATGCGATCGACCTGCCCGATCGCGGCCACGACGTCACTTTCGATCAGGTGTCGAAACGCTCGGTGGTCTTCGCTCGCCAGCCCGGCACCTTCGCCGTGGTTTTCGACCACTCGGGCCGTGACGCGCCGCTGACCATCGCCAGCATCGCCGGTCGGCATTTCTTCGGCCATGGCGTGTTTTCAGCCGACGGTGCGCTGCTCTATGCCACCGAAAACGACTTCGACAACGCCGCTGGCGTCGTCGGCGTCTACGATGCGCGGGCGAAATTCAGCCGTGTCGGCGAATTTCCGACCTATGGCATGGGTCCGCACGAGCTTCTGCTGCTGGGCGACGGCAGGACGATCGCCGTTGCCAATGGCGGCATCGAGACCCATCCGGATTACGGCCGCGCCGAGCTCAACATCGCCACCATGAAGCCATCCTACGTGCTGATCGACCGCGTCACCGGCGGTCTCATCGAGAAACACGAATTGCCGGCCGCGCTGCACCAGCTGTCGATCCGCCATATGGACACCGATCCGTCCGGAACCGTCTGGTTCGGCTGCCAGTACCGGGGGCCGGGCACCGATCGTCCGCTGCTGGTCGGCCGCGCCACGCGCGGCAAGGAATTGCAGTTGCTCGACATGCCGCAGGACGTTTTGTCCGGCTTCCGCAACTACATAGGCTCGGTCGCTGCCAATCCGGCTGCCGGCACCATCGCCGTCTCCTCGCCGGAAGGCAATTCGCTTGTCGTCATCGATTCGGCCAGTGGCCGGATCGTCTCGAACAGCGCGCTGGTCGAGGTCTGCGGCGTGGCGCCCGACGGAACCGGCTTCATGGCCACCACCGGCGCCGGCGAAATCATCGAGGGCAGCGGCACGACACGCTCTGAACCGGACTATGTCTGGGACAACCACATGCTGCGCATCGAGCAGGTCTGATAGCTCGCCGGCCGAAGCGAAGCCGCTTAACAAATTATGCACTATCCCCTTGCGGTGGCGGGCCGTGGCGGGCACAGGGAATTGTTCTCGAACCGGTCGCTTCATGAAATTGCTTGCCATCGACTGTGCCGCCAACCTCTGCGCCGCTTGCGTCTATGACGTGGTGGCGAAGCGGGAGCTTGGCCGTTCGGTTCTCGATCTCGGCAAGGGCCATGCCGAGCATCTGATGGCGGTCATCGCCGAAGCGCTGAAGGCAAGCGCAACCGACTATTCAGGTCTTGGCGCCATTGCCGTCTCTGTCGGCCCCGGTTCTTTCACCGGTCTGCGCGTCGGCGTGTCGACCGCGCGTGGCCTGGCGCTGGCGCTGAAGATTCCGGCGATCGGGGTGACGACGCTCGAGGCGCTGGCCGCTGAAGCAGCAGCGGCATTTCCCGGTCGCGCCGTGCTGGCGGCGCTCGATGCCGGTCGCGAGGAAATCCACGCGGCTTTTTACGATGAAATGTCGGTTTTGACTTACGGTCCGGCGGTGGCCACACTGGCTGACGTCCTGGCCATGGCGACGGAAAGGTCTTCGGTGCTTGCCGGTACCGCAGCAACGCAGATCGCAGCATCGGCGGGGCGCGCCTTCAACATAGGCCCCGAGAGCGCCACCGCCGATATTGTCACCTATGCCCGTCTGGCTGCCGCTAAAGGCGAAAGCGAGAAGCCTAAACCGCTCTATTTGCGCGGCGCGGACGCCAAGCCGCAGGCTGGCTTCATTCTATCAAGGCTTAGACCATGATCCCGAAAAGTGGACGCCGGTTTTCGGAAAAGATCATGGTCAAACAAGAAAACGAAAGATAAATGCGCATACCTTTTCTCCAACCACGCCGCCGGGACTATGCGCTCGAGCCGTTGAGGATCGCCGATAGCCGCGCGGTCTCGCTGCTGCATCGCGAGGACTTTGTCCGCCCCTGGACCGATGGCGAATTCGCCGCCTTGCTCGAACAGGACACCGTCTTCGGCTACGCGGCGCGCGAAACCGGACAGGGCGCCAAGCCTCCCGTCGGCTTCGTGCTGGCGAGGCTCGCGGCCGGCGAAGGCGAGATCCTGACCGTCGCGGTGGCGCGGTCGCATCGCCGGCAGGGATTGGGCTGGCAATTGATGGACGCGGTGTTGCGCGAATTGCACGCGCAGCGCGCCGAAGCGCTGTTCCTCGAGGTCGACGAGACCAATGTCGCGGCGATTGCGCTCTATCGGCGACTGGGCTTCCGGGAGGTCGGCAAGCGGCCCAATTACTACAGATCGCCGGAACACGGACCGACCGGCGCGCTTGTCATGCGCCGCGATCTTCGCTAGCGAGACGGCCGGGGTAGGGCGATGATCAAGAAAATCAGGATTTTCCTGGCGCTGGGCCTCGTTGTCGCCGGCTCACTGGTTCTCGTGCCATTGCAGATTCTGTCGATGAAGACCGGCTGGTGGCCGGAAACCTTCATCCTCAAGATCTGGCACAGGCTGATCATCCGGGCGCTCGGTATGCGCATCCATGTCAAGGGTACGCTCTCTGACAAGCGCCCGCTGCTGGTGGCGTCCAACCACATCTCCTGGACCGACATCATGGTGCTCGGCTCTTTTGCCGACGTGAAGTTCATCGCGAGGGCCGATATGGAAGGCTGGCCGCTGATCGGCATGCTGTCGAAATTGCAGCGCACCGTGTTCATCGAGCGCGAGCGCAAGCGTTCGTCGGGCGACCAGGCAAGCGAGATCGCCAGCCGCATGGCCAAGGGCGATGCCATGGTGCTGTTTGCCGAGGGCTCGACCGGCGACGGCAACATGATCCTGCCGTTCAAGAGCACGCTGTTTGGCGCCGCCTCTATGGCTATTTCGGAAGGCGCGGCCGAGCAGGTGTTCATTCAGCCGGTGGCGATCGCCTACACCCGCCTGCACGGCGTGCCGCTCGGCCGCCGGCACCGCCCGCTTGCTGCCTGGATCGGCGATGAGGATTTGATGCCGCATCTCAAGGTATTGCTGGCGGAGGGTGCCCTCGACGTCGAGATGCATTTCGGCGAGCCGATCGCCTTTTCCAAGGGTTCGAACCGCAAGGAAACGTCGAAATTGATGGAAAGCCAGGTGCGCGCGATGATGCAGGCGGCCCTTGCCGACCCGCGCCCGAGCCGCTAGCCCTGGCATGCGCCTGCAGGCGTATGCCGAGAATCGTCTGTTTTTTGTCACGGAAAGGCGTTAGAAGCCGCCGGATGGACTTGAACACGATAGAAAGCGACGACATCGCCGCCACGGCCGAAGGGATGGCCGCGCCGGCGGCAGCGACCAGGAAGGTCTTCATAAAGACCTATGGCTGCCAGATGAACGTCTATGATTCACAGCGCATGGCCGATGCGCTGGCCGCCGACGGCTACACCGCCACCGATGCCATCGGCGAGGCCGATCTGGTGCTGCTCAACACCTGCCACATCAGGGAGAAGGCGGCCGAAAAGGTCTATTCCGAGCTCGGCCGTATCCGCGATATGAAAGCCGAACGTGCCTTGGCCGGCCGCGAGATGCTGGTCGGCGTTGCCGGCTGCGTGGCGCAGGCCGAAGGCGCCGAGATCATCCGCCGTTCGCCGGCCGTCGACCTGGTCATCGGCCCCCAGACCTATCACCGGCTCCCCGATGTGCTGGCGCGGGTGCGCGGCGGCGAGAAGATCGTCGAGACCGACTACGCCATCGAGGACAAGTTCGAGCATCTGCCGCAGCCGAAGCGCGCCGAGGTCATCAAGCGCGGCGTCACCGCCTTCCTCACCGTGCAGGAAGGTTGCGACAAGTTCTGCACCTTCTGCGTCGTGCCTTACACCAGAGGCTCCGAAGTCTCGCGGCCGGTGGCGCAGATTGTTGCGGAGGCCGAGCGCCTGGCGGAAGCCGGTGTGCGCGAAGTGACGCTGCTTGGCCAGAACGTCAATGCCTGGCATGGCCGGGGCGAGAACGGCGAGGAATGGGGCCTTGGCCGCCTGCTGTTCAGGCTCGCCGAAATTCCCGGCCTGGCGCGGCTGCGCTACACCACCAGCCACCCGCGCGACATGGACGACGAACTCATCGCCGCCCATCGCGATCTGCCGGCGCTGATGCCCTATCTGCATCTGCCGGTGCAATCGGGGTCCGACCGCATCCTCAAGGCGATGAATCGCCGGCACACGGCGAAGGATTATCTGGCGCTGCTCGATCGCATCCGCACTGCCCGGCCTGATATCGCGCTTTCCGGCGATTTTATCGTTGGCTTCCCCGGTGAGACAGAAGCGGATTTCGAGGCGACCATGGAACTGGTGCGCCAGGTGAATTACGCCTCGGCCTTCTCGTTCAAATATTCGCCTCGTCCCGGCACGCCGGGCGCCGAAATGCCCGATCATGTGCCGGAAACGGTCAAGGACGAGCGCTTGCAGCGACTGCAGGCCCTGCTTGTGAAGCAGCAGCAGGATTTCGGCCTGAGCCTCGTCGGCAGCACCATCGATACGCTGATCGAGAAGCCCGGCCGTCAGGCTGGCCAGAAGGTCGGCCGCTCGCCATGGCTGCAGCCGGTTATTGTTGATGAAAAGGCCGGCGAAATCGGTGACATTATCCAGGTGCGAATCACGAAGACAGGTTACAATAGCCTGTTCGCCGAATTGGCCTGAGGGGTCTCGGCAGATGAGGAGAGACGGTTGAGCGCAGCAGAGCTGAAGAACCTGCCCCCGGTACCGGCATCTGGGGCTTCTGACATGGCGCACATCGTTCTGACTTTCGACAACAACAAGCTTGCCAGCGCCCTTTACGGTCAGTTCGACGAAAACCTCGCCAGGCTGGAGCAGAAGCTCGGCGTCGACATCCGCTCGCGCGGCAACCAGTTGACCATCAAGGGCTCGGCGTCGGCCGCCGAGCAGGCGCGCCGCGCCCTCGACAATCTCTACGGCATTCTCCAGAAGGGCGTCGATATCGGCCAGTCCGACGTCGACGGCGCCGTGCGCATGGCGATCGCCGCCGACGATCAGCTGACCTTGCCGACGCTGGAGCGCAAGGGCAAGGTCTCCGCCGCCCAGATCGCCACCCGCAAGAAGACGATCTATGCCCGCTCGCTCAACCAGGACGCCTATATGCGGGCGCTGGAACGGTCGGAACTGGTGTTCGGCATCGGCCCGGCTGGCACCGGCAAGACCTATCTGGCGGTCGCGCATGCGGCGATGCTGCTCGAGCGCGGCATGGTCGAGCGCATCATTCTCTCGCGGCCGGCGGTCGAGGCCGGCGAACGGCTGGGTTTCCTGCCGGGCGACATGAAGGAAAAGGTCGATCCCTATCTGCGGCCGCTCTATGACGCGCTTTACGACATGATGCCGGCCGACAAGGTCGAGCGCGCCATTGCCGCCGAAGTGATCGAGATCGCGCCGCTCGCCTTCATGCGCGGCCGCACGCTGGCGCACGCCGCCGTCATCCTCGACGAGGCGCAGAACACCACGCCGATGCAGATGAAGATGTTCCTGACCCGTCTCGGCGAGAACTCGCGCATGATCGTCACCGGCGATCCGACCCAGATCGACCTTCCCTCGAACACCAAATCGGGCCTGGTCGAAGCCTTGCGCGTGCTGGACGGCGTGGCCGGCGCGGTCACCGTGCGCTTCAATGATGGCGACGTGGTTCGCCATCCGCTGGTGGCGGAAATCGTCAGGGCGTACGACCGGGACGCCAAACTGGCGCGCGGCCTCGGCGCCGAGAATTGATTTCGACGATGCGGCTTCATGCCTGAGGACATAATATTCGGCGACGGGAATGTTCCCGTCGACATCGATATATCGATTGAAGCCGGCGATTGGCCCGATGAGGCAAGCCTGACGCGGCTGGTCGATCGCGCTGTCGCGGCTGCTTTTGCCGAAACCGGTGTGGCGGGCCGTTCCGAACTCAGCCTCGTTTTTTCCGACGATGCCCATATCCGTACCCTCAACGCCGGCTGGCGCGGCAAGGACAAACCGACCAACGTCTTGTCTTTCCCGGCTTTTCCTTTTGCGCAAGGCGGCCCGCTGCCGCCGATGCTCGGCGACATCGTGCTCGCCGCCGAGACGGTCGCGCGTGAAGCGGCACTGGAAGACAAGCCTGTCGAGAACCATATCACTCATCTCGTCATCCATGGCCTGCTGCACTTGCTGGGCTACGATCACGAGACCGACGCCGAGGCCGAGGCGATGGAAGCCATCGAACGCGCAGCGCTCGCGAGGCTTGCCATTCCCGATCCCTACGCGTAACTACATCTGACAATTGACCGGACGACGATGAACGACAAACCAGAGACTGCCGCCCGCCCCGACGCCGGCAGTGCGACCAAGGCTTCCGATACGTCGGAAGAGGGATCAAGTCCGAGTACCATCACCTCTGGTGCTGCCAGCGCCGGCAGCGCTGCCAGCGAAACATCGCCCGCCGGTCCGTCCCTGTTCGACCGCGTTTTGGGCCTGTTCAGGCAACGCAGCGGAACCAGCCTGCGCGAGGAAATTGCCGGCGCGCTTGCCGAGACGACGAGCGATGCCGAATCCTTCTCGCCCGGCGAACGCGCCATGCTCAACAACATCCTGCGGCTGCGCGAGGTGCGCGTCGAGGACGTCATGGTGCCGCGCGCCGACATCCAGGGGGTCGAGATCACGACGACGCTCGGCGATCTCCTGGGCACCTTCGAACAATCCGGCCATTCGCGCATGCCCGTCTATTCCGAGACGCTCGACGATCCCCGCGGCATGGTCCATATCCGTGACGTGCTGGCCCACATCACCAAGATCGCGCGCGTCAAGAAGGGCCGTACGACCAGGAAAACCCCCGCCGCCACGGTTCTCGATCTCGCCCAGGTCGACCTCGCACGCACCATTGGCGACCTCAATCTGATCCGCCCGGTGCTGTTCGTGCCGCCGTCTATGCTTGCCTCCGACCTGATGGGCCGCATGCAGACGACGCGCACGCAGATGGCGCTGGTCATCGATGAATATGGCGGCACCGACGGCCTTGCCTCGCTGGAGGACATCGTCGAGATGGTGGTCGGCGACATCGAAGACGAGCATGACGACGACGAGCCGATGATCACCCAGAGCGGTGACGGCGTGTTCATCGTCGACGGCAAGGCCGAGATCGACGACGTTGCCAAGATGATCGGCGAGGATTTCGCCGCCGGCGAACATGGCGAATATGTCGACACCATCGGCGGCATGATCTTCAACACGCTTGGCCGCGTTCCGGCCCGCGGCGAGGTGGTGCAGGCGATACCCGGCTTCGAGTTCCACGTGCTCGACGCCGATCCGCGCCGCGTCAAGCGCGTGCGCATCGTGCAGAGCCAGAAAGGCGAGCGCCGCCGGCGTGCCACCGCGCGCACCGAACAGGCGTGAGCGTTTCGCTCGCCCGATGACTGTCGACGACCCGTTCAAGCACTCAAGCCTGGGTTCCGGCGTCTTCTACAAGGACCCTCGTGCCGCGCTGGACTGGCTTGAATCAGCCTTCGGCTTCGCGCGCAGCATGGTGGTCAGCGATGCCGAGGGAAGACTCGTCCACGCCGAGATGCGGTTCGGCGACAGCTACATCATCGTCGATTCCGAATGGGCCGATTATGTCGCCAGCCCGGCTTCGGTCTCGGGCAAGAACACGCAATCGGTCTATGTCAGACTGAAGGATAGCATCGACGCACATTGCGAGCAGGCTCGGGCGGCCGGTGCTGATATAATCCAGGATCCGACGGATCAGTTCTACGGCGAGCGCCAGTATCGGGCGCGCGATCCCGAGGGCCATGTCTGGACCTTCACGCAGACCATCCGTTCGGTCCCGCGCGAGGAGGCCGAGCGGCTGGGGGATGTTCAAATCGACGGCTGGCACCGGTAGGGCGGTGGCCGGAGCTTGTAATCGCAGCCAGCCATCCGGCGTTTGGTGCGCGGACCGCGGCCTGTTAAATCTTGCGTCCTGATTCGCGCGACTCGGAAGTATGCATGGAGCGCCTGGCCGGCCGGATAATTCTGCTTTGGGGTTGGCGGCGTGCGCTCGTGGCGTTTCTCGCAGGCGCCTTGGCGGTGCTTGGGCAGGCGCCTTACGATTTCTTCGCCGCCTGTTTCATCTCGTTTCCGCTGCTGGTCTGGCTGATCGACGGCGCCACCGGTGAAGCCTCGGCCAGCCTGTTCCGGCGCCTGCGGCCGGCCTTCGCCGTCGGCTGGTGGTTCGGCTTCGGCTATTTTCTTGCCGGCCTCTGGTGGGTCGGCTCGGCCCTGCTGGTCGAGGCCGACAGCTTTGCCTGGGCGCTTCCCTTCGCGGTGGTCGGCATTCCGTTCACACTCGCCTTTTTCTACGGCTTTGCAGCCATGGTCGCCCGGCTGCTGTGGAGCAACGACATCGGCCGCATCGCCGCCCTCGCCTTCGGCTTCGGGCTGATGGAGTGGCTGCGCGGCTTCCTGTTCACCGGTTTTCCCTGGAATGCCATCGGCTACGCGGCCATGCCCGTGCCTTTGCTGATGCAGAGCGTCTCGGTGACCGGCATGATCGGCATGAACGCGCTCGCGGTGTTCGTTTTCGCGCTGCCGGCGCTGCTGGCCGCGCGCAGGCATCTTCGCCTCGGCGCGGCGCTGTTTGTCGTGCTCGCCGCTGCCCATGTCGGCTTCGGCTATATCAGGCTTGCCGCTCCCGAAAAGCCGGCGGCGCGCAGCCTGGACGTCCGCATCGTCCAGCCGGCCGTGGACCTGTCGGAAAAGTGGGACGCCTCGGTGCGCGACCGCATCTTCGCCACCTTGATAGGGCTGTCGGCCAAGGCGCCGGACCCCGGTCATGAAAAGCCGCAACTGATCCTGTGGCCCGAAACCTCGGTGCCGTTCCTCTTCACCGAGCGTCCGGACGCATTGACGGCGCTGGGCGACATGCTGGGACCCGGCCAGATGCTGATCGCCGGCGTCGTCCGCGAGGAAGGCGGCTCGGCCGCGAATGCCGACAGCCGCTACTACAACTCCGTGGTGGCGATCGACGACAAGGGTGAAATCACTGACGCCGTCGACAAGGTTCATCTGGTGCCGTTCGGCGAATACCTGCCTTTCTCCGACCTGCTCGCGCGTTTCGGCATCGAACAACTGGTTGCCGGGCCGATGACGTTTGCGGCCGGCAATGAGCGGCACGCCATCACCCTGCCTGACGGCATCCGCGCACTGCCATTTATCTGCTATGAGGTGATCTTTCCCGATCTGGTGGCAGTTGACGCAACGTCAGCACAGCTTATTGTGAACGTTACCAATGATGCGTGGTTCGGCGACACGCCGGGTCCGTATCAGCATTTCAGGCAGGCCCAGATCCGTGCGGTGGAGAATGGATTGCCATTGCTGCGTGCTGCCAACAACGGCATCTCGGCCGTCGTTGATCCGCGCGGCCGCATCGTCGATGCGCTGGCGATCGACGCCCGCGGCGCCATCGATGCCCATGTCCCGATTTCTGACCAGGCGGTCATATCTCCCGGCCAACGGCGCATTAACGGAATGCTGATCATGTTGCTGTTTGCCATCGCCGCCGCATTGTTGAACGTAAGGCAAAGGCTACGGGTGAATTGACAGCCTACACATTAGAAACTCATACTGTAAGCGCTTGAAATTTCTCGAAGCCGGTTGATCATTCTGTTTGGGGCAGTTGCCTCCGGCTTCGTTTGGGCAGGAAAAAAATAGAGAAAGCCGAAAAAATTCGGCGAGGAAAAAATGACAGAAGACAACAAGAAGAAACCGAATCCGATCGATATCCATGTCGGCAGTCGCATCCGGCTTCGCCGCAACATGCTGGGAATGAGCCAGGAAAAGCTGGGAGAAAACCTCGGCATCACATTTCAACAGATTCAGAAATATGAAAAGGGCACCAACCGCGTCGGCGCCAGCCGTCTGCAGGCGATCGCGTCCATACTCGGAGTTCCTGTCGCCTTCTTTTTCGAGGATGCGCCCGGCCAGGAGCCCGTGGCGGGCCGTGGATTTGCCGAGGATGCGTCGATGGCCTTCGCCGTCGAATTCTGCGGCAGCCCTGAAGGTCTTCAGCTCAACCGGGCCTTTGTCAAGATCGCCGACGCCAAGGTGCGCCGCAGGATCATAGACCTGGTCAAGTCCCTCTCCACGGACGATCCCGACTGATCTGCAATCACGCCAGGACCGGCGGCGTCTTGCCGCCGGTGGCACAAGATAAACGCATCGACATTCATGCCAGAACCGAAGCACCGCTTGACGAGCGGCGCTTCGCCCCGCTAACACGTGGCGCGCCAAAATCGGCAGCCTGCCGATCGTTTTTCAAGAGGGGACACCCGTGACGCGGCAGAACTACTTCTTTACCTCGGAATCCGTTGCCGAGGGCCATCCCGACAAAGTCTGTGACCGGATCTCCGACGAGATCGTCGATCTGGTCTATCGCGAAGCCAAGAAGACCGGCATGGACCCGTGGAAAGTCCGTGTCGCCTGCGAGACGCTTGCGACAACCAACCGCGTCGTCATCGCCGGCGAGGTGCGCGTCCCCGAGACGCTGCTGAAGAAGGACAAGGCCGGCAATATTCTCAAGGATGCCGCCGGGCATCCGGTCGTCAATCCGGCCAAGTTCAAGTCGGTCGCCCGCAAGGCGATCCGCGAAATCGGCTATGAACAGGCCGGCTTCCACTGGAAAACGGCGAAGATCGAGGTCTTGCTGCATGGCCAGTCGCCGGATATCGGCCAGGGCGTCGACAACGCCTCCGACCGCCAGGGCGAAGAGGGTGCCGGCGACCAGGGCATCATGTTCGGTTATGCCTGCCGCGAGACGCCGGATCTGATGCCGGCGCCGATCTACTACAGCCACAAGATTCTCGAACTGCTGGCTGCCGCCCGTCACGAAGGCAGCGGTGAAGCCGGCAAGCTCGGGCCGGACGCCAAGAGCCAGGTCACCGTTCGCTATGTCGACGGCAAGGCCGCCGAGGCGACGCAGATCGTGCTGTCCACGCAGCATCTCGATGCGAGCTGGGATTCGAAGAAGGTCCGCAAGGTCGTCGAACCCTATATTCGCGAGGCGCTGGGCGACCTCAAGATCGCCGACAACTGCATGTGGTACATCAATCCGACCGGCAAGTTCGTCATTGGCGGGCCGGACGGCGACGCCGGCCTGACCGGCCGCAAGATCATCGTCGACACCTACGGCGGTGCCGCACCACATGGCGGCGGTGCCTTCTCCGGCAAGGACACCACCAAGGTCGATCGTTCGGCTGCCTATGCGGCGCGCTATCTGGCCAAGAACGTCGTGGCGGCGAAACTCGCCGACCGCTGCACCATCCAGCTTTCCTACGCCATCGGCGTTGCCCAGCCGCTGTCGGTCTATGTCGACCTGCACGGCACCGGCAAGGTCGACGAGGCAAAGCTCGAGGAGGCGCTGCGCACCGTGATGGATCTGTCGCCGTCCGGCATCCGCCGCCATCTCGATCTCAACAAGCCGATCTATGCCAAGACGTCGTCCTACGGCCATTTCGGCCGCAAGGCCGGCCGCGACGGGTCTTTCTCCTGGGAAAAGACCGATCTCGCCAAGGCGCTCAAGGACGCGGTCGCCGCCTGACAGCGGCGCCGCAAAGTCCCGTCATGGACCCGAAGGACAGACCAAGCCGCGCGACCGAAGCCTTCTTCGGTCGCCGGCGCGGCAAGACCATGCGTCCGCAGCAGGCGGCCGCGCTGGAAAGCGGTTTCGGGAAATATCGGCTCGACCTGACGGCCGAACCGCCGGCCGATCTGCGCACTCTGTTTGAAGCCGATGTTAGCGCGGTTCGCCTCGAGATCGGCTTCGGCGGCGGCGAACATCTCCTGCATCGCGCGACCGAGGCGCCCGCGATCGGCTTTATCGGCGTCGAGCCCTTCGTCAACGGCATGGCCAAGATGATGATGGCGGTGCGGGAGAAGCCGCTCGCCAATCTGCGCGTTTATGACGACGACGCCACCCGGCTGCTCGACTGGCTGCCGCAAGCCTCGCTCGACGGCATCGATCTGCTCTATCCCGATCCCTGGCCGAAGAAGAAACACTGGAAGCGACGCTTCGTCAGCCCGGTCAATCTCGAGCGGTTCGCGCGCGTGTTGAAGCCGGGTTCAAAATTCCGCTTCGCGTCCGATATCGACACCTATGTCAACTGGACCTTGCTGCATTGCCGCGCGCATGGCGCGTTCGCGTGGCAGGCTTCGGAGGCGGCGGACTGGCACCGGCCCTATGATGGCTGGCCGGGCACCCGTTACGAGGCGAAGGCCATTCGTGAGGGCCGACGCCCGGCCTATCTTACCTTCGTTCGGAAATAACCGGTGGCTTGAACGGTGGCTCGACGGGAACCATAGGTTCCCGTGTCAGACGCGCCTGGCTCTACTCGCCAGTCTCTAGAAGCGGCGGCCGATCCGATCGAAGGCAGCAGGTTCGACGCCGAGGTTGCGCAGGTCGTTGGCACGCGGCTTACGACCGGCTTCCACAGCCCGTGAAGCGGCCACGGCGCTGCCGAATACCGTGAAGAAATCGCCGATTGCCGAAAATATCTTGCGGTTGCTCATCATCATGTCCTTTCGCGCACGGGTGGCGCACAGCCATATTTGTGCAGCGCAACATAAATAGGTGCGTTTCAGCGGCAATCACATGGGTGTTGCCGCATAGGCACCATGCGTTCCATGCAACACTGGCGCCGGTCGTCTCGACGGCAGTGTTGCCCAGCCCGCACGGCGGGCTGT
>NZ_SMYZ01000044.1 GCF_004919685.1 Mesorhizobium norvegicum | reverse complement strand
TGGTTGGCGGTGGAGTCGGCGTCGGGCGGTGCGTTGAAGGCTACTGGATTGCCGGGTCCTGGCAGCAGATATTCGATATGCAGCAGTGGCGCGGTGGCCGGGTTGAACTCGTACGAGTCGGCCGTGCGCGTGCCGGTGCCGGTGACCAGGAACGCCATATCGTTGAGCGCGGCCCAGCCCGAGCGGTTGACGATCTCCTGCACGACCGCCGAGAGGTCCGGCGTGCGCTGGGCCAGGCCATGCTCGCCCACAATGGCCCACGGGTCAGGCGTCCAGGCCGTGGAGGCTGTCGTCCTCGGAAGCGCGGACACGTTGAAGCTGACGGCCGTAAAAGGGCTGGCGTCGTCAACATTATCGCCTTGAATGAGCAGCGACGCCGCGCCGGTCTTCACCTCATTGGCCTGGAACTGGATATAGGCGTTGGTGATGATGGCGCCCTTCGGAAGGTCGATGCTGGTGAAGCGGATGCCGACCGTCTGGCGGGTGCTGCCGTCATAGCCCAGTTCCAGATCGCTGATGTTGGTTCCGATCGTACCGGAGCCTTTCTCCTCGACATCGTCGCCGGCGGACGCCACCCTCGTTTCGAAGATCGGGTCGATTGCATTCAGGGCGGCGAGGCTGCTGGTGGTGATAGCGCCCGTCGAGACCGTGCCGGTGTCAGCGATGGGGGTAGAGGCGGTGAAGGTGACGCCGCTGCCGGCATGGCCCGTTCCCGCAAACTGCCCGAGGCCGGTGTCTCTCGTCGCCACGGTGTCGAGAAAGGTGCTATCCGGATGGATGCCAAGCCCGGCTGCCGCGTCCGCCAGCCCGATCAGCTCGCCACCGGTTGCCGTGATCGGGACGGCGCTTTGACTGTCACTGTGTTTGCCGGTTTCGACGGCGAGGCTGACGCCATCCGATGCCCCGGAAGCCTGCGGCACGCCGTCATCGCCATGCAGGTGCTCCGCAATCTTCGGACCGCCGGTTGCGAACGCCGTGACCGAGCCGTCATCGAGCGGTTGAAGGCCTTTGAGGAGGGGCGTCGAACCGAGCTCCGTCGCGAGCAGTCCGATTGCATTGCCGCTGTCTGGAAGCCGATGTGGTTTGGACATGGCAGAACTCCTTTGCCGTAGTTTTCCGCACCTGGGCCTCGCTAGGCCCTGATATGGGCGGCAGGGCCAGGTCCGGTCCGCGGCGATCGAGGACGCCAGCGGTTAGAGGCGTATGGGGAGGCGATGTGCTTGCTGGGCATCCGGCAGGCTGCAGTGAACTGGACCACGGCAGGACCTTGAAGCAACGCGCCCTGCCGGATCAGGCGAGCAGCCAACCATTCAAATGGAATTCATAGATCTTGCCGTCGTTCTCGGTCGGATTCGGGTCGTTGTCCACGCCGCGATCGACGATGTAGAGGCTCATCTGGTGGCTTGGATCGTCGCTGCTCGGCGCCAGCGCCAATCCCGCCGGCTTTTGCGCATTCGCTGCGGAGATATCGAGCGTGCCCAGCAACCCACCTGTCGGTGTCACCATTGCCACTGAGTTGCGCGATTGAAGGATGTAAAGGAGGTCGTGGACCGCGTCGTAGGCAATGCTCTCGTCCGAAGGGATTCCGAGCGCCTGCGCGGAAAAACTCGTCACGATATCATCGCCACCCGTGCTCGGGACGCCGTCAAATCTGCCGTTGGGACCCGGTGCGACGGTGTAAATCGTCTGGGTTGAGCCATCCGCGACATACAAGACTCGATGGTTCGGGTCATAGGCGACGCTCTCCGGATCCGAACTGCCGAACGCGGATGTCTTGAATGAGGTCACTTTGTCGTCGGATGTGTTGTAAAGCCCGTCTCGCCCGGGGTTGAGCTCGTACACGCTCTTCGGGGCAGTGTCGTCCGCGAAGAAGAGATGGTGGTTAGCAGGATTATAAGCCACCCCGGCCGGCTCATCGGAGAACTTGACGGTCGTGAGCGTGCCCGCAAGGGTGCCGTTCAAATTCATCTGGTAGAGATTCTTGCCAGTAAAAAGCGCAGGTATCTCCTCGACTTCGCTGTCGGCAACCAGCAACGTGCCGAGGTGAGAGATATAGACGATATCAGTCGGGTCGGGACTCGGCGGCGACCACTGCGAAGTCAGGATGGTGTGTGACAAGGTCACCGATGTGGGCAGCAGCTGGCTACCATCGGTGACAGCAACGCTGAAGGCATGAGTATCGATGCTGCCGTCTGACGACTTCGCGGTCACGGTGAAGGCGACCGACGTCTCGGTCTGGGCATTGAGCGTGCCGGTGCCCGAGCGTGTGATGACGCCGGTGCTGGCGTTGATGGCAAAGCGCGGGTCGTCGATGCTGTAGGTGATCGTCGATCCGGCATCGGGATCCCTGGCCGAGGCGGTGATCCCGATCGCCGTGCCGGCGGCGGCGTTCTGTGTAATCTGGTTGACCGCGGTGTTGGCATCCGGCGGGGTGTTGAACGCAACGGGCTCCGGGCTGTTGAGCACGGCGAGGGTGAAGGCGTGGTTGACGGTGCTGCCGTCGGAGGAGGTTGCCGTCACCGTCAAATTGATCGATGTCTGGGTCTCGAAGTCGAGCGTGCCGGTGGCCGAGCGCGTGATGACGCCGGTGCTGGCGTTGATGGCAAAGCGCGGGTCGTCGATTCTGTAGGTGATCGTCGATCCGGCATCGGGATCCCTGGCCGAGGCTGTGATCCCGGTGGCTGCCCCCGCCGCCGCAAGCTCGGCGATCTGGTTGACGGCGGTGTTGGCATCCGGCGGGGTGTTGAACGCGACCGGCTCAGGACTGTTGAGCACGGCGAGGGTGAAGGCCCGGTTGGCGGTGCTGCCGTCGGAGGAGGTTGCCGTCACCGTCAGGTTGATCGATGTCTGGGTCTCGAAGTCGAGCGTCCCGGTGGCCGAGCGCGTGATGACGCCGCTGCTGGCGTTGATGGCGAAGCGCGTGTCGTTGAGGCTGTAGGTGACGGTCGAGCCGGCGTCGGGATCGGTGGCCGAGGCGGTGATGCCGACGGCCGTGCCAGCCGCCGCAAGCTCGGCGATCTGGTTGGCGGTGGAGTCGGCGTCGGGCGGTGCGTTGAAGGCTACTGGATTGCCGGGTCCTGGCAGCAGATATTCGATATGCAGCAGTGGCGCGGTGGCCGGGTTAAACTCGTACGAGTCGGCCGTGCGCGTGCCAGTGCCGGTGACCAGGAACGCCATATCGTTGAGCGCGGCCCAGCCCGAGCGGTTGACGATCTCCTGCACGACCGCCGAGAGGTCCGGCGTGCGCTGGGCCAGGCCATGCTCGCCCACCGTGGTCCACGGGTCCGGCGTCCAGGCCGTGGAGGCTGTCGTCCTCGGAAGCGCGGACACGTTGAAGCTGACGGCCGTAAAAGGGCTGGCGTCGTCAACATTATCGCCTTGAATGAGCAGCGACGCCGCGCCGGTCTTCACCTCATTGGCCTGGAACTGGATATAGGCGTTGGTGATGATGGCGCCCTTCGGAAGGTCGATGCTGGTGAAGCGGATGCCGACCGTCTGGCGGGTGCTGCCGTCATAGCCCAGTTCCAGATCGTCGACATTGCCCGATATCGTACCGGAGCCCTTCTCCTCGACATCGTCGCCGGCGGACGCCACCCTCGTTTCGAAGATGGGGTCGATCGCACTTAAGCTGGCGGCGAGGAAGCTGCTGGTGGTTTCGGTAGCGCCCGTCGAGACTGTGCTGGTGTCAGCGATGAGGGTAGGAGCGGCGAAGGTGACGCTTCTGTCCGCATGATGCCCGAAGCCGGAGGCATTTGCCGTCACGCTGTCGAGAAAACTGCTGTCCAGATGAATGCCAAGCCCGGCTGCCGTCTCGGCGAGGCCGGTGAGTTTCAATCCGCCATCGCTTCCCCATGTCGGGGCGATGCCGTGCGCGGAGATGAGATCGAGCTTGCTCGCGGCCGGATCCAGGCCGGGAGTGTGGCTGCCCTTGCCGGTTTCGGCAGCGAGACCGTCGCTAAGATCGGAGGGCTCGCGAGCTGTCTCGTTGCCGCTCGCCCCTACGATTGGCGCGGTCCCATTGTCGATGTTCAGCCAGTCGCCCTTGATGCCGGGGTCGATGCCGAACTCCGTCATCAAGAGTTTCGCGTCACTCCAGCGAAGCTCAGTTAGTTTAGCCACGTCGAATCTCCTTTAGGCATTTCCCTCGACCAAGACCGGAATCTCGGCGTGCCCGACAGGGCGTCAGTTTCCGACCCCAGATCGAACACGGCGCCGCGCGTGAAAGCCGTGACACGAAGGCCATGGCCCGCCGGTCGGGCACAAGGGTCGACTTCTATCGCTGATCAGTCTGTTGCCTTCTTCAGTCTGGGCCAGGCGGGCGCTACGGCCGCGAGCAGACGCAGCAGTGATAGGCCGTCCCGTCCAAGGAACAGCGACGGCAGGATCCAGCACAGCAGCAAGCCCCCGGCGGATGCCAGCAATGCTGTTTCGATGAGCAGGAGAAGAGGAGATAGCTGGAACTCGCGCAGCCATTCCACGAGTGCCCAGACGCCGGTCCCGACAACGCCGGCGAGCGCGAGGCCAGGCAGGTGCGCCACGAAGAAGTCCGCCCACGTCATCCCGGTCACCCGGAGGCTCAACTGTGCCATGAGGAAGAAGTTGATCCCGAAGGCCGCGCCGACGCCGAACGCCACGCCTTCTATGCCCCAGCGTTGCCCTATGAGGGATCCGGCGAAGACGCCGATGGTGAAAACGGCCTGGCGCCAGGCGCGAGCGTAGACCGTGCCGGTAGCGCGCGAGACGGAATCGCTAAGCTTGTAGCTCGTGCGGAACAGCATGCTGAACGCCAGGATCTGCAGCGGGACGACAACGCCTACCCACCCCCGTCCCAGAATGACCACAACCAACTCGGGCGCGACGATCGCCACGACCACACTGGCTGGCAGAACGAGCAGAGCGCAACCCGCGACCGCGCTGCGATAGGCACGGGCAAGCCGCGCGGGCTGCTCCTGGACCAGTGCCATGGTCGGGAACAGCACGCGATCGAGAACCTGACCGACGATGACCGCGGGCGTCGTCATGAGCTGTGACGACAGGCCGTACAGGCCGAGCGCATCGGCGCCGAGCCAGCGGCCCACGACAAGCCTGTCCGCCTGGGTGGCGAGATAATTGCACACCCGCGCAATGGTGAAGCCACTCCCGAAATAGAGCAGTTCGACGATGGCGCGCCGCTCCAGCAATGGCCGCATCGGATGCCGCTGGCCCGCGAGCAGCACGATCATGCGGATGAATTGCTGGATCAGGAGCGCGCCGACAAGCGCCCAAATGCCGAAGCCGAGCCAAGCCAGAACCGGACCGGCAACGACGTAGCCGGTAGCGAAGGCGCAGGCATCGACGAGCGCCAGCCAGCGGAATCGCAGCGCGCGCTGGGCCGCGGCCAATGCCACCATGGACGCCCCTTGGAAAAGGAACACGAAGCAGATGGCACGAACGACGGGAGCCAGATCGGCGAGCCGAAGGAGGCCGGCAATTGCCGGTGCCATCGCCCAGACCAACGCGGACACAAACAGGCCGAGGAGGCACGACAAGGTGAACCCGACCCGAATATGCCGCTCTTCCAGCACAGGTCGTTGGACGATCGCGGGGGTAATGCCAAGTCCCTGGAAGATCGCCGAAAACTTGATGACGATCAGCGCTGCGGAGTAAAGACCGAACTCATTGGGCGATAGCAGCCGGGCCAGGATGAGAAGAGCGACAAGCTCCGCGACCGCGAGGGCACCCATGGACAGAGCCGTCCAGAACATGCCCACGACACTTTGTTTTGCCAACCCGCGCCCGTTGTTGCTCACGCCTCTCTCCACTCCTCGGCCGACCCAAACAGGCGGCCATTGCGTTTTCCTGGATCCGCCGAGCTACACAACGGACTTGGGGATTTGATTGCCCTCGGGCCCGATTCGCACAGGGACGAACGATCCATGATGCTGGGCGAAGCACCCGCGCCTGCCCGCCGTCACGATCGCACCGGTCATGAAGGAGGCGTCGGCTGCGGTGCCGCCCGCCCGCGCCCAGCGCGCCTTGGCTACTGAAGGGGCGAAGGGATTTCGTAGCGATAGAACTCCATCTCATCCCGGATCTCCGGTATGATCGCCGTCAGATCCTTCCTTTCGAGGCGGAGCCACTTCTGCTGGCGGCCGGGGTCGATCATCTCCTTGGCCGTGCGAGCGATATCGTCGGTGCAGTTCAGTCCGCAATGTTCATAGATGCGCCGCAAGACAAACTCGGGATCCTGTATCAAATCTTCATAGCGAAAAGACAGCACGCGGCCGTTGCCCAGCCTGGCGAGATCTTCTCGAGCCTTTCGATTGCCACGCGCCCACTGGCGCGCGATCACCGTCAACTTTTCTTGCTCCTTCAAATCCCGATCTATGCCCTTGTAACGCGGCCCATAGATCGATGTATATTTTTTCCCCAATAGCCTTTTTGTGACTATCTGTCTTATGAGGTCGTTTGCGTAATAAGGAATCTGCGTGACGGGAGTGAGTTTCAAGAGCCGTATCAGGCCCTTCATAGACTTTGCCCGCTGCCATTTAAGCTCCATCGAGCTTATGTACGAGAATGGATTCCTCGTAATATACAGAAATATGGCCTCCGGAAAAATTTCGTGGACAAACGGAACGCGCAAGACATTGGCAGGCGTGTTTTCCATGATTTGTCGGTCGCCGTGCCGCGACTGGTATTCAAGGAACCGGCCACGAATGTAACGAGCGACCTTTTCGGTGGCATCGGTTTCGCCAAATTCGTCATGACGCCGCGCCGGATCGGCGTATAACCACAATGTTTTCGGTTCGTACCAGGTAACGATGTCGGGGTGCAGCCCGATCAATTTTTGCGCAATTGTTGTGCCCGACCGATAGTTGCCGATCAGAAAAATCGGAGGTTTCAGCCCTGTTGCCATCTGACGAGTCTCCGTTGCCAAGGTGAGAAGATTGCGCCGAGCCGCACGACAAGCTGCGCCGCGCGGCTATTGGTCCCTGAACGCGCGCATCATCTGGTCCGTCAAAGGCTTCATCAGGTAGGAGAGCACCTTGCGGTCGCCAGTGCGTATGAATGCTTCCACCGGCATGCCGGGAAGGAGCGAGACAGGGCCGAGTTTCTTCGAATCCTTCGGGTCGGGTGTGATGCGGACCACGTAGTAGACTTCGTTGGTGTGCTGATCGCGCGTTACGTCGGCCGCGATCATGGACACCACACCTTCTGTTTCGGGCGTCGTGCGGACGTTGAAGGCGGTGAAGCGAAGAAGCGCGCGCTGGCCGATCAAGAGCTGATCGATGTCCTGCGGAGCGGCCTTCACCTCGACCGTGAGAGTGTCGGTGTCGGGCACGATCAGCATGATCGGCTCCCCCGCGCTGATCACGCCGCCCACGGTATGGACTGAAGATTGATGGACCGTGCCGCTGGCGGGAGCGCGAATATCGATGCGTGACAGCTGGTCCTCGGCGGTGACGTTTCGCTCCTCGAACTCGGCAATCTTGGCCTCAACCTCGCGCAGTTCGCTTCCGGTCTCGCTGGAGAACTCCTTGTCCAGCTGCAGGATCTGCAGCTCGACTTCGGCGATTGCTCCCTTTGCCTGCGCCATGCTCGACACAAGTTGCGCCCGCTCGCCCTCGATGCGTGCTGCCTCGCGTTCATATTCGGTCAGCTTCGACTTGAGGGTGAGCTTCATCTTGACAAGGCTGCGGATGTCGACGAGTTCGTCTTGGATCAGCTCGATCTCCTTCGTCTTTGCCGATTCCTGGGCCGCATAGCCTTCGATCTGTTTCCCGAGCTGTTCGATGCGTTCGCGCAAGCGTGCCTTGTTGCCAGACACCTCGGTTCGACGAAGCTCGAAGAGCCGTTGTTCGCTGGCCACCGTGGCGGCAATCTCAGGGTCGTTCATTCGCGCCACGAGCATTGGGGCAAGCGTCATTCGCTCAACGCCGTCACGCTCGGCTTCGAGCCGGGACTTTCGCGCATAGAGCTCATCCAGGTTCTTTGTCACGTAAGCCAAACTGGCACGCGGAATGGTGTCGCTGAGCTGGACCAAGATATCTCCGGCCCGCACACGGTCGCCATCGCGCACGAAGATCTTGCCGACCACGCCGCCGGTCGGGTGTTGCACTTTCTTTTCGCTGGTCTCGACGACCACCGCGCCATGCGAAATCACTGCTCCCGAAATGTCCACCGTCCCGGCCCAGACTCCCATTCCGCCGACGAGCAATGCGACGACGGTCGTCCCGCCCAGCAGGTTACGGCGAATGGATCGCCGGTTGGAAAGCGATCGGCTCAAAATCGCAGCCGTCATGTGTCCGTTTCCATCAATTCGGCAGTTGGGGTGAACTTGAAACAGGCTGGAGGCTCTCGGGCATGACCTGTGGCATCGGAAAGAGCTTGGACAGAACGCACTGTCTCGTGCCGAACATGTGCATCTGCCCACCTTTCATCATCAGCAGGAAATCCACAGTGGTGAGAATGTTCGGGCGGTGGGCCACGATCGCCACAATGCCGCCGCGCGCCTTGATTGCGAGGATGGCCTCGGCAAGCGCCATTTCGCCTTCGATGTCGAGATTGGAGTTGGGCTCGTCGAGGACGACCAGGAACGGGTCGCGATAGAGCGCGCGTGCCAGCGCAACCCGCTGACGCTGCCCGGCTGAAAGCGCGGTTCCACCCTCGCCGATCTGCGTCTCGTAGCCATTGGGAAGACCGATGATCAGCTCATGGACACCGGCAGCGCGGGCGGCGGCAACGATGGCATGCGGGTCCGATCCAGGTTCGAAGCGGGCGATGTTGGCTGCAACCGTTCCTGCGAACAGTTCGACGTCCTGCGGAAGGTAACCTATGAAGCGGCCAAGGCGCTCCGACGACCACTGATCGAGCGCGGCGCCATCCAGCTTGATGCGGCCAGCCATCGGTCGCCATGCGCCGACCAGCCCCCGAACGAGGCTCGATTTGCCGGAACCGCTTGATCCGATGATGCCGAGCACCGAGCCGGCGTCCAGGCTGAAGTCCACGCCTTGCACGATGATCCGTTGCACGCCAGGAGCGCCGATCGCGATGCACTCCACCGTCAGATTCGAACTGGGCACCGGAAGTGCCATCGGCTGAGCGTCCTGCGGCAATCGGGCGAGCACCTTGCTCAGCCTGCTCCAGCTTTGGCGCGCGGCCACGAAGTTGCGCCAATGGGCGATGGCAAGATCAACAGGTGCAAGCGCACGGCCCGCAAGGATGGAGCCGGCGATAATGACCCCGGACGTCGCCTCGCCCTGGATCACCAGCCAGGCGCCCATACCCAGCATTGCCGACTGGAGCATCAGTCGAAAGGCGCGGGCGAAGCTGCCGAAGCCTCCGACTAGATCGCTGACACGCTGCTGTTGCGTAAGATATTCGCGGCTCGCTTCCCGCCAATGGTCGTGCAGGCGCTTGCCCATGCCCATTGCCGCAAGGACCTCAGCGTTGCGGCGACTGGCCTCGGCGAAGCTGTTGCGCCGCAAACCTGTCAGAACCGCGGCGCCCATCGGTTTGCGCGTAAAGACCTCGGTCGCGGCCGTCAGCGTCACCAACACGATCGCGCCGCAAATGGCGGTGATCCCGAGGGTCGGATGAAGGCTCCAGATGATCGCCAGATAAAAGGGCAGCCACGGAAAGTCGAAGAGCGTGCTGGGCCCGGGGCTCGAGAGAAATGTGCGGATGTTGTCGAGATCGCGCTGCGGCTGCAGCCCGTCGCCCTGCTGGCCGATGTACAAGGGCAGCCTTGACACGGCGGTGAACACGCGTCCCCCGACCGTTTCGTCCAGTTCAGCGCCGATCCGGGTCATGATGCGGCCGCGCACGAGATCGATGACCGCCTGCCCGACAAACAGAACGCCGGCCAATATCGCCATGGCCACCAGAGTCGGAACGCTGCGGCTTGGCAGTACGCGATCATAAACCTGCAACATGAACATCGCGCCGGTCAGCATGAGGATGTTGCTCACGCCGCTAAAAGCCGCGACGCCCGCAAATGCTGCCTTGCAGGAGCGCAACGCATAGGCCAGTTCCGAACCCGGCGGTGGCTGGATGTCCCTTACCGAGGGTTTGGCGCGGGCGTTCGCGAACGCGCTTGGCAAGCCGCCCCTTCGCCTTGCCTTGCGGGCGGCTAGTATGAGCAACAAGCCCAGGGTTGCGATCCCCAGCCAAACCGGAAGAGCGTCCGGGCCGGCCAGCAAGACCAGCGGATCGGAAAAATAGCGCCAGTCGGCCACGAGATCGGTCCACGGCCGCGTCGGCCAGTTCTGCCCCAGATCAACGAGGCGCGACAGAAATGCAACTCCCGCAAGCACAAGAGCGAGGAGGAGCAGGATTGCACCTGGAATGCGCGATCGGACGATGGCACGGCGGCGCGGGGCGCGAAGTAACGTCTTGCGGCGCGCCGTTGCACTGAGCAGGGTTTGCCGTCTCTGCTCCGTCTCGACATGGGAATTCGCCCGGCGGAGGCGGCCCCCCACGACTGTCAATGCTGCCCTAAGGATCATAGTCAAGGTTCCGAAGATGAAAGCGTTGCGAGACCGCGGGCCTGAAGCAAAACCGTGCTCGAGTAAGCGGGCATGTGTTCGTGCTATTGGCCGAGAATACTCGGCTGGAGGGCCGAGCCTTCCGCCTTTGGGGCCGCCATTGTTCCGGAAGTGTCGGGTGCGTAGAACCCTTTGTTGGCCACAATCGAAACCTCGATGACATCGCCAGCCCTGACTTCCGTATTTTCATCGGCGACGATGTCGTGGGCGACTTTCTGGTCACGCCTGAAAATCGAAATCTTCACAGAGCCTTGCAAGTCGTCGAAGGTCCTCTGCTCGCCATATGTGAAGATAAAGAGAAGCTTGTCGGCAACGTACCTTATCTGACTTTGAATTTTCCCCAGTTCGACCTGCGTATCCTGGGTCTGCGAGATCAAGTCCATCTCATAACCCTGCTTCTTTTTTCTCAGCTCACTCTCCGAATTCAGCATCGCCTGCTGCGCTTGTTCCTGCTGCAGCTCGGTCTGAGCAAGTTCGGCGCGATAGCTGGTATGGGCTCTCTCCGCCGTCATGACAGTCGAGTTGGTTATCAGACCTTTTTCCCGCAGTGATCGGGCAGATTGCAGTTCCTCGAGTTGAATGTTCGCGGTCTTTTCCCGTTCTTTTCGCGCGGCGGCGACCATATCTGCTTCCTTCCGGGCCTGATCCAATGAGACATCGAGGTAGGAAATGTCGTCCCGATACGCGGCAAGCCGGGCGTCCAACTGCGCTTGTTCGGACGCGACGATCTCGGCAATCAAGTGTCCGCCAAACTCGACTGGCGGATCCGGCGGAGCAACGAAGGACTTATCCTGTCGGCTTTCGGCCTGGAGCCGGGCGAGCCGGACCTTCAAACGATATTCTTCGATCGCCAGACCTGCGCGCGCGCTGCGGAGATCAGCTATTTGCAGGGCCGGCTCCGTGTTTCCCGCGGCGGTAGCCCGGAAGCCGCCTGCTATGGCGAGTGCATGGCGAACAGTAATTCCGGGTTGAAACGGGTACGATCCGGGATGAGCCACCGTTCCGGAAATAAAGAATGGCCGGTACTGGCCGATCTCCACTTTCACGAAGGGCTCGAGGATGAGCTTCTGCTGCTGAAATGCACGCTGAATGGCCTGCGAAAGGGCAACGCTGGTGAGGCCGCGCGCTTGGATATCACCCAACATGGGAAGTGATATCGAGCCTCGATCATCGACCACGACTTCCAGCGGATAGGATACCTCGCCAATCACGGATACCCGCAGGGTGTCACCGGTGTCGAATGTATATCCATCCGCGCGGGATGCATCCGCGGTGAGCAGAACAAAGGCAATGGCAAGGCCACCGATCAATGCGAGCACGCGGCCAGCCGCGGGTTCGTATCCGAGAAATAGTCGTCGGCCCCAATTCTTCATTCGCAAAGGCTTGGAAAGAAATTGCTGATCGGCACGCATACACATCGTCGGTACTCCGGTTGTCTTGCCTGCCGTCAGCTCCAATCGCCATTTGTCGGAGCGTGACAGCAGGGTATTCGTTCAGTTCGAGAAGTAAGCCTTGGAAATTCGTGCTCCTTCGAAGCAGCAAAAGGGATCAAAATCCGTGCAGCCCTGAGGTTTGCTTTACGAGGCGGTCGCGAATTCGTGCGTCGTTTGGCCTTGCGGCCGAAAGGGCTGACTCCAGGACGGATTGATAAATCAGCTCGACCCTGTCGCACATGGAATCCAGTCCCCAGGATGAAAGGTCGGTGAGTTTCGCACTGTCAGCCAGTCGAGCGCGGCAGTGCTCATTTTGGAGAAGATCGGCGACCGCCGCCGCTGCGGCGCCCACGTCGTCCGCTGGCGTTACAATTCCATTCACGCCATGCTTCACAACCTCTTCCACTCCCGGCAAGTGCGAGACCACACTGGCTCGACCACCCGCCAGATACTGCATCATGACCCGAGGCAATCCTTCTCGCATCGACGTCAGCACACATACATCCGCCAGGCTGATCAGTCGTTCAGGCTCGCAATGGTAGCCGATCATACGAACGTTGTTTGCGAACGGGGATCGTTCAATGGCCGATTCAACGGCGGATCGCGCTGGCCCTTCACCGGCCAGCAGCAGTCGCACGTTCGGAATTCGGTCGACGACTTGCCCGAATGATTCAATGAACTCGACATGGCGTTTTCTCGGTTCCAGTGCAGCCAGCATCAGGACCACCGGTGGCTTTGGCTCTCCGACAGCCGTCCCCAGGAGCAGATGCGGTTCTTGCGGCCATTGCGCGTTCGCGAAGCGTGCCAGATCGAAGCCGGAGTGAACGACATGGTGCTGATCGGGACTGCCCAGATGATTGGCGATGCAAATGTCGCGCATAGCCTGGCTGACATCGATGAAAGCGCGTGTGAACTTCGCGGCCAGGCGTTCGGCACCCAGAAATATCAGCCTCCGCGCGTTGCCCACATGGACGAAAGGCAAAATGTGCACGCCATGTATGATGCAAGGGATATTGGCTTCCTTGGCGGCAAGGCGGCCGACGATGCCGGCTTTGCTTTGATGTGTGTGCACGATGTCAGGCCGCCAATCGCGCATAAGGCGAGTGAGTTGCCCGAACGCAGAAATGTCACGGGATGGTGAAATCGAATTGATGAGTTTTTCCAGGGTCACTACCCGAACGGCTTGGGCAACGGACGCCCGCAAACTCGGGTCGTACTCCTCGCCGTGAACCAAAAGCACGTCGTGGCCGTGCCGCGCCTGAGCTAGACAGCAGGCCAATGTGTTCTCTTCGGAACCTGCCCGAAGCAGTCTGGTGAGCACATGAACGATCTTCATTTGCTTATACCTCAGGGGACATGAAATCCGGGGCGCATCCGGGTGAAAGGGCGAGCGCAAAATCAAATTTCACGCGACCGCATCGACGTCCGACAGCGACCTCGGCGCCGGCACTTCTGCGCTGTTCGCCGCTGGCCGGTCGCGCTCGAACTGTTCGGTGCCGGGCAAGGCATGCAGCCAGGTTTCGCGTCTTGAGGTCCACAATTCATATTCGGGTACGAGGTCGGTCGGCGCGACGTCGAGGCTGCCGATCATCACCTCAGCCTCGTTGTCGTCGACCCAGGCGACGCGGCCGCCGCAGGTCCGGCAGAAGCTGCGCGTGCCATAGGAGCTGACGAGGCCCGTCTTCTCGAAGGCCTCGCGCGGCCAGATGGCAAAGGCCGAATAGGCCGAGCCGCCGGCCTTGCGGCAATCCTTACAATGGCAAAGACCAATGCGGAGCGGCGGACCGCGGACCGAGAACTGCACGCCGCCGCACAGGCAACTGCCGGTCCTGCGTATGGTGTCGGACATGGCAACCTCCCTCAATGCTTGGCGCTGCGGGCCGGGTGGAACAGGTGCTCTTCCGAGACTGAGCCATATTGGCTCGTTCGAGTCGGAGCCCCATGCCGATGCCGGGATGAGACAGCCTCTAGCGGCGAGCCGCCATCGAGCGCGAGCGTTCGGCGGCCTTTCCCCCTGGCAGGGAACACCTGTCGATTCGCGATGGCGGAAGGCCGTGCGTCAGGGTCTGTTGGGGATGGATCCCTGGCCGATGAGCCGCCCGCTCTGCCTCTACAAATTCAGCCAGATATGCCTAAAAAGTTCCCGCCCGACCGCCTCTATGCCGGCGCTCGCGTCAATGGTTTGGATGTTCTTGTCCTTGGCTCGCAGTTCCGCCATCAGCGATAGCCGCGCATCGAACGCTTCCTTCTTGATTTCTCCCGGCTTTCGCTGCTCGGAGACGGCAAAATCTGAAACCAGGTGCAAAGTGAGGTGTGGCCGGCATTCTGCCATCTTCTGATAGAGGCTCTGCTCCAGCCGGGCGAGAGCTGACAAGCCTGGGATGCTGAACAGGTGTGGTGGGATGGTTGGCCCGTCCAGATATCCCCTGCCGAGCGCTTGCGGCCACCTGTCGCAAATGACGATCAGGCCGCGCGTCGCCCATCGATGTGCACGTTTCACGACAGCGTATCGCTCAAACGCGATCAAAACTGCCCACAATGCCAACGCCGCAGCAGCAACTCCTCCCTTCGACCAATTTCGGCTAGTGGAATTGTTGCCACCTTGCTGGGCCAAGGACATCAGGCGGCGTCTATAGGGAAAAACCAGACTCTGTAACGCCTTGCGAAGCCACCACCCATTGCCGTCGCCGGTTCCGACATATGCTTGCGCACACCCAAATTTCCATCGAAATATCTGTGTCAGCCGATCAGCCTGAGTGCTCTTCCCCATGCCATCAGGACCTACGAGCGCCACCACAAATCCACCAGCCGAAGGCCGTCTCTTTGGTGGAAACCCGCCGGGCATCCAGCGGTGAAGGCACCTCAAGGCGAGATAGGAGGTCTTGCGGACCAGATGGACGACGGCATCGGCTACTCCGTAACGTCCCGTGTAACCACACATTTCCCGGATCGAACGCCGCAGCCTGGAAAGATCTCCACGGTGGGCAACCAACCTGTCGGTGCTTTGCAGGAACCTGCAGGTCGCGATTCTCCCGCCGCCAAGCGTGTATTCCACGACGTGCAAGCCTTGCTCGCCTGACGGAAATGGCAGGCGTGCAAATTGGTCCTTCCAACCGTCCCCGATACTGATCCATTGTCTCCAAGGCAGTGCCCAGGCCCGAAAGGCGAAGCGAGCAATTGCTATCCGAATCTCGTCTTCGGGAGAGACGACCGGGATCGATACGCCGTCCACGCAAATCGACTCCCATCGTGTAATCGCCGCATGATCGAATACCGGATAGCGCTTGCGAAACTCCCAGCCGACCCGGACCCCGATATGCATGTCGAGATGGAGATAGCGGCCATGCGAAAAGTCGGGCAGGAACCAGTCCTCTCGGCCGGCGCAGACATTGTCGTAGCAAGACAGGCTCACGCTGCGACAGCCGTGCAGCTTGCTCACGATCGAGCAGAAGGCTGGGTAGTCGTGTTTGTCCAGAAGGACATCCAGATCGTCTCGGCCCGCAAGTCCATATTGCAGGGATGCGAGATCCTGAATTATTCCGTACTTCAGACCGCTCTCATTGAATGCTCGAAACAATTCTGTGGCGATCGGCAGGGACGGCACCGTCTCGAGGGGCAGGAAGGGGGCGCTTCCGTCGGTTTGTGTAAGACCTGCATCTGCTTTGCTGCCCGACGGGCTTGTGCCAACCACCCTGGCTGGCGCTGGAACACTCGCCCCCGGCGTCAACGTTTCGGTCAGCATGCTTGCCTTGGCCTCTGGAGCCCAGCGACGATACTGTTGCGGCTGCAGGCCATCCCGAGACGCTCCAAGGTCCGCGGGACGGTGGCTTCCGGGTTTGGATTTCCGTGAAGGTTGCAAGGGGTTTCCCCAGTTGATCGCGTCGAGAGTCAATCGCTCATCGTCGCCGGAAAGTCGTCGAATTGGCGCCATATCCATCCATTGGCGGCTGACTGGTGGGACGTGCATCCAATGTCAATGCCGGCCTGAAGGCTGGGATGTCGGCTTTTGCAAGCTGCCGCATCGAGGGTGAATTGGGTGCCAATTCGTCCCTCCTTGCCCGATGGTCTCGGCATCTTCCGCGCAAAATTGTTAGGTGAAAACTAACGTATAGACTTCAAGAAATTGCTGAAAGTTTATCCCGGTCGATCGTAATTGGAATCGACCGGTTCATAATATCGAGGAGAATTCTGACTGCTCCAGCACTTCCGACATGATCAAGAACGCCAAGCTGGTCCAAGAACGGTCCGTCTATGATCCTAACTCTTTGGCCTGGCCTCAATAGAATGTCGGGGTGCAAAATACCGTCGTCATCGGTTGCTGAGATTAAAGACTCAATCACACCATATGGCGCCGGTGTCGGCATTCCTTTGCTCATGACGAGTTTCCGGACGCCGACGGTCGAGTTGATGGGGTACCAGCTCTGCTGATGAACAGCCAGCGAGACGAACAGATAGCAGTCGAAATACGCACTGGAGACGGTTCTGACAATGCGAGCGTGGCGAACGGTTCGTCTTCGCTTGGGCAGATAGGTTTGGAAGTTTTGCGACAACAGGTGCCTCTCCGCCAAGCTCTCGGAATGTTGGTGCGTCTGGACCACGCACCAACGCGCGGAATCCCCGTCGTGAATTTTTCCTACCGGCTCTTGAGAGCGACTATGAGATAAGTCAGCGTGCAGCATGGCGAAATATTTTCTCTAGTTGAGATAGTAACTGTCAGAAACACTACTTTCCAAGGACGTGTAGCGGCCATATTTTGGCAGCTTTGGTTCGTCCACCATTGTCAGGGCGATGCCGGCAATCTTGGACCGGCCGCCAAGATGGCGAATTCCTTCGGCAACGGCCTCGCGCGAGGTTTCACGCCACTTCACGACAAAGAGAACTTTGTCGACATACCTCGCTAGGATCGAGGCATCGGCCGCAGGTCCAACAGGTGGTGCGTCAATGATCACCGTGTCGAATCTCCCGCGAAGCTCGTCGAGGACCGAGCGCATTCGCGCGGAAGCAAGAAGGGCAGGCGGGTTCCGGGTCCTTGCGCCGGCAGGGAGGAGGGAAATCCCCGAGCGTTCGTCCCGATGAATTGCGTTTGCAGCCCTCATCGGTAAAGTCAGAACGTCGACCAACCCGACCTTATCCGCCATGCCGAAGAAAGCCGTGGCAGCAGAAAGCCGCAAGTCCGCATCGACGACCAGAACCCGTTCGCCGTCGGCCGCGGCGGAGCAAGCCAGGCTCAATACCAGGGTTGTCTTTCCTTCGCCGGGCATCGCCGATGTCACCAGTATGAGGCGCGGCGAACGGATCAGGTCCGGTGTTGCCTCGATACCCAGGCGGAGCCGCCGCACGGCTTCGCTATACCTGGAGAGTGGTCTGCGTTCGAGATAGGCCACAGGTTGGGCTTGGGACTGGGCGTCTCTCGACCAGCCCGGCATTCTTGGCATGGACGCAAGAACCGGAACGGCCAGCTCGTCCTCTATCTGCTTCTTTGCCATGAAGCCGGAAGCGAAAAGTTCACGAAGAACGGCGCCGGCGCCCCCGACGAAGATGCCGAGGACAAGTCCCAGGGCAGCAAAAAGAGGCCTGTTCGGGAAGCTTGGCGAGACCGGAACACTGGCATTGGTGATCACCCGTACGCCGCTGTTGAGGAGGGTGGACTTCTCCTCGGTGAGCTTCGCGCGTGACAGGAAGGTCTCGAAGAGTTCCTTGTTCGCGGCGGCGATCCTCTCCAGGTCGCGCAACTGGACGCCAACCTGACCTTCGATTTCGGACCGGTTGGATACCGAGTCCATGGCCCGAGCGAGAGAGGCTTCCCTGGCTTCGGCGGCGTCCACTTCATTCTTCAGATTGCCGGTGAGACGCTGGACTTCAGCGGCGATCTGTCCCTCGATGTCGCGGCGCTCGGCCTGAGCCGTCATGACATCCGGATGCCGTTCGCCATACTTCAATTTAAGATCGGCTTCCCGCCGACTGACCAGAGACAACTGAGCCCGAAGGGCGCTGACCACAACGGATTGCAACGCGCCAGGCATCGACTGGATGTCGCCTCCACTAGCCTGCAACTTGTCAACTTGTTGGTATTGTGCCCGTTTCTCCGACAATTCGGCGCGCGCGTTGATTAACGCGATATTCAATTCGGACAGCTGCTGGTCAGTCAAGCTGCCCGCGGCCGTCGCCAACAAGTTGTGATCGATACGAAACTTCTGGACAACTTGTTCAGAACGACTGAGTTCTGCCCGCAGATACGCGGCGCGATCGCTGAGCCATGTGGAGGCCTTCTGGACTCCTTCGTAACGGGATTTGACTCGATCAGCGAGATACGCTTGGGCAATCGCATTTGCCAGCGATGCTGCTTTCGCAGGGTCGTACATGCTTGTATCGATTTGAATGACGTTCCCAAGCCCGACGCGCGAAACTCCCAGCGAGCCCTGGAGCCATGCCAACGCTGCCGGCCCGATCTCAGGGTCTTCCGTCAGCTTTTCGCTGTCAACCACCTGCTGAAGAAGTGAAGCGGATCTCAGGACTGCGATCTGGCTTTCGATAAATGTTGGATTGTCGGCAAAGTCAGAATTGGAATAATCTTGCGGAGTCATATAGTCGATCGGGGCATCCAGCAATATTTGTGCAACGCCCGTGTACGATGGAGGAATTACATAGGCGGCACTAACAAATAAACAGAAGGTAATCGCTGCAATGCTGAACACCAACTTCCATCGACGGAGGAAGAAATCAAGGATCTCCCTGACGTCGAGCGGTAGAAACTCTCGGTTTATGAGCGGATTGTCAGTTGGACTTGCCATTTCCGAATCCTTGCGATCAGCAGCACAACTCACCCCCTCCAGCGTTGGCTGGTTGGCTGAATGGCTTCAAAATAGTTCGGCCAGTTAGCTGTCAAGCGCGCTCAACCGCATGAAATGTAAGGGTTCGCCCCCTGCCATCCGGCAAGTCCCAATCGCTTTGTTCCGCCCAACCGACCGATCCCGTCACCGGTCAGCCGGAAACATAACAGCTTCGCGGACATCGTCGCCATTACCATTATTGAGTAGTAAATCGGCTAAAGGTCGATCTGGTCTACCCGACAAGCCTTTCAGACCTTAGGACATTCGCCGGGAAATCTGTCGCTCTTCCGGGAGGTCTAGAACGCCACCACCGACCACGATCAGGCGCGCAGGGAGAACCTACGCTCCCAGGCGCCGAGCAAGCGGCCGGCCTCGTCCAGCCTGAGGTTGATATGGATACTTATAGTGACGTTGTTCCGGGGCTTGTAGCTTGGGCGGTCAGCAGACCGTTGTCCATTCTGATGCTGTCTGCAACCTGGCCGTTGATGCTTCTTCTGAATAAGGGCCGGTTGCTGGTCTACGGGACCCTTGCCTTTTTTATTGGAGCCGGGGCCTTGATTGTATTCGGCATCGAAAGTCCCGCAGGAGCAGCCGTTGTCGTTTTGGCCTACAGTTTGCTGGTTTCAGTTGCCTTGCTTTCCGCCTGGAAGCGACTTGCCCAAATCGAAAACCGCCTTGCATCGGTCATATCGGCACTCGACGACCTGGAGGTGGCCGAAGAAAGATGGCAGACTTACAACGCCAAACGTGCCCTGCGACGCCGGAAGTCGGCAGCCAAGCCAATGGAGCAAATCGTTTCGACCGGCGCAACGCAGGGTCTCGAAAGAGATACCCAGGTGATCGCCGGCCCGCCTTGGCAAGAATTGCAGGCTCCCGATCCGCGAGTGGGATTGGCTATTCCGGCTTCAGCTCGACCCGCGGTACCCGACGGACTTCCAGAAAAGCGTCAAGCAGGGCTGCTATCAAGTTGAGCGGTTCTGTTTCGCGAGGGCTTTAATCGGCTGAAGCGACCGCAAAGTAGCGGTGACGTTCGCTGGGCGCGGCCTAGAAAAGATGTTCGAAGGCGAGCGATCGGTGGCTGCCGGAAGTCCCAGGGCAAGTAGCTGAGGCCATTCCGGTAGCTAGAGCCGGCTTCGATCGAGATGACCAGCGCTGGTCGACTTTCATCCCAATGGTTCACACACTCGCTGCGAGCGGGACGAAAGTGCGCGATCCCCCTGGAAGTCGTTTTGTGCCAGGGCGCCACGACGGATCCACCCAAAAGTGGTAAGGCTGACCCAACAGTGGTAGGCTGCAACGCCATTTGGCTGAAAGGACAGCTGGAACTTTTTGTCCAGTTGATGGTTTGCAGCTTCAGGTTGATCGAAGGGGCGATCATGGGTGGGGCTTTTTAGGACAAAATGGACTTATCAAAACAGGCTTTTGGGCTAGCGAGGGGACCTACGCTTGCTGACGCGAGTTGGGAAAAGGGATTCTCTGTACTGCCCGGGGCTGTGCGCCGCCTTTATCCAGCGAACACGACGATTGCACGCGAGCATCAGGCCAGATCCCTTATCCTGGTAGTGACTGCGGGATGGGCCGCATTCGCCAAGACATTGCCGAACGGCTCGCGTGTCATCGTCGATTTTGCGCTTCCTCGCGAAATTGCCTTGATTGAGTTCAGCGGAGAAGGGGGCGAGACGGTAACGGCTCTTTCCGATGTGACTGCGATCGAGTTGATCGGTCCTGTCCATACTTGTTTATCGCGCTATCCGCAGGCCATTTGCGAGACTATCCTGCTGGCTGAGGCAAGGCGGTACTCCAGGGTTGCGGAACATCTGGCAGGAGTCAGTAGAAGGGATCCTGTGGAACGCACGGCTCATTTTCTTCTTGAACTGGCCTGCCGCGCACATCGATCAGCAACGACCTATCCGGACCGCTTTGAATGTCCGCTGACGCAGGCTGAGCTGGCCGACGCGTTGGGGCTTTCAGCTGTGCATGTAAGTCGCGTGTTGAAGGATTTGCGAGAAAGCGGGTTGGCTTCATTCCGCAATGGTGTGGTCGAGTTGCATGACCATGCGGGACTTATCAAAACAGCCGGATTTGATCCGTCTTACATTTCGAATTGATCTCAAGCGTAGTGCTGGTCTCCGCCCCGCAACTGGATCGATCCTCTGGGTGGTCAACGCCACCCTCTCGCGCTTTTTCCGGTCGGTAACGCACCGAGCCGTAAGCGCTACCCAGAGCGTAAGGGAAATGGCCGGTGCGGGTGGGTAACCCTCCGGGGGACGTGAGGACCGCACCGGCCACTACGGCGGGCTTGGGGTTACGCACCCGCATTTGTCAATTTACTGGCACATTAGCAACCGCGCAATTAAGCCTATCGGTGGTGCCCGGTATAGGGGAGTGCTGATATCGGGATAGTTCGGCCGCCATCCGCCTTGACGAGCTTTCTTTTCGAGAACAATTTTGTCATGTCCAATCCGGTGAGATGGTCCGCGCCGATCGGCAGGCGCGAGCGACCGACCAATCCACGCTTCCCGATCAGCGGCAGCAACTGCTGCCCTTTACTGCGGGCACCTGGGAAGTCCGGACCAGAACCGGACTTTCAAACGCAATTGGTCCGAACGCACGGTCGGAATACTGTCCTACCAGCCTTGCCGACCATACCAGTCGTCAACGTCCTTCCGCACCTTCTCGATACCTTAGGGGCCTGGATTTTGCCTTCGAGCTGATCGCGCTTGCCGGCGATGCGGTCGAGGTCATCATCAGTAAGCTTGCACGGGGGAAAACGACCCGCTTCGCCGGCTCCTTCTTGACTTAACCAGCCTTGCTGCCAGACCACTTTGCCTTTGCCAGCGCCGGTTCGTGGCGGCTTTTGCGAGCCGGAGCTTTTCGGAACCAGATCGTCTGGTGCTGCTCGCCGCCTAGTTCTTTTGCGTTGTGAGCTCATCCAAGTAGTGGAATGGACTGAACGCCATATGAGCTTGTAGCGTTCTCTTTTGGGCGCGCAGGCTGGGGAGCCGTATGATACCCCTACAAATCAAAGAGTTGTTGGAAATTGACGCGTACCGGCGAACCATCAGGACGCTCGACCACGCCTATGACGTCGACCTGGCAAATGCTTGCACGCCCGCGGAGCGGGAAAAGGCTGAGTACCGACATTATTGGGAAACGTTCCTATACTATGAACAGATTGCGGAGATAAAAACGCGGCGACTGCTCCGGAAGGCGGATCGTCTCAATATCCGGATTAGCAACGAGGGCGACAACAGCCCAATGTGGCGAAGATCGTCCCAGCTTAACAGCTGGATCCTGACGCCACTTGGTTATTCTGAAGTCCAAAATATGATCCGCCAAGAATGTAAAAACCGCCGAGAGCACGCCACCACCTGGGCTAGCGTGATCGTCGGCCCACTCACCCGGCTAGTGTCTGTTTGGCTGGTTGCACGCGGGCAGTAAGCTGCACAGCGCACGGCTCTTAAGCCAACTTGCGCATCCAGCGTGAAGGCGCATGTCGCTGCCCGGTACGTGGCGCGCCTGTGGCCGAACCAAGCTCGCCCAGACATCGTCAACGATAAGGAGTTTGGGATGGTACAGGGTGGGCTGAAATTCGAATATCCGAACGCCGGCTTGGAGCAATGCGCCCTAGAAGTAGCGCGAGCTCAGTCAGCCCGGCAAGGAGGCAAAGGCGTCGCGGGCGAGTGCGGGAGCAGCTCCAGGGAGGACGGTTGGGATCCTCAAGACCCTAGCGTCATTGTCTCCGTGGCACCGACGTGATCGCAGCTCCTCTACGGGTGCTATCGCGACGTGATGCTCATGCTTTGTGATCTTCAGCAGAGTCGCAAGGGCTTCACCATGATGTGAGGCCTCAGCTGCGCTGGCTGTCTTCACCATGGCTATCAAAAGATGCGCAACCGATAGCATGACAACTCCGCATGATATATAAAACTTGTCTAATATGATCGCTTGTCCGAGGGGCAAGTTCGGGATGCCCAGTTATTCGAACAGAACGGTGCTATCGAGAAGCGTGGTCGAAATGGGCCTCTTCTCCGCGGTGATGAACACCCTGGTGTTAATTCTGCCCCTCTACATGCTGCAGGTATATGATCGGGTTTTGCCTGCAGCCAATCTGGACACTCTCACCTACCTGACCTTACTTGCGCTTTCGTCGCTCTTGCTCTTCGGAGTGCTCGAAGTCGTTCGGGGGATATATGCGAGCCGGCTCGCCGCGCGGCTCGATGTTGCGTTGGGTGGATCGTCTTTTCTCGCCGCAATGAGCGGCCCCCGCGCTGGGCTCGGCGATGTCCAGGCCTTGCGCGACTTGGCCACCCTGCGGGGGTTCATCGCTTCGCGAACCATTTTCTTTCTCTTCGACCTTCCTTTCGGGCCGATCTTCGTGGGCCTCCTCTATTTCATCCACCCATTGCTCTTCCTTGTAACGGTCGTCGGAGCGGTTCTCATGGTGTCCATCGCCGTGCTGAATCAGGTCGCGAGTTCGAGGCCCGGCAAGGAGGCGGCGGAGAATCTCAATGCCTCAATGAATTCGGCGCAGGCCTTCGCGCGAAACTTCGAAACGGTCCGTGCACTCGGCATGGTGTCCAACGCGATAGAGTTCTGGGGTGCCCGTTTTTCCGCCTCGCTGCACGCCTCGGATGGGCTCGCTCGCATCAACGCATTCTATGGCGGTGTGTCTCGCACCACGCGATCGGTACTGCAAATCGCGATACTAGGCGTCGGCGCTTATCTGGTTCTGCACAACGAGATGACCGCCGGGATGATATTTGCGTCCTCGATGATTTCCGCGCGCGCTTTGCAACCTCTTGATCAAATCGTTGGAAGTTGGCGGCAGATCACCGACGCCAATCTTGCATGGAAGAGGCTTTCGGCTTCCCGATCCGGATCGGGCGAGCAGGAAAACATAGCATTGCCGGCCCCTGAGGGAGCGTTGAGCGCGGATCAGATAGTTTATCATCTTCCTGGATCGGCCGACGGCGCGCTGCCGCTCATAAAGCGGGTGACCTTCGAGGTCCCCGCTGGAGAAACCGTCGCCATCGTCGGCCCAAGCCAGGCCGGAAAATCGACGCTGGCGCGGCTTATCGTCGGTGCCATTCAACCCCATTCTGGCGCGATCCGCATCGATGGCGGCGATATTCGAAACTGGAATCCCGAGCAGCTCGGCCATCATATTGGCTACCTTCCGCAGGATGTCGAACTCTTCCCAGGAACAATCGCCCAGAACATTTCGCGCTTTGAGCCCGATGCAGCCGACGAAAAGTTAGTCCGGGCGGCCCAGCAGGCGCAGGTGCATGAGCTCATCCTGGGGCAGAGGAACGGATACTCGACTGTGATCGGCCCCGCTGGCGTTCGTCTCTCAGGCGGGGAGCGTCAACGCATTGGCCTTGCGCGCGCCTTTTACGGCGATCCCAAGATCCTGGTGCTCGACGAGCCCAATGCAAATCTTGACACCTATGGCGAAGCCGCGCTCGAGCGTGCGATCATCCAGGCACGTTTACGAAAAACAACCGTGCTTGTCATCACCCACCGACCTTCCCTCGCAGCCAAATGCGATCGCATCCTCATGCTGCGAAATGGTCAAGTCGAGATCTACGGTTCGACCAAGGACGTGCTCAACAAACTTGCCGAGCGACAGGGCCAAGCCACATCGCCCGCAACCTCCCAGTCACGTGACAACGTAGGAGTGGTGCCTTTCCCGTCACCGACACGCGTGGAGATAGGTCGCCAATGACGGCTCCTAGCCAAACCATCCAGACGGGCGCCAAGACGTATCGCTGGCAACGCGACGTCGATACACGCACCGATCGGATCACGCTGGCGGGGTATGGAAGCGTGGCCGTTTTCTTGCTCGGCTTCGGATTCTGGGCAGCCACTGCACCGATTGCAGGAGCAACGATCGCGCCAGGGGTGGTAGCAGCAGCAGGGCAAAATGTCATGATCCAGCACCTCGAAGGAGGCGTGGTCAACAGCATCAAGGTCCGGGAGGGCGACAGGGTCTCAAGAGGCCAGGCCCTGATCGTGCTCGATCCGACGGTGGCGCAGTCCCAGCTCAACCGCGTTCTCAAGCAATGGGTTGCCCAAAAAGCTGACATTGCGCGGCTTGAGGCAGAGCGGGACGGCCTTGAGAAAATTGTCTTGTCCGGCGATCTCGGAGCCTATTCAGACGCTTCTGAATACAGCGATGTCTTCGGAGAGCAAAATAAGGAATTTCAGGCTCGGCTGGCGCGCTATGCCGCAGAACAGGGGATTCTGAAGCAAAGGGTAACGGCCCTCCAGGACGCGATTGTCGGGCTAAGGGCTCAAAAGAAGGCAGCGGAAAATCAAATCGCGATCGTCAGCGGGGAGACGGAGCGAAAAAAAGACCTGCTGGAAAAAGGACTCACAAATCGTTCAGAATACACCGATCTTCTGCGCAGCACCGCCGAGTTGGTAGGCCAGGCAGGGTCTCTGGAAGCGCAGATCGCTAGCTCGGCGACGCAGACTGTGGAAGCGCGTCAGCAGATTGAACGACTTACAACCAGCCGGGTCGAGGATGCCGTTACGGAATTGAACAAAGCACAGGCGCAGGTCGCGGATCTCGAGGAACAAATCAACGCTGGTCGATCGGTTCTGGACCGGACGACCATCCGGGCGCCGGTGGACGGCATCATCGTTAGATCGCTCTACAATTCCCAAGGCAGCGTCATCCGTGCTGGGGAGGTGGTAATGGAGCTTCTGCCGACCACGAACGAGTTCATTGTCGAGGCCAGGATAAAGCCCGAAGATATCGACTCAATCCGGGTGGGGCAGGACGCAAATATGATGTTCACGGCGCTCAACGCGCGTACGACGCCGAAAGTGCCCGGAAAGGTGTTCTACATTTCGGCGGACCGGCTGATCACACCCAGCACGGGACTGCCTTACTTCACCGTACGGCTTAAAATGGCCGACAAGTTACCGCCGCAGATCAAGCCCGAGCAGATCTATCCAGGCATGCCGGTCGAAACATTCATCTCAACCGGCGAGCGAACGTTTCTGGCTTATCTGACCAAGCCCCTGGTGGATTCGTTCCAGCGCGCCTTCCGGGAGAGGTAGGCCGGGCTGCTTCTCCTGGATATCGCAAGTTTCAGATGTGAAGCGGACGCCGGGCCAATCCGGCGCACGCTTCACGTTGGAGCTCTGTTGCCTTCTCCGTCAGACGAAGTGGAAGTCATCCGCTGGATTATATGCAACCACGGTCCGGCCAGTGCCGTCGTCGGTGAAGCTGTCGGCATCGTAAGCGCCGAGCAGGTTCCGAGGACGCCGAACGTGATTGCGAAAAGCGAGAGCGCAGTGCCGTTGACCAGGGCGTTGGGCGAACCGACAAGGTCGCGGGCGACCTGCCCGCCGAGCGACAGGATCAGCACGCCATGTGCGTAGGCCGTCGTCACCGCGATCGACGCAAGTGCGAACGCCGGCCGCAAACCGGATGGCAGCGACGGAAGCTGCGGACGCCAGCGGCTAGCGGCGTGACCGCTAACGTGACGAGGCAGGAACCAGGTCGCGGTAAACAGCAGGGCGATGAGAGCGAACAGGACCCAGAAGCTGAGATGGGTGGGCCACGGCGCGTATTGCGTCAACCCGCCGCCCAGCAACAGAGCCGCGGCCAAGCCAAAGGCCTGGGCGGCGGCTGTGATGGATGCTGCCCGCTTCGCCTGTCCCTCGGCACTAAATTCCAGTACCGCTGCCGTCGAAGGTCCGGCGGTCAGACCGACGCCAACGCCCATGAAGGCACGACCAGCGAAGAGCCAAAGCACGCTGGGCGCGACCGCGAACAAGAACACACCGGCGAGCGAAGCACCAAGTCCCAGCAGCATCGTCGTCCGGCGGCCGATATGGTCGGAGATGTCCCCGAAGAGGATAAGGATAGTGACGACGACAACGGGATAGATGGCGAATATGCCCGTCGTCACCGTATGGGTGAGGCGCCATTCCTCGGCATAGAGTTGATAGGCCATGGCCGGTGCGGCGCTGGTCCAAAGCGTATGGGCGACCACGCCCGCCGACACCCAGAAGCTCGCCTGTCGCCCAAGCGTCAAACGTCCGGACCGCCTTACGGGACGATTTGGTGACCTATCTCTTTGGACGACTGACCTCGACATCGGGTTCGCTCCTGGCGCTGGCCGAGAGACCTCAGAGCTTCGAGCCGCCATCGACCCGGACGGTATCGCCGGTGATCCAGCGCGCGTCGTCGGAGGCGAGGAAGGCAACGACACCGCCGATATCGTCCGGCTGGGCAAGACGCTTCAGCGACTGGATACCGAGCGCGTATGCCTGCCCTGCGTCCGTCTTGGCAAAGTTCGACATGTCGGTTGCAACGATGCCCGGCGCCACGGCGTTGACGCGGATGCCGCGCTCACCGAGCGCAGCGGCGAAGTACTTCACCAGTGTGGTCGATCACGCCCTTGGTTGCCGCATAGGCTGAAAGCGTCCCGACGGCGGTGTGGGCTCCCAGCAAGGGCGGCTTCGGCTATCGTTTCGACATTACCGGCAAGGCGGCGCATTCCGGTGTCAATTTCACTGAAGGCGCCAGCGCCATTGCCGAGCTGGCCCACAAGATCAACGCGCTGCATGCACTCACCAATGTCGAGGACGGCATGACGCTCAATGTCGGCCTTGTCGGCGGCGGCGTATCGGTCAACACGGTTGCGCCAATGGCCAGCGGCGAAGTGGATGTGCGGTTCGTCACCAACGCCCAGCGTGACGCTTTGATAGAGGCGATCGATGCCATCATGGCAACTTCGTCCGTATCGGGGACCAGCACGAAAGCCGTTCGCGACAGCGACTTCTTCCCACTCGTTCCGACACCGCAAAGCGAGGAATTGACCAGCCGTTATCGCAAGGACTATCGGCCTCGATATTGCTGGCGAGTTCACCGGTGGCTGTGCCGATTCCGGCTTTGCCGCAAGTGCCGGCGCGCCGACGATTTGCGGCGTCGGCCCGGTCGGCGGCAAGCCACATACGGAGGAAGAGTATATCGAAATCGCCACCCTTGCGCAGCGGGCACGGGTAGCGGCGCTTACCATTTGCGCCATGGCGCAATAGCGAAGGCCGCTTCCATCGACGCAGCGCCGAGGCAGACCCGCCGACCTCAATCCACGCAGCCGTGCCTAAAGACGAGCTTTTGTGCTGCGCGGCGTGGCCAGCAGCAGGCTCGTCTCGCTGCCCGTGATGCCGGGCACTAGGCGAATCCGGCGCAACACCGCATCGAACTCGGTGAGGGTTGCCGTGTTGAGCTCGACCACCAGATCCCAGCGGCCATTGGTCGTATGAATCGTAGCGACTTCCGCAAAGCCACCAAGGGCGCGGATCACCCGATCGGCGGCATGGCCTTCGATCTCGATCATCATGATGCCCCTGACAGCCGAGCTGATCGCTTCGGCGCGCAAGATGACCGTATAGCCGATGATCTCGCCGGACTGTTCAAGCCGCTCCATTCGCGAGCGTGCCGTGGCGCGCGACACGCCAAGATCCGCCGCCAGGTCGGAGATGCTCCGCCGCGCGCTGTGGCGCAGGAGCGTGATGAGTTTCTGGTCGAGAGAATCCACAATTGTCCAATATGGCAGCCTGATATCTCAAAACGATAACTCTTACTGCTGGTTTTGCCAATCAGCTCTATTCATTCTGCCGGCAGCATACGGTTCAACACCTCCTAGGCCTCATAGAAGGAGAGTGCTTGCATGAACTGCAACATATTGGGTGCGCCGGTGCAGGACGGCGCTGGCCGAATGGGCTGCGAAATGGGACCGAGCGCTTTGCGGACGGCGGGGCTGGTCGGCGCCCTCAGGGACCTTGGCCATGCGGTTGCTGATCTTGGCACCGTCGCGCCGACGCCGGTGCGCCCGATCGCCCATGGCAATTTGGCGCTGAAGGCGCTGCCGGAGATTTCAGCGTGGACAGCGGGCATCGCGGATGCAGCCTATGCCGCCAGCGCGGACGCCATGTCGATCTTTCTCGGCGGAGATCACTCCATCTCCGCTGGAACCCTGTCGGGACTGGCCCGTCGCGCGGCGCAGACCGGCAGGCCGCTATTCGTGCTGTGGCTCGACGCGCATCCCGATTTTCACACGCTCGACACCACCGCCAGCGGCAATTTGCATGGCGTGCCGCTTGCCTATGCCAGCGGCCAGCCGGGCTTCCACGGCTATTTTCCGGATTTGCCGGAGCGGATAGACCCGACCCGCATCTGCACATTGGGTATTCGCAGCGTCGATCCGGCCGAGCGGCAGGCGCTGCGCGCCGCGGGCGTCACCGTGCACGATATGCGCGCCATCGACGAACATGGCATCGCGCCGCTTCTGGGTGCCTTTCTGGACCGGGTGACGGTCGAGAATGGCCTGCTGCATGTCAGTCTCGATGTCGACTTCCTCGATCCGTCGATCGCTCCCGCGGTTGGCACGACCGTTCCGGGTGGAGCAACGTTTCGCGAAGCGCATCTGGTCATGGAGATGCTTTCGGACAGCGGCCTGGTCAGCAGTCTCGATCTGGTCGAACTCAACCCCTTTCTCGACGAGCGCGGCCGCACCGCCACACTCATGGTCGACCTGACGGCAAGCCTGATGGGCCGCCGTATCATGGACCGGCCGACCAGGAGCTTTTGATCGATGAACGCCAAGCTGAATATCGTTCCCTTCGTCAGCGTCGACCACATGATGAAGCTGGTGCTTGCCATCGGCGTCGATCGCTTCCTCACCGATCTCGCAGCCTATATCGAGGACGACTTCCGTCGCTGGGCACTGTTCGACAAGACCCCGCGCGTTGCCTCGCACAGCATTGACGGCGTGATCGAACTGATGCCGACGAGCGATGGTCGCCTCTATGGCTTCAAATACGTCAACGGTCATCCCAAGAACACGCGCGACGGCCGCCAGACCGTGACCGCCTTCGGCGTCCTGGCTGATGTCGGCAACGGCTATCCGATGCTGCTTTCCGAAATGACCATCCTGACCGCCCTACGCACGGCTGCCACTTCGGCGGTGGCCGCGAAATACCTTGCGCCGAAGTGTGCGGACAGCATGGCCATCATTGGCAATGGCGCCCAGTCGGAATTCCAGGCCCTCGCCTTCAAGGCGCTGCTCGGCGTCAATCGGCTGCGCCTCTACGACATCGATCCGGCGGCCACGCGCAAATGCGCGGATAATCTGGCGGGACTGGGGTTCGACATCACGTCCTGTGCTTCCGCGCATGCCGCCGTAGAGGGAGTGCATATCATCACCACGGTTACCGCCGACAAACAGTATGCGACGATCCTCACCGACAACATGGTGGGCAGCGGCGTCCACATCAACGCGGTCGGCGGCGACTGCCCGGGCAAGACGGAACTCCATCGTGACATCCTGCTGCGTTCGCAGATATTTGTCGAATACACTCCGCAGACACGCATCGAGGGTGAAATCCAGCAGCTCGATCCGGATCATCCCGTCGTCGAATTGTGGGAGGTGATGGCTGGAACGGCGGAGGGGCGCAGCGACAACCAGGCAGTGACGCTGTTCGATTCCGTTGGCTTCGCCACGGAGGATTTCTCCGCTCTGCGCTACGTGCGCGACCAACTCGCCAATACCGGCCTTTACGAGGAACTGGACCTCCTTGCCGATCCCGATGAGCCGCGTGACCTCTTTGGGATGCTTTTGCGCTCGGCAAAGCAACACTGAAACTGCTGTGCGGGCTGCCGCGCGTCGGCCACGCGATTTCTTTCGGCACTTCCAACAACAAGCTGAAGATGGTCGACTACAGCGGCGCGAACCGTCTGGGATTTTATCCGCAGGACTGCGCGGAGCCCTTCCGCGCGGCGGTCGAGGCGAGAACGTTCCGGATCCCAAGGCGCCATCGGTTCATTCGTAGCGGCACCAGTGTCATGTGGGCGCGCCGGGTACCTGTGGTGCTGGTGCCCGCAACTAGGAGAGTTTTCGCAGCAGAAAGTCGAAAAACCTTTCGTCATCCGCCCGTGACACATTTATGCGGATCCCGGCGGCCATTGGACTCTGTTTGTCGATGCAAAAGACGCTTCCAGGCGCTATGAAAATGCTCTCCTTGGCGCCCAGTCGGGCGAGTTCTATGTCGTCGATACCTTTGGGCAACATGAGATAGAGGTAGTAGCCGCCGCCGTTGCCGGCGAAGATCGAATGGCCATTTCGGCTGAGGGCCGAATGCACGCGAGTTGCTGCTGTCTCGATGCGTTGCGCGAGGCGCTTGAGGTGGCGATCATAGTGGCCTTCGGACGTCAGGCGGTGAAGGAGCCGTTCGACGTGACCGGAACTGTTCACTGTTGTCAGCATCTTCAGTTCCGCAAGCGCGGCGACTTTGTCAGCGCGGCCTGCGATATGGCCTGACCTCAGGCTGGCGGACAGGGTCTTCGAAAATGTGCCGATCGAAATCACGTGGTTGAGTTGGTCGAGCGTCGCAAGCCGATTGGGTGGAACCAGCGAGAGATCCGCAAAAGGGTCGTCCTCGATGATGGTGACGTTGTGCTTCGCCGCAACGGTGAGAATAGAGTGCGCGACAGACAGACTGATGGAACCGCCGGTTGGATTATGGCCAATTGACTGCGTGAAGAACAGTTTTGGCCGCTCCGCCGAAACCTTCTCCGCAAAGTCTTCGATATCTGGTCCGTCAGGCAGGCGCCGGACGCCAATAACCCGGACCTGCGCCAGTTTGAGCTTGGCGAAGAGAGGGTAATATCCGGGCTCATCAACGAGTACGACGTCGCCAGGTGCGAGGAACGCCCGAACGACAAGATCGAGCGCATGATTGGCACCGAACGTGAGCAGGATTTCCTTTTCAGTCGCTTGAATGTGTTGGTTTACCAGGCGTCGCGCAATCTGCTGCCGCAGAGGCGGAAAGCCCCAGGCGGACCCGTAAGCGTCCGCTCCCGGGGAAGGGCCACGACCGAACAACCCAAGATGACGCCTTATCTCGGACTCCTCGGTCCATGCCGGGGGCGGGCGGCCGTCACCAACTCGAATCTCGAAACTCTCCTCCAACTGAGCATTGAGAAGCGAAGCGATGTCGACGGCTTCCGATACGTGCTTTGGCCTCGTTCCGTTCGTTTGTGCAGTCTTGCTGACCGTGAATCCGGACCGTGCCTTCGGCGTCACATGACCGGATGCCGCCAATCTGTCGTAAGCTTCGACAATGGTGTTCTTCGACACGCCGTATTCGCGGGCTGCGTTCCTGATCGAAGGGAGCTTGCTTCCCGGCGCCCGGTTGCCCGCTGCAATATCCTGGACCAGCCGCGCTGCGACATTCTCCGCAAGAGTTTCACCGGATTTGCCGCTTGGATTTGTCGCCCTCAACGTCGCCTCCTATGGGTACAGATTCAGACAAATTCTTTGATCTGTACCTTTCGTGAGATGGTAACAATGATCATTCTTGTTTCAAGAAGAAAAATTACACATCGCGTGGGAGGCGCCTGTGACCGACACAGAAAACGGCGGAACGCGTCCCGCCATAAATTCGCGTATCGAGAACCTGCGTAATCTTTCACCAGCTGAGAGACTTGGCCGGGTGGGCGATGTCGTGTCGCTGACCGATGCAGAGCGCAAGGCCTTCGCTCCTGGCGGTCTGCCCATTATGCTTGCCGATGGCATGATAGAGAACGTGATCGGCACGTTCGAACTTCCGATCGGCGTGGCCACCAATTTTACGATCAACGGCCGAGACTACCTGATCCCGATGGCCGTCGAAGAGCCATCTGTTGTGGCAGCGGCGTCGTACATGGCCAGGCTTGCCCGCAAGAGTGGTGGCTTCTTCACCTCGAGCACCGGACCGATCATGCGGGCACAGGTGCAAGTTCTTGAAGTGCGCGACCCGCACGGCGCGCGGGCCCGCATCCTGAGGGAACGAGAGGCGATCATTGCTGCTGCAAATGTCAAGGACAAGGTCCTGATATCGCTTGGCGGAGGGTGCCGCGATGTCGAAGTCCACGTCTTTGATCAGACGGCTGCCGGCCCCATGGTTGTCGTTCACCTGATCGTCGATGTGCGTGACGCCATGGGCGCAAACACGGTCAATACAATGGCCGAAGCCGTAGCGCCGATGATCGAAGCGATAACCGGCGGCGTCGTGCGACTTCGCATTCTGTCCAACTTTGCCGATCTGCGCATCGCCCGCGCGATGGTTACAGTCGCCCCCGAGACGCTGCAGACCGAAGAGTACAAGGGTGATCGTATCGCCCGCGGCATTGTCGAAGCATGTGCCCTTGCCATCGTCGACCCCTACCGCGCCGCCACCCACAACAAGGGCATCATGAACGGTATCGATCCGATCGTGGTGGCCACTGGCAACGATTGGCGGGCCATAGAAGCGGGCGCGCATGTGTGGGCTTCGCGCTCAGGCCGCTACACTTCGTTGTCGACATGGGAAATCGATGCCAGGGGCCATCTTGTCGGTACTCTGGAAATGCCCATGGCTCTGGGCCTTGTGGGTGGTGCGACAAAGACCCATCCGGCAGCCCGTGCCGCCCTCAAGATCCTCGGCGTTGAGAGTGCCCAGGAACTTGCCGAGGTGGCGGTGGCAGTTGGGCTTTCGCAGAACATGGGGGCATTGCGTGCATTGGCCACCGAGGGCATCCAGCGAGGCCATATGGCGCTGCACGCGCGCAACATCGCAATTGTGGCCGGCGCAACCGGTGACGAGATCGACAGGGTAGCGTCGACGCTGTCTGCGAACCATGACGTGCGCGTCGATCGCGCCAAGGATGTACTTGAGCTGATCAGGGCGGAAAAGGTCTGAGATCATGCGGTACCGTGATGCTGAAAAATTACTTGCTGTCGGTCGGCGATGCGGCGGCCGGCAATGTTCATTGCGCGATCCAAAAATCCGGGCAGATATCTCCCAGGCTTGTTTTCCGGGAGAATGACGTGACCGAAACACTTCAAAATGACGCGATTCCAACACGGACGGGCCCCCTGAGCGGGTTGACTGTCCTCGACATCACACGTGTCGTCGCCGGCCCGTTCTGCTCGATGTTGCTGGCTGACCTTGGTGCGACCGTGATCAAGGTGGAGCATCCGGACGAACCGGACTACGCGCGTAGCTTCCCGCCTTTCGTCGGCGAAGAGGGAGAGGAACTCAGCGCATTTTTCTCGCAGTTCAACCGCAACAAGCTCGGAATTACGATCAATCTCAAATCCGCTGAAGGCAAGGTGCTTCTGAAAAAGCTCGTACGCCGGGCCGATGTGCTGGTCGAGAATTTTCGACCGGGAACCATGGACAAGCTGGGTCTCGGCTACGAAGTCCTCAAAGCCGAAAACCCCAAGCTGATCTATACCGCGATCAGCGGCTATGGTCGCAGCGGCCCAAACGCATCAAAGCCTGCCTATGACAACACCGGGCAGGCTTCAGGTGGGTTGTGGTCGATGAACGGCTATGCGGACAGGCCACCGGTTCGCGTGGGCACCATCATCGGCGACCTCGCGGCGTCCTTGTATGCTGCTATCGGCACTCTCGCCGCCCTGCGCGAGGCGGAAAAAAGCGGCCTCGGACAGGTGGTTGACGTCTCACAGCAGGACTCTGTGCTTACGCTGACGGAAAATGCCGTTGTTCGCTACACGGCAAAGAACGAGATCGCGTCACCACTCGGTAATGAACATCCCTTCGTGCGACCCTACGGCCAGTTTCCCTGCAAGGACGGCTACGTGTTCTTCGGAGGCTACACGGACAAGTTCTGGGCAATTACCTGCACTCTCTTCGGCGAGCCCGACAAGGCGTCCGACCCTACGATCGACACGATGGAGAAGCGCTTCGATCCGATAGTGGCGGAGACAAAGGTCAATCCGCTGCTTAACCGCTGGTTCAGCCGCTACACCAAGGCCGAACTGGAGGAAATTGCGGGCGACAAGATCCCGCTGAGCGCTATCAAGACCATTGCGGAAGTCGTCGAGGATCCGCACATCGCCGCGCGGAACATGATCGTCAAAGTTCCGATTGCCGGCAAACTTATCGGCATGTTTGGGCTGCCGATAAAGCTTTCGGGAGCGGTTGAGGCCGCTCCCCAATCGGCGCCCGCGCCAGGAGAGCACAATGAACTGATCCTTGGGAAATTGGCAGGCCTTTCTCCAGAGGAGCTGCATGCGCTCAAGGCCGGGGGAGCGATCTAGATGGGGATTGATCTTACCCAAGACGGTTACGTTGCCACTGTCCGGATCAATCGACCCGAGAAGCTCAATGCGCTGACCTTGGCCATGTATGAGGATCTGGGCCGCGCCTTCAAGGCCGCCAAGGATGATGATGCCATTCGGGCAGTCGTCCTGGCGGGCAGCGGCGAGCGCGCCTTTTGCGTCGGGGCCGACCTGAAGGAATCCATTCCGGCGCTTGCCGCGGATACTTTCGACATTTCCGCCTGGGACCCGGCCCATATCAAGTTCCCCGGGTTCTTCAAGCCGATCATAAGCGCGATCCGGGGCATGTGCTTTGGCGGTGGCTTCGAGATCATGCTCGCGACCGATATCCGGATTGTGTCGCATGACGCCATTTTCCAGCTGCCCGAAGCGACGCTCGGTTTTGTGCCTGCCGGCGGGACGCTGGTGCGTCTGGTCAGGCAGATCGGTTACGCCCATGCGATGGAGATCATGTTGACCGCGCGGCGTTTTACGGCGGCCGAGATGCTCGCCAAAGGCGTGGTCAATCAGGCGGTGGATAGCCAGGACGTCGAGCGTGTCGCTCTTGAAACAGCGCACCAGATTGCAAGCCTGAGCCCAACCGCCGTCCAGACGATCAAGGAAGCAGCACTCACATTGCAGGATCTGCCGCTGACAGAGGCGTTCCGCCAAGAAGCGATACTGGGACAGCGGACTTTCAGGAGCGACGATGCCAAGCGTGGCCTTGCTGCTTTCGCCGGAAAGGGGAAATGACCGTGTCAAGCACCCCTCAAAACCTGGCATCGAATGCCGCGCGCAAAGGCGTCCACCATCGCATCGGCGTGACGCAGGAGCTGATCGTGTTCCTCGTCTCGATCGCTCTCTTCGCCTATTTCTCGATCACGCTCGACAACTTTCTCAGCCGGGACAACATCCTAAATCTGATCCGAAATGTCGCCATGCTCGGGATGCTGAGCCTCGGCATGGCTGTCGTCGTGATCGGCCGCGGTGTGGATCTTTCGCTGGTCGCGGTGATGGCCGTGTCGTTGACGTTCTCGATTGTTCTCGCCAACCAGGGCTACGCCTTTTCAACGGCTTTGGTGCTCGGCCTTGCCTTCGTCATCGTCGTCGCGATCGTCATGGGCTTTCTGATTGCCTATGTCGAAATCCCCGCGATCTTCGCAACGCTTGCTGTTTCGGCGATCGTTTACGGACTGGGGCGCGGCGTGATCGCCACGCTCGATGTCAACAATGTGCCAGACAATCTGAACTGGTTCCTGTTTCTGGGGCGCGGTAGCTTTCTAGGCATCCCGATCCCGATCTGGCTTTTCGCAATGTGCGCCACCGCTCTCTATTTCTTTCTTCGCAGGACAGGATTCGGACGGTTCATCTACGCTATCGGCGACAACATCTCGACCGCACGGATCACGGGTATTCCCGTCAGGCCGGTCATCATTCTTCAATACGTGCTCTCGGGCGTGATGGCCTTCCTGGCCGGTTGCGTGACGGCGGCCTCCGTCGCCAGCATGAACATGAGGATGGTCAATTCGACACTCATCTACGACGTTCTGCTGGTGGTCATTCTGGGTGGCATCGGTCTCACTGGTGGACGAGGGGGTGTCCGCAACGTGCTGGTCGGCACGATTCTGATAGGCCTCCTGCTCAACGGTATGACGATCCTCGACATCTCTTACACCGTCCAGAACTTGGTCAAAAGCACGGTGCTGCTTGGCGCCTTGATCGTGGACGCACTCCTCAACCCTCGCGATGAACAGACGTCGCAGCAGGGAGATATCTGACGCTCAATATCATCCAACGGGAGGAAACCAACATGATGATAGCGAAGTATGCCGCGGCAGCGGTAGTGGCCGGCATTCTCTCATTTGGAGCTGCCCATGCGCAGGACGGCATGGTCGACGAATTGAGACAGCCGACGCTTGATTCACTCGCCGGCAAGAAGGTCGTCTTCGTGCCGATGTCCATGAGTTTCGATCTGCCGGAGGGGTGGGCGGCGATCATGCAAAAGGAGGCGAAGCGGCTGGGCTACACCCTCGATATCCGCGACGCCAACTGGAGCACGGATACCGGCACGCGTGCCTTGACCCAGGCGATCACCGAAAAGCCCGACGTCATCGTGGTGCAGAATTTCGACGTCGCGTCCTACGCACGCACGCTGAAGAAGGCCGAGGACTCGGGGATCAAGGTAATCCAGGTCAACATGAAGTCGAGTTACCAGACGGACGCCTTTGTAGGGGCGGACTGGTATGGCATCGGTCAGTATGCTGCCAATCGCATGATCGAGAAGTGCGGCAAGGCGAGCGGCAAAAGCGGCAAGATCGCGATCATCCAGGGGCCGGCGACAGCTGCGGCCAGCGTCTATCAGCTCAATGCGATCTCCGAGACGCTGAAGGGTCATGACGACATCAAGATCGTTTCCAGCCAGACCGGCGACTGGGATCAGTCGAAGGCGCGCGGTATCGCACAGACGGTGATCCAGCAGAATCCCGACCTGTGCGGCATCATCGGCTTTTGGGATGTGATGGACGCCGGAACGGGCGCCGCGATCCAGGAGTCCGGAAAGGATATCTATCTGATCACATCCGGTGGCGGCAACAAGACGGCATGCCAAGGGGTAGAAAACGGAACCTTCAAGGAGGTCATCTCCTACGACGTCGAAGGCCAGGGCCGCGATCTGAACAACGCGATCAAGGTGTTGCTGCAATCGAAAGAAGCAGCAGGCGCCGTGAAGTTCGCCCTGTATACGCCAAACAAGCTCATCAGCAAGGAAACGATGTCCACGAACAGCTGTTGGGATCTGGATCAGCTCAAAAAGTGATGTCCCATCAGGTCACCGCGTGCGAACCCGGTGACCTTTCCATCAATGTCTGCAGTTAGGGTCTTAAGATGGAAGTGATCGAGCGCCTCTATTTTCGCTATTTTCCGGAAAAGGTGCTTGGCGAAGTGCTGACCAAGCGCTGGAGCGATAACGCTGTTCCAGTGCTTGCAACGATCTTGACGATCGGCTTTTTTCTTCTTCAGAATCCGCATTTCTTCACGCTGTCGAGCCTCACCGAGACGTCGCGCCAGCTGTCGGAGTTTTCACTGGTCGTCGTCGCCATGGGCATTGTGCTGCTGGCGGGAGGCCTGGATCTCTCGGTCGGCAGCGTGTTTGCTCTGGCCAACATCACGGCCCTTATTTGCATCACCTTGCTGGAATGGCCGGTCTGGGCCACCGTGATAGCCACCTTGGCTGTCGGCGCTCTGTGCGGTGCGGTCAATGGCTTCCTGATTGGCTATTTGCGGATCCGCGCATTCCTGACAACGCTGGTCACGCTCATCATCATTCGATCGATCGTCGACATCCTTCTCCTGCGTTATGCGGTTCAGATATCGGCGGTTTTCCCCGAGTCCGACCTCTGGTTCTTTATCGGAGAAGGCCAGGTCCTTGGCATTCCCTTCTCGTTTCTTGTCGCCGTCGTCGTCATAGGGCTCTGGCATGTCATCCTGACCAGGGCACGGGCCGGATGGCATATCACCGCGGTCGGCGGCAGCCGTCGTTCCGCCTACAATGCCGGGCTAAGGGTCAAGTTCACGATCTTCACCACCTATGTCTGGTCGAGCGTGCTTGCGTCGTTGGCTGGCGTGTTCTTCGCGGCACGCCTCGGCAGCGCGGGATCAGATACCGGAGTCGGCCTCGAAATCGCGGCGCTGACCGCCGCCGTTCTTGGAGGCAACAGTCTCGGGGGCGGCCGTGGGTCGGTGGTGAAATCCGTACTCGGCGCGGTTGTTGTGCTCATTCTAACCGACAGCATGGTTCGCGTCGGGATCAGTGGCGGCATCAGCTCTATGATCCTCGGTATTGTTCTGCTCGTCGTGGTGGCCATCGACGTCCGTTGGCTGAAGAACCGGCACAAGCTTCTGAACAAGGTGTATGTGTCACCCGGTTATTTCCGTCTCCCGGCACTTCCAGAGACCGACGCGGGATCTGACAGTCCCTACGCGCTCAACGATCGGCTGAAGGATGTTTCGCTCATCGGCAAGGGCGAGATCGAAGGTCCGGAGGACGTCATTTTCGATCGCAACGACAATCTCTATTGTCCAAATCGGCACGGCGACATCGTTCGCTTCTTCGCGCCGGACTACACCAAGTGGGAGATATTCGTACATATTGGCGGCCACCCGCTCGGCCTGGCCTTTGACGCCAACGAGAACCTGAATGTCTGTATTGGCGGGATGGGTCTCTATCAGGTTTCGCCGGATCGACAGATCACAAAGCTGACCGACGAGACCAAGCGGACGGTCCTTTCGGTGATCGACGATTCCCGTTTGAAGCTTGCCGACGACCTCGACATCGCGCCGGATGGCCGCATCTTTTTTTCTGAGGCAACCATCCGTTATGACATGCACGACTGGGCGACAGATGCGCTGGAGAGCAGGGGCAACGGTCGCCTGATCTGCTTTGACCCACGCGATCGTTCGACCAAAACGATCCTTAGAAATTTGCAATTCCCAAATGGGGTCTGCATGGCCGGCGACGGACAATCGTTCTTCTTCGCCGAGACCTGGGGCTGCCGTGTAAATCGATACTGGTTCGACGGTCCCAGGAAGGGCACGTGCGAAACGACGATCCCAAATCTTCCGGGGTATCCCGACAACATCAATCGAGCCTCGGACGGAAGCTTCTGGGTGGCTCTTGTCGGCATGCGATCGCCGGCTCTCGACCTGGCGATGAGAATGCCGTCGCTGCGCAAACGCATGGCCAAGCGTGTCGCCCGCGACGAATGGCTGTTCCCGAACATCAACACGGGGTGCGTGCTCAAATTCAAGCCGAACGGCGAAATCGTGGAATCCTATTGGGACCTTGGAGGCAAGAACCACCCGATGGTGACGTCGATGCGCGAGCACAAGGGATATCTGTATCTCGGCGGGCTCTACAACGATCGGATAGGTCGTCTCAAGCTGCCCGATGCTGATCCAACCTGGACGTCACAAGCGTCCTATTGGGGAGCAAACGCATGAGCATGTCTGGCCGCATCGGCAGTATCTTCGACAAGTTCATGGGTGGGCGCGGCGAACATTCCATCACGGTTCCGGTGATGGACGGCGCGCTCAAGCCCAACAATTACCTGGAGCGCATCTCCAGCGTCTCGATGATAGATGGGGCGGACAATCTGACGATTGCGAGGGGGCAAATGCTGCTCACCGCTGGCAACCGGCTGGTTGAACTTCACGACGACGGAAGCACCTCTGTTCGAAGCACTTGCGATACCGAGATCACCTTTCTATCCGCGTCACCGCAAGGGGCCCTTGCCCTGGGCTTGGACAAGCTTGGTATCGCGATCGTCGGTGGTCGGCATGACGGCAAGCGACTTGCCGCGAACCTGTCCGGCCAGCAGCTCAACTGTCCAACGGCCGCCGTTTTCCTGGATGAAGACACGCTGGTCGTTTGCAATGGTTCGAGCGCCCATTCGGCCCTCGAATGGAGTCGGGATCTCTTGAATCTTGGCCGCAGCGGAAGCGTCGTGAGAATTGATCTGGGAGCCGGAAATGCGAGCCTCATCAAAGGAGGACTAGGATTTCCCTCGGGCGTCACCGTAGCGAGGGACGGCAAGCTGGTCATTTCTGAAGCCTGGAAACATCGCCTTTTGGCGCTGGACGTTGTCGACGGCAGCATCGCAACGGTGCTTGCGGATTTGCCCGCATATCCCGGACGGATTCAGCCAGCCAGCCAGAATGGATACTGGCTAACGATGTTTGCGGTCCGCTCCCAGCTGCAGGAATTTGTGCTGCGCGAAAACCGCTACAGGCGCGAAATGATGGAAACCATTGCGCCGGAATATTGGATCGCACCTACGCTTTCGAGCGGACGCAGCTTCAAGGAACCGCTGCAAGCGGGCAGCGTCATCCGACTGGGCATCCACAAACCCTGGGCACCGAGCCGTTCCTATGGTCTCCTGCTTCGTCTCGATGACAGCTTTCAGCCCATTTGGAGCGCCCACAGCAGGGCTGATGGCCGCCGGCACGGCATCACGTCCTGTGTTGAAATCCGCGACAGGCTGTTCATCGCCTCCAAAGGTCGCGGCGAAATCCTCGCGCTCGATCATCTTTCTCCGACCGAGCCGGACGACCTCTCGGTTCTCATGGGGTCGGCGGCATGACACCGATTGTCGAACTCAAGGCCGCTACAAAGGATTTTCGCGGCAATCCCGCTTTCTCGGATGTCGACTTTCAGCTGCTGCCCGGTGAGATTCATGCGTTGCTCGGCGAGAATGGCGCCGGAAAGTCGACACTGACGAAGATCATCGCCGGCGTCTATCCGCTCAGCAGCGGCAAGATGCTCATCAACGGCCGTGAGGAGAAGCTCGCAACCCCGGCTGAGGGGCTGGCGAAGGGGATAGCGATGGTCTACCAGGAAAACAGCCTGGTTCCGTCGATGTCGGTCGCTCAGAATATTTATCTGGGAAAAGAGAAGCCTCTGAACCGGCTTCGCGGCATCTACATTTCCGCTCAGCAATTCCTCCAGTCCCTGAACTTCCACGTCGATCCTTCAGCCATCGTGGGCTCTTTAGGCGCCGCACAGAAGCAGATGGTCGAGATCGCGCGAGCGGTGCATCACAAGGCAAAGGTAATCATCTTCGATGAGCCGACGGCGACCCTCACGCCGGAGGAAAAGAGCTACTTCTTCAAGCTGATCAGGAAGCTGAAGGACGAGGGGGTCTCCATCATATTCATTTCGCATGCGCTTGAAGAGGCGCTCATGGTTGCGGATCGGATTACCATCCTGAGAGATGGCAGGCTGGTGGCCTCGGACAAGGCCGCCGCGTTCGATCGTCAGAAGATCATTCAGGCCATGGTCGGTCGAACGCTGACAGATGAGATCTACAGCGGAGCCTCGCGCGTGCGCGCTCCAAGGCCGCGTGGCGCAAAAGTGCTCTCCGTCGAAAATCTCTCGATGGGCAACATGGTGCGCAACACATCGTTTTCGCTGTATGCGGGGCAGGTGACCGGGATTTTCGGTCTGGTCGGCTCCGGCCGGACCGAGACGCTGAAAGTGGTATGCGGGGTTCTGAAACGCGATTTCTTTCATGGGGGAGAAGTCAAGATCGATGGCCAATCCAAGCGCTATCTGGTGCCCGCGCCGGCTGTGCGTGACGGCGTTGTCTATGTGACCGAAGAGCGAAAGGCGGAAGGCTTCTTCGAGACGATGAGCATTGCCGAAAACATCTATATGGGCCAACTCGGCGGACAATCCTTTGGCGGCTTCAACATCGTGTCGATGAAGCAAGCACGGTCCGTTGCCGAGGAATGGCGTAAACGTCTCAACGTGAGGGCCATCGACCCGGACGCGAAAGTCATCGAACTGTCCGGCGGCAATCAGCAGAAGGTCGTGATTGCCAAGGCGCTCGTCCAGAAGCCAAGACTTGTGGTCTTCGATGAGCCGACGCGCGGCGTCGATGTCGGCGCCATCGCCGAAATCCATACCTTCATAAACCAGCTTGCTGACCAGGGGATCGCAGTCGCGGTAATCTCGTCTTACCTGCCGGAGATACTAAGCCTTTCCGACCGCATCCTCATTGCCCGCCAGGGCAAGATCGTCGAGGAGATGGACCGCCGGATTGCCACGGAAGAAACGATCATGTACGCGGCCGTCCACTAATGAGCGGCGATCGCAAGGTCACGATTGTCGAGGTGGGCCCTCGTGACGGCCTGCAAAATGAGAAAAAAATCGTATCCACCGAAAATAAGCTGAAGCTCATCCGTCTGCTGGCTGATGCCGGTCTCTCTCGTATCGAAGTCACCGCGTTCGTCTCGCCAAGATGGGTGCCCCAGATGGCCGATCATGACGCGGTGATGCGACGGACGCCGGCGCGGGAAGGCTTGATACGCTCCGTGCTGGTGCCCAACGACAAGGGTGCCATCGCCGCGATTGCCGCGGGTGCTGACGAACTGGCCGTCTTTACCAGCGCCTCAGAAACTTTCGCGTCCAGAAACATCAACTGCACCATAGCCGAAAGCCTGGAGCGGTTCGTGCCGGTGATCAGCCTCGCGCGGTCGCATGGCATTCCAGTTCGCGGCTACGTGTCTTGCGCCGTCGATTGTCCTTACGAGGGCGAAATCGCACCCGACGCGGTCGCAATGGTTTCTTCGCAACTGATGAACCTGGGGTGCCATGAGATCTCTGTGGCAGATACGATCGGCCGGGGATTGCCGGAGCGCGTAAGTCTCATGCTGGAACGCGTACTCGACCGGGTTCCAGCACCGATGGTGGCCTGCCACTTCCATGACACTTCCGGGCGAGCTCGTGCGAATGTGGACGCCGCGTTGGACTGGGGCATCGCTACGTTCGATAGTTCCGCGGGCGGTCTAGGGGGCTGTCCTTATGCTCCAGGTGCTGCAGGCAACATTGGCACCGGAGTTATCAACTCCCATCTAATACAAAGAGGTTACGCGACGGGGGTTGATCTCGACAGACTTCGATTTGCTGAAGAATTTGCTCTTAGCTTGAGGTGTGGCCCTGAAGCTCGAGGCGGTCTATCCGATGGCGCTTGAAACCTTCGAGGACGTTGCCGAGCAACTTCCCCACTTCATCGACGAGGTCTACAACAAACGCAGGCTCCATTCGGCGCTGGGATATCTCAGTCCGCAACAGTTCGAGGATCAACACATCCGGCAGACGGGCAAAACCGCAGCCTGATCAGTGTCCACCCCTAGGGGCGCACTCCAAACCGGGGCCACTTTTGAGCGACATGCACTAGGCGGTCGCTTTCGCCGCCTCCTCAATCAATGCCACGATCTCATCGGGGCGCGAGGCCAGAGATGCATGGCTTGCAGCAAGCGAGATTGTCTTTTGCGGCTTCATGCGGTCGACGAACCAGCGCTCGGTCTCGGGTGGGATCATGCGATCGTTCTCCGAAACCTGATACCAGCTCGGCTTGTCTTTCCACGCCGACTTGCCGGTCTTGTCGGCAAAGCAGCGTGCGGCAATCGGTTTTTGCGTCAAAGCCATGACAAGAGCAGCCGTTTCATCGAGGTCTTGGCAGAAATTCTCGTGGAATTTCTCTGGATCGACCCACAAAAATCCATCGTTGTCTGGCTTGATATGCGCCGCTCCCGGAGGCGGCTCACGCAGGCCAAATATGCCTCCTGGCGATTCTCCTTCATCGGGGGCGAAGGCAGCGATGTAGACCAGCCCTACCACATTCGGCGTATGACCGGCGCCGGTGATCACCACGCCGCCATAAGAATGGCCCACTAGCAGCGTTGGCCCATCCATAGCGGCAGCCATCTTACTGGTGCGGTCGATATCATCGGGAAGGGATGTCAACGGATTCTGTACTGCCCGTATGGTATATCCTTTGGAATGCAATGGCGGGATGACACGGCTCCAATGAGAACCATCGCCCCACGCACCATGGACCAGAACAATATTCGGTCGTTTAGCCATTTCACTCTCCTGTCTATCCCCCTCCGTCAGCCGTTTCTCGTCGCGATTGCCCTGACGCAAGCTGCTTTTCGACGATCTCGTGGCCGCTCCTTTTTCTAATCGATCATTCCGCCCGATAAGTGTGACACTTGGCCGAAGCCGAGTTGCGTTTCAGCCGCTGTCAGACCGAGTGCAAGTGCGGACTTCCGATTCACGAATTCCGTGGCTTCCTCCCTGGTCAAATCATTCGCTAAAGTAGGCGAGCCAAAAGTAACTGGCGCGCTGCGGCCAAGAGTCAATTGGCAATTCCGATTTGGTCTGTCTCGCTCGCGCGCGGAGGCGCATTCCGGCAGGCGGCTTCGAGGTGGCCCTCCGGACTTTCCTCCTGACCGGCCGGCGGCGACGGAGAGGGTAGGATTTGCCTATCCGTTAGGCATCGTTTGCCTACTTGGCGGGCAGGTTTTGCGCAACACTCACCCACCTCGGTTTCTATCCGGACGGGTGTTGTGGCGATGGCCTGCGCACCCGAAAATCCTGACCATCGCGACGAATGATGATTGCGTCTTTCGCCGGACAAACCAGGAGAATTCGATGGCCGGCTTTACGCACCTTTTCATTCCGGGCCCCACGAACGTTCCCGAAAAAGTTCGGCAGGCGATGAACCTGCCGATGGAGGATATGCGCTCGCCAGGCTTTCCGCAGTTCACACTTCCGCTGTTTGAGGACATCAAGAAAGTGTTCAAGAACGAGACTGGCCGCGTCTTCGTCTTCCCATCGTCGGGCACCGGTGCCTGGGAATCGGCGATGACCAACGCGCTCAGTCCCGGCGACCGCGTTCTGATGTCCCGCTTCGGTCAGTTTTCGCATCTCTGGGTCGATATGGCCGAACGCCTCGGCTTCCAGGTCGAGGTCATAGATTGTGAGTGGGGTACCGGCGTTCCGCTGGACATCTACGCCGAAAAGCTTCACGCCGACAAAGACCACAGCATCAAGGCCATCTTCTGCACCCAGAACGAGACCGCGACTGGTGTGACCAGCGATGTGGCCGGCTGCCGCGCGGCGCTTGATGCGGCAAACCACCCCGCCTTGCTGTTCGTCGACGGCGTATCGTCGATCGGCTCGATCGATTTCCGCCAGGAAGAATGGGGCGTCGACTGCGCTGTCAGCGGCTCGCAGAAGGGCTTCATGCTCCCTGCCGGTCTCGGCTTCCTGTCCGTCAGCAGAAAGGCGCTCGCAGCGTCAAGGACGGCCACCAGCCGGCGCTGCTTCTTCTCTTTCGAGGACATGATCAAGGCCAACGACACCGGCTATTTCCCCTATACCCCGGCGACCACGCTGCTGCGCGGGTTGCGCGCCTCGCTCGATCTGATGGCCGAGGAGGGCCTCGAAAACATATTCGCCCGGCATACACGGCTGGCCGAGGGCGTGCGCAAGGCTGTCGATGCCTGGGGCCTGAAACTCTGCGCCAAGGAACCGAAATGGCATTCGGACACCGTCAGCGCGATCCTGGTGCCGGAGGGCATCGACAGCGGCGTCGTCGTCAAGCACGCCTACCAAACCTACCACACCTCGCTGGGCGGTGGGCTCAGCAAGGTCGCCGGCAGGGTCTTCCGTATCGGACATCTTGGCTGGTTGAACGAGGTGATGGTCTGCGCATCGCTTTCCGCCGCGGAACTGACGTTGCTGGACTGCGGGGTTGCACTGGCGCCGGGTTCGGGCGTGGGTGCCGCGATCAGTCATTTCCGCCTGACGGACAAGCCCGCCGTCGCGAAGGCTGCTTGAGCAAGTCAGGAGAAGCGACGTGAGCCATACGATCAACCATTTACGAAAATTGCGTCTCCAGCGCAGCGAGCTCGCCGTTCCCGGTTCGAGCCCGGAGATGATCGACAAGGCGGCCAACAGCGCAGCCGACTTCGTGTTCCTCGATATCGAGGACGCCGTGGCTCCACCCGACAAGGAGCGCGCTCGCAAGAACATCATCCAGGCGCTGAACGACATCGACTGGCACGCCAAGGGCAAGACCGTATCGGTCCGCATCAACGGCCTCGACACGCACTACATGTATCGCGACGTAGTCGATGTGATGGAGCAGGCCGGCGATCGTCTCGATACCATCCTGGTGCCGAAGGTTGGCGTCCAAGCCGATCTGTACATGGTCGAGGCCTTGGTCAACCAGATCGAGATGGCCAGGGGATACAAGACCCGCGTCGGCCTCGAGGCGTTGATCGAGACGGCGCTCGGCATGGCCAATGTCGAGGCGATCGCCGCTTTCCCGGGGCGGCTGGAGGCAATGCATTTCGGCGTTGCCGACTATGCCGCAAGCTGCAAGGCGCGCACGGTAAACATTGGCGGCCTCAACCCCGACTATCCCGGCGACCAATGGCACGCAGCCTTGTCTCGGATGACGGTTGCCTGTCGGGCGTATGGCCTTCGGGCGGTCGACGGGCCGTTCGGAGACTTCTCCGATCCGGACGGTTTCACCGCCGCTGCTCGCCGCGCGGCAGCTCTCGGTATCGAAGGCAAATGGGCCATCCATCCTTCCCAGATACCGCTTGCCAACGAGGTGTTCTCTCCACCGGAAAAGGAGGTCGCCCGCGCCCGGCGCATCATCGAAATGCTCAAGGAAGCGGAGGAGCAAGGCAAGGGAGCCGCGGCGCTGGACGGCAAGATGATCGACGCCGCTTCAGAGCGGATGGCTCGCAATGTGCTGGTCGTGCACGAGGCGATCATCCAGGCCGCCGGCGGCAGATAGGATTTCAAATGGACATCCATGAATACCAGGCCAAGGAACTTCTTTCCCGATACTCGGTCCATGTGCCGCGCGGCCGTCTGGCCTACAGCCCCGAACAGGCGGCATATCGTGCCAGCGAGATCGGCGGCGACAAGTGGGTCGTCAAGGCGCAGATCCATTCCGGCGCCAGAGGCAAGGCCGGCGGCATAAAGCTCTGTGGAAGTGACGACGAGATTTCCGCCGCGGCCGAGGCAATGCTCGGGCGCAAGCTGGTCACGCATCAGACCGGACCGCGCGGCAAGCTGGTGTCGAGGCTCTATGTCGAGGAGGCGGTCGATATCCTGCAGGAGATTTATCTGGCTTTTGTCCTCGACCGTAAATCCGAACGGGTGATGATTGTCGCCTCCGCTTCGGGTGGTATGGAAATAGAGGAAATCGCCGAGAGCGAACCCGACTCGATCATCCGCGCCACCGTCGATCCCGGCGCCGGCATGCAGGATTTCCAGGCCCGCGAGATCGCCTTCGGGCTTGGTCTCGAAAACGCGATGATCGGCAAGGCAACGGAAACGCTGCTTGGCTGCTACCGCGTGTTCCGCGACTACGACGCTTCGATGCTCGAAATCAATCCACTGGTCGTGACCCGTGACGGCAACCTGGTCGCGCTTGACGCGAAGATGTCGTTTGACGAAAACGCGCTGTTCCGTCGCCCCGAAATCTCGGAGCTGCGCGACAAGTCGCAGGAAGATCCCCGCGAGACTTTCGCCAGCGACCGCGGCCTGTCCTATGTCGGCCTCGACGGCAATATAGGCTGCATCATCAATGGCGCCGGGCTGGCGATGGCGACGATGGACATGATCAAGATCGCCGGCGGTGAACCGGCGAACTTCCTCGACATCGGCGGTGGGGCGTCGCCCGAACGCGTCGCCAAGTCGTTCCGCGCCGTTCTCGGCGACAAGAAGGTCGAAGCGATCCTGGTCAACATCTTTGCCGGTATCAATCGCTGCGACTGGGTGGCGGAAGGTGTGATCAAGGCAATCCGCGAAGTCGGCGTTCCTGTACCGCTGGTCGTGCGCCTGGCCGGCACCAATGTCGATGAAGGCAAGCGCATCCTGGCCGAGTCGGGCGAAGCGATTGTCGTTGCCGACACGCTGGCCGAGGCCGCCGAAAAAACGGTCGCAGCGTGGCGCTCCGTGACAATGAACAAGCCTGGCTGAGGAAACCGAAGATGGCCATTCTGCTCAATCGCGATACTCGTGTCATCGTACAGGGATTTACCGGCAAGATCGGCAGTTTCCATGCCGAGGACATGAAGCGCTACGGGACCAATGTGGTCGGCGGAGTCACTCCCGGCAAGGGCGGCCAGACACATCTGGGCCTGCCTGTGTTCAATACGGTCAAGGGCGCGGTACGCGAGACCGCCGCCGATGCCAGCATCATCTTCGTGCCGCCGCCTTTCGCCGCGGATTCGATCATGGAGGCCGCGGATGCCGGAATAAAGTTCTGCGTCTGCATTACCGATGGCATCCCATCACAAGACATGATCCGGGTGAAGCGCTACATGCGTCGCTATCGCTATCAGGATCGGCTGCGGCTGATCGGGCCCAATTGCGCCGGCATCATATCGCCCGGCCAGGCGTTGATGGGTATCATGCCGGGGTCCATCTATTTGCCAGGGCGCGTCGGCATCGTCGGGCGTTCTGGAACGCTCGGCTACGAGGCGGCCTCGCAGATGAAGGCCGTGGGCATTGGCGTGTCGACCAGCGTCGGCATCGGTGGCGATCCAATCAACGGCTCCTCTTTCCGGGACATTCTTGAGCTCTTCGAAAAAGATGATGATACCGACGCCGTGGTGATGATCGGTGAGATCGGCGGCCCGCAGGAAGCCGAGGCGGCACTGTGGGCGCGCGACAACATGAAGAAGCCGTTGATCGCCTATATCGCCGGCCTTTCAGCGCCGAAAGGCAAGCGCATGGGACATGCCGGCGCGATCATATCCGCATTCGGCGAGTCGGCGCAGGAGAAGGTCGAAATCCTGCGTGACGCCGGTGTGGCCATCGTGCCGACCCCATCCGCCTTCGGTCAGGTGGTTGCCGCTGTGATGGCCGAGCGGGCGAAGGCGGCGTAGCCGGAAAAAGATGCGCCGACGACCCCGCGAACAGGACAAATGATGAAACCACGCGTGATAGTGACACGGCGCTGGCCGGCCGCTGTTGAACATGTCCTTGCCGAACGGTTTGACGCCACGTTCAACAAGGGCGACACGCCGTTTGGCGAACACCAGCTCAAGGCGGCTCTCCTGGATTTCGATGCCGTCCTGCCAACGGTCAGCGACCGGCTTCCGCGCGCGATCTTTCCGAGGGCGAACGGTCGCGCCAGACTGATCGCCAATTTCGGCGTTGGGTTCAGTCATATCGACATCGAGGCTGCGCGTGAGCAGGGAATTTCGGTGACCAACACACCCGGCGTCCTGACCGACTGCACCGCCGACCTTGCCATGAGCCTGCTTCTTTCAGTCGCCCGGCGGACCGGCGAGGGCGAAAGGGAATTGCGCGCCAGCGAATGGCAAGGATGGCGGCCGACCCACATGATAGGAACGAAAGTCTCGGGGAAAACGCTCGGGATCGTCGGGATGGGCCGTATCGGCAAGGCCATGGCGCGCCGTGCGCATTTTGGCTTCGGGATGAAAATCGTCTTCCACAACCGGTCACGCGCCGACGACGCCGACATCCGGGCCATGAATGCCGAGCAGCTTCCAACGATCGAAGATGTGCTTGCGGCATCCGATTTTGTTTCGCTGCACTGTCCGGGCGGGACCGAAAATCGTCATCTCATGAATGCGCGGCGTCTGGACGCGATGAAGCCGGGTGCTTTCCTGGTCAATACCGCCCGCGGTGACGTGGTCGACCAGGAGGCTCTGATCGCCGTCCTTCAAGCAGGTCGGATCGCAGGCGCCGGCCTCGATGTCTTCGCTGACGAGCCTAACGTTCCGGAAGCTTTGACGCGCCTGGAGAATGTCGTGCTCTTGCCTCATCTCGGCAGCGCAACCGAAGAAACCCGGGGAGCCATGGGCATGAAAGTCGTCGAAAATCTGGTCGCCTTCTTTGAGGGCAGACCAGTCCCGGATCGGGTGGCGTGATGCCCCTTGCCCGGCCCATCGACTGTCCGGAAGTCAACGATTCATACGGTGTGCACGCGCGCTTCGCGGTTCTGCCGATCACCAGCCTGATCGTCGCGAATGTCGCCGGCATCAAGTTCGTGCTCGTGCAATGAACAAATCGCTCGAGGCAGGCGTCGCTTTGGAGATAGGCAGACCGATCGGTTTTCGCGAGGAAGAGCGCGCCCTGCTATTCCGGCTGTTGTTGTCCGTGGTGAGCGAGCGCGAGCCTGATATCGCCGATGTCCTCAACGGGCGGGCAGCACTGGAGGACCTTTCCAGAGAACAGCGAATTGCGGCGCTGCAGGCGACGGGAATCTGGTTCCAGCTTCTGGCGATCGCCAATGAATTGCTTGCCATGCGCTCACGCCGCGAGCTCGAGCGGGGAGGCGACCCTGACGATGCCGTTGGTGCCTTTGGCAATGTGGTGCGTGAAATCGCGGCCGGCGGCTATTCGGCGGAGGCGGCCAGCGAGGTTCTGAATGGTCTCTGCGTTGGGCCGACCATAACGGCCCATCCCACGGAAGCCAAACGCGTGACGGTCCTGGAAATTCATCGTCGCATCTACCGGAAGCTGACGGAACTGGAACAGCCGAGATGGGCGCCACGCGAGCGCGAGCTGCTGATTGGAGATCTGAGGAGTGAAATCGAACTTCTGTGGATGACCGGCGAATTGCGGCTTGAACGGCCGACCGTCGAAAGCGAGATCGCCTGGGGATTGCATTTCTTCCGGGAAGTAATTTTCGAGGCGACGCCGCGGCTCTATGAAACGGTCGACGGCGCTTTCAAGCGGTACTTCCCCAGGGCAGCGATCAAAGTGCCATCCTTCATGCGCTACTCTTCATGGATTGGCGGTGACCGGGACGGCAATCCCAATGTAACCGCGGGCACTACGGCCTATGCCTTGTCTGAATATCGCAACATGGCAATTGACTGGTACCTGGATCGGGTCAGCCGACTCGGGACCGTTCTCAGCATCAGTTCGAATGTTGTCGATATTCCGGCCGATTTCACCCGGGCGCTCGCTGCCGCTCTCGAAAAAAGCGGCGCCGGGTCTGACATAATCGCACGCAACCCTGACGAGCCGCTCCGTCAGTTTGTCGGTGCCATTCTATGCCGGCTCAACGCATTGCGTGGACAGGGAAAGGCGGATCCCTATACCTCGGCGGAGGCTTTCCGGGCCGATCTTGTCCGGCTTGCCACGGTCCTTGATCGCATCGGCGGAAGCATGGTGGCCAAGCGTTTCGTCCAGCCACTGTTAAGGCAGGTCGAAACCTTCGCCTTTCGCACGGTGTCGATGGACATCCGTCAGAATTCGACGGTCGTCAATCGGGTGCTGGCCGAGCTTTTCGCGACCGTGCCGAACGCGCCACCCTTGCATGCGGCTTCGCCGGAGTGGTCCGCCCGCATTCGCGCGTCGCTTCGCGCTGGCGAGCAACTTGACCTGCGGCGAGACCTTCTGTCCGAGGAGGCGGGCGATTTGCTCGACCTCTTCGAGGTCATAGGCAAAGCGAGCGGCGGCGCGATTGGTGTCTTCATCTTGAGCATGACCCGCTCTGCGGACGATATCCTGGCGGTGTACCTGATCGCCCAATATTGCGGTCTCATCACCGCCCAGGATGGTAGTGGCGCCATCAATTTGAGGATAGTTCCGCTTTTCGAGACAATCGCTGATTTGCGTGTCGCACCGGACATTCTCGGACAACTGCTCGGCGTTTCGACGGTTCGTCGCACCATGCAAGAGTTCGGCAACCATCAGGAAATCATGCTCGGCTACTCGGACTCCAACAAGGATGGCGGCTTTCTGGCGTCCAATTGGGAACTCAGCAAAGCTCAAAAAAGCCTGACCAGTCTCGGCGTGAAAAACAAGATCAAGATCAGCTTCTTTCACGGACGCGGTGGCTCGGTCAGCCGCGGTGGAGCACCGACCGGCAGAGCGATCGCCGCCCAGCCCGCGGGAACCGTCGGCTCCGTCATGCGCGTCACCGAACAGGGCGAGGTGGTTTCGTCCAAATTCGCCAACCGCGGCACCGGTCTCTATCAACTCGAGATGCTCGCGGCGAGCGTCTTCGCCCACAGCATCAAGTCGCCTGGCGAGGCTGAACTGAGGGATGTCCCTGAATTCGAAGAGGCACTTGAGGCGCTGACCGGCATGTCACAGGCGTCTTACGCCAGCCTCATGAACGAGCCCGGTTTCATCGACTATTTCAATCAGGCAAGCCCTGTCGAGGAACTTGGCCTGCTGAACCTCGGATCGCGCCCGGCGCGCCGTTTCGGTGCTCGGTCCATCGCGGATCTTCGCGCCATTCCGTGGGTCTTCGCCTGGAGCCAAAATCGTCATCTGCTCACCGGATGGTATGGGATCGGCAGTGCCCTGAACTCCTTCGTCACGGTCAGGGGCAACAGCGGACTCGATCTGTTGAGAAGGATGTTCGAGCGCTCGCGCTTCTTTCGCCTGATCATCGACGAAGTCGAGAAGACACTCTACCAGGCCGACATGGATGTGGCCCGACTCTACGCCGGATTGGTGTGCAGCCCCGAAACAGGTGAGCGCATTCACCAAAAGATCGCTGCCGAATATGAGCTGACACGGCTGATGATCGGCCAGATTACGGGCGGGGTCGCCCTGTCAGTCCGCTTCCCTTTGTTCAAACGTCATTTCGATCGGATTCGTCCGCAAATGGATAACATCCATCGCCTACAGGTTAAGTTGCTGCAGGAAGTTCGCAATCAGGACACCGCCACATCAAGCCGGAAGCCGTCGGTCAACGCACTGCTTCTTTCAATCAATTGCATTTCCGCCGGCCTCGGATGGACCGGCTAGTGCATGTCGCCCAAAAGTGACCTCGGTTTTGGGAGAACGACATGCATAAGAACAAAAACCTAAAGCGCGTCGCCTGAATCCGTTCAAACGCGACGCGCTTTAGGACGTGAGCCGGCGGCACTTGGTGAAAACGGAAATTCAGCAGCCGAAGCGAGAGTCCGAGCGGAAGTCTCTGCACGGATGCGTCGATTCCAAATCTACGACCAATTTGAGTCGCGGGGACGCAGTTTGGAAGCCAACGATTGTGGTAGCGAATGATCTATGTAGAGGCGCCAACGTCGGTACCACGCCCATGAGAGGCGAAAACAAAATCAGAGTACTGATCGCGGAGCGGAATCCGCTGGTGATCGCCGCATTTCTTGACATGATCGCCCGGGACGCCCGATTTGATGTCGCCCAAAGCGTTCGAAGCGGCGAAGCCTTCATAGAGGCAGCGTCCGTTGCCGATTCAACGTTCGATATCGCTGTTCTTGGCTGGAAACTATCCGATATGGACGGCGGAGAGCTTCTGGTTGAGCTGGAGCGGCGGCAACTGCGTCCCCGCATTGTAATGTTTTCCAACGACCATGATATCGCGATTCTGAAGCAATGCGTTCGGCTCGGCGTCCATGGCTTTTGCTATCAGTTCGACGATCCCTGCATATTGTTCGATACGTTGCTTGCCGTCGCTCATGGCCGCATCTGCATTCCCTATATCGATGTTTCCAAGATAAACGAGACGCCGCTTTCCAAACTTACCACGCGCGAGCGCGAGCTTCTGGCGGTGCTGGCGGACGGTTGGACCAATCTCCAGATCGCCACCCGCACAGGGATTTCCGAGAATACCGTCAAATTTCACCTCAAGAATCTCTATGACAAGCTCAACGTCCGAAACCGCGCGATGGCGGTGGCGCTTTATGCCAGGGAAAAGAGGCCAGGGGCTCAGCCGAACCTGTGACAGGAGTGCGCCCCTAGGGGTGGACAGAAAACCGCGCGCATAAGTCGAGGGCAAGTTACGATCCTGACACCAGGACAGGAATAGCCAACGCCGCGTTCGCCTCGTCAAGGATCGAGAAACTGTATCGCCCACCGGCGTCGACATCGACCGAGTAGCTCAGGCGGTCGCGGATGTGGTTCTCCTTGTCGAACGTGACGATCCGCGGCTTCAGGGAAGTGATTTGCGCTTCGTCCAGATAGATGGAGTTGCAGACGATGATCTGGTCGCCGGGCTGGCAGGTGCGAGCGGCCGCTCCGTTGAGGATGCAGCATCGCGAGCCACGCTCGCCAAGAATGACATAGGTCGAAATCCGCGCCCCGGAATTCTTGTTCCATATCTCCACGAATTCCATCGGCAGGATGCCGGCTGCCTCGCAGTGGTCAGGGTCGAGCGTTATCGAACCATGGTAGTTGAGGTTCGCTTCGGTGACGTGGATGCCGTGCAGCTTGCCGGCGACCATTTTTCGCATTGGTCTGTTGTCCTATCCATCATTGCATGACCAGTCCTGCTCGCAGCTGGTTGCCCGGCTAAATTCCAACGACGAGCGCACCGCCGCTGAGACCCGCGCCTGCCGCCGCCAGCAGGATTTTCTCGCCCTGCCGAAACGACTCCGATTGATTGGCAAGCGACAGGGAGAGCGGGATCGTCGCTGCGGAAGAGTTGCCGTAGTCGGCGATCGTCTTGACGATTGCTTGATCCGCTATGCCGAGGTTCCTCCCGACCACATCGAAAATGCGGGCATTGGCCTGATGCGGCACGAACCAATCGATGTCTTGCGGCTGCATTTTGGCTGCGGCGAGTGCGTCCTGCGAGCAGGCGGTCATCATGTCCACGGCCTTGGCGAACACTTCGCGTCCGTCGGTCATAGTCATTCGGGTTTCCCCGAGGTCCAGGCTGCCATGGAATGGCTTGTTGCTTCCGCCCGCGGGTATCTGGATCAGCCCGTAGCGCGAGCCGTCCGAATCCACCGAGGCGCCGAGAATGCCCCGATCCGGGTCCTCGCACGGACCAATCACCAGGGCGCCGGCGGCATCGGCAAACAGCACGGCACTGGCGCGTTCGGCCGGATTGATACGGCGGCTGAGGATATTGGCGGCAATGACGAGGACCGCCTTGCCGTGCAGGCGGGTAAATCCGTCCGCGAACATCAGCGCATAGATGAAGCCGGCGCAGGCGCCGGTCAGATCGACCGCACCGGCGCGGCTCAGTCCCAGCTGATGCGCGACCAGCGGCGCGGTGGGCGGCAGAAGGTGGTCGGGCGTCGAGGTGGCGAGCAGCAGCAAACCGATGTCGCTGCGGTCAATACCGGCGTTCGCCAATGCCATGTCGCCGGCCTGCGTGGCAAGACCAGACAGCGTGTCTTCGTCAGTAGCCCAGAAGCGCGAACGGATTCCGGTGCGCCGTTCGATCCAGCCCGGCTCGAGCCCGAGATTGCTCTCGATCTCGGCATTCGCCACCTTGCGCCCAGGCGCGTGATGGCCAAACCCGAGAATGCGCGTCGACCTGCTCATGGCCTCGAGCCGAAACGTGCGCCGGCCTCCTCGATGGCGTCATAGAGCCCGTCCAATTCGCCGCCAGTGATGCAATAGGGCGGCAGAAGATAGAGGACATTGCCGAGCGGGCGCACAAGCAGCCCCCGGTCGAGGAAGAACGCGCGCAGCTTCGGACCAATCTCGGCGAGATAACCTGCGGAATCGGCTCGAAGGTCGAGCGCTGCGATCGTTCCCGTCGCCCGGCAGTCGGTGAAGTGGGGATTGTCGCGAAAGCGTTGCAGTCCGGCGACCTGCATCCCACTCAAGGTCGCGATCCGCTCGGCCACCGGCTCGTCCTGCCAGATCTCGACATTGGCGAGGGCTGCCGCGCAGGCAATCGGATTGGCGGTGTAGGAACTCGAGTGGAAAAAGGTCTTCTTCCGGTCCGTCGAAGAGTGAGCCTGGAAGATGGCATCGGTGGCAAGCGTGGCCGCTAGCGGGATGGCACCACCGGTCAAGCCCTTCGAGGTGCACAAGATGTCCGGCGAGACGGACGCCTGCTCGCAGGCGAACATGGTTCCGGTGCGCCCCCAGCCGGTCATCACTTCGTCGGCGATCAAGAGCGTGCCGGAGGCTTCGGCGATCTTTTTCAATTCGGTCAGAACTGACGCCGGATACATCAGCATGCCGCCGGCGCCAAGCACCAGCGGTTCGACGATCAGGGCGGCGGTGCGCCGGTCGCGGGAGACTGCCTCGAAACGATCCAGCGTCTCCTGCTCGCGCCCTGCTGCCGGGAAGGGAATGGTGTCGACCTCGAACAGCAAGGGTTCGTAGGCGGCGTTGAACACGCCGCGGGCGCCGACGCTCATCGTGCCGATGGTATCGCCATGGTAGCTGTGCTCCATGACGGCGATGCGCGAACGCGGCGCGCCGATGTTGCGGAAATAGCCGAGCGCCATCTTCAGCGCGACTTCGACTGAGGTCGAGCCGCTGTCTGAATAGAACACCCAGTCGAGTCCGGACGGAGCGAGGCCGACAAGCGCCCTGGCCAGGCGTTCGGCCGGCTCGTGCGTGAAGCCTGCGAAGATGATCTGGTCGAGGCTCGACGCGGTCGCCTCGATAGCCTTCATGATGCGGGGATGGCGGTGGCCATGCGTAACGACCCACCAGGAGGAAATGGCGTCCAGGATGCGCGTGCCGTCGGCCTTGTGGAGATAGGCGCCTTCCGTCAGCACGATTTCAGGGATCGCCGGCTCGAGCGCGTGCTGGGTGAAGGGGTGCCAGACATGCGAGCCCATCAGCGGCATCCTTCGGCTATCATCGTGAGGTCAAAACTCACGCTCATGGCATGGCTGAGCGTCTCGGGCGTCAGTGGATCGAGGTGAGGCAGCCTTCCCAACACCGCAACATCGCCGAATTCAGCGATCGTCCTTTGGGTGTCGGCCGCTTCGTCGCCGATGAAGGCAACTCCGAGTAGCGGAATGGATCGCGTTCGCAGTGCCTCGATCGACAACAGCGTATGATTGATCGTGCCGAGCGCGGTGCGGGCGCACAGAATGACCGGCAGCTGCCACTGCTCGAATATGTCGATGAACCTTGTGCGCCGATTGAGCGGCACCATCAGACCGCCTGCACCCTCGATGACGAGCGGACCCGGCACGACCGGAAGAGAGAGAGCTGCCGCTTCGATCGCGACGCCGTCGATTTCGGCCGAACGATGCGGCGACAGCGGACTCTCCAAGCGGTAGACTTCCGGCAGCACGCGCCCCGGCGGCAGGTCGGCAAGCCGCGCAACGACCTCGCTGTCGGTTTCGTCGTCGAGGCCCGATTGCACCGGCTTCCAGTAGAATCCGTCCAGCAGCCCGGCTAGTCCGGCTGAAAACACGGTCTTGCCAATTCCGGTGTCGGTTCCGGTGATGACGACGCGTTTGGTCATGCCACGCCCAGCACCTCGGCGAGTGCCTCGACCATCGCCGAAATGTCGGCTTCGCCGACATTGAGCGTCAATGAAATGCGCAGACGCGACGTGCCCTCGGGCACAGTCGGCGGACGAATGCCGCGTATGTCGAAGCCGCGCGCCTGCAGTGCCGCCGCCACCGCCATGGTGCGCCTGACGTCGCCGATCACAACTGGCTGGATCTGCGAGCCGCTCGGTAGAACGCCGCAGCGCTCGGCCAATTGACGGCCCGCGAAGGCGATGAGCTGATGCAGCTGAACACGGCGCATGGGCTCGTCAGACAGCATGGCGAGCGCTTCGCGTGCCGCGACCGCCATCAGCGGCGATGGCGCGGTGGCGTATATGAATGGCCGGCAACGGTTGACGAGATAATCGCACAGCGTTCCCGGTCCGGTGACCAGTGCGCCGGACGCGCCGAGCGCCTTGCCGCAGGTATGGAGCGCAATGATGTTGTCGCGGCCCTCGAACGCGGCGGCCAGCCCCCGGCCGTCCGGTCCCCAGACACCGGTGGCATGCGCCTCGTCGACGACGAGGAACGCCTCGTGCCGGGCGGCAAGCGCAATGAGGCTCTCCATCGGCGCGCGGTCGCCATCCATGCTGTAGAGGCTTTCGACCGCGATCCAGACGCGTCCCGTGCCGCCGCCGGCACGCCAGCTTGTGATCGCATCCTCGACGGCATTGATGTCGTTGTGCGCGGCCAGCACGAACTGGGCGCGGCCGGCCTGGGCGCCCTCATGCATGCTGGCATGAGCAAGCTCGTCGAGGACCAGCAGGTCGCCCTTCTGCGGCAAGGCGGTTAGGAGTGCGAAGTTGGCGATGTAGCCGCTGCCGAAGAACAGCGCGCGCTCGGTCCCGAAGAATGCCGCTGCGTCTGCCTCCAATTCCTCATGCTCCGGCGCGTTGCCACGCAACAGCCGCGACCCGGTGGCGCCAACCGGCGTGCCCCGCGCGATCGCCGCCGCAACCGCATCGCCAAGTCTCCTGGAGGCGGCAAGCCCGAGATAGTCGTTCGACGAGAAGTCGAGCCCGGCGCGCGGCGACAGCGTCCGCAGCCGGTCCTTGCGCGCCAGCCCCTGCAAGGTCGCATCATAGCGGGCAAGCGGTGCCCCGTTCATTGCGCCTCGAGTTCCATCGGCTCAATGCCGAGGCGCCGGAACAGTAGGGTATCCTTGTCCTCGCCGGGATTGTCCGCCGTCAGCAGCGTGTCGCCGACGAAGATCGAGTTGGCGCCCGCGAAGAAGCACAGCGCCTGCATCTCGTCGGTCATAGCGGTGCGGCCGGCGGAAAGACGGACATGCGATTTCGGCATCATGATGCGTGCCAGGGCGATCACGCGCACGAATTCGATCGGCTCGATGGGCTTGGCTTCGGCAAGCGGGGTGCCGGCGATCGGGATCAGCATGTTGATCGGAACGCTTTCGGGATGTTCCGGCAGATTGGCCAGCGTGACCAGCATGTCGATCCGGTCCACCGCCTCTTCGCCCATGCCGACAATACCGCCGCAGCAGACCTTGATGCCGGCTTGGCGAACCTGCTCGAGCGTATCGAGCCGGTCGGCAAAGCTGCGTGTGCTGATGATCTCGCTGTAGTAGCGTTCCGACGTATCGATGTTGTGGTTGTAATAGTCGAGGCCCGCCTGCTTCAAACGAGCGGTCTGCTCACTATCGAGCATGCCGAGCGTCATGCAGGTCTCCATGCCGAGCGCCTTGACGCCTTCGACCATCGCCACCACCGCATCCATGTCGCGCGCCTTGGGGTTGCGCCAGGCAGCGCCCATGCAATAGCGGGTGGCGCCGGCGTCACGCGCCTTGGTCGCCTCGGCCATGACGCGCTTGACCTCCATCAGTTTCGACGCCTTCAACCCGGTCTCGTGATGCGACGACTGGCTGCAATACCCGCAATCCTCCGGGCAGCCGCCTGTCTTGATGCTAAGAAGCCGGCTGAGCTGGACCTTGTTGGGATCGAAATTCTCGCGGTGCACGGTCTGCGCTTGAAACAGCAGGTCGTTGAAGGGCGCATCATGGAGCGCCTGAGCCTCTCCCAGGGTCCACGTCCGGCCGCCGTCGAAGGACTGAGCTTCAGGCAGGGTCTTTTCCGAAATCGCTGTGTGCATTTCCATCCTGTTCCTTGCGTTGTGCGACATAGGCGCCTTTGAAATGGCGGACACGGTCGAAAGAAAGCTGGGTAGGTTAGATGGTAGGCCTCGATGGTCAAGGCTCACGGTAGTCGAGGCCGATATCGAGGATCGGCGCGCTGTGAGTCAACCAGCCGATGGAAATCAGATCGATACCGGTTGCGGCAACGGCTTGCGCAATCGCGGCGGTGATCCTGCCAGAAGCCTCTGTGATCGCCCGGCCGGCAACCATGGCCACCGCCTGGCGCAACTCGTCGACCGACATGTTGTCGAGCAGGACAGCGTCGGGGGTGTGGGCCAAGGCTTCTTCCAGTTGGGCTAGTGTGTCGACCTCGACTTCGATCTTGACCAGATGGCCGACGCTGCTTCGCGCGCGCTCGATTGCAGGGTGAATTCCGCCGGCGATGGCGATGTGGTTGTCCTTGATCAAGATCGCGTCGTCGAGGCCGAAGCGGTGGTTGGAGCCGCCACCGGCGCGCACCGCATATTTTTCGACCGCCCGCAATCCGGGTGTCGTCTTGCGCGTGCAGACGATTTTTGCGCCGTGGCCGCGGACCGCCGCGACGATCGATGCCGTTGCGGTGGCGATACCGCTCAGATGGCACAGAAAATTGAGTGCCGTCCGTTCGGCGGTGAGAATGGCCCGGGCCGGGCCAGACACCGATGCAATGACCTCTCCATCCGCGACATGACTGCCGTCTGCCCGCTCTACCGAGATTTCGACCTTATGATCGATCAGTCGGAACGCAAGCATCGCCAGATCGAGCCCGGCGACAGTTCCGGCCTGGCGCGCAGTCAGCAGTGTTGTCGCACGATGGTCCTTCGGTATGACCGCATCCGAGGTCAGGTCGCCGGCCCTGCCGAGATCTTCGAGAAGAGCTGCCCGTACCAGAGGCTCGAGCATGATTGCTGGAAGCGGTGGGAGGTTCATCACGGGATGCTTTCCAGCGCAGGGGAGGATGCGAGTTCCCGCGCTGCGGCGATGGCTGCGTCGAGCGTGAGGTGGGAACGGCGGGCGACGGTTGCATGGTAGGGGAAGTCCGTCCGGAAATGAGCGCCGCGGCTTTCCCGGCGCAGCAAGGCGGCAATCACGATCATCAGCCCAACGGCGGCGGGATCGGACGCCGCGTCGCGCCGCTGCAACAGCGGCAGCAAGGCCCGCGCAGTCTCCTTCAACCCTTCACCTTTCCGCGTGACGCCGAGGGCATGGGACAGGAGAGGGCGCACAGGCGCTGGATCTGGCGCCGGCAGGTCAGAGGCCATTGCTGGCTTTCCGCCACTGTCAGATGACCCTGCGATGCTTTCGGCAACCCAGCGTGCGCAGACGACAGCTTCGGTCAGCGAGTTGCTGGCAAGCCGGTTGGCACCGTGCAGCCCGGTCGACGCGACTTCTCCGCAAGCCCAAAGTCCTGGAACCGAGGTGCGCCCGGCCAGATCCACGGCGACACCGCCCATGTGGTAGTGCTGCGCCGGCCGGATGGGAATGAGATCCCGCGCCGGATCGATACCGGCCTTGCCGCAGGCTGACGCGATCGTTGGAAATTGCCGCGTGAATATCGCGCCTGGTTTGTCGCGGACGTCGAGGAAGACGCGATGGCCGGCGGCAAGATGTCGCCAGACAGCGCGCGCCACGATGTCGCGTGGTGCGAGCTCCGCACCTCGCACGCCGTCGAGGAAACGCCGGCCTGTCTCGTCGACGATTGTGGCGCCTTCGCCGCGGACCGCCTCGCTGATGAGCGTCATGGGGCGGTTCGACCCATCAAGCGCGGTCGGGTGGAACTGGATGAATTCGAGGTCGGCCAAAATTGCACCGGCGCGTGCGGCGAGTGCCAGGCCCTGGCCGCAACTGCCGAGCGGGTTTGTCGTGTCGTGGAACAGGCCGCCGATCCCGCCTGTGGCGAGAACGACCCGTCCCGTGGCGAGGAACAGCGCACCTGTCGAACCGTTCGCCAGCACCCCGGTGATCCTGCCGTCCTCCACAGCCAGCCCGCGCGCTTCCACGCCTTCCGCGACCACAATCGACGCAGTGGAACGCACGGCGGAGACCAGGGCGCGCATGATCTCGCGCCCGCTTCCGTCACCTCCGGCATGAACGATGCGCCGGCGACCGTGCGCAGCTTCCAGCCCGAGACGCAGAGCGCCTGCGGGCGTTCGATCGAAGCAGACCCCAAGGCGCGCCAGATCCTCGATCGCGGCCGGCGCCGCGGACACGATGCGCCTTGCTGCTTGTGCGTCGCAAAGGCCGTCGCCTGCGGCAAGCGTGTCGGCAAGATGGAGCGCGGGTTCGTCGTCGTCGCCCAGGCTGGCGGCAAGTCCGCCCTGCGCCCACGCACTCGACGCATCCGCGCCGAGCGGCGATCTCGACAGCAGAAGCACCGGCTCAGGCGCCAGGTGCAGCGCAGTCATCAATCCGGCTATGCCGCCGCCGATGATGACCGGCCGCCCGGCGAGATCGCGGACGTCCATGCTCATACCGCCAGCATCCGCTCGACGGCCAGCCGCGCGCGCCCGGCAATCTCGGGTGCGATGGTCACCTCATGGCGGTTCTGCTCCAGCGCCGTGCGGATGTTGGCGAGCGTTATCCGCTTCATGTGCGGGCACAAATTGCAGGGCCGGATGAACTCGACCTCGGGGTGTTCGACCGCGACATTGTCGCTCATCGAGCATTCCGTCATCAGCACGACGCGGGGTGGCTTTTGCCGCCCGACATAGTCGGACATCGCAGCGGTCGAGCCGGAAAAATCGGCCTCGGCCACCACGTCGGGCGGGCATTCGGGATGGGCCAGCACGATCACGCCGGGATGGTCCTCGCGCAATTGGCGAATGTCGGCGGGCGTGAAGCGCTCATGCACCTCGCAATGCCCTTTCCAGGCGATGATCTCTACATCGGTCCGGGCGGCGATGTTCTGGGCCAGATATTCATCCGGCAGCATGATCACCCGAGGAACGCCAAGCGACTCGACGACAGCCTTCGCGTTGCCTGAGGTACAGCAGATATCGGACTCGGCTTTCACCTCGGCTGACGTGTTGACATAGGTGACAACAGGTACGCCCGGATAGCGTTGCCGCAGCAGCCGCACGTCCGCTGCGGTAATCGAGTCCGCCAGCGAACAGCCTGCCCGCAGATCGGGAATGAGCACCGTCTTTTGCGGATTGAGCAGCTTCGCCGTCTCGGCCATGAAATGCACGCCGGCGAGCACGATGACATCGGCTTCGACCGACATCGCCTTGCGGGCAAGCGCCAGGCTGTCGCCAACGATGTCGGCGACACAGTGGAAGATCTCCGGCGTCTGGTAGTTGTGCGCCAGGATGACCGCGTTTCGCTGCAGCTTCAAATCGAGAATGGCCTCGATATCGTCAGTGAATGCCGGCCATTCGACCGGCGGGATGACCCGCCGTACCCGATCGTAGAGCGCGGCCGTACGTGCGGAGTTGATTAGCATAGCGTCCCTATTATGCTCTATTTGAGTATAACTGAGGCATATGCTTATCTTGAGCATAAGGATTGTCAAGCACGTGAAAGTGGCAATTTCGTCCCTGCGACAGTTCGTTCCGCCAGAACCGTCTGGCGGAAGCGGAAACGCTTCGCCGGGCGCCCGCCTGTGTCCGACATTGTCTCGCCGGTCTCCTCGACCAGGTCCTGCTGTTCGATAAGACGCCGGAAATTCTGCTTGTGCACGAGCCTGCCGGCGAGCGCTTCAACGGTGCGCTGCAACTGCAGCAGCGTGAATGCCGGCGGCATCAGTTCGAACACGACGGGGCGATATTTGATCTTGGTCCGAAGTCTGGCGATTCCCGTCGCCAGAATACGGCGGTGGTCGGCGATCATCGGTCGACCGGGGACAGATAGCGGGCTGCCATTGTCCCGGCCGCGCGCGGCCTCCGCCACCAGCGCGGCTTCATAGAGCAGTTCGTATCGCTGCAGGACGAGCTCCTCGTTCCAGTCGCGATCATCCAGACCAAAGGCATACGCCACGCGCTGTCGGCGATTGTGGCGCAGGTTCATGTCTTCGGCTTCGTCAGCCCAGGCCAAGAGCCGTGGCATGAGGATAGCAGGCAGGATGGGCGGCACGCCCGCACGGTGATCTTCCCACGGAAAATAGTCGTACCAGCCCCGCCAGCCATGCGTCGGCGATCTCTCTGTCTGCTCTTCCCGCGTCAGGCCGAGATAGCTGATCGAGATCTGCACGCGCTCGTCGCCGGTTCGGTCACGGTCGGCGAAGGTATAAAGCTGCTCGATATAGCCCAACGGGTGACCGGTCTGGCGCTCCACCCATGCCCTCAGACCCGACTGCAAGGAGCGATGGCCGAGCTCAAAAGGGCCGGACGGCAAAGCGTCAGCGTGTCCGATGGTCAGGACGCGTGGCTCACCATTGGTCACGGCGATCACAACGGCGATCAGGTCCGCACTGACGGCCCGGCTCCGGTTGTTCCTTGCTGCTTGCCTTGTCGCCTGAGTTGTCTTGTCTTGCATGGGGGTCGACGGGATTCCGGATATGAAGCCGACCGAATGGGGCAAGCCGAGCGAAAAGTGAACCGCCGCACACTGCCCGTCAACATTCAGAGCGAAACGAACGGTGAATGAAACAAGGCAGAACTTTCGAACTCGGTTCGGAGTTTCAGGAGGGCACAGTTTGAGCCACCCTCGGCAGTCAATTCGCGATGCCAAACCGGCCTGAAGACATCGACGCTCGGCGACGGTTGTTTCCGCCGCTCCGTGGAACCGACAGCAGGCGAAACGATCGGGAACACGGGTATCCCTCGCTTAGCAGAGGATACGCGCCCGGAGAAGGCTTCAAGTTTGACGGGGAGCTACTTCTGTGCCACATTGTTGAAATCTATAGACAATTTGTCTTTCGGCTTGGCCAAAATGTCCCAAAATCAAGCGAAGGACAACTTAAGCTATTGATCTTGCGTGATGCAGGGAACTGGCACGAACGATGCTCTATGTCCTGCTGCCAAGCCGCGCAATGACGCCCGAACCTCGCGCGCGCCTTGCCGCATGTCGTGACCGGGCGGCGTTTCACCACGGCGGAACGGCGATCGGCATGGATGCGGGATCGTCAGAACCTTCGGGCCGAACGTAGGAGGTACAAATGACCAAGCACAAAGTTGGCTATCTCATCGGCAGCCTCGCGCGCGAATCCATCAACCGCAAACTCGCGAAGGCACTGGTGCAACTTGCCCCGCCGCAACTTGAGATGTCGGAGATCTCCTTCAAGGACTTGCCGCTCTACAGCTACGACTACGACGCGGACTTCCCGCCGGTCGCTCGCGCCTTCAAGGACGCTATCGCCGTTGTCGACGCCGTGCTTTTCGTCACGCCGGAATACAACCGCTCCATCCCCGGCGGTCTGAAGAACGCCATCGACTGGGCAAGTCGCCCCTATGGCAAGAATTCCTTCGCCCGCAAGCCGTCCGCAGTCATTGGCACATCGCCCGGCACCATCGGAACCGCGGTCGCCCAGCAGGGCCTGCGCAGTGTGCTGAGCTTCTGCAACTCACCGCAGATGAACGCACCTGAGGCCTACATCCAGTTTACGCCTGGCTTGATCACGGATGCCGGTGAGGTCACGGTTGAATCCACCCAGGAATTCCTGCGCAACTACATGGCCGAATTCAGCATGTTCATCACCAGGGTGCTCCAGGTGCTTCCGAGACAGGCCTCGGCATGAATCGAGAAGACCGGATAGTTCAAAGGGAGTTTGCCACTATGTCACGACACAACGAGATGCCACCCGTGCCGCCCGCCAGTCGCAGCCCGAAAGGGGTAGGAGGAAGTCCGAAAAACAAGAAGGAGACGATATCCGAAAAGAAGATCGACAACCCGTCGGAGCAGGGCGAAACCGGCAACATCCGACTGAATACGACGAATGCTGGGTTCTTTCATGGTCGCCGAGTGAAGTGAAGCCGCATGCCCGGCGCGCCAAGGAGACCGGAGGGTCAGGCCGCCTGAATCTGGGCGAGTAGATTGTTGTAGCTGCCGTAGAGCGCATTGGAGCCGATGAGATGCGGCATTCCGTTGCGGATCAAGGCGAGTGCCGGTGTGCCGTTGGCGTGCAATTGCTGGAACAGCGTACGGCCACGGCCGACCAGGTCCCGATGAGCCAGCAGGAATTCTTCCGATGGCGCCGACACAAGCCTTGCTGCGTCCGCCATGCCGGCGTCTTTCAGAACCTCGGCCACACCGCCCGTCGTCACGATGTCGCGGCCATCGACATAGCGGGCGTGCTGGATGGCCTTCAGCGCCGGCAGCCGGCGGCGCGGATCCTTGAAACCGGCACGCTGATGCCGAGCGTGGCGGCGCCGGAGTCAAGCAGCGTGCCGGGCACGTTCAGAACATTGTCCAGATAGGCCTGGCTGAAAGGCTGACCGCTCAGCTGCTCGATGCGCTGGTCACTGTCCCAGGCATGGGCAGCGAAACCCGCGTCCAGTGGTCGGGCGCCGGCACCCGAGAAGAGACCTGTTGGCAGCGCGTCGATCGCGACGCCGTCGGCCGCAAGTCTGTCCAACATCGGCGTGGCGCCGTAGCACCAGCCGCAAAGAGGGTCGAAAAGATAGGTTATGGCGGCGCTGATCATGGCTGTCTGCTCCGGGTGGGTAGTACCGCAAATTGGAGGCGACCTGTCTAGAGTATCGGCGCCATCATGCCCACCGCGTTCTGCACCAGGCGCCTATGAAACGGCCAGGCCTTGACCGTGTCGAGCGTGACCGGCCGCGACACGGCGAGGTAGCCCTGCTGGCGAGCGCGGACCGCGACGGCGGCGTCTTCGTCCGCTATCAGCAGGTTGTTTTCGAAGTTGAGCTGCATGCTGCGCCGGTCCATGTTGGCTGATCCGACCAGCGCGATCTTCCCGTCGATGGTCATCGATTTGGTATGCAGCAGCCCCAGCGGATACTCGTGGACGCCCACGCCATTGGAGAGCAAGTCCGCATAGCAACTGCGGCTGGTGTTTTCCACCAACCATGAATCGTTGCGTTCGGGGAAGACAATTGTCGTCCCGACGCCCCGGCGCGGGGCGGCACACAAGGCGCGCAGGACCGCCTCGTCCGGTACGAAGTAGGGCGTCGTGATGATGAGTTCCTTGCGCGCGGAATAGATCGCGCCAACGAAGGACTCGGACATGGCATTGCCGAGCGTCGTCGGTCCGGTTCCGTACATCTGCGCCACGCTTCCCGGCTGGAAATGCTCCGGCCCAGGCTGGGCTGCGGCAAGCCCTTCCAGGGGCTCGCCGGTTTCGGCGATCCATGTGCATAGAAACAGATACTGTGCCTGGCGCACCACTGGTCCTTCGCAACGCAGGAAAATGTCCACCCAGGGCGCATACTTCGCCTTCACCCGGAATGCCGGATCTGCACAGTTCTGGCTGCCGCAATAGGCGATGCGATTGTCGATAATGACGATCTTGCGATGATTGCGCAGGTCAGCGCGGCCCACGGCCAGATGCCCCAGGCGCGGAATGTCATTCAACGTGGCAACCAACAACACACCCGCTTCGCGCAACTGCCGCCAGCGTGGACCGCGGATAAGGGAGCGTGAGCCCAGAGCGTCCACCATCACGCGGCAACGCACGCCGCGTTGCGCGGCATCAGCGACGGCGTCGGCGACCTTGCCGCCATTTTCGTCGTCGAGCCAGATATAGAAGCCGATGTGCACATGCTCCTTTGCCTGTTCGATATCCCTTGCCAGCGAGTCGATCGCGATATCGGAGTCGAATGTCGGTTGGTCGCTGGACGCCTCGGGATCACCCAGAAGCAGGATGCGATTGCCCGCCACCGGCCGCAGCCCATTGATCGACCGGCAAAGGTCGAATTGGGCGGCTGCTTCCGGCGCAATGGTTTCCGGCGCATAGGCCGCGTCATCGGGCCGGGCGGTTCGGTCTTCCGCCGCCTTGAGCCGTTGCGCGCGCTTGCGCCCGATGCTGGTCTCGCCAAGGAGTAAATAGGCAATGACACCAAGCAGCGGCAGGAACATGATGACAACCACCCAGGCTACACGGGCGGCAGGTGTGCGGTTGGCGCGGGTAATCGCGCGCACCACTGCAATCAGGTGCACGACGAACAGCGGCAGGCCAAACAGAGCTTGCATGCCCAACAACGACGCCATCGCGTGTCCTCCGTTGCCGCTATTTTGTCGGTAAGCTAGCGCGTCGCGATCACGGCCGACAATCAAGGCTCGCCCCTCAGCAGCATATTCTCCGCCGACCGGTCGCTAAAGCTTGATCCCGCCCTTCTTCGCCTCGCCTTGCGTGATCAGGCGGGCACTGCGCTCGCCGCTGGTATGGATCCACAGCCAATTCAAGGCAACGGCGAGGCGATTTCGCAGGCCGATCAAGAAGAAAATGTGCGCAATGCCCCATATCCACCAGGCCATTCGACCCTTCAGGCTGATCCAGCCGAAATCCACGATGGCGGCGCGCTTTCCGATCGTCGCGAGATTGCCGGCGTTCTTGTATGTGAAGGGCCGCGGGACGTCCTTGCCCCGCGGCCGTGCCTTGATCACTTCGGCGACATAGCGCCCCTCCTGCTTGGCGGCTGGCGCAACACCTGGGACTGGTTTTCCATCCGCGGTTTCGACATGGGCGGTGTCACCGATCGCAAAGATGTTTGGATGTCCCGGGACTGTCAGATCCGCTTCCACGAGCACCCGTCCCGCGCGATCGGCCGGCGCATTCAGCCAGTCCGCCGCGGGCGAGGCGGCGACCCCCGCTGCCCAGATAATTGTTTTCGCGGCGAGAAACACTCCGTCAAGCTCGACCCCTGCATCTCCACATTTGGAAACAGCGTGCCCAAGCTTGATTTCGACTCCGAGCCGCGTCAGTGCCCGTCGAGCGTAGGCGGACAGCCGTTCACTGAAGCCGGAGAGGATGCGGGGACCGGCCTCGATGAGCACGACACGCGCGCTGCGCGTATCGAAATTGCGGAAATCGTTGCGCAAAGTGTCGTGGGCGAGTTCGGCGATCGTGCCGGCCAGCTCAACGCCAGTCGGACCTGCGCCGATGATCACAAAAGTCAGGAATTTGGCGCGCTCGGCGTCGTCCGTTTCCCACTCGGCCTGTTCGAACGCCGCGAGAATCCGCCTTCTGATCTTGGTGGCATCCTCCAGGGTCTTCAGACCCGGCGCAAAGGGTTCCCATTCATCATGACCGAAATAGGCATGGCGAGCACCGGTCGCTAAAACCAGCGTGTCGAAAAAGATCGGCTCCTCCCCGTCCAGAAGCACCTTTCGCTCCTGAACCTCCACGCCGACGACGCTGCCTTGCAGCGTCGTGACGTTCTTGTGCTTGCGAAGAAGATAGCGGATGGGCCAGGCGATTTCCGACGTCGCGAGCGCGGCTGTGGCGACCTGATAGAGCAGTGGCTGGAACAGATGATGGTTACGGCGATCGACAAGTGTGATGCGGAACGGCGCACTCGCAAGATCGCGCGCGGCCGCAAGACCACCGAATCCGGCTCCGATGATGACGACATGCTGCACAGGGGGATCAACAGCCATACGCTCGGACACCTCAGATATTTGCCAATTCGCTCGGCACTGCCTTCGCCATCACTTTTTCGGCGGCGCGAGCACCACTGAAGCTTCGGCGGTCAACAGCTGGAAGGTGAATGTCTCCTGCAGGTAGAGTTCGACTTCTGTGCCGGAGTGGCTGAGGTAGCCGATGGAAAGGTCCTGGCCGATATCCAGCTCGAAATCGCCGCCACGCGTGGTGAGCACGAACCCACCCTCGATGGCCGGAGCCCAGATGATCCCGCCGTCCACCACACGCTCGAGATGATGGAAGACCGGGTAGCCTTCGTCGCTGCCACCGCTCGCGGCCGTATACGCCGCCGCACCCAGCACGAGCGCATAGGGCCCATTGACCCCGGCCAGCCGCAACTGGCTGACCGCCTGTCCTACAGCTTCCGGATAGCCCATTACATTGGCGGGGAGCGCGACAGTGGCATTGCTTGTGCCTTCGCGAATGCCTTGGATGCCGGCGGCGGCATAGCCATCGAAGACGGAGCGATCCTCGGCGAAGGCGATCTTGCGCGCCGCTTCCTTCACCGGCGACCAGTCCGAATCCGCAGCACCCCGGTCCACATCGTCAATCGCCTGGCGTGTGAGCACGAACGGAACCCGCAATTCGACCAGCGCTTTCACCACGCGCTGTGCGGACTGGACCCCTTCGCCAGGTGTGGGAATCTGCTTGAGATGACCGGTACCGACAGCCGAAAGGTCGAAACCTTTCGGGCCGACAACGTCCACCACGCGCCGCGCCGCCAGATGGCGCTTGAGCGTCCGGGACGCTTCCTGTTCGATCTGCTCCCATGCCTCTTCAGAGATGGGCGCGAGGTGCCGATGGAGATTATTCATGTCCTGCCTCTTTCTTAAGGGATCCGATCCCGAGTGAACCATCGTTGGCGTTCGGCTGGGGCGCCTCGGGGGCTTGCAGCTCTTTCGCGCCGCTGTCGTCAGCCGCCTCGGGGCTGACGTCGTCCAGGAACGTCGCCGTCGGCACGAAGAACAGCGCTCCCGTCACCGCGCGGCTGAAATCCAGCAGATGGTCGTAAGTGCCCGGCGGGCTGCCTATGAACATGTTCTCGAGCATCGTCTCGATGCGCTGTGGGGAACGGGCGTAGCCGATGAAATAGGTGCCGAACTCGCCCTTGCCGACTTCGCCGAACGGCATGTTGTCGCGCACGATCTGAAGCTGTTCGCCGTTCTCTTCGATCGACGTCAGGACATTGTGCGCGTAGGGCTTCTTCACGGAATCGAGCTGTTCGATGTCGGACAGCTTGTGCCGGCCGATGATATTCTCCTGTTCCTCGACAGGCACCTTGTTCCACCGCTCCACGTCGTGCAGGTATTTTTGCACGATCACGTAGCTGCCGCCGGCAAAGTCGGAGTCTTCATCGCCGACAAGGGTGGCCGCTTCGGCGGCCTGGCCCACCGGGTTTTCGGTTCCGTCGACAAAGCCGATCAGATCGCGGTCGTCGAAAAATTTGAAGCCGTGCACCTCGTCCACGGTCGTGACCGCGCCGGCGAGCCGCGACATGATGTGGGTCGCCAGTTCGAAGCATAGGTCCATGCTTGCCGCCCGGATGTGAAACAGGATGTCGCCGGGTGTCGAGACGGCGGTATGCACGCCGCGTATCTCACGGAATGGATGCAGGTTCTTCGGCCTAGGCGCTCCAAACAACCTGTCCCAGGCCTTGGAGCCAAATCCCATGACGCATGACAACTGCCCATTGAGATTGCGGAATCCCACGCCGCGCAACAGGCTGGAGAGGTCGGCGCACACGCCGCGGACCGTCTCTTCGGCCGCCGTTCCGGGATTGATCGTCACCACCAGGAAGATCGCCGCCCGCGTAAGCCTGGCGGCGACCGATTGGGAGACGGGAGGCGGTAAGCTTGAAACCATATTCGATCCGTTCGTTTGGCGTGCAGTGTCAGCGTCAGCACCGCGCGCGCGGCATGTCAGACCAATTTGTAGGCCCCGGTTTCCGTGCCGTCGAGCACCCGACCTATAGAACACTTGTCAGCAACGTGAGATCAACGAGATCAATTCGCCACTTTCGGCTCATCGCACGCGTGGACGGTGTCAAGCATGCCGGCCTTGCCTATCGACGACCCTAGTCCATATCGCGAAACGCATGCCCGTCGGCCGCGACACCTTCCACAACGCTCGGGGGCAGCAAGTCCTGCGCCGCAGTACCGTCAAAGACCCACTCTTTCGGATCGGCGAAATCGGGGAGAGTAGCGCCGGTACGAACATAGAGGCCTATGCCCGGCTTCTTCACGTTGATGTAGAGATCGTATTCTGGCATCGATACAACTTTCCTGGACTGACAGTTGGCGCCGTTCCTTCCTTCTTTCTTTGGTTCCGTCTGCGGAGCAACAGGCGTGCCATACCAATAAGGACGTGCTCTTTGACAATCTTCCCCTTCACCGAATCCACTCCGATCCAGTTTCAAGAGCCGCTGCCGAAGACTTCGGAAGTCGTGATCATCGGCGGCGGCGTCATTGGCGTGACCACGGCACTGTTCCTGGCGCGACGCAACATCTCGGTGACGCTGCTGGAAAAAGGACGCATCGCCGCCGAGCAATCCTCGCGCAATTGGGGCTGGATCCGGCAGCAGGGCCGCGATGCCGACGAACTGCCGATCGTGATCGAAGCGCAGCGCCTCTGGCGGCAACTGGCCGAGGAGTGCGGCGAGGACATAGGGCTGACGCAGACAGGCGTTACCTATCTTGCGCGGACGGACAAGGAGATGGCCGGTTTCGCGAAATTCCTGAAGATCGCCCAGGCTCATGGCGTCGACACACGTCTCCTCGACCAAGGTGAGGTGGCAAGCCTGATCCCTGCCATGTCGCAACCGTTCAAAGGCGCGATGACCACCCCATCGGACATGCGCGCCGAGCCTTGGGTTGCCGTGCCCGCGATCGCTCGCCTGGCAGCCCGGCAAGGCGTCACGATCATCGAGAATTGTGCGGCACGTATGCTCGACATCTCGGCGGGCCGGATCAGCGGCGTCTGGACCGAGCGGGGCCACATCGCCACCTCGAGCGTCCTCGTCGCCAGCGGCGCCTGGACGTCGCTCTTCCTGCGCGCGCACGGCATCTCGATTCCGCAACTCAGCGTCAGAGCGACCGTCGCCGCGACAGCGCCGATGGCGGAAATCCACGCCGGTGCGGCCACGGACGAACACATCGCTTTCCGGCGCAGGCAGGATGGCGGGTACACGCTCGCATCGGGAGGCAGCAACCAACTCTACATAGGGCCGGACGCATTTCGCCATGCGGGCAAATATGTCAGCGCCCTGATGGCCAATCCCTTTGGCACACGCTACCTGCCGGCCGCGCCGCGCGGATATCCGGACGCCTGGTCAACCCCGCGAAGATGGGACGCTGACAAGGAAACCCCGTTCGAACGGATGCGCGTCCTCAATCCCGCTCCCGAGGCCTCGGCGCTCCGCGCCATGGACAGCGGGTTCAGAGGACTTTTCCCGCAGTTCAAGACAGTGCCGATCAAGGCGAGCTGGGCGGGCACGATCGATGCGATGCCGGATGTCGTGCCTATCGTCGATCGCGCCGCTGCGATCCCAGGCCTCGTTGTCGCGACCGGAATGAGTGGCCACGGCTTCGGCATAGGGCCCGGAATGGGCCGCATCCTGTCCGATTTGATCCAGGGCAACGAGACCGGGCACAATCTCCACAGGTTCCGTCAATCCCGTTTCAGCGACGGCAGCCCGATCCGATTGGGACCATCGCTGTAAGCGTTCCAGCCGCCCGCCGGCCCATCGGCTCTGGCCTTGAAGGGCCGAGGGTTCAGGTGCCGCATGCCCGGGCGTAGACCTCGATGCTTCGCTGGACGTGATCGATCGCGATCTCCTCGCCGTCGCAGGCGCGGTCAGCCCAAGCGACAGCCGAAGGCAGGTGCTGGAGAAACAGCGTCACCGGCACCCTCCGGCCCTTCAACGCATCGAAGAGCCGGTCGCAGGCGGCCCGGGCTTGCGGGGTCGCCCAATAGTATCGGATGCGATCGGAATAGGAGTAGTGGCGCAGCGTCCGCTTATCGGCATCGCTGCCGTGATAGTGGCTTGCCCAATTCCTGGGGGCATCGAGCATCAACTCTTCCATGGCGTGGTAAAGCGGCCGCTCGCCATAGAAGGGCACCATATCCGAAGCGATCAGGTCGAGCGCGTACAACGCCTCGCGCAGTTTGAAGGTCAGCTCTGGGCCGACCTTGAGGATGGCGAAACCGTCCTCGACGAGTTCACGCAACGGCCTCTCGCCCTGATAATCCGTCGAATGGGCTTCGAAAACGAGCGACGGCAATCCGTTCAAAGTCGCCGCCAGATCGCGGGCCTTCGCCCGATCGTAGAAAATCACATTCTGGTTGCCGAACTCCACGCCCGGCTGCACCACAAGGCCGATGACGCGGGAAAACGCGCTATCGAGCCCGGCGGCCTGGAATGCTTTGGCGTGAATGGCATGTGTTTGGCGAGCGGCCTCCGGACTGGTCGGGGTGATCGCATCCAATGCGTGATCGGCGCCGCCCGGCGGCGGCACTTCCGTGCCGATGATGTAGACAGGGCTTGCCCCGCTGCTGCTCTGCGCTGCCGCCCGTTCCGCGACGCCCGCCAGCCTGGCCGCGCGCCCGGCCACCGTGTGGTCGTCGAGCGCCGCCGGCTCACCCGCGCAGCCCATCGAGGCATCGAGGTGGATCTTGCGGAAGCCGGCGCGAACATAAGCATCGACCATTGTCCCGGCCTGCGCCATCGCCTCCTCGGCGGGCCGGTCTTTCCAGGGATTAGGGCCGAGATGATCCCCGCCAAGCACGATCAACTCTTTCGGGCATTGCTCGGCTGCCGCGAGCGCATCCACCATCGCCGCGAAATCGGCCGGCGTCATGCCCGTGTAACCGCCCAGATGGTTGACCTGGTTGCACGTCGCCTCGATCAGGACGGTGGTGCCGGTTTCCCGGCCGTGGCGCAGTGCAGCTTTCAGCACCAACGGGTGTGCCGAACACACCGAGGTCACCCCGATTTTCTTCCCTTCCCTGTGCAGGGCCGGCAAACCTTCGATCGCGACACGCATCAGCTTCTTCTCGCTGTTCTTGCCATGAAATCTTCCAGTTCGGCACGCGTGCCGGCTCCCTCCATGGGGCCAAGGCGTGTGACGTTGCGCGCGCCTGCAGCGTTGGCGAATTCGAGCGCCGTCTGCAGCTGCATGCCCAGCCGCCGGCATGCGACATAGGCTCCCCCGAAACAGTCGCCGGCGCCGGTAGGGTCCGTTTCCTCGACGATGAGGCCGGGGCAATCGGCGCGGGCGCCGGTGCGTTGGCGGGCCGACGCGCCATGTTCGCCGCGCTTGACGGCGATCTCCTTGACCCCTCGTTTGAACAGCGCCTCGATCGCGCGGTCCTCGCCGTCCATGCCGGCGGCCAGGAACAATTCGTTGCCCGACGGCAGCAGCAGGTCCGCATTGTCCACCAGACTTGCGAATTTCTCCTCGGTCTGGCCGTGGGCCAGCAATTCCTTGCGCAGGTTCGGATCGAGCGACATGGTGCCGCCGCGTGCTTTGATCAGCGGGATCGCGCGTTCGGTGATCGCCCAGGCGGCGGGGCTTGCGAACACCGTTCCCATGACGTGGATATGCCCGCACCGCGCGATCAGCGCCTCGACCTGCGGGGTCCATTCCAGCCGGGCGGCAGCGGACTTGGCGATGTTGTAGACGAAATCGCGGCTTCCGTCCTCGCGGTAGCGAACAAAGGCGCTGCCCGTCGGATGATCCGGGGAAACAGCGATGGCGGAAATGTCAACGCCGTCTCGCTTCAGGCGCTCGATGTTGACGAAGCCGAAATCGTCGTCGCCGACCACGCCCACCATCGCCGCCGCTCCGCCCATACGCGCACATTGATCGATGAAGATGGCGGGCGCGCCGCTCGGAAAGGGACCAATGAGGTCGATAGGTTTCCGGAAGCCGGCGCCTGTCTCCCTCGCGACGATCTCTACCAATATTTCTCCAATGGTCACGGTTGGCCCAAGCGAGTCCTGTGCCAGCGTTTTGGGGGTATCGTTCATCAAGCGTCCAATCCTGGGGTGTGGAGTCGTTTGCGGTTCATGAGGCGCAAGGGGATTCTTACCGGATCGATGTGAATCGACCAGATGCCATCACGCCCCGATCCTCTACCGGCATGGCCAGGCGCACAGCTGGGAGGTGGCGTCGCGCCAAACCCTCAGCCAGGAAACAGATCCAGGATCGACGACAGACGGTTGGTACTGAGATCGACGTCGCCGAACAGGCCGCCGCTGGGGAGATAGCCAACCACGAACAGACCTGCGGCTCGTGCGGCGTCAGCGCCGGTGCGACTGTCTTCTACAGCCACCACCGACCCTGGGGCTACGGCCAGCTGCCGGCAAGCCTCGCGATAGGGCGTTGGATCCGGCTTGCCGACCGATACGTCATCAAGGCTGATCGTGAAACGCATGAGGTCGAGCACGCCGAGCGCATCGAGATTGGCATTGACGACTTGCCGGCCGGAATTTGACACGCAGACCTGCGGAATGCCGCGATCGGCCAGTGCCCGGATCGTCTCGACCGCCTCGGGGATTGCGGTGGCGTCCGCCCGGTTGGCGACGTAGTGGGCATTGATGGCGGCGAGCCACTCCGCCTGATCGAGCCCGGCTGGAAGACGCGGACGCAGCATTGTCCAGACATCGCCCATATGGATGCCGCGAAAGGCCTGATCGGGCAGGTCGTCGAGATCGACATTCCAGTTGCGGCAGCCGGCGAGCAGAGATCGATGATGCAATGGCTCACTGTCGATCAGCGTTCCATCGATGTCCCAGGCGATGGCGCGATGCATTACGATGACGATCCCGCTCCGGTTGCGGCAGGAGCCGACAGGCGCGCATAGAGATCGCGATAGCGGCGATAACCATCGCGGTAGATGTCGGCCTTGCGCGGATCGGGATCAAGGCGGTCGGCGAAGCTGACGAAACCGGAAACGCCAGACCAGTCGTCGGTCAGGCCCACGCCGATCGCTGCCGTCCACGCGGCGCCGATGCAGGAGCCGGGATGCCCGGTCAGGCGTTGTACCGGCTTTTGCAAGACATCCGCGACGATCTGCATCCAGATCCGGCTGTTCGAGCCGCCGTCGGAGACGAGATAGCGCTCGGTCTGGTGGCCCATGTCGTTGAGCACCTCGACATGATGCGCGATGGCATAGGCGTAGGCCTCGAGCAGAGCGCGCCAGACATGGCCGATATCGTGCGACAGCGTCAGGCCGTCGATCACGCCGCGAGCCGCCGGATCATGGATCGGCGTCTTCTCGCCGAGGAAATAGGGCAAGATGGTGAGGCCATCGGCGCCGGCGGGACGCGCCGCCGCCAGTTGGTCGAGCCGCTGATGCACCGAAATGCCTTCGGCCTCCGCCGCTTCTGTCTCGCCACCCGCGAAATTGCGTACGAACCAGTTGAGGCCCGAGCCGCCGGTCGACATGCAGCCATTGGGCATGAACAGGCCCGGCACCAGATGGTAATCGAGATACATGCGCGGATCGGGCTTGATCTGATCGGTGGCGATCAGGATATCGATCGAACCACCGAATTTCAGGAGGACGTCGCCGGGCTTGGCGACGCCGGCGCCGAGCGCGGAGGCGATCATGTCGGCCGCACCGCCGACAACCGGTGTTCCCGCTATCAGGCCGGTCTCATCGGCGGCCTTCGCCGAGACGGAACCAAGGATTTCATGCGAGGCGATCTTTCGTGGCACGGCCGAGCGCGGTATGTGCGCGAGCGCCACCAGATCGTCATCGATCCGGTGCGTCGAAACGTCGACGAAGCCGGCCTCCAGTGCCCAGTTCTGCTCGACCGCGCGTTCGCCGGTGAGGCGCCAGTTGATATAGTCATAGGAGCCGAAAACGGTGGCGATGCCGCTGAACACCTCCGGCTCGTGACGTTCTATCCAGCGCAGCTTTGCGGTGACGAGCTGTTGGTTGATGCCGTTGCCGGCCTTGGCGATGAAAGCCGTCTCATCGCATTCGGTCCGCAGTTCGGCCACTTCGGCGCCACAGCGGCCGTCGCTCTGCTGGATGCTCGGTCGCAGCACCTCGCCCTGATCGTCCAGAAGAACGACCGCCGGCAGCATGCCGGTGGTGCCGATCGCCACGATCTCCTCGGCTTTGATGCCGCTGGTCCGGAGCAGCTCCTGCATGATGTCGCGGACATTCGCCCACCATTGCGCGGGATCTTCCTCGGCCCAGCCCGCATGCTCGGAATGCAGCGTGACGGGGCGGGAGGCGAGGCCCAGCACCTGATCGGGAAGCCGGATCAGGATGCCGATCGTCGAGGTGGTGCCGATGTCGAGGCCTAGAACGCACGCCATGTCGAATCCACTGAAATGCGAGGAAATCAGGCGGGCGAAACCTGTCGGCCTCGTTGTGCCCGCCGGTCGATACCGTCGATCATTCCGGGCGTCGGCCCGGAATGATTGATAGGATGTCGGCGGGCCGGCGCAATGGTCGGTGTCGCCGAGGGAACCATCTCTCAACGCAGAGTGGCGACCACATCCATGAAGCGCTTGACCCGATCGCCGTCGACGGCGTTCCAGGTATTGCCATCGATCTTGAAATGGGTCCCGATCACGACGCCGCTCGCCAGCGAAAGGACATCGCGGACATTGTCGATGTTCACGCCGGTGTTGGCGAAGACCGGCACGTCCTTGATCGTCTCGCAGACGCTGCGCAGATGGGACTGGTCGGCCGGCTGGCCGGTGATCGGGCCGGAAACAAGGATCGCGTCGGCCATCGACGAGAACACCGCGCTCTTGGCGCGCAATTCAATCGGGCGCTGGTCGAGCGAGTGGGCGAACTCGGCATTGATGTTGAAGAGAAGCTTCATGTCGTCGCGGCCGAGATTGTGCCGCAGACGCGAGGCGGCGGCGCAATCGGGCTCCCACAGGCCCATGTCGGAAGCGAACAGGCCGGTGAAGATCTCACGCACGAAGCGGGCTCCGGTGGCCGCGCCGATCGCGACGCTGGCAGTAGGGTCCCAGAGATAGTTGACGCCAAACGGCACTTTGAGCTCAGGCTTCACCGCCTGGACAACCGCGGTCATGGCGGCAATGCCTTCGGGCGGCGCCTTGAAGACATAGGGGCGGTCGTTCTCGTTGCCGAACATGATGGCATCGACGCCGCCGCTCTGCAGCTTGCGGATGTCGGCGAGTACGCCATCGATCAATTTGTCGAGGCCGCCATCGGCATCATAGAGGGGCGTCCCCGGCAAGGCACCGATATGTGCCATCGAGATGACAGCCTTCTTCTTGTCGCCGAAAAAATCAAATACCATCGAGTCTTCTCCTTGGGATAAAATGGAAAAATTGCGTCTCAATCGCGCGTGAGCGGCGGCGCGATGCGCAGGTCGACCTTGGCCGCGGCGAGCGCCGCGGCGATCTTGGCCGGCGGCTCGGCATCGGTGATGAGGATGTCGATGTCCGACAGTGGTGCTATCCGCACCAGCGACATGCGCAGGAATTTGGCGGAGTCGCAGAGCACGATCTTGGTGCCTGATCGTCTGAGATAGGCGCGCTTCATGTCGGTATCGTCGAAAGAATAGTCGAAGAGGCCGTCCACCGTGATACCGGAGACGCCGATCACGGCGACGTCGAACCACAGCGCCTCGAACTGGGCGATGGCCGTAGGCCCGCCGGTCGACATCTCGTCGGCCCGTACGCGGCCGCCGGCGACATAGACCTCGGGCACGCCGCCGTTCAGCAACGCTGCGATCCTGAGGCTGTTGGTGAACACCTTGGCGTGCGGAAGGTCCTTGAGGTGCTCGGCCATCAGATAGGTGGTGGTGCCGACATCCATCGCGATCGTGCGGTATCCCGAGACCAGCGCGGCGGCGGCGGCAGCAATCGCCGCCTTCGGGTCGCGGCGCTGGCGCAAGCGCGAATCGAAACTCGGCTCCTCACTGTCCATGGCGACCAGCGGCGGGTTGTCCGCCTCGATCGCGCCGCCGTGGATTCGCACAAGCCTGCCCTCGCGTTCCAATTCGACGAGATCACGGCGGATCGTCATGTCGGAAACGGCGAGTTCGGCCGCTGCCGCGGCGACGGTGAGCGACCCCGTCCGCCGCAGCAAAGCCAGGATATGTGCGTGCCGATCGTGCGCAAGAAGGCGCTGACGGTCGGCATCGCGCGGTGCGCCGTGCGTGGATGTCTCAGGAAGGGCGGTGTCGTCTGCCATCGATGTATCCGGTGGGTAAGCCGCCGACGAAGCGGTCTGCTGATTTTCACTTTATCGCATGATCAAACATTTTCAAACAAAAATATGTTTGCAGTGTTCGATTTTATTGGTATGCATCTCGATATCAACAGAATGCGTTCTGCCATCAAGTAGAGAGAATACGACCATGCCGGCTGTCTCCGTCACGCCTCCCGTGCTTGCCGAACTCGCGGGCAAGCGTGCCTTCGTGACGGGCGGTGGCGCGGGGATCGGCCGCGCGATCGCGGCTGCCCTGACGCGGCAGGGTGTGGTGGTGGCGATCGGCGATCTGGACCCCGAGGCGGCGCGCCAAGCGGCCGAGGAGATTGGCGGCGGTGCCGCTGCCGTCGCGGTCGATGTTCGCCGTCGCGATTCCGTCGAGGCGGCCTTCGCCACCGCGCTGGAAGCGCTTGGCGGCTGCGACATCCTGATCGCAAATGCCGGCGTGTCCACCATGCAGCACGCGCTGGAACTGACCGACGAGGAGTGGGACTTCAACTTCTCCGTCAATGCACGCGGTGTATTCCTCGCAAACCAGATCGCTGGACGGCATTTTGTCAAGCAAGGCACGGGTTGCATCGTCAACACCGCCTCGCTTGCCGCGAAGGTCGGGGCGCCGCTCCTGGCGCATTATTCGGCGTCCAAGTTCGCCGTTCTCGGCTGGACACAGGCCTTTGCCCGCGAACTCGCGCCCAAGGGGATCCGCGTCAATGCCGTCTGCCCGGGGTTCGTCAAGACGGGCATGCAATCGCGCGAAGTCGAGTGGGAGGCGCATCTGCGGCAGGTCACGCCCGAACGGGTGGTTGCCGACTATATCGCGCAAACGCCGCTCGGGCGGCTCGAACTGCCCGAGGATGTTGCCGACGTCGTCGTCTTCCTCTGCTCGGATCAGGCCCGCTTCATGACCGGCCAGGGCGTCAACGTGACCGGCGGCGTCTACATGACCTGATGGTTCCTCGCGGCCGTGGCCGAATCCTGGTGCCGGTACATGTCGCCCCAAAAAGTGAACACATACGATCAGGAAACAGGTTTACAATGTTCTATTTTGTTCTCTAAAGTAGCCATTCGCCGACTTCGACTGCGGCGTTCGGCCGGGTCAGACGGGTTCATAAGGAAAGACTATGGCGTCTATCGAGCTCGATCGCGTTTCCAAGCTCTACGGCAATGGCAATTACGGGGTGCATGAGGTCGATCTCACCATTCCCGATGGTGAATTCGTGATCTTTCTCGGCCCGTCGGGGTGCGGCAAATCGACAACGCTGCGGATGATTGCCGGCCTGGAGAGCATTTCCTCCGGCGATCTTCGCATCGGTGGCAAGAGCGTGGCCAATGTCGCGCCGCGCGACCGCAACGTCGCAGTGGTGTTCCAGAGCTATGCGCTCTATCCGCATATGTCGGTGCGGCAGAACATGGCCTTCGGGCTGAAGATGCGTGGCACCGACGCCGCAGTGATCGATGCCAAGATTGCCGACGCCGCGAACCTGCTCGGCCTTCAGAATCTTCTCGGCCGCAAGCCGGCCGCACTTTCCGGCGGCCAGCGGCAGCGTGTCGCGCTCGGCCGGGCGATCGTTCGCGAACCGGCGGCCTTCCTGCTTGACGAACCGCTGTCGAACCTCGATGCGCAGCTGCGTGCCGAAATGCGGCTCGAACTCGTCAAGCTGCACCGGCGCCTTGGCCGCACCATTGTCCATGTCACGCACGACCAGGTCGAGGCCATGACCATGGGCGATCGGATATGCATCATGCGCGACGGCCGTCTCGTCCAGGCGGGTCGGCCGCTTGAAGTCTATGCCGATCCGGTCAACACCTTCGTCGCGCGGTTCTTGGCAACGCCGCCGATGAACCTCATTCCGGCGACGCTTCAGGCCGCACCTGGCGAAGGGCTCTCCGTCCTGACCGACAGCGGCGCGGTGCTTGCCGTCCCCGCCCGCCACCGCTCTGCCTATGGCGGGCGTGTCGGGCGCCGCGTCATTCTGGGCGTGCGGGCCGAGGATTTCCATGAAAGCCCTGACAAGCCTGACTGGCAGAAGGTTGCCGTACGGGTCGTGGCCGTCGAGGCTCTCGGCGCCGAGAACGTCCTGATCGGCCAGATTGCGGGCCAGCCCACCGGCAAGGATGACACGCGCCCGGCCGGCGACGACAAGCCGTTGGAGATCGCCGCCCGCCTCAGCCGTTATTTCACGGCGCCAGTCGGCTCGATCGTCGACCTCTACATCGACCCGCTGCCGATGCACCTGTTTGATCCCGAGACCGAATTGGTGATTGCGCGGCCGAGCCTCATGGGAGCCGTTCAATGACCAGCATGGACAGAAACGAACGGTCGGCCTTTCGTCGTCGCTTCGGCCTGCATTTCGGGCTGATCGTCGTTTCCGCTATCGTGCTGCTGCCGCCGCTCTGGGTGCTCCGGACAAGCTTCGTGCCCGAGCACCTGTCCTACAGCAACGAGTTGATGCCGGCCTTTACGACGGACAATTATTCGGCGCTGCTGTCGAGCCGCTTCGGTCAGTCCTACCTCAACAGCCTGATCGTCGCGCTCGGCTCGGTTCTGCTCGCGCTGCCCTTTGCCGCGACCACCGGCTATGCCTTCGCCCGCTTCCGTACGGGCGGGCGTTGGGCGCGTTTTGCCGTGCTGGCGACGCAAATGCTGCCGCCCGTGGCGCTGGTGCTGCCGACCTTCACGCTGTTCCGAAGCCTGGAACTCAGCAATTCGCTGACCGGGCTGATCATCGTCTATGCCGCGCTCAACCTGCCCTTCCTGACCTGGATACTGATGGGCTTCTTCGAAGGCATTCCGGTCGATCTGGAGTGGGCGGCGATGACCGACGGGGCGACCGCCTGGGGCGCCTTCTGGCGCATCGTGCTGCCGGTGTCGCTGCCCGGTATCGCGGCAGCCGGCGTCCTCGGCTTCATCCTGGCGTGGAACGAGTTTTTGTTTGCCCTGGTTTTGAGCGGGCCGGCGACGGCGACCATACCGGTTGCGCTCGCCGCGTTGCAGACCTCCAACGGCGTCCAGATCGCCAAGGTCTCGGCCGGCGTCGTCCTTGCCATCCTGCCGCTGGTCGTGGCTTCCCGCTTCATCCAGCGCTTCATCGTCCAGGGCTTGACGTTCGGCAGCGTGAAATAGGCCGGCCGCTCCGAGAGCCGACAAGGCTCGCTAGCCGGTTACGAAATCGTGGCGGGATCACCGCTGCGTCCAGAGGGAAAGAGGAGTAGAGAGTTATGACTTGGAACAAGCAGACCTTGATCAAAATGCTGATGACGGCCGTGAGCGGCGCAGCTGTTCTCAGCGCATCGCTTCCGGCCAGGGCGGCCGAGCCCATCACCTTGCACGCCTTGATGGAGGACGTGCCGGAAACCAAGATCATTGAAGCGCTGTTGCCCGAATTCGAGAAGCAGACCGGCATCAAGGTCGAGTTCGAGAAGATCGGCTATCCTGACATGCACGACAAGCTGGTGTCCCAGCTGACCGCGTCACAGAGCTACTACAATGTGCTCGAGGTCGACTTCCTGTGGGCCGGTGAGTTTCCGGCGGCCGGCTGGCTCGCCGATCTGAAACCCTTCGTCGAGAAATCCAAATACGATCTGACCCCCTTCATTCCTTCGACGCTTGACCTGCTCGGCCGAACCAAGGACCAGCTGTTCCTGGTGCCCATGTACAACTACTCGATGGGTCTCCTCTACCGGACGGACCTGATCGGCGACGAGAAGCTCAAGGCCGCCTACAAGACGGCAACCGGCAAGGAGCTTGCCCTGCCGACGACGCTTGAAGACTATGTGGCGATTTCCAAATTCATGAAAGCCAATGCCGGCGTCGCCGGAGCCGCAATGCAGGGCCAGCGCGGCGATCCCAACAGCATGGAATTCTCCAACTACCTGTTCTCCGCCGGTGGCAGCTATCTCAATGCCGACGGCAAGGCGAGCCTCGACACGGCCGAGGCGAAGAAGGCGCTTGATCTCTATGTCGACAACATTCAACACGGCGCCCAGCAGGGTGCTGTGTCGGCGACGCTCGATGACACCATGCGCCTGATGTGCAGCGGTTCCGCCTTCAGCATGGTCACCTATTGGTGGATGCTGCCGCAGATGGACGATGCCGCGAAGTGTCCGACTGTCGCCGGCAAGGTCGGCCTGTCGGTGATGCCGGGTGGCCATGGCGAAAGCGGCGGTTGGGGCTGGGGCATTCCCAAGAACACCTCGCCCGAAGAGCAGGACGCCGCCTGGACCTTCATCCAGTGGGTGCAAAGCAAGGATGTTTCGGTCAAGCGCGCGCTCGAGGGCCACGCGCCTGTGCGCAGCGATGTCTATGACGATGCCGCCGTGCTGGCGAAGTATCCGTTCTACAAGACCGCAGGCGACGTCGTGTCGACCGGCAAGTCGTTCCCGATCTTCACCTATTCGGCGCAATACGAAGATTTGCTCGGTACCCAGCTCTCGCTGGCGGCTGGCGGCCAGGCGACATCGGAGGCGGCGCTGAAGGCGGCTTCCGACGGCTTGCAGGGGCTCCTCGATAAATAGAGTCCGGCTCTGCCAGGAGATCCGGCGCGGCGGTGTCAGCCGCGCCGGATCTTGACCAGACCAGGAACGCCACCCCGACCAAGGCTGCGGTTACGATGCACAATGCGATCAAAAAAGGATTGGCTGCCCGTGGCCGCGAGTGGCGGACTGGCTGGGCCTTTGCCTTGCCGGGCCTCCTGCTGCTGGCGATCGTGATGGGCTTTCCGCTGGCCTATGCCTGCATCCTCTCGATTTCCTCGATGACCTTGATCAAGCCGCAGCTTCTGCCGCTTGTCGGGTTCAAGAATTTCGCGTCGATGATCGGCGATTCGCTGTTCTGGAACGCGCTCTGGCTCACCGTGCGCTATTCGGCGGTGACGGTGGTCGGCGAATTCGTGATCGGGCTCGGCATCGCCCTGATGCTCAACCGAACGGTCCGGATGAAGCCGGTCTATTTCGCGGTTCTGACCATTCCCATGGCGATGTCGCCGATCAGCGTCGCCTTGATCTGGCGCATGCTGCTCCAGCCCAATCTCGGCATCGCCAATCATCTGATGGAAACGTTCGGCCTGCCGCGCCTCGACTGGCTCGGGACGCCAGGCATGGCGCTCTGGACGATGGCTGCGATCGACATCTGGCAGCAAATGTCCTTCGTCGTGCTGATCCTCGCCGCAGGGCTCGCCGCTTTGCCGCGCGATCCCTATGAGGCGGCTGAAGTGGATGGAGCACGCGGCTGGCAGCAATTCGTCTACATCACGCTGCCGATGCTGCGGCCGGTCGCGGCGATCACCATCATCATCCAGCTGATCAACGAGTTCCGGACCTACGATCTACCCTATGTCCTGACCAAGGGCGGGCCTGGCAACGCGACAGAAGTGCTGAGCTTCTTTGCCTATCGCCGCGCCTTTCTCGGCCTCTCGCTCAACGAAGGCGCGGCAGCCGCGTTCGTGCTGCTCCTGATCGTCCTTCTCCTCACCGTGATCTTCTTCGCCGTTCTCGAGCGCTCGCAATCGGGGGAGGGCCGGAAGTAGTCCACTCAGCCATGATCCGACATTGTGCCATCAGGATATCCTAAGAGCCGTTAAGCCTTGCGCAATCTATGCAGTCTATCCTGGCTTGCAGATTGTCGAGGGAACATGAAACGCCAGCCGCTTCTGCTTTTCGCCTTTCCGTTTCTCATTCTTGCGATCCTGGCAGGGGAACGCATGGCGACCTTCTTGCTGGGAACCTATCCAGCCAGCCCCACCGCATGGTGGATTTGGCTCGAACTGCGCCCTTTGTCAGCGATGCTTTGGCAGCAGGTCGATGTCTGGCTGGGGAGCTCGATGGCTGTCGACGCCGCGATCCTTGCCGCGGCATCGATCGTCTGCTGGGTGGCGTGCCACACCAAAAGGTCGGCATTCTCGTTCCTCGCCAACCACGTCGCCCTGATTTTCGCCGGGCTGATGATCGCCGTCGGCAGCCACTCTGAAACGGCGAGCACGATCGCTGCGTTCACGTCGCCCAGGGGTCTTCCGTACTCGCTGGCTGTCGATTTCACCTTGAAGAACAGCCTGGTGCTGCTTCTGGGCACCGTGGCCTGTGCATACTGCCACATCGCTTTCCTGGCTGAAGCGCGGGATCGGTCCGTGCGGGCCATCCGCATCCTGGCCCTGCAGCGCGATCTCTAAACCGTTCGGCACCTGCAGCCTACCCAGATCCAGGCCTGTCAGGTCTAGAGCGGGATGAATCTAG
>NZ_SMYZ01000043.1 GCF_004919685.1 Mesorhizobium norvegicum | reverse complement strand
GGGTACGGGCGGGGTCGCAGCGGGCGGTGGCACCGCTGCCGGCTGTTCGGGCACTGTCGGCGACACGGGAGCAGGCGGCGGCCGGCTCGCCGCCTCGAACTGCTGTGGCGCTGCTGGCTGCCACGCTGGCCTTGATGCCGTTGCCGAAGCCGCCGAAACGGCTGGAGGAGGAGCGGGTGTCGGTCGACATCCTGACGCGTGAAGAACGACCGCGGCGGAAATGCCCCAAGGCGAAGCCTCGTTTCGAAGCGTGACGACGACCGGGTCACGCAAGCCTGCTAGTCCCGCTCTTTGCGCAGCTTCGCCCAATAATCGAGCCGCTTCCTGATGTCGCGCTCAAAACCGCGCTCCGGAGGATCGTAGAAGGTTTGCCGTCCCATCTTTTCCGGAAAGTAGTCCTGCCCGGAAAAGGCGTCGGGCTCGTCATGGTCGTAGCGATAGCCCGCGCCGTAATCTTCCTCTTTCATCAGCTTGGTCGGCGCGTTGAGGATGTGTTTGGGCGGCAGCAGCGAGCCAAATTCCTTCGCGGCCCGCGTGGCCGCTTTGAAGGCGGTGTAGACGGCGTTGGATTTGGGTGCGGTGGCGAGATAGACGGTGGCCTCGGCAAAGGCGAGTTCGCCCTCTGGCGAGCCGAGATAGTCGTAGGCGTCCTTGGCGGCGTTGGCGACGACGAGCGCCTGCGGGTCGGCAAGGCCGATGTCCTCCATCGCCATGCGCACCAGCCGGCGGCCGAGATAGAGCGGATCCTCGCCGGCATCGAACATGCGCGCAAGATAATAGAGCGCCGCATCGGGGTCCGAACCACGCACCGATTTGTGCAGCGCCGAGATCAGGTTGTAATGGCCGTCCTGGCCCTTGTCGTAGATCGGCGCGCGGCGCTGCACGATGCGCTGCAGTCCCTCCGGATTGAAAACCTCGCCGGGCTTTGCTGCCCGCCAGACTTCCTCTGCGAGGGTAAGCGACGCGCGGCCGTCGCCATCGCTCATGCGGATCAGCATGGCCCGCGCCTCGTCGTCGAGCGGCAGCGCCCTGCCCTCGGTTTCCTCGGCCCGCGTCATCAGCTTGGCGATGCTCTCCTCGCCCAACGAATGGAAGACCAGAACGCGTGCGCGCGACAACAAAGCGGCGTTCAGTTCGAAGGACGGGTTTTCGGTCGTGGCGCCAACCAGCACGACAGTCCCGTCCTCCATGACCGGGAGGAAAGAATCCTGCTGAGCGCGGTTGAAGCGATGGATCTCGTCGACGAACAATAGGGTCTGGCGGCCATTGGCGCGGCGCAGCTTGGCTGCTTCGAACACTTTCTTCAGATCGGCGACGCCGGAAAAGACAGCCGATATCTGCTCGAAGGCCAGGCTGGTTTCGCCGGCGAGCAGCCGCGCCACCGTGGTCTTGCCGGTGCCGGGCGGGCCCCAGAAGATCATCGAGCCGAGCGACCCGGAGCCGATCAGCCGGGTCAGCGCACCGTCAGGGCCGGTCAGATGCTCCTGGCCGACGACCTCGCCAAGATTCTTCGGCCGCAGCCTGTCGGCCAGCGGCCGCCCAAGCGGCGCCTTTTCCGGTTCATCGACGCTGAACAGATCGGCCATGCACTTCTTTTTCGTTGGAGCATGAGCCCGAATGCACGGGCTGTACCCTAATAACGCAACACCTGGCGCAGTATCTGCCCGCCACGCTCGACGGTAAAGCGCCACCAGCGCGTATCCGTCTTGGCCGCCTGCTCCAGGGTCGCGGCGGTATCGATGGTGGTGCCGTTCACCTCGCGCACGATGTCGCCCGGCTGGAAGCCGAAATCGGCGGCCGGCGAATCGCGGTTGATGTCGACCACGGTGACACCCTTGATGTCGGTGCGCAGGCCAAGCCGCTGGGCGAGCCGGGGCGACAGGTCCGCCACCTTGGCGCCAGAGAACGGGCTGCGGCCGTGCAACGTCACTTCGGCAGCCTTCATACCTTCCGGAGCGCGCTCCAGCGCGATGTCCATCGCCGCTTGCTGGCCTTTGGTCAGAACTGCGAAATTCGCGGTGGTGCCGATCGACAGCGTCGCCATCCGGTAGTCCAGCGCTTCGATGCTCTCGACCGGCTTGCCGTTGAGCTGCAGGACGACGTCGCCGGGCTTGAGCCCTGCCTTGGCGGCCGGTCCGGTCGCCTCGACCGACGAGACCAGCGCACCGGTCGGCTTCTCCATGCCGAGCGATTCGGCAATCTGCGGCGTCACCGCTTCGAACTCGGCGCCGATATAGGGCCGCTCGAAGAAGTCGAGCCCGGCCTTGGCCGCGTCGGCAAAGGCGCGAACCATGTTCGAGGGAATGGCAAAACCGATGCCGATCGAGCCGCCGCTGCGGCTGTAGATGGCGGTGTTGATGCCGACCAGCTGGCCGCCCATGTTGATCAGCGCGCCGCCGGAATTGCCGGGGTTGATGGCGGCGTCGGTCTGGATGAAGAAGCTCGAATCCGACACGCCGATATGGCTGCGGGCAAGTGCCGAGACGATGCCGCTGGTGGTGGTCTGGCCGACGCCGAAGGGGTTGCCGATGGCCAGTAGCAGATCGCCGACCTCGAGCGCGTCGGAATCGCCGATGGCAATGACCGGAAACGGCTTGTCCGAGGTGATCTTGAGCACGGCAAGGTCGAGCGTCTCATCCTTGAGCAGCACCTTGCTGTCGAACTCACGCCCGTCCGCGGTCGCCACCTTGACCTGATCGGCATCCTTGATGACGTGGTAATTGGTGACCACCACGCCGGTCGGGTCGACCAGCACGCCGGAGCCGAGAGACGACTGCGCCCGTGGCTGCGAACGACCGAAGAATTCCTCGAAGAAGGGATCGCCATCGAAGGGCGACGTCACCTTGGCGGTCTGCGAGGCATAGACATTGACCACGGCCGGCGCCGTCTGCTTGACCAGCGGCGCAAACGACAGCTGCACTTCCTCGCGGCCGAACGGCACACGCTTGTCGGGACCGGAGGTGGCGTTCTCGCCTTCCACGCCATGCAGCAGGTCGGTCAGCACATCGGACAGGCCAGGATCGGTCTTGGTCTCCTCGGCCAATGCCTGCCTGACCACCGGTGCGGCCGCAAACGCCATCATGGCGAAGAGCAGAACAAGGGACAGTCGGTTGGCGCGCATTCACGAATCCTCCAAGGCGAGTTCGGGGGCATTGTCCCGACGATTGTGCAAAATGAAAGGCTAAGCCGCTGAAATCCGATTATTTTGGGCAGCAAAGCAGCTATAGGTCGACTTGAAACCGAAAACCCTCGTCGGACCTGATGAAAAGACAGTTCGTCTCATTCCGTGACTTTTTGAGGACCGGCAAACTGGGCCCGGTCTTCCATGGCATGAAAATGATCGAGATCGCCGAAGTGCTCGGCACACCTGAACACGCAGATCCAGATTATTGGACTTTCGGAAAGCTCGAGATTTCCTTTGATGACAAGGCGCCGTGCCAGATGAACTGGTTTCAAATCGAAGAAGCCGGTTACCTCGAAGGCGATTTCGAGGTTCTTACCGCTACCCTTGCGATTTCGCTAGATGGCTTCAATGGAAACACGAAGCCATCGGAATTCCTGGCTGCGGCCTTGTGGCCGCCAGAAGAGGTCATGGTCTTCTATACCGCGGCGGGCGGCGATATCGAGCTGAACATATGTGCCGGTCCCATCCAGATTCATTTCCGAGTTGATGCGGATTTCATCGAAGATCAGGACATCGGAAAATATTTGAACAGCGTGACGGCTTCCCAATTGATCGCCGATATCGACCGTCGAACGGCGGTAGACAGCATCTACTCCTACCCGCATCCGGCGGTGGAACAGATTACACAAGCGATCGATTGGAAGCCGATTGGCGGACGAGACTATCTCGATCTTGCCAGGTAAGGGACAAAGCCCTTCAACAACAAAAAGGGGCCCGCAGGCCCCTTTGAATTCAATCCGGAAAAACCGAGCCTTATGCGGCTGCGGCGTCCGCGTCGGTGCCTTCGGCTTCGATGCGAGCGCGATCGCCGGCGCCCTTGGCCGAGGTGTCGCGATCGACAAACTCGATGACGGCCATCGCGGCGTTGTCACCGTGGCGGAAGCCCGCCTTCATGATGCGCAGATAGCCGCCGTTGCGGGTGGCGTAGCGCGGGGCGATGGTGTCGAACAGGCGCTTGACGACGCCTTCGTTACCGATCTGCGCGATCACCTGGCGGCGGGCGTGCAGGTCGCCGCGCTTGCCGAGCGTGACCAGCTTCTCGACGATCGGACGCAAATCCTTCGCCTTCGGCAGGGTGGTGACGATCTGCTCATGCTCGAGCAGCGACACGGCGAGGTTGGCGAACATCGACTTGCGATGGCTAATGCTTCGGGCGAAGCGACGGCCTTTGAAACCGTGGCGCATGGCTCTTTTCCTTCTTCAGTTGTTCAAGAGGCCGAGGCCTCTGATGGTTTTCCGCATGACCGTCGGATCGAGCGGCTACGCCGCCGATCCTTGGAATTCATGCTCAATATTGGTCTTCGTAACGCTTGGCGAGGTCTTCGATGTTTTCCGGCGGCCAGTCCGGCACTTCCATGCCGAGGTGCAGGCCCATCGCCGCCAGGACTTCCTTGATCTCGTTCAGCGACTTGCGGCCGAAGTTCGGGGTGCGCAGCATCTCGGCTTCGGTCTTCTGGATCAGGTCGCCGATATAGACGATGTTGTCGTTCTTCAGGCAGTTGGCCGAACGGACCGAAAGCTCGAGTTCGTCGACCTTCTTGAGCAGCGCCGGGTTGAAGGCGAGCTCGGTGACGGCCTCGGCGGCGACTTCCTTCTGCGGCTCGTCGAAATTGACGAACAGGCCGAGCTGGTCCTGCAGGATGCGGGCGGCGAAAGCCACCGCGTCCTCGCCGGTGATCGAACCGTCGGTCTCGATGGTCATGGTCAGCTTGTCATAGTCGAGAACCTGGCCCTCGCGGGTGTTCTCGACCTTGTAGGAGACCTTCTTGACCGGCGAATAGAGGCTGTCAACCGGGATGAGGCCGATCGGCGCGTCTTCGGCGCGGTTGCGGTCGGCCGGCACGTAACCCTTGCCGGTGTCGACGGTGAATTCCATGCGGATTTCAGCGCCTTCGTCCAGCGTGCAGATGACGTGGTCGGGGTTGAGGATCTCGACGTCGCCAACCGTCTGGATGTCGCCGGCAAGAACCGCACCCGGTCCCTGCTTGCGAACGACCATGCGCTTGGGACCATCGCCTTCCATGCGGATGGCGATTTCCTTGATGTTGAGGACGATGTCGGTCACGTCCTCGCGCACACCGGCGATGGACGAGAATTCATGCAGAACGCCGTCGATCTGCACGGCGGTGACAGCCGCACCGCGCAGCGAAGACAGAAGCACGCGGCGCAGGGCGTTGCCCAGCGTCAGGCCAAAGCCACGCTCGAGCGGCTCGGCGACCAGCGTGGTCAGCGTCTTCTTCTTCGACGAGAACTCGATCTTGTTCGGCTTGATCAGTTCCTGCCAATTTTTCTGGATCATGATGCTTTCCTTCCGTTGACCCGCCACCATCCAATCGTGGCGGGCGACCTGGAATGCCGTGGAGGAGCACCCAGGGGCGCTCGCGCGACGTTCGGTAAATTGCTTAGACGCGACGCTTCTTGCGCGGGCGGCAGCCATTGTGCGGGATCGGCGTCACATCACGGATCGAGGTGATGGTGAAACCGGCCGCCTGCAGGGCGCGCAGTGCCGATTCACGACCGGAGCCAGGTCCGCAGACCTCGACTTCGAGCATGCGCATGCCGTGTTCCTGGGCCTTCTTGGCAACATCCTCGGCAGCCATCTGGGCAGCGAATGGGGTCGACTTGCGCGAGCCCTTGAAGCCCTGGGCACCGGCCGACGACCAGGCAATCGAATTACCCTGCGCGTCGGTGATGGTGATCATCGTGTTGTTGAAGGTCGAATTGACGTGGGCAACGCCCGACGAGATGTTCTTGCGTTCGCGACGGCGAACACGAGCGGCTTCCTTGGCCATGATAGTCCTTTCAGTTGATCTCTACACCGCCGTAATGCCAGCGGCTCCACCTAGGAAAGCGAGTAGTGAGTAGGGAATAGCGAATAGGGATCCCTACTCGCTATTGGCTACTCGCTATTCGCTGACTTACTTCTTCTTGCCGGCGATCGACTTGGCCGGGCCCTTGCGGGTGCGCGCATTGGTATGCGTGCGCTGGCCGCGAACCGGCAGCGAGCGGCGGTGACGCAGGCCGCGGTAGCAGCCGAGGTCCATGAGCCGCTTGATGTTCATCGAGACTTCGCGGCGCAGGTCGCCTTCGACCTGGTAGTCGCGGTCGATGGTTTCGCGGATCTGCAGCACTTCCGCGTCGGTCAGCTGGTTGACGCGACGCTCGGCCGGGATGCCGACCTTGTCGACGATCTCCTGGGCGAACTTCTTGCCAATGCCGTGAATGTACTGAAGCGCTATGACAACGCGCTTGTTGGTCGGAATGTTGACGCCGGCTATACGAGCCATGTTCTTCTCTTCTCCATGTGGGCCGGACGAACCGGCGCTATCTTAAGTTGCCCCGCGTCCGGTGGAGGCCGGCCCATGCGGGAGTTTCCAGTTCAAAGCGGCTGCCTTGCCCTTGCGGACAAGCAAAGCCCATGCCTGATAGGAAGACGGGCCGCCATACCGCAGCGAACCGCTTCCGTCAAGTGCAATCGTTAATTTCCCCGCGTTGCGTCCTTGAGCACCGCTTCGATCTGTTCCGTCACAGCATCGATATCGGCCATACCGTCGACACTCCGGAGCTTGCCTTTGGCATAGTAGTAGCCAATCAGCGGCGACGTCTTCTTGTAGTATTCCCTCAGACGCTCTTCGAACACGGTCGGATTGTCGTCCTTGCGAACGGGCAGACCAGCGGCCTGTGCCTCGTTGGCGCGCTTGACGATTCGGCCAACCAGCGCCTTGTCGTCGACGACAAGTTCAATGACGGCGTCGAGGCCCTGGGAGCGATCCGAAAGCATCAGCTCGACCGCGTCCGCCTGCACCAGGGTCCGCGGATATCCGTCGAGGATGAACCCCTTGGCGCAATCCGCCTGATCGATACGCTCGGCGACGATCGCGTTGACGATGGCGTCGGAGACCAGTTCACCGGCATCCATCACCGCCTTGGCGCGCTTGCCGACTTCGGTGCCTGCCTGGACGGCAGCACGCAGCATGTCGCCCGTCGAAAGCTGGGGTATGCCGTGTTTTTCTACCAGTCTTTGTGCTTGCGTCCCCTTGCCCGCTCCTGGCGGCCCAAGCAATATCAACCTCATCTGGCTTTCTTCCCCCCGCGCAGCTTCGACTTCTTGATCAGGCCTTCATACTGATGCGCAATCAGGTGACCCTGAATCTGCGCAACCGTATCGAGCGTGACACTGACCACGATCAGAAGCGATGTGCCACCAAGGTAGAATGGTACGCCAGTCGCCGAGATCAGGAACTCCGGCAGCAGGCACACCAGCACCAGATAGATGGCGCCGACGACGGTGATGCGGGTGAGAACGTAATCGATGTAATCGGCGGTGCGCTCGCCCGGACGATAGCCGGGGATGAAGCCCGAATGCTTCTTGAGCTGGTCGGCGGTGTCCTTCGGGTTGAAGACAATCGCGGTGTAGAAGAAGGCGAAGAACACGATCATCGCCGCATAAAACAGCATGTAGAGCGGCTGGCCGTGGCCGAGCGAGGCGAGCACGGTGCTAGCCCAGGCCGGCATGTTGGTCGTCTGCGAGAAGCCGGCGACGGTGGCCGGCAGCAGCAGCAGCGACGAGGCGAAGATCGGCGGAATGACGCCCGACGTGTTGAGCTTCAGCGGCAAGTGCGAGGTATCGCCCTGGAACATGCGGTTGCCGACCTGGCGCTTCGGATACTGGATCAGCAAGCGGCGCTGGGCGCGCTCGAAGAACACGATGAGCGCAATGACGACGATGGCCAGCACGATGATCGCGAGGATCAGGCCGGTCGACAGCGCGCCGGTGCGGCCAAGCTCCAGCGTGCCGGAGATGGCGTGCGGCAGGCCGGCGACGATGCCGGAGAAGATGATCAGCGAAATGCCGTTGCCGATGCCGCGGGCGGTGATCTGCTCGCCCAGCCACATCAGGAACATGGTGCCGCCGACCAGCGTGACGACGGTCGAGATGCGGAAGAACATGCCGGGATCGCTGACGATGCCGTTGCCGCCTTCCAGGCCGACCGAAATGCCATAGGCCTGAACCAGCGCAAGCAGCACTGTGCCGTAGCGCGTGTACTGGTTGATGACCTTGCGGCCCTGTTCGCCTTCCTTCTTCAGCGCTTCCAGCGACGGGATGACCGAGGTCATCAGCTGCATGATGATGGAGGCGGAGATGTAAGGCATGATGCCGAGCGCAAAGATCGCCATGCGCTGCACGGCGCCGCCGGCGAACATGTTGAACATGCCGAGCACGCCCTTGCTCTGCGAGGAGAAGGCTTGGGCGAAGGCGTCGGGATTGATACCGGGAAGCGGAATGTAGGTGCCGAGGCGGTAGACGAGCAGCGCGCCGATCGTGAACCAGATGCGTTTCTTAAGGTCCTCCGCCTTGGCGAAGGCCGAGAAATTCAGATTCGAGGCTAATTGTTCAGCAGCCGAAGCCATGCCTGATTCTCCGCTTGGTAACGCTTGATGGCCCTGAGGTCAGGCGGCGCGTTTCACCGAAGCCCACGAGATAAGCTCCGGGCTCTAAACATGCAAGCGGCCGCGTTGACGCGGCCGCCTCGTTGAGCAGATCAAAGCGCAATCGTGAGCAAAAACGGATCCCACTCTTGCCGATCGCGCTTCAAATTGCCGTTACTCGGCAGCTGCCTTTTCTTCCGGCAGCTTGACCGAACCGCCGGCCTTTTCGATCTTCTCGATCGCGGCCTTGGAGGCGCCGGCAACGTCAAAGGCGAGCTTCGCCTTGATCTCGCCGTCCGAGAGGATGCGCACGCCGTCCTTGACGCGGCGGATGACGCCGGCGGCAACCAGCGATTCAGCCGTCACGGTTGCCTTGGCGTCGAGCTTCTTGGCGTCGATGGCCACCTGGATCCGGGCCAGCGACACGACAGTGAAGCTCTTGGCGAAGATGTTGTTGAAGCCACGCTTCGGCAGGCGCCGGTAGAGCGGCATCTGGCCACCCTCGAAGCCGTTGATGGCGACGCCGGAGCGTGCCTTCTGGCCCTTGACGCCGCGACCGCCGGTCTTGCCGGAGCCGGAGCCGATACCACGGCCGAGACGCTTCTTGGAGTGCGTCGCGCCGTCCTTGTCACGCAGATCGTTGAGTTTCATCTGAGTTCTCCTGCGCTCTGGCTCAGCCCTCGTCCACGACGCGGACGAGATGCTGGACGGCAGCGATCATGCCGCGCACGGAGGGCGTATCTTCCAGCGTGCGCTGCTTGTGCATCTTGTTGAGGCCGAGGCCGACCAGCGTCGCGCGCTGTTCCTTCGGGCGGCGGATCGGCGAACCGATCTGCTCAACGGTGATGGTCTTGGTTGCTTTCTTGGCCATGGTCAAAATCCCTGGTCAGATCGACTATTCTTCAGCCGCAACGGCGGTGCCGCGGCGGGCCTGAAGGGTCGAATACTTGATGCCGCGAGCAGCAGCCACATCCTTGGGATGCATCTGGCTCTTCAGCGCGTCGAACGTGGCGCGAACCATGTTGTAGGGGTTCGACGAACCCATCGACTTGGCGACCACGTCATGCATGCCGAGCGTCTCGAAGACAGCGCGCATCGGGCCACCGGCGATGATGCCGGTACCTTGCTTGGCAGCGCGCAGCAGCACGCGTCCAGCGCCCCAGCGTCCTTCGACGTCATGATGCAGCGTACGACCCGAGCGCAGAGGCACGAAAATCATGTCGCGCTTGGCCGATTCAGTTGCCTTGCGGATAGCTTCCGGCACTTCGCGCGCCTTGCCGTGACCAAAGCCGACGCGGCCCTTCTGGTCGCCGACGACGACGAGTGCCGCAAAACCGAAGCGACGGCCGCCCTTGACGACCTTGGCGACGCGGTTGATGTGGACGAGCTTGTCCACCATGCCGTCATCGCGTTCTTCACGATCGCGGCCGCGGCCGCCATCCCTACGTTCCTGTGCCATATCCTGTTCCTTGTTTTTTTCCGGAAGCACGGTTGCTGATAAGATCCGGTGCCTCTGTGGGTCACCGGGGGCGAAATTCATTTCCTTCGCATAATCTTTATCCGAAAAGTCTGCAACTTTTCGGGATCATGCTTAGAAGCTAAGACCACCTTCGCGGGCAGCCTCGGCGAGCGCCTTGACGCGGCCGTGATAGATGTAGGCGCCGCGGTCGAAGACGACTTCCTTGACGCCGGCCTTGGTGGCGCGCTCGGCGATCAGCTTGCCGATCGCGGCGGCGGCGGCGGTGTCGGCGCCGGTCTTGAGCGAACCCTTGAGGTCCTTCTCAAGCGTCGAAGCGGCTGCGATGGTGTGGCCCTTGGCGTCGTCGATGACCTGCACGTAGATGTTCTTCGACGTGCGGTGGACCGACAGACGCGGACGCTCACCGGCGACCTTCTTGATCTGACGGCGGACGCGCTGCGCGCGGCGCTGGATGGATTCCTTGGTAGCCATGACAGTTCCTTGCCTTCAAAAAACGGGGGCCGCCATATGCGGTAGGCGAAAGCGCCTCCCGCGACCGCTCCCCGCGGCGTTACACTTCTCTAGCTTGGTCCTTTCCGAAAAGTCTTCAACTTTTCGGGGCCAAGCCCACTACTTCTTCTTGCCTTCCTTGCGGACGATCTTCTCGCCAGCGTAGCGGACGCCCTTGCCCTTGTAGGGCTCGGGACCACGATACTCGCGGATCTCGGCCGCAACCTGGCCGACCTGCTGCTTGTCGATGCCGGCCACGGTGATTTCAGTCGGCTTCGGCACGGTGATGGTGATGCCCTGCGGCGTCTCGTAGACGACGTCATGGCTGAAGCCAAGTGCCAGCTGTAGGTTCTTGCCCTGAAGTGCCGCGCGATAGCCGACGCCGGTGATCTCGAGCTTCTTTTCGAAACCGTCCTTGACGCCCTGCAGGATGTTGACGATCTGCGTGCGCGACATGCCCCACTTGGAGCGGGCGGTCTTGGTCTGGTCGCGCGGCTGGACAGCGATCTCGCTGCCTTCCATCTTGACCAGGACTTCGTCGTTCACCACGAACTTCAGCTCACCCTTGGGGCCCTTCGCCGTCACGGTCTGGCCGTTGACGGTCGCGGTCACGCCCTGCGGCAGCGAAACGGGTTTCTTTCCAATACGAGACATTTTGTTGTCCTCGTCACTTCTCTTGTTTCAGGTCTCTGTCTTCGGGCATGATCCCGAAGACCGGATTCCAATTTTCCCGGTCACACGCCAGATCAGAAGATCTGGCAGAGGATTTCACCGCCGACGTTCTGCTCACGTGCTTCGTGGTCGGCCATCACGCCCTTCGGTGTCGAAAGGATGGCGATGCCGAGGCCGTTGGCGACCTGCGGAATCGACTTGGCCGAAACATAGACGCGACGGCCTGGCTTCGAGACGCGGGCGATTTCGCGCACAACCGGCGCGCCGTCGAAATACTTCAGCTCGATCTCGATTTCGGACTTGCCGTTGTCGAAGTCGGTCTGGCTGTAATCGCGGATATAGCCTTCAGCCTTCAGCACGTCGAGGACGCGGGTGCGCAGACGCGAAGCCGGCGTCGAAACGCTCGACTTTTTGCGGCCATACGCGTTGCGGATGCGGGTCAGCATATCGCCGAGAGGATCGCTCAATGACATGTTATGTCCTCCTTACCAGCTCGACTTGACCAGGCCCGGGATCTGGCCGTTGTTGCCGAGATCACGAAGCGCGATGCGCGATACTTTGAGCTTGCGATAGTAGGCGCGCGGACGGCCGGTGACTTCGCAGCGGTTGCGGATGCGGATCTTGGCCGAGTTGCGCGGCAGGGCAGCAAGCTTTAGCTGAGCGCGGAAGCGCTCCTCCATCGGCTTGGACTGATCCATGATGATCGCCTTGAGGGCAGCGCGCTTGGGACCGTACTGGTCGGCAAGCTTGCGGCGCCTGTTGTTCTTCTCGACTGAGCTGGTCTTTGCCATTTCAGATTTTTCCTTTTCTCGCTGCCGTTACTGGCGGAAGGGGAAGTTGAAGGCCTTGAGCAATGCCCTGGCTTCGTCGTCCGTCTTCGCAGTCGTACAAACGATGACGTCCATGCCCCAGATCTGATCAACCTTGTCGTAGTTGATCTCCGGGAACACGATGTGTTCCTTGATGCCCATGGCGTAGTTGCCACGGCCATCGAAGCTCTTCGGATTCAGTCCGCGAAAGTCGCGGACGCGCGGCAGTGCGATGTTCACGAGGCGGTCGAGGAACTCGTACATGCGTTCCTTGCGCAGCGTGACCTTGGCGCCGATCGGCATCTTCTCGCGGACCTTGAAGCCGGCGATCGAATTGCGGGCCCGGGTGACGACGGCCTTCTGGCCGGCGATCATCGCCAGGTCTTCGGCCGCGATCGAAGGCTTCTTCGAATCGGCGGTCGCCTCGCCAACGCCCATGTTCAGCACGATCTTGTCGATGCGCGGAACCTGCATCTCGTTGTCGTAGCCGAACTGTTCCTGCAGCGCCTTGCGGATGGTCTCGTTGTAGACCTGCTTGAGGCGCGGCGTGTTCTGAGCCTTGGACTGTTTGCTTTCAGCCTTGGGCTTCGTGGTTTGAGCCTTAGCCATTGATGACTTCTCCCGAGCGCTTGGCGACGCGCACCTTCTTGCCGTCCTTCTGGAAGATGAAACCGACGCGGGTCGGCTTGCCATCCTTGGGGTCGGCCAGCGCGATGTTCGACAGCTGGATCGGCGCTTCCTTGGTGATGATCCCGCCCTCTTGGGACTGGGACTGCTTCTGGTGACGACGGATCATGTTGACGCCGCGCACCAGCGCGGTGTCTTCCTTCGGCTGTACCGAGAGGACTTCGCCCGAACGGCCCTTGTCCTTGCCGGCCAGCACGACGACCTTGTCGCCTTTTCTAATCTTTTGCATTGGTCCGGCTCCTTACAGCACTTCAGGCGCGAGCGAGATGATCTTCATATGGTTCTTGGCGCGGAGTTCGCGCGGAACCGGTCCGAAGATACGCGTGCCGATCGGCTCTTTCTTGTTGTCGACGAGAACGGCCGCGTTCTTGTCGAAACGGATCACGCTGCCGTCCGGGCGGCGGATGTCCTTGGCCGTGCGAACCACGACCGCCTTCATCACATCGCCCTTCTTCACGCGGCCGCGCGGAATGGCTTCCTTGATCGACACCACGATGATGTCGCCCACGGAAGCGTATTTCCGCTTCGAGCCGCCCAGCACCTTGATGCACATGACACGACGGGCGCCGGAATTATCCGCGACGTCGAGGTTTGTTTGCATCTGAATCATGACTGGCCGCCTTCTTCTCTTCTAACGGGATGGGCTCAAAGCCCCTCCCCGGTCTGTCCAAAATTCGTTGTTTACGCCTGGTCCGAAGACACGACGATCCAGCGCTTATCCTTGGAAATCGGCTTCGATTCCTGGATGAACACCTGATCGCCTACCTTGTGGGCGTTGTTCTCGTCGTGCGCCTTGTACTTCTTGGTCATGCGCACGGTCTTCTTCATCACGGGATGCGTGAAGCGCCGTTCGACCTTGACGACAACCGTCTTCTCGTTCTTGTCGCTGACGACGGTGCCCTGCAGAATGCGCTTTGGCATGGTTTTCGTCCTTAAGCCTTCTTAGCCGCGGACTTTTCCGCAGCGATGGTCTTGATACGCGCAATGTCCTTACGGACCTGTCTCACGCGCGCGGTCTTCTCGAGCTGGCCGGTGGCCTTCTGGAAGCGCAGGTTGAACTGCTCCTTCTTCAGGCTGGCCAGGTCGTCGGTCAGCTGGTCCTGGGTCTTGGTCCGGATGTCTTCGGCTTTCATATCAGCCCGTCCTTATTCTGCGATGCGCTGCACGAAGCGCGTCTTGACCGAGAGCTTGGCCGCGCCGAGACGCAGTGCCTCACGGGCGGTTTCTTCATTGACGCCGTCGATCTCGAACATGATGCGGCCCGGCTTGACGCGCGCCGCCCAATAATCGACCGCGCCCTTGCCCTTACCCATGCGGACTTCGGTCGGCTTCGAAGTGACCGGCACGTCCGGGAAAATACGGATCCAGACGCGACCAGCGCGCTTCATTTCACGCGTGATCGCGCGGCGGGCCGCCTCGATCTCACGTGCGGTGACGCGGTTCGGCTCAAGCGCCTTCAGCCCGAAACCACCGAAATCCAGGTTGGTGCCGCCCTTTGCGGTACCATGGATACGGCCCTTGAACTGCTTGCGGAACTTTGTGCGCTTTGGCTGCAGCATCGTTCTAACTCCAAATTCCTAAATGTCTCAGGCGTTTTCGCGACGACGACCGCGTTCGCGATCACCACCACCGCCATGCGCTGCATCGCTTTCGCTGGCCCGACGCTCCGAAGCCATCGGGTCATGCTCAAGGATCTCGCCCTTGAACACCCAGACCTTGACGCCGCAGATGCCATAAGCGGTGTGCGCTTCGGCCGTGCCGTAGTCGACGTCCGCACGCAGCGTATGCAGCGGCACGCGGCCTTCGCGATACCATTCCATGCGCGCGATCTCGGCACCGCCGAGACGGCCGGCGCAGTTGATGCGGATGCCTTCGGCACCGAGGCGCATCGCCGACTGAACGGCACGCTTCATGGCGCGGCGGAACGCGATACGACGCTCGAGCTGCTGGGCAATCGACTGGGCGACCAGGGTCGCGTCGATTTCCGGCTTGCGCACTTCAACGATGTTGAGGTGCGTCTCGGACTTCGTCATCTCCATCAGCTTCTTGCGAAGCTTCTCGATGTCGGCGCCCTTCTTGCCGATGATCAGACCCGGGCGCGCGGCGTGGATGGTGACGCGGCACTTCTTGTGCGGACGCTCGATCACGACCTTCGAGATGGCAGCCTGCTTGAGCTCCTTCTCGAGATACTTGCGGATCTTGATGTCCTCATGCAGCAGCTTGCCGTACTCGCCGGTGTTCGCGAACCAGCGCGAATCCCAGGTGCGGTTGATGCCGAGGCGAAGACCGATCGGATTGACTTTCTGGCCCATTATGCGGCCTCCCCTTTTTCTTCGACTTCACGAACAACGATCGTGAGGTGCGAGAACGGCTTCTCGATACGGCTGGCGCGACCACGGCCACGAGCATGGAACCGCTTCATGACGATCGACTTGCCGACATAGGCTTCCGCCACGATCAGTGCATCGACATCCAGGTCGTGGTTGTTTTCCGCGTTGGCGATTGCCGATTCCAGCGTCTTCTTGACCGTGCCGGAAATCCGCTTGGCCGAGAATTCGAGATCGGAAAGCGCTGTCGCGACCTTCTTGCCGCGGATCAGCGCGGCAACCAGGTTGAGCTTCTGCGGGCTGATACGGATCGTGCGCAATACGGCGCGCGCTTCGTTATCAGCAAGCCTGCGCGGAGCTTTGGCCTTGCCCATGATTATTTCCTCTTCGCCTTCTTATCCGCGCCGTGACCGTAATAGGTCCGGGTCGGAGCGAATTCACCGAACTTGTGACCGACCATGTCCTCGTTCACCGAGACGGGAACATGCTTCTGGCCGTTGTAGACACCGAAGGTGAAGCCGACGAACTGCGGCAGGATGGTGGAGCGACGGCTCCACATCTTGATCACCTCATTGCGACCACCTTCACGAACCTTGTCCACCTTCTTGAGAAGGTAGCCGTCAATGAAGGGGCCTTTCCAAATCGAACGAGTCACTTGGCGTTACCTCTTCTTAGCTCTTGCGCTGATGGCGCGAGCGCAGGATGAACTTGTCGGTCGCCTTGTTGGACCGCGTCTTCTTGCCCTTGGTTGGCTTGCCCCAGGGCGAAACCGGATGGCGGCCACCCGAGGTGCGGCCTTCGCCGCCGCCGTGCGGATGGTCGACCGGGTTCATGGTCACGCCGCGATTGTGCGGGCGCTTGCCACGCCAAACCGTGCGACCGGCCTTGCCGTCATTGATGTTGCCGTGGTCCGGATTGGACACGGCGCCGACAGTGGCCATGCAGGAGCCGTGAACGACACGCTGCTCGCCCGAGTTGAGGCGCAGGATCGCCATGCCCTGGTCACGACCGACCAGCTGACCATAACCACCTGCCGAACGGGCGACCTGAGCGCCCTTGCCCGGCTTCAGCTCGATGTTGTGGACGATGGTGCCGACCGGCATCGAAGCCAGCGGCATCGCATTGCCCGGCTTCACGTCGACCGATTCACCGGACACGATCTTGTCGCCGGGAGCCAGACGCTGCGGAGCGATGATGTAGGACAGCTCGCCATCGTCATACTTGATCAGCGCGATGAAGGCGGTGCGGTTCGGATCGTATTCAATACGCTCGACCGTGCCGACAACGTCGAACTTGCGGCGCTTGAAGTCGATGATGCGGTACGAACGCTTGTGACCACCGCCGATGAAGCGGGCGGTGATGCGGCCGTGGTTGTTGCGGCCGCCCGACTTGGTCAGGCCTTCGGTCAGACCCTTGACGGGCTTGCCCTTGTAAAGGCCCGAGCGGTCGACGATGACCAGCTGACGGGTGCTGGGCGTTACCGGGTTGAATTTTTTCAGTGCCATTGTTCTGTCCTCGCGGCCTTGCTCAGAGACCCGTCGCGACGTCGATCGACTGGCCGTCGGCCAGCGTCACAATCGCCTTCTTGACGTCGCTCTGGCGGCCAACCGTGCCACGGAAGCGCTTGATCTTGCCCTTGCGGACAAGCGTGTTCACGGCCATCACCTTGACGCCGAACAGCGCTTCGACGGCGGCCTTGATTTCCGGCTTCGACGCCTTCTTGGCGACGTTGAAGACGACCTGGTTCTGCTCGGAGGCCATGGTCGACTTTTCGGTGATCGCCGGCGAGACGATCACGTCGTAGTGACGAAGGTCGGTCATTTAAAGCGCTCCTCGAGAGCCTCGACGGCGGCCTTCGAAAGGACCAGCGTGCCGCGGCGCAGAATGTCGTAGACGTTGATGCCCTGGATGGGCAGCACGTCGATGTTGGGGATGTTCGTCGCCGCCAGCTTGAAGTTCTTGTCAAGCTCGGCGCCGCCGATCAGCAAAGCGTTGGTCAGGCCCAGCGTCGCGAAATTCGCGATCAGCGCCTTCGTCTTGGCCTCGGTCAGCTTCAGCTCGTCGATGATGATGATCGACGCGCTCTTGGCCTTGGCCGAGAGAGCATGCTTGAGGCCGAGAGCACGAACCTTCTTCGGCAGTTCGTGCTCGTGGCTGCGAACGACCGGGCCGTGAGCCTTGCCGCCGCCGCGGAACTGCGGAGCGCGTGCCGAATGGTGACGGGCGCGGCCCGTACCCTTCTGCTTGTACATCTTGGCGCCGGTGCGCGCGATCTCGGCGCGACCCTTGGTCTTGTGCGTGCCCTGCTGCTTCTTGGCAAGCTGCCAGCGCACGACGCGCTGCAGGATGTCTTCGCGCGGATCAAGGCCGAAAATCTCGTCGGAGAGTTCCACCTTGCCGGCGTCCTTGCCGCCCAGCGTTGTGATCTTGAGATCCATTATTCCGCTCCCTCTGTGGCCGGAGCCTCGTTCTTGGCGCCACTTTCGGCAGCAACGGCGCGGATCGCGGCAGGCTTCGGCGCATTGGCCGGCAGTGCCACCTTGGCCGCATCGCGGACCAGGATCCAGGCGCCCTTCGATCCGGGAACCGCACCGCGGATCAGGATCAGGCCGCGGTCGGCGTCGGTCGATACGATCTCGACATTCTGCGTGGTGACGCGGGTGTCGCCCATGTGGCCAGCCATATGCTTGCCCTTGAACACCTTGCCCGGGTCCTGGCGCTGGCCGGTCGAACCGTGCGTACGGTGCGAAACCGAGTTACCGTGCGTTGCACGGCCACCGCCCATGTGGTGGCGCTTGATGACGCCCTGAAAACCCTTGCCGATCGTCGTGCCCGTCACATCGACCTTCTGGCCGGCGACGAAATGCTCGACGGTGATCTCGGCACCGACATCGATCATGTTGTCGGCGGAGACGCGGAACTCGGCGACCTTCGCCTTCGGCTCGACGGAAGCGGTCGCGAAATGGCCGCGCATCGCCTTCGACGTGTTCTTCACCTTGGCAAGGCCAACGCCGAGCTGAACGGCGGTGTAGCCATTCTTCTCTTGCGTGCGCTGGGCCACGACCTGGCAGTTCTCCATCTGGAGAACGGTGACGGGAACATGTTCCCCGGCATCGTTGTAGATGCGGGTCATTCCCACCTTCTTTGCAATCACACCTGAACGCATCGGTTCAATTCCTTTAGAGTTCCGGGCCAGGGGCACCGCCCCTTACCGCGCTCTCATTCCCTTAGAGCTTGATCTCGACGTCGACGCCGGCGGCCAGATCGAGCTTCATCAAAGCATCGACCGTCTGCGGGGTCGGATCGACGATGTCGAGCAGACGCTTGTGCGTGCGCATCTCGAACTGCTCGCGGCTCTTCTTGTCGACGTGAGGCGACCGGTTGACCGTAAACTTTTCGATCCGCGTCGGCAGCGGAATGGGGCCGCGGACGTTGGCACCGGTACGCTTGGCCGTCGACACGATTTCCTTCGTCGAGGCGTCGAGCACGCGGTGGTCAAACGCCTTCAGGCGGATGCGGATATTCTGTCCGTTCATGCGTCACTTCCTTGTTCTGGCGCGGCGCGGGCAACTCCCGCGCCCGCGACAGATCGGTTTAAGTCCAAATTACTCTTTGATGGTGACGACGATGCCGGCACCGACGGTGCGGCCGCCTTCACGGATAGCGAAGCGCAGCTTCTCTTCCATGGCGATCGGCACGATCAGCTCGACATCGACCGTGATGTTGTCGCCCGGCATCACCATCTCGGTGCCTTCCGGCAGCGACACGATGCCGGTCACGTCGGTCGTGCGGAAGTAGAACTGCGGACGATAGTTGGTGAAGAACGGCGTGTGACGGCCACCTTCGTCCTTGGTCAGGATGTAGGCTTCGGCCACGAACTTCTTGTGCGGCTTCACCGTGCCCGGCTTGGCCAGAACCTGGCCGCGCTCGACACCTTCACGATCAACGCCGCGCAGCAGCGCGCCGATGTTGTCGCCAGCCTGGCCCTGATCGAGCAGCTTGCGGAACATCTCGACGCCGGTGCAGGTCGTCTTGGTCGTCGGACGGATGCCGATGATTTCCAGCTCCTCGCCGACCTTGACAATGCCACGCTCGACGCGACCGGTCACGACCGTGCCGCGGCCCGAGATCGAGAACACGTCCTCGATCGGCATCAGGAACGGCTTGTCGAGCGGACGAACAGGCGTCGGGATGTAAGCATCGACCGCAGCCATCAGCTCGCGGATCGCGTCCTCGCCGATCTTCTTGTCGGTGTCTTCAAGAGCAGCCAGAGCCGAACCCTTGACGATCGGAATGTCGTCACCGGGGAACTCGTTCTTGGTCAGAAGCTCGCGAACCTCGAGCTCGACCAGTTCGAGCAGCTCGGCGTCGTCGACCTGGTCGACCTTGTTGAGGAACACCACGATCGACGGCACGCCGACCTGACGGGCAAGCAGGATGTGCTCGCGGGTCTGCGGCATCGGGCCGTCGGCGGCCGACACGACCAGGATCGCGCCGTCCATCTGCGCGGCACCGGTGATCATGTTCTTCACATAGTCGGCGTGGCCGGGGCAGTCGACGTGAGCGTAGTGGCGGTTGGCCGTCTCGTATTCGACATGCGCCGTCGAGATCGTGATGCCGCGCGCCTTTTCTTCAGGGGCAGCGTCGATCTGGTCGTAGCGCTTGTATTCGCCAAAATACTTGGTGATCGCCGCCGTCAGCGACGTCTTGCCATGGTCGACGTGGCCAATCGTGCCGATGTTCACGTGAGGCTTGTTACGCTCGAATTTACCTTTGGCCATAATCGTTCTCCGTCTATTCTACCCGCTTGGGGGAAATTGTTATTCGCTCTTCAGATCCGGCACCGCGCAAGAGACGCGACCCGGTGGCTAAGGAACCCTTACGCGTATTTCTTCTGGACTTCCTGGGCCACCGCCGTAGGGACCGGCTCGTAGTGATCGAACTGCATCGTGTAGGCCGCACGGCCCTGGCTCATCGAGCGCAAATTGTCGACGTACTTGAACATGTTGGCGAGCGGCACCATCGCGTTGATGACCACTGCAACGCCACGCGCTTCCTGACCCTGGATCTGGCCACGACGACCGTTCAGATCGCCGATGACGCTGCCGACGTAGTCTTCCGGCGTCACAACTTCGACCTTCATGATCGGCTCGAGCAGCTGCACACCAAGCTTGGGTGCTGCTTCACGGAAGCAGGCGCGGCCGGCGATTTCGAAGGCCAGAACGCTGGAGTCGACATCGTGGTAGGCGCCGTCGATCAGCGTCGCCTTGACGCCGATCATCGGGAAGCCCGCGAACGGACCCGAGGTCATGACGCTGTTGATGCCCTTTTCGACACCCGGGATGTATTCCTTCGGCACGGCGCCGCCGACGATCTTGGTATCGAACTCGAACTCGCTGCTGTCCGGGTTCGGCTCGAAGACGATCTTGACGCGAGCGAACTGACCGGTACCGCCGGTCTGCTTCTTGTGCGTGTAATCCTGCTCGTGCTTGCGGGTGATCGTCTCGCGATAAGCCACCTGCGGTGCGCCGACATTGGCCTCGACCTTGAACTCGCGACGCATGCGGTCGACGATGATGTCGAGATGAAGTTCGCCCATGCCGGAAATGATGGTCTGGCCGCTTTCCTCGTCGGTCTTGACGCGAAAGGACGGATCCTCGGCGGCCAGGCGGTGAAGGGCGAGGCCCATCTTTTCCTGGTCGTTCTTGGTCTTCGGCTCGATGGCGATCTGGATGACCGGATCGGGGAATTCCATGCGCTCGAGGATGACCGGATGCAGCGGATCACTGAGCGTGTCGCCGGTGGTCGTGTCCTTGAGACCGGCAAGAGCAACGATGTCGCCGGCAAAAGCCTCTTCGACGTCGGCACGCGAGTTGGCATGCATCTGCAGCATGCGGCCGATGCGCTCTTTCTTGCCCTTCACGGTGTTGTCGACCGAGATGCCCTTGGTGAGCTTGCCCGAATAGATGCGGGCAAAGGTCAGCGAACCGACGAACGGGTCGTTCATGATCTTGAAGGCGAGCATCGACAGCGGCTCGTTGTCGTCGGCATGACGCTCGATCTCGGCGTCGGTCTTGGCGTCGACGCCCTTGATGGCGGGAACATCGGCCGGCGACGGCAGATATTCGACGACGGCGTCGAGCAGCGGCTGTACGCCCTTGTTCTTGAAGGCCGAGCCACAGAACATCGGGTAGAACTTCACCGCGATGGTGCCCTTGCGGATCAGCGCGCGGATCTCGTCATTCGACGGCATCTTGCCTTCGAGGTAATTCTCAAGCGCCGTCTCGTCCATTTCGACGGCGGCCTCGATCATCTTCTCGCGGTATTCTTCGGCACGAGCCTTGAGGTCGTCCGGGATCTCGACGATGTCCCAGGCAGCGCCCAGCGTCTCGTCGCGCCAGACCAGCGCGTTCATCTCGACGAGGTCGACAACACCCTTGAACTCGGTCTCGGCGCCGATCGGCAGCTGCATGACAACAGCATGCGCACCGAGGCGCGAACCGATCATCTCGACCGAGCGGTAGAAGTCGGCGCCGATCTTGTCCATCTTGTTGCAGAAGATCATGCGCGGAACGCGGTACTTGTCGGCCTGACGCCAGACGGTTTCCGTCTGCGGCTCGACACCGGCATTGGCATCGAGCAGCGCGATGGCGCCGTCGAGAACGCGCAGCGAACGCTCGACTTCGATGGTGAAGTCGACGTGGCCGGGGGTGTCGATGATGTTGAAGCGGTACATCTTGCCGCTGCGACCCTTCCAGAAGGTCGTGGTCGCGGCGGACGTGATGGTGATGCCGCGCTCCTGCTCCTGCTCCATCCAATCCATGGTGGCAGCGCCGTCGTGGACTTCGCCGATCTTGTGCGACTTGCCCGTATAATAGAGGACGCGCTCGGTGGTCGTCGTCTTGCCGGCGTCAATATGCGCCATGATACCGAAATTGCGGTAGTCTTCGATTTTGTATTCGCGGGCCATCGTAGCTGCCTCTCAGTCTCGTTCGCGCTTTACCAGCGGTAGTGCGCGAAAGCGCGGTTGGCTTCAGCCATCTTGTGGGTGTCTTCACGCTTCTTGACAGCGGTGCCGCGGTTGTTGGCCGCGTCCATCAGCTCGCCGGAGAGGCGGTCGACCATCGTGGTCTCGTTGCGGTTGCGGGCCGCCGCGATCAGCCAACGAATGGCCAATGCCTGGCGGCGCTCGGGGCGCACGTCGACCGGAACCTGATAGGTGGCGCCGCCGACACGACGCGAACGCACTTCCACATGCGGCGCGACATTGTCGAGCGCCTGATGGAAGACCGTGACCGGCTCCTGCTTGGTCTTCGACTGAACCTGGTCGAGCGCACCGTAGACGATGGTCTCGGCGACCGACTTCTTGCCGTCATACATGACGGCGTTCATGAACTTGGTGACGATCAGATCGCCGAACTTCGGGTCCGGATTGATCTCACGCTTTTCTGCACTGTGACGACGCGACATGGCTTTTGTCTCTCAATCTCATAGCCCGACGCACTCGAGGAGCGCCAAGGCCGGAAAATCTTACTTCGGACGCTTGGCGCCGTACTTCGAACGGCGCTGCTTGCGGTTCTTCACACCCTGCGTGTCGAGCACGCCGCGGATGATGTGGTAGCGAACGCCCGGAAGATCCTTGACGCGGCCGCCGCGGATCATCACCACGGAGTGTTCCTGAAGGTTGTGGCCTTCGCCGGGGATGTACCCGATCACTTCAAAACCATTGGTCAGGCGGATCTTGGCCACCTTGCGCAGCGCCGAGTTCGGCTTCTTCGGCGTCGTTGTATAGACGCGCGTGCAGACGCCCCGCTTCTGCGGGTTCTGCTGCATGGCCGGGACCTTGTTGCGCTTCACCGGCGCAATGCGCGGCTTGCGGATCAGCTGGTTGACGGTAGGCATTAAACCCTCTTGTCTCTCAATTCCGTGTCTCGCCCGGTCAGGGCCGCTCAAAGCGTCATTTCCATACGCAAATTCGGGCCACAAACCGCGCCTCGCGGTCTTGCCCGAACAAATGGCAGAGGAAGCGGAAGCCGCTTCGTGCACGCCGGAAATGTCTTTTTCGCTCGTAAAACGAACCCTGTTTGAGGCAAACTCCAAAGCGTGTCGCTTCGGAAGGGAGAGCCTCACATCGGTTCTGACTGGCCGGCTTCTACTAGCAAGCCCGCGAACCGTCAACCCCGGCGCGGCAAATATTGCATTGAAGCCGGGGCTTGGCAGCCATGCGAAAACCGCATGTAATTTTCTTTCGCCATTTTGCAAGTGCGAGGAAGAAAGTGCCAAGCCTTTGGCAAAGTGAATGGCTTTGCGCTGTTGTACGGCCCTGCTTCATGCGAAAAAGGCCGCATGAGCAGTCAGAGGCCCCTCGCCCGCCCGAATCTTGCCAAGAGGAATCGACCCGTGAACGACAATGACGAACGCCCGGTCACCATCATCACCGGCCGGGTGTGGAAGAAAAAGGGCGGCAAGCCGGAAGGCGTGCACGTGATGCTGGTCGCGCCCGATGACGATTCGGCGGTGCGCCGGGCACTCGAATCGCTTGCGGCCGAAGGTTACGCCGAGGCCGAGCTCGACCAGATCGGCGACATGGATGGCATACCCGACGAAGAGCCGCATATTTCCGCTTTCCAGGGCGCGCTCGAAGGCGAAGTGTCTATCGTCACATTCGACGTGCCTATCTGAAACCAGGGTGCTGAAAGATGGCCGGATCGAGAACGGTTGGACCCGCATCCCGGGACTGGGCCGACCGGGCGGTCGCCGCGATCGAAGCCGACCAGCACCGCTCGGCCGATACGCACCTGTGGAAGCTGGATCTGCCGGCACTGGCTGGCATCGACTTCTACCTCAAGGACGAATCCACCCATCCGACCGGCAGCCTGAAGCATCGGCTGGCACGTTCGCTGTTTCTCTATGCGCTGTGCAACGGCCTTATCCGTGAAGGCTCGCCGGTGATCGAAGCGTCGTCGGGCTCGACGGCGGTGTCGGAAGCCTATTTCGCCCGCATGATCGGTGTGCCGTTCTATGCCGTGATGCCGCGATCGACCTCGCGCGAAAAGATCACGGCGATCGAGCACCATGGCGGCAAGTGCCACTTCATCGATGACGGCCGGCGCATCTATGCCGAGTCGGCTGAACTCGCGGCGCGGCTTGGCGGCCATTTCATGGACCAGTTCACCCATGCCGAACGCGCCACCGACTGGCGCGGCAACAACAACATCGCCGATTCCATCTTCGGGCAGATGCGCGAGGAGCAGCATCCGATCCCGACCTGGATCGTCATGAGCGCCGGCACCGGCGGCACCACCGCCACGATCGGCCGCTATCTGCGCTACAAGCGGCATGCAACGCGGCTGTCGGTCGCCGACGTCGAGCGCTCGGCCTTCTTCGACAGCTTTGCCACGCATGACCGTGACTGCCGCTGCGAGCAGCCGTCGCGAATCGAGGGCATCGGCCGGCCGCGCGTTGAACCGTCCTTCGTGCCCGGCGTCATCGATCACATGCTGCGGGTGCCGGACGCGGTGTCGCTGGCGGCGATGCGGGTGCTGTCGCGCCGGCTCGGCCGCCGTGTCGGCGGGTCGACCGGCACCAACTTCGTCGCCATGTGCTTTCAGGCAGCGCGCATGGTTGAGGCGAGGAAGGCCGGCTCGCTGGTGACGCTGATCTGCGATTCCGGCGACCGCTATGCCAACACCTATTATTCCGACGACTGGCTGGGTGCGAACGGCCTCGACCCCTCACCTTTCGAAGCAGCTATCGAGGCCTTTCTGGCCGGCGAAAAGCTGGCGCTGCAGTTCGAGGAAAGCTGGGGCTGACCTTTCGGCGTCAGCTTGCCGGCTCCGGCTTGCCCGGAGCAAGTGTTCTGATAAGAAACGCTCTTCATCACTCAACAAACAGACGGAGCGGCCGTGTCCCAGCCCATCAAGATAGGCATCGTCGGCGTCGGCAAGATCGTCCGCGACCAGCACCTGCCGGCCCTGGCGAAAGACCCGAACTATCGCCTCATCGCGGCCGCTAGCCGGCATGGCAAGGTGGAAAACATCCCGAATTTCCCCACCATCGAAGCCATGCTCGACGCCGTACCCGAGCTTGAGGCCGTATCGCTCTGCATGCCGCCCCAGTTCCGCTACGACGCGGCGCGGACGGCGCTGATGGCGAAGAAGCATGTCTTCCTGGAAAAACCGCCAGGCGCAACCGTCAGCGAGGTCGAGGACCTCAAGGCATTGGCCGCGCAGAACGACGTCTCGCTGTTCGCCAGCTGGCACTCGCGCTATGCGCCGGCGGTCGAGGCCGCCCGCGCCTTCCTGAACTCGACCAAGATCAAGTCGGCCGCCATCAACTGGAAGGAAGACGTGCGCCGCTGGCATCCGAACCAGGAGTGGATCTGGGCCCCCGGCGGTTTTGGCGTCTTTGATCCCGGCATCAACGCGCTGTCGATTGCCACCCATATCCTGCCGGCGATGTTCATCACTTCGGCAGTTCTGGATTTCCCCGAAAACCGCGCATCCCCGGTTGCCGCGCGTGTCACCTTCCGCACCTCGAACGGGTTGCCGGTGACGATGGACCTCGACTGGCTGCAGACAGGCCCGCAAAGCTGGGACATCCTGGCCGACACCGACAAGGGCGCCATGGTGCTGTCGGGTGGCGGCATCAAGCTCGCCATCGACGGCCGTGTCGTCCACGATGAACCGGAAGCGGAATACCCGATGCTCTACAAGCGTTTTGCCGAGATCGTGCGCGCCGGCGTTTCCGACGTCGATCTCGCGCCTCTCCAGCATGTCGCCGATGCCTTCATGCTCGGCAAGCGCAACGTGGTCGAAGCGTTTTTCGACTGAGCTGAGATGAAAGACCTATCCGCCGTTGTCTTGTCATCCTCGGCTAGGATATGTTCCTGGCCGAGGTTCGGAAACGGTGGGCGCGGTTCGATGTCCGCGCTCCATCTCGTTCAGAACGTGTTGAATGGCAACCTCAAGGTCAGCTTGCCCCCAGCCAAGTTCAGCGATCTCGCCATACCTGACGAAATGCGAGCGGTCGAAGCCGTATTCGAATTCATTGTAGGAAATTACGCTTCGTCCAACCAGCGCCACCACCCAGATGCGCTGGTCATCCCCCGCCGAAGAGCGATGCGTCCATTGCTCAGGGTCGATGCCGATCACATCCCAGAGTCTTCTCTGCGCGATATTCATGCGCTCCCGCCCCGCGTTGATTAAATCCCAAAGCGCTGCTTCGTTCATCTGTCCTAGACCTCTTTGTGATCAAAGCTTGCATTCTCACTCTACGATCGCGATGGCAAAGCCGTCATAGCCCTTGGCGCCAACAGTCTGGATGGCGGTGCCGTCCAGATGCTTCTCGCCGCCAATGAACGAGAATGCGGCGCGCGCGCCTTCGACATTGGCGTCGCGGCCATCTTCATTCACCACGGCGCCATCGCGGATCACGTTGTCGCAGACGATGACCGTTCCGGGCCGCGACAGCGGCATGGCCCAGGACAGATAGTGCGGGTTGTTCGGCTTGTCAGCGTCGATGAAGATGAAGTCGAACGGCCCGGCATTCTCGGCGCCAAGTGCTGCAAGCGACTGAAGAGCCGGCCCGACCCGCAGTTCCACACGCTCCGAGACGCCTGCACGCTCGAAATTCGATCGCGCGACGCCGGCATAGTGCGGATCGAGTTCAAGCGTCACGATCTTGCCGTCGACAGGCAGTGCCCGCGCCATCCAGATGGTCGAATAGCCGCCCAGCGTGCCGATTTCGAGAACCTTCCTCGCTCCCCGCATGCGCACAAGAAGTGAAAGCAGCTTGCCTTGCGCCGGCGACACGTCGATCGCCGGCAGGCCGTGATCGTTGTTGGCCGCCAGGACGGCATCAAGCACAGGGTCCGCCTCAAACAGGGAACCGACGATGTAGTCGTCGACAGCCGCCCAGATCCTTTTGCTCATCGTTTTCTTCTCCGATCCAATTGGGGACCTAAACGCGAAAAGGGGCCGCTTGGGCCCCTTTTCTTGTCTCTTTCCGTTCGCGCTTACTGTGCGGCGGTTGTCATGTCGGCCAGCATCGGCTCGGCGACTTCCACACCGGAGGCCTTGCGGCGCTCGTCGATGATCAGTTCGTCGCGCGAGGTGGCGATGCGCCGGATCTGGCTCATCGTGCCGCCGGTGCCGGCCGGGATAAGCCGGCCGACGATGACGTTTTCCTTCAGTCCCTGCAGCATGTCGGTCTTGCCGGCAACAGCGGCTTCCGTCAGCACTCGGGTCGTCTCCTGGAAGGAGGCGGCCGAGATGAAGGATGGCGTCTGCAGCGATGCCTTGGTGATGCCGAGCAGAACCGGCAGGCCTTCAGCCGGCTTCTTGCCGTCCTCGACCAGGCGCTCGTTGACCTCTTCCAGTTCGATCACGTCGACATGATCGCCCGGGATGTAGGTCGAGTCGCCCTGCACCGTGATCTCGACCTTCTGCAGCATCTGGCGAACGATCACCTCGATGTGCTTGTCGTTGATCGACACGCCCTGCAGACGGTAGACTTCCTGGATCTCGTTGACGAGGTAGGAAGCAAGTGCCTCCACGCCCTTGATCGCCAGGATGTCGTGCGGCGCCGGATTGCCGTCGAGGATGTAGTCGCCCTTCTCGATGACATCGCCGTCCTGGAGATGGAACGGCTTGCCCTTCGGGATCAGGTATTCAACCGGCTCAAGCGTCGAGTCATGCGGCTCGATGATGATGCGACGCTTGTTCTTGTAGTCGCGGCCGAAGCGGATCGTGCCGTCGATCTCGGCGATGATGGCGTGATCCTTCGGACGACGTGCCTCGAACAGTTCGGCAACACGCGGCAGACCGCCGGTGATGTCCTTGGTCTTGGCGCTTTCCATCGGAATACGCGCCAGCACGTCGCCGGGGCGAACCTGCGAGCCCGGCTCGACCGAAAGAATGGCCTCGACCGAGAGCAGGAAGCGGGCGTCGCCACCCTTCGACAGCTTGCCGACCTTGCCCTTGGCGTCCTGGATCGCAATCGCCGGCTTCAGGTCGTTGCCGCGTGGCGTCGAGCGCCAGTCGATGACCTCACGCTTGGTGATGCCGGTCGACTCGTCGGCCGTTTCCTGAACGGAAATGCCGTCGACCAGATCCTCGTACGACACCCTGCCCTCGATTTCGGTGAGGACTGGACGGGTGTAGGGATCCCACTCGGCGATACGCTGGCCGCGCTTCACCTTGTCACCATCGTCCACGAAGATGCGCGAACCATAGGTGAGACGGTGCGAGGCGCGCTCCTTGCCGGCTTCGTCGAGGATCAGCACCGCCATGTTGCGGCCCATGACCATCTGCTGGCCGTCGGAGTTGCGCACCACGTTGCGGTTGCGGATCTCGACCTTGCCCTCATACGAGGCTTCAAGGAACGAACTATCCACCACCTGCGCGGTACCGCCCATGTGGAAGGTACGCATGGTGAGCTGCGTGCCCGGCTCGCCGATCGACTGCGCCGCGATGACGCCGACAGCTTCACCCTGGTTGACCGGGGTGCCGCGGGCAAGATCGCGACCGTAACAGACCGCGCAGACGCCAACCCTGACTTCGCAAGTCAGTGCCGAGCGGATGCGAACCGACTGGACGCCGGCCTTTTCGATCTGTTCCACATCACGCTCGTCCATCAGCGTTCCGGCCTTGACCAGAATCTCGCCCGACACCGGATGGGTGATGTCGTCGAGCGACGTACGACCCAGCACGCGCTGGCCGACCGAAGCGACGACCTGACCGGCATCGACGATCGGCTGCATGGTGAGGCCCTTGTCGGTGCCGCAGTCGACGGAGTTGACGATGCAATCCTGCGCCACGTCGACCAGACGACGGGTGAGGTAACCCGAGTTCGCCGTCTTCAAGGCGGTGTCGGCCAGACCCTTACGGGCACCGTGGGTCGAGTTGAAGTACTCGAGCACGGTCAGGCCTTCCTTGAAGTTCGAGATGATCGGCGTCTCGATGATTTCACCCGACGGCTTGGCCATAAGGCCGCGCATGCCGGCAAGCTGACGCATCTGGGTGGGCGAGCCACGCGCACCGGAGTGCGACATCATGTAGATCGAGTTCATCGGCTTTTGACGGCCGTTGTCCTCGAACTCGACCGCCTTGATGCGGGCCATCATTTCGTCGGCGACCTTTTCCGAGCACTTGGCCCAGGCGTCGACGACCTTGTTGTACTTCTCGCCCTGCGTGATCAGGCCGTCATTGTACTGCTGCTCGTATTCCTTGGCCAAAGCCTCGGTGTCGGAGACCAGCTTGATCTTGGCGTCCGGGATCAGCATGTCGTCCTTGCCGAACGAAATGCCGGCGCGGCAGGCATGGCTGAAGCCGAGTGCCATGATGCGGTCGCAGAAAATGACCGTCTCCTTCTGACCGCAGTGGCGGTAGACGGTGTCGATCATCTTGGAGATGTTCTTCTTGGTCATCTCCTGGTTGGCGGTCTCGTAAGGCACGTTGACGTTCTTCGGCAGAAGCTCGCCGATGATCATGCGGCCAGGGGTGGTGTCATAGATCTTCGACACGACCTTGCCTTCGGCATCAACCGAACGGAAGCGGCCCTTGATCTTGGAGTGCAGCGTCACCGCCTTGGTCTCAAGCGCGTGCTGGAGTTCGCCCATGTCGGCAAACACCATGCCCTCGCCCGGCTCGTTCTGGTTGACGATCGAGAGATAGTAGAGACCCAGAACCATGTCCTGCGACGGCACGATGATCGGCGCGCCGGAGGCCGGGTGCAGGATGTTGTTGGTCGACATCATCAGCACGCGGGCTTCAAGCTGCGCTTCCAGCGACAGCGGCACGTGAACGGCCATCTGGTCGCCGTCGAAGTCGGCGTTGAAGGCCGTGCAGACCAGCGGGTGCAGCTGGATCGCCTTGCCTTCGATCAGGATCGGCTCGAACGCCTGGATGCCGAGACGGTGCAGCGTCGGCGCACGGTTCAGCAGCACCGGATGCTCGCGGATGACCTCGTCGAGGATATCCCAGACTTCCGGACGCTCCTTCTCGACCAGCTTCTTCGCCTGCTTGACGGTCGAGGAGTAACCCTTGGCGTCGAGACGGGCGTAGATGAAGGGCTTGAACAGTTCGAGCGCCATCTTCTTGGGCAGGCCGCACTGGTGCAGCTTGAGCTCCGGACCGGTCACGATGACCGAGCGGCCGGAATAGTCGACGCGCTTGCCGAGCAGGTTCTGACGGAACCGGCCCTGCTTGCCCTTGAGCATGTCGGACAGCGACTTCAGCGGGCGCTTGTTGGCGCCGGTGATGACACGGCCGCGACGGCCGTTGTCGAACAGCGCATCGACGGCTTCCTGCAGCATGCGCTTTTCATTGCGCACGATGATGCCGGGGGCGCGCAGCTCGATCAGCCGCTTCAGACGGTTGTTGCGGTTGATGACGCGGCGATAGAGGTCGTTCAGATCCGACGTGGCGAAGCGGCCGCCGTCCAGCGGGACAAGCGGACGCAGGTCTGGCGGGATCACCGGAACCACCTTCATGATCATCCATTCCGGACGGTTGCCGGATTCCATGAAGTTCTCGACGACCTTGAGCCGCTTCAGATACTTCTTCTGCTTCAGCTCGGAGGTGGTCGAAGCCAGTTCCGAACGCAGGTCGCCGGCGATCTTCTCCAGGTCCATGCCGGCCAGCAGGTCATGAATGGCCTCGGCGCCGATCATGGCGGTGAAGCTGTCCTCGCCATACTCGTCGACGGCGATCATGTACTCTTCCTCGCTGAGCAGCTGGTGCTCCTTCAGCGCGGTGAGGCCAGGTTCGGTGACGATGTAGTTCTCGAAGTAGAGGACGCGCTCGATGTCCTTGAGGGTCATGTCGAGCAGCGTGCCGATGCGCGACGGCAGCGACTTCAGGAACCAGATATGGGCGACCGGTGCTGCCAGTTCGATATGGCCCATGCGCTCGCGGCGGACGCGCGACAGCGTGACTTCGACGCCGCACTTCTCGCAGATGACGCCCTTGTACTTCATGCGCTTGTACTTGCCGCACAGGCACTCATAGTCCTTGATCGGGCCAAAAATGCGCGCGCAGAACAGACCGTCACGCTCCGGCTTGAAGGTGCGGTAGTTGATGGTCTCCGGCTTCTTGATCTCGCCGAAAGACCAGGACAGAATCTTCTCAGGGCTGGCAAGCGATATCCGGATAGAATCGAACACCTGCGCAGGCGCCTGCGGATTGAAGAGATTCATGACCTCTTGGTTCATGCCGTTCTCCTTTTCGGGGTCCTCGAAAACCCCTTGCATCTAGTCGCGAGCCAAACGCCCGCCGTCTTGTCGGCCACTGGCCGTAGAATTTGATGCATCCGGTCGCGGGAGCCCGCGACCGGATGTCTTTCTTACTCGGCCGCGTCGGGCAGCCGGATCGGGTTGTCGTCGAGCTTGGTGTTCTCCAGCTCGACATTGAGGCCGAGAGACCGCATTTCCTTGACGAGAACGTTGAAGCTCTCGGGAATGCCGGCCTCGAAAGTGTCGTCGCCACGGACGATCGCCTCGTAGACCTTGGTGCGGCCGGCGACGTCGTCCGACTTCACCGTCAGCATTTCCTGCAGCGTGTAGGCGGCGCCGTATGCTTCGAGCGCCCAGACCTCCATCTCGCCGAAGCGCTGGCCACCGAACTGCGCCTTGCCGCCCAGCGGCTGCTGGGTGACGAGCGAGTACGGACCGATCGAACGCGCGTGGATCTTGTCGTCCACGAGATGGTGAAGCTTGAGCATATAGATGTAGCCCATCGTCACCTTGCGATCGAACGGCTCGCCTGTGCGTCCGTCATAGAGCTGCGACTGACCGCTGGTGTGCAGGCCCGCCTGCTCCAGCATGATGTTGATGTCAGCCTCGTGCGCGCCGTCGAACACCGGGGTCGCGATCGAGACGCCGCGGCGCATCTGCTCGCTGAGGCGAACAATGCTCTCGTCGTCATACTCGCGAACCGGCTCGTTGCGGTCGTTGGCCGGGATGAAGCTTTCGAGCGTCTTGCGCAGCGGCTTGATGTCGCCCGCCACCTTGTACGCGTCGATCAGCTCGCCGATCTTCTTGCCCATGCCCGCGCATGCCCAGCCCAGATGCGTTTCCAGGATCTGGCCGACATTCATGCGGCTCGGCACACCCAGCGGGTTGAGCACAATATCGGCATGCGTGCCGTCCTCGAGGAAAGGCATGTCCTCGACCGGAACGATCCGCGACACGACACCCTTGTTGCCGTGACGGCCGGCCATCTTGTCGCCGGGCTGCATCTTGCGCTTCACGGCCACGAAGACCTTGACCATCTTCATGACGCCCGGAGGCATTTCGTCGCCGCGCTGGACCTTCTCGACCTTGTCCATGAAGCGCTGCTCGAGCGCCTTCTTGGAGTCGTCGTACTGACCACGCAGGGCTTCGAGTTCGCTCTGGAGCTTTTCGTTCTCCACGGCAAACTGCCACCACTGCGAACGCGGATACTCGTCGAGCGTATCCTTGGACAGCGTCGAGCCCTTCTTGAAGCCCTTCGGTCCGGCGATCGCTTCCTTGCCGACGAGCACGTCGGAAAGACGCGCGTAGACGTTGCGGTCCAGAATGGCCTGCTCGTCGTCGCGGTCCTTGGCGAGGCGTTCGATCTCCTCGCGCTCGATCGCCATGGCGCGCTCGTCCTTCTCCACACCGTGGCGATTGAACACGCGCACCTCGACGACGGTGCCGAAAGTGCCCGGAGGCATGCGCATCGAGGTGTCGCGCACATCGGATGCCTTTTCGCCAAAGATGGCGCGCAGAAGCTTCTCTTCCGGCGTCATCGGGCTTTCACCCTTCGGCGTGATCTTGCCGACCAGGATGTCACCCGGCTGAACTTCCGCACCGATATAGACGATGCCGGCCTCGTCGAGGTTCTTCAGCGCTTCTTCCGAGACGTTCGGGATGTCGCGCGTGATTTCCTCCGGCCCGAGCTTGGTATCGCGCGCCATGACCTCAAACTCCTCGATGTGGATCGAGGTGAAGACGTCATCGGCGACGATGCGTTCGGACAAGAGGATCGAGTCCTCGTAGTTGTAGCCGTTCCACGGCATAAACGCGACCAGCACGTTGCGGCCGAGCGCCAGATCACCGAGCTCGGTCGACGGACCGTCGGCAATGATGTCGCCCTTGTTGACGCGGTCGCCCATGCGAACCAGCGGACGCTGGTTGATGCAGGTGTTCTGGTTCGAACGCTGGAACTTCATCAGCCGGTAGATATCGACGCCGGACTTGCCCGGATCGAGATCTTCGGTGGCGCGGATAACGATACGCGTCGCGTCCACCTGGTCGACGATGCCGCCTCGGCGGGCGCCGATGGCGGCGCCCGAGTCACGGGCGACGATCGGCTCCATGCCGGTGCCGACGAACGGCGCCTCGGCGCGCACCAGCGGCACGGCCTGACGCTGCATGTTCGAGCCCATCAGAGCGCGGTTGGCGTCGTCGTTTTCCAGGAACGGGATCAGGGCCGCGGCCACCGACACCATCTGCTTGGGCGAAACGTCCATCAGATCGACGTTTTCGCGCGGCGCCATCATCACTTCGCCGGCGCTGCGGCAAATGACGAATTCGTCGACGAAACCACCGTTCTTGTCGAGCTCGGCGTTGGCCTGCGCGACATGGTGCTTGGCCTCTTCCATCGCCGAGAGATAGACGACGTCATTGGTCAGCTTGCCGTCGACGATCTTGCGGTACGGGCTCTCGATGAAGCCGTACTTGTTGACGCGTGCGAAGGTGGCCAGCGAGTTGATCAGACCGATATTCGGGCCTTCCGGCGTCTCGATCGGGCAGATGCGGCCGTAATGCGTCGGGTGCACGTCGCGCACCTCGAAGCCGGCGCGCTCGCGGGTCAAACCGCCCGGTCCAAGCGCCGAGAGACGGCGCTTGTGGGTGATCTCCGACAGCGGGTTGGTCTGGTCCATGAACTGCGACAGCTGCGAGGAACCGAAGAACTCGCGCACGGCGGCAGCCGCCGGCTTGGCGTTGATCAGGTCCTGCGGCATCACCGTGTCGATCTCGATCGAGGACATACGCTCCTTGATCGCGCGCTCCATGCGCAGCAGGCCGACGCGGTACTGGTTTTCCATCAGCTCGCCGACCGAACGCACGCGGCGGTTGCCGAGATTGTCGATATCGTCGATTTCGCCCTTGCCGTCGCGCAGTTCGACCAGCGTCCTGACCACGGCCAGGATGTCGTCCTTGCGCAGCACGCGCACGGTGTCCTCGGCCTTGAGCTCGAGACGCATGTTCATCTTGACGCGGCCAACGGCCGACAGATCGTAGCGCTCTGAGTCGAAGAACAGCGAGTTGAACATGGCTTCGGCGGTTTCGAGCGTCGGCGGCTCGCCGGGGCGCATGACACGATAGATGTCGAACAGCGCGTCCTGGCGGCTCTCGTTCTTGTCGACGTTGAGCGTGTTGCGGATATAGGCGCCGACATTGACGTGGTCGATGTCGAGAACCTTGATCTCGTCTTCGCCGGTGCCGAGCAGAACCTTCAGCGTCTTCTCGTCGATCTCGTCGCCGGCCTCGAGGAAGATCTCGCCGGTGCCGTAGTTGACGATGTCCTCGGCAAGATAGTTGCCGAGCAGATCCTCGTCGGTCGCCTTGATCGCCTTCAGACCCTTTTCGCCAAGCGCCCTTGCCTGACGCGCGGTGATCTTCTTGCCGGCCTCGACGACGACTTCGCCGGTATCGGCATCGACCAGGTCGCCGACAGCCTTGAGGCCGCGGAAACGCTCGACGTTGAAGGGAATGCGCCAATGGTCGCCGGCGCGCTTGTAGGTGATCTTGTTGTAGAAGGTCGACAGGATCTCTTCGCCGTCCATGCCGAGCGCCATCAGCAGCGACGTCACCGGAATCTTGCGGCGACGATCGATGCGGGCGTGCACGACGTCCTTGGAATCGAACTCGATGTCGAGCCACGAACCGCGATAAGGAATGACGCGCGCGGCAAACAGAAGCTTGCCCGACGAGTGCGACTTGCCCTTGTCATGGTCGAAGAAGACGCCCGGCGAACGGTGCATCTGCGAAACGATGACGCGCTCGGTGCCGTTGACGATGAAGGTGCCGTTCAGGGTCATGAGCGGCATGTCGCCCATGTAGACGTCCTGCTCCTTGATGTCCTTGATGGACTTGGCGCCGGTATCCTCGTCGATATCGAACACGATGAGGCGCAGCGTCACCTTGAGCGGCGCGGCATAGGTCAGGTCGCGCTGACGGCATTCGTCAACGTCGAATTTCGGTCCTTCGAACTCGTACTTCACGAACTCCAACATCGAGGAGCCGGAAAAATCGGAGATCGGGAAGACCGACTTGAAAACGGCCTGCAGTCCCTCGTCCGGACGCCCACCCTTGGGCTCCGCCACCATCAGGAACTGGTCATAGGATGCCTTCTGAACCTCGATCAGGTTCGGCATCTCCGCAACTTCCGGGATCTTTCCGAAGAACTTGCGTACGCGTCTGCGGCCATTGAAAGTCTGGGTCTGGGCCATCGTCGCTCCTTAGCTCTAAACTCGGGACGAGCCTCGCCGCGGCTCGCCTTGCATACTGGGCTACCTTGGCGGCAACCCTCTGTCTGTTTTCCCGGCGCCTGTCGGCGGCCGGCTAGAACGGGAGAAAACCCGTTTCCTGAAGGCCGATTTGCGGCCCTCAGGAAAGAGGTTCTCGTACGTCTCGCGCTACGCGTGCTCCCTTCCAGCGAAGGGAGTGGCGGACGGCGCGAGGCCGTCCGCCGCTTTTACGCTTACTTCAGGTCGACCTTGGCGCCGGCTGCTTCCAGCTGGGCCTTGAACTTGTCAGCGTCGGCCTTGGAAACGCCTTCCTTGACCGGCTTCGGAGCCGCTTCGACCAGATCCTTGGCTTCCTTGAGGCCAAGACCGGTGATGGCGCGGACTTCCTTGATGACGTTGATCTTCTGAGCGCCTGCCTCGGTGAGGACGACGTCGAATTCCGTCTTTTCCTCAGCCGGAGCAGCAGCGGCTGCAGCGCCGCCAGCAGCGGCAACCGCCACCGGAGCAGCAGCGGAAACGCCCCACTTTTCTTCCAGAAGCTTCGACAGCTCGGCCGCCTCGAGGACGGTCAGCTTCGAAAGGTCGTCTACGATCTTTGCGAGATCAGCCATTGTTGTATTCCTTCATAAGGTTCGAACGTGTGTTTGTGATAGCGAGGAACGGCCTCATGCCGCCTCGTCCTTCCGGGCGTAAGCGCCGATGACGCGCGCGACCGAGGCCGCTGGCGCATTGACGATCTGGGCGATCCGGGTTGCCGGCGTGGCGATCATGCCAACCAGCCTGGCGCGCAGCTCATCGAGCGACGGGAGTGTGGCGAGTGCCTTCACACCGTCGGCATTGAGCGAGGTCGTGCCCATTGCGCCGCCGAGAATGACGAGCTTGTCATTTCCCTTGGCGAAATCGGACGCGACCTTCGGCGCCGCAATCGGATCCTCCGAATAAGCAATCAGCGTCTGTCCCTTGAACAGCTCGATGATCGATGCGGAGTCCGTGCCCTGAAGAGCGATTTTGGCGAGACGGTTCTTCGCGACTTTGACGGTGCCACCGGCGGCGCGCATTTTCGACCGAAGGTCGTTCATTTGCGCGACGGTGATACCGGCGTAGTGGGCCACGACCACTGAACCTGCGTTCGAGAACGCACCGTTCAGGCCCGTGACGAGTTCGCGTTTTTCCGCTCTGTCCACTGCCTATCTCCAGTTGACCCCTGCCCCATTAACGGGGACAGGCGTCGGGTTGCCTTTGTCGGCCGGGCCATCCAGTAACGGATCTCCCGAACGACGCTCGAGGATCCTGCCCCCTTTCGCCACATCGACGGCAAAGCCGGCGATGCGCAGACAAAAGGCAAACACGGTTCGAACCTTTCATTGGAGCAATCGCTCCGTTGTCCGGTCTTCACCCGTCTCATGCAGGCCCAAATCGAATTAAGGCTTCTGGGCCGCCTGCAATCTCGGACAGGATGTCCGGAAACCTCTCGGCTTCCGGTACCGGGCCGCCGACAAGTCGGAGGCCCGGAATTCACTTGCGGATCAGCCCTTTAGCGGCCGATCCAAATGTTCGTATCAGGACGCTGTGAGCGTCGCGACGTCGAGCTTGAGGCCCGGACCCATCGTCGAGGTGACCGACACCTTCTTGACGTAGTTGCCCTTGGCGCCAGCCGGCTTTGCCTTGGTCACGGCATCGGCGAAGGCGCGGATGTTCTCTTCCAGAGCCTTGACCTCGAACGAGACCTTGCCGACGCCGGCATGAACGATGCCGGCCTTCTCGACGCGGAACTCGACGGCGCCGCCCTTCGATGCCTTGACCGCGGCGGCAACGTCGGTGGTGACGGTGCCGACCTTCGGGTTCGGCATCATGCCGCGCGGGCCGAGCACCTTGCCCAGACGGCCGACCAGCGGCATCATGTCCGGCGTGGCGATGCAGCGATCGAAATCGATCGTGCCCTTCTGGACGATATCGACCAGATCCTCGGCACCAACGATGTCGGCGCCGGCGGCGCGCGCTTCGTCAGCCTTGTCGCCGCGTGCGAACACAGCGACGCGCACCGAGCGGCCGGTGCCGTTCGGCAGATTGACCACGCCGCGGACCATCTGGTCGGCATGGCGCGGGTCGACGCCGAGGTTCATGGCGACTTCGATGGTCTCGTCGAACTTGACCGAGGAACGGTCCTTGAGCAGCTTCAGCGCATCACCCAGGGCATAAGCCTTGTTGGGATCAATGCCTTCGCGGGTCTTCGATACACGCTTTGCAATCTTTGCCATGATCTTAGCCCACCACTTCCAGACCCATCGAGCGGGCGGAGCCCTCGACCATGCGCATGGCCGCTTCGACGTCGTTTGCGTTCAGATCCTTCATCTTCGCGGTGGCGATCTCGCGGACCTTCTCACGCGAAACCGTACCGGCCTTGACCTTGCCCGGCTCCTTGGAACCAGACGTCAGGTTAGCCGCCTTCTTCAGGAAGTAGCTCACCGGCGCCGTCTTCATGACGAAGGTGAAGGACTTGTCCTGATAGTAGGTGATGACGACCGGAACCGGCGATCCCTTTTCCATTTCCTGGGTCTGCGCGTTGAACGCCTTGCAGAATTCCATGATGTTGATGCCACGCTGACCAAGCGCCGGGCCGATCGGGGGAGACGGCGTAGCCGATCCCGCTTTCACCTGGAGCTTGAGCTGGCCTGCAATTTTCTTAGCCATCTCTTTTCCTGCCTTTGTCTATGCCGGCCCCCACTGTCTTGGGAAACCCGGCGGTTGCAGTCTGGTGGTGCGATCCATGCGGCCGGCTAAAGCCGCACTCGTCTCCCACCGTTCTCAAGAGCAGCGCGATCTCCGCGCCGCTCTTCCCTACCGCACTTGGCGGCGGGATTTCGGATCAGCCTTTTTCGACCTGTCCGAATTCCAGATCGACAGGCACGGCGCGCCCGAAGATCGAAACTTCCACCTTGAGCCGCGCCCGCTCCTCGTCCACTTCCTGGACGAAACCGTTGAACGACGCGAAGGGACCATCCGAAACGCGGATCGCTTCGCCGATCTCGAACGTGACCGAGGGCTTGGGCCGCTCGACGCCTTCCTGCACCTGGTTCAGGATGCGCTGCGCTTCCGCCTCGGTGATCGGCACCGGCTTGGAGTCACCCAGGAAGCCGGTGACCTTCGGCGTGTTCTTGACCAGCGAGAACACAGCATCGGTCAGGTTGGCCTTCAGGAGCACATAGCCCGGGAAGAACTTGCGCTCGGCATCGACCTTGCGGCCGCGACGAACTTCGACGACCTTCTCGGTCGGCACCACGATCTGATGGATATCGGCGGACAGGCCCTTCTGCTTGGCCTTGTTCTCGATATCCTCGGCGACCTTCTTTTCAAAGTTCGAATAGGCGTGGACGATGTACCAGCGCGCGGTCATTTCAAGACTTCTCCGTAATCGCCGGACTTAGCGTCCGATGCCCAGAATCTGTTCGACCGCGAGGCCCATGAGCTGATCAGCGGTGAAGAAAAAGATCATCGCGATCACTGCGAAGGCCAGGACCATCACCGTCGAGATCATCGTTTCGCGCCGCGACGGCCAAGTCACCTTGGCGGTCTCCGCGCGGACCTGCTGGAGAAAGACGAAAGGATTTGTGGTTTTCGAAGCCATATGCCGCTCTGTCTTCAAGACCCGTTGGCCGGGTCTCCTGGATGATCCCGCTGGCCGGGACGTGCCGCCTGAGCCCAATCTCGCGCCGAATCAGCGCAATCATTTCGCCCATGCAAATCAGACGCGTAAAGCCGGCTTCCCAGCTCCACGCGTCGCGTGTCTGTTTCGTCTACATAAAACCGATTCTTGATCCACGCAAGTGGCAAGTCTCCGCTTTATGACCAAACGCCGCCTCGGAACCATCCAGTCGTTCCGTCCCGGCTATGGCGCTCTTATGCCCCAAGAGCGCTAATATGGCAAGCGGGTCGCCGATTTTCAATCGGCAGACCGTAGAAATATCGTTTTGATGGCCATTTCGAGAAATGGCGAAATATCACGTCGAGTGCCATTCCAAGAAATGGCACGGGCAGCAGGGCTCGAACCTACGACCTGCGGTTTTGGAGACCGCCGCTCTACCAACTGAGCTATGCCCGTATCGTGCGCATGTCGGCGCAGCAGGCGCTTCCTAAAAGCTTCCGCACGCTCTGTAAAGAGCGGTTTGCAAGCAAACGCGCCTTAACCCCTGCGCCAGAAATCGGGATAGCTGACAACCAGCCCGTCGCGGTCGATCTCAAGTTCCCGCCTGAAGTCGCTCACGCGCGATTCATAGAGATATCGCCTGCCCTCTTCGAGGCATGTGTAGCGCTGCGGGTTGGCGACGACGGTGAGGGCGGGGAAGTCGATGAAGGCAGTGGTTATCTCGGCACTCTGCCCTGCGGAAAGCCGCAATCGCCGGATCGGCAGCGTGTTGGTGAACGGCGTGACGGTCAGGTCGGGATCGAAAATGCCGTCGAGCTCCGGCATCGGCAGGCCGTCCCTGGTCCAACGACCATCGCCATCGGCGGCAAGAACAAGCGTGCGGCCGCTACCGATCATATCGACAACGACACGCCTGGCATGCCAGCCGACATCGCAAGCGATGCGGTAACGGACGGCAAAAGGCGTTTGCCCGGAACAGATGACGACGGAGTCGGCCGAGACCTCCCCTGCGCGCTCCTGCAGCACCAAATGTTCGACGCCGGGTCCGTCCCACTCCCGCCAGCGCACGATCTTCATATCTTCCGGCACCAGCCCAACACCTCCCGTGGCGACTGGGCGCTAGTTTGTGCCCGGTGGCCGATAGGGGCCACCCGGCACGCCCCAGCCCCAGGCGGGCATCGGCTCCGTCTCGGGATCGCAGGTCTCGCCGAGATTGGAGTTCATCTTGGCCAGCCGCGATCCCCATTCGACATAGCCCATGAAGGCCGAACGGAATTCCGGATCGTCGGGCATCCCGACCGCGTCGGCGGCATCGGCCAGGAGGTTGATCCAGCGGCGGCGCTGCTCCTCCGTCAGATGCTTGCCCAGATGGTGCATGACCATCTCGCGGTGGCCGCCAAATTGCTCGCTGTAGGTTTTTGGTCCGCCGAAAACCTCGCCGATGAAGGCCGCGACATGGGCGGGATGATCCGGCGACATGGTCTTGAACACCGGCCCGACGATCGGGTCCTGCGCCACCTTGTCATAGAAAGTCTGGGTCAGCCGGTTCAAGGCCTCGCTGCCGCCGGCCCATTCGTAGAGTGTCGGGATATCCTGGTTCATTCTCGATCCTCCGCCAGCCCCGGCGCCGCCAGCAGCGACGATAGCGGAAAAATCGAGAGTGTCTCAACCTGCCTCAATGGCCAGTTTCCGACGTCGCCGCGCTTTACAATTTGGCGGGCGCGTCAGCCTCGGCATTGGCGGAAGGCCGGATCCGGCAATTCTGCGGTTTCGGCACCGCCTCGCAGATGGTGGCGCCGGTCAGCACGTCGACCGATTGCGGGCCCGTCGTCAGCCCGACCTTCAGCATCATGTCGGGTTCAAGCAGGCGCTCGACCGAGCGCCGTTCGATGGCTGCGAACAGCGCGGGATCGATCGCCATCTCCTCGAGATAGGCCTTGACCATCTGCTTTTGCCCCATCGGATACAGGCTAAGCTGCGCCCGGGGACCGACAAGCCGCCTGACGCCACCGGCAAGCATGAGCGCGCAGGCCGAATCGCACTCCACGCCCGCATCGGTGCTCAGCCCGGCATAGGCGCCCTCTTTGGCCAGGCAACTCCACTCTCCCGGGTCACAGCCGACGAAATCGGTGCGGCCAACGGCGACGTCGAGCTTCTTTTCATGGATAAGCCGTCCCGCCGCCAGAGCGCTGAACAGGTCGCCTCCCGTTGAGCTGATCACGACAGGCAGTTGCCGGTTGCCGAGCGTGGCGAGCAATTGGCGCAGCTTCTGCGGGGTCCGAGGTGTGATCGCGCCTTCCGCCGAAATCCATTCCGGGCAGTCGGGATTGCAGAGCGGGTTGCTGCCGCGAGCCACGATAAAGCGCATGTCTTCATCGCGCTGCACGCCCTCGGGCTCCACCGGTAGCGGGGTGGGCCTGGCTGCGGTCGTCAGGCCATCGGCTGGCTTGTTCCCCGGTATTTCGAGGCAATTCGCGGCCAACCGGTCCGGCCTGCACAGGCTTGCGGCGGTCAACAGGTCTACAGCGTCCGCACTGGTGACCAACTTCATCGCCAGCATGTCGTCGAGGGCGATCTGGTGGATGTCGCTGGCCGGGGTGCCCTTCATCGTTTCGAGCACGCTCGGTTCGATGCCCATCTCGTTCAGATAGGCGGCCAGCTTTTTCTCCACCGACTTGCTCATCTCGTAGGTCTTGTAGCTGCCGGCATTCTTCCGGCTGACGATCTTTGTGTTGAGAACCTTCTTCTTGCCCCCCACGATGCGGTAGGTGGTCCGGTATTGCAATTTCGTGCGGATGTAGGTCGTGGTGATCTGATGGACGCCGAGATAGGCCCATTCGCCTGCGACACGCCGGACGCCGCCGGCAAACATCAACGGACAGGCGGAATTGCACATGGCGCCATAGTCAATGACATCGCCTAAGTAGCGGGCGCCATTCTTGTCACGGTCCTGGCAACCCTTCGCGTCGGGCTGGCAACCGGAGAACACCGTCTTGCCAATGGCGATATCGAGCTTGTTCTTGCGGATCAGCCGGCCAAGCGCCAGCGCCGCCTCGACATTGCCGCCGGGAGAATTGACGACGATCGGCAGCTTTCGCCCGCCAAGCGTCTTCAGCATGCGTTTGAACAGAGCCGGCGTTCCGGCTTCTATCGAGCCTTCTGCCGAGATCCACTCCGGGCAGATCGGCTCGCACCCCGGTGCATTGCTGCGGACAATACCAAACTGCATCGTCGGACCGAGATCCGGGGCCGTATCCGCCGCAAAGGCACGCCCCGTGACAAGCAACGCCAAGAGGCAGATCAGCCGCAGCGACCACAATGCCCGACGATGGAAAAGGCGCCCTGGAACCATTTGGAAAAAGCCCCTTGATGCAACCTATACTAGACGAGGTCCAAAGGCTTGCAACAGGGTCCGGGCGACAACGCGGCGCACCGATCTCTGGGGGCAAAAGGAAAGGGCGGCCCCAAGGACCGCCCTTTCCGTTTCGAACCGATCCGGCACAAGCCGGGTTCGATTATTCCTTGATGGTGACGACGATGCCGGCACCGACGGTGCGGCCGCCTTCACGGATAGCGAAGCGCAGCTTCTCTTCCATGGCGATCGGCACGATCAGCTCGACATCGACCGTGATGTTGTCGCCCGGCATCACCATCTCGGTGCCTTCCGGCAGCGACACGATGCCGGTCACGTCGGTCGTGCGGAAGTAGAACTGCGGACGGTAGTTGGTGAAGAACGGCGTGTGACGGCCACCTTCGTCCTTGGTCAGGATGTAGGCTTCGGCCACGAACTTCTTGTGCGGCTTCACCGTACCGGGCTTGGCCAGAACCTGGCCGCGCTCGACACCTTCACGATCAACGCCGCGCAGCAGCGCGCCGATGTTGTCGCCAGCCTGGCCCTGATCGAGCAGCTTGCGGAACATCTCGACGCCGGTGCAGGTCGTCTTGGTCGTCGGACGGATGCCGATGATCTCGAGTTCCTCGCCGACCTTGACAATGCCACGCTCGACGCGGCCGGTCACGACCGTGCCGCGGCCCGAGATCGAGAACACGTCTTCGATCGGCATCAGGAACGGCTTGTCGAGCGGACGAACCGGGGTCGGGATGTAGGCATCGACCGCAGCCATCAGCTCGCGGATCGCGTCCTCACCGATCTTCTTGTCGCTGTCTTCAAGAGCAGCCAGAGCCGAACCCTTGACGATCGGAATGTCGTCGCCGGGGAACTCGTTCTTGGTCAGAAGCTCGCGAACCTCGAGCTCGACCAGTTCGAGCAGCTCGGCGTCGTCGACCTGGTCGACCTTGTTGAGAAACACGACGATCGACGGCACGCCGACCTGACGGGCGAGCAGGATGTGCTCGCGGGTCTGCGGCATCGGGCCGTCGGCGGCCGACACGACCAGGATCGCGCCGTCCATCTGCGCGGCACCGGTGATCATGTTCTTCACATAGTCGGCGTGGCCGGGGCAGTCGACGTGAGCGTAGTGGCGGTTGGCCGTCTCGTATTCGACATGCGCCGTCGAGATCGTGATGCCGCGCGCCTTCTCTTCAGGGGCAGCGTCGATCTGGTCGTAGCGCTTGTATTCGCCAAAATACTTGGTGATCGCCGCCGTCAGCGACGTCTTGCCATGGTCGACGTGGCCAATCGTGCCGATGTTCACGTGAGGCTTGTTACGCTCGAATTTACCTTTTGCCATAGTCTCTTTCCTTGGACGGCCTGGACCTTCAGTTCAGTCGAATGCGGGGCGATTAGCGACAAAGGCCAAAAAACACAAGCGTCTTTTGGCTGGGTGCCGTCTCACTCAGTCCGAACCATCGATCCGATTGCGGGGATGTGGCGCTGATATAGGAACGCTGAAGCCGAAATGAAATGGGTGACAGACCGATGCATCGAAGCCGCGATAGCGCTGGCTGGCTTGCCCGCCCTGTCTGATTCAAGGCCAGGCCATGGCCCATTGCGGTCGCAACCAGGGTCTGATGTTGTGACCGAATGCATTTGATCCCTGCCTCCATCCGCGGACCGCTGTTCATGATCGTCTCGACGGGGTCGTATCTCGTCAACGACACGATGATGAAGCTCGCGACGGCGGGCCTGCCGTCCTATGAAGTGCTGTTTCTGCGCGGCGTGGCGGCAGCGCTCTGGGGCTTCCCGCTGTTGTTCGCGCTGGGCTACGGCAAGCAGATCCCGCTGATCTTCGACAAGCGCGTGTTGCACAGGAACCTGCTCGAGATGGCGGCGATCCTTTGTTATGTCGTCGCACTCGCCAACATGCAGATCGCGGATTCCACCGCGCTCGGACAGATCACGCCGCTCTTGATGCTGGTCGGCTCCTCGATCCTGTTTGGCGAACGGATCGGCGGCCAGCGCATGGCGCTGATCGGGCTCGGCTTCATCGGCGCCCTGATGGTGGCGCAACCGACCATGCAAGGCATTTCGGTCTACGCGCTGCTGGCGCTCGGCAACGCCGCACTTGCGGCGGCGCGCGACCTTGCCGGCAGGCGGGTCGCGGCCGAGGTGCCGGGGATGATCGTGGCGATTTCCGCCGTCGTGGTGGTGCTGATCGGCGCCGGTGCCGCGCATCTGGTTTCCGAGCGCTGGGTCATGCCCGGGACGCACCACCTGCTGCTGATGGCCGGCGCAGGATTTTTCCTGATCTTCGGCCACTTCTTCATCTTCATGGCCTATCGCGTCGGGCCGACCAGCGCCGTGGCACCGTTCTACTATAGCTTCACCGTCTGGGCGGTCATTTCAGGCCTGCTGGTGTTCGGGCAATTCCCCAACGCGCTGGCGGTCTGCGGCATCCTGCTGGTTGTCGGCAGCGGGCTGACCATCGTGTCGCTGGATCAGCGCGAGCGCCGGCTGGCCGTCGTCGCGTAGCCTCAGCAAGCAGGCGCTCGCGCACGAGCTGTTGCCGAGCCGAAAAAGATCGTCTAATCGGCGAAGACTCGTCCAATCGACGACGGCATGATCAATCAGCCAAGGGAGCTCCCCATGACGGATTTTGACCAGAACAAGAACTCCAACGCCGAGCACAAGGCCGCCATCCGCAAGTCGCTTGTCGGCTGGGCGGCGTTCATCGCGGGCACGCTGATCTTTTTCGCCGCCGCCGACGCGGTGTTGATGCCATAGGCGAGCCGCTGCTGGGTATGCCGGCCCTGAGCCGTTCTCCTCGCCTCCCAGCAGCAATAGTTCGAAACTTCAGACGATCCGGCTGGCGCCTAAAGCGTCCGCTTTGCGCTGAACTGATGGTAGGCCCACAGGACGACCACCGCGCCAACCACAGCGACGATCAGGCTGTAAATGTTGAGGCCGGTGACACCTGACGCGCCGAAGGCGCTGAAGATCAGGCCGCCGACAATGGCGCCAACGATGCCGAGCACGATATCCATGATCATGCCCTGGCCGGTCTTGTTGACGATCTTGCTGCCGATGAAGCCGGCGACCACGCCGAGAATGATCCAGCTGATGATACCCATTTTTTCCTCTCCATCCCCCGCCAGCCGGACATTTTCATATGATTGTCAAAACCTCAAGCCAACTTGAAATTCCGCCTGGATGCGCCATTGTTGAAGATGGGCTGGGCTTGGTTGAGATGGAGGATCCACTATGGGACTTTTTGACAATGCCGTTCCCGGCGGCAACATCACCAAACCACTGATGATCGCGCTCGGTGCTCTGCTGGTCGGAAAAATGCTGAGCGGCAGAAGTGCCGAACAGCCCGAGCAGTCTCCCGCTCCTGCTCCTACTCCGACCGGCCCCGCTCCGACGGAAACCACGTCCGCCGACGGCGGCCTGGTCGGCGGACTGGGCGGCCTGCTCGACAAGCTCAGAAATGCCGGCCACGGCAATGCCGCCGACTCCTGGGTCGGCACCGGCCAGAACCAGTCGATCAACGCCAATGATCTCGGCACCGCAATCGGACCGCAGATCATTCGCGAGATCGCGCAACGGACCGGAATGGACGAGCAGGAACTGCTCAAGCAACTGTCCGCTGCCTTGCCCGGCATCGTCGACAAGCTGACGCCGAACGGCCAGGTGCCGCAGCAGCACCAGGTGGCGTCAGCGTTCAACAGCTAGCGCGTCGCGGACACTACAATTGGAGCACTGCGCCTTGTGCGCAGTGTTTCGGCTTGCCGGTGCTGGGGATGAGTGTCTGGAGCGGGTAGCGGGAATCGAACCCGCATATTCAGCTTGGAAGGCTGCTGCTCTACCACTGAGCTATACCCGCGCCGTTCCTGAAGTACCGGATTCACCCGAAAAGCGCCATGCACTTTTCGGTCCGATTCTTTTCGCGTTTCAGGGCTTCCGGGCCGGCAGTGGTGGAGAGGGTTGGATTCGAACCAACGTAAGCTAAGCTAACGGATTTACAGTCCGTCCCCTTTAACCACTCGGGCACCTCTCCAGTCTGCCGCCGGAGCCATGCAACGAGGCATTCGCGCCAATCCGGACCCGAGTTGTGTCTTCTCCGAAACCAGCGCAGCGCCTTATGGCGGCAAGCCCATTGGGTGTCAACCGCGCAGCCAGGGTTTTTCGATGTTGTTCGCCGGCTGCAGCGACGGGCCATATCCTTGGCCGGAGGACACGGCTATAGAAGCCAGCCATGAGCGATAAAACCAACACTCCCAAAGACACCCATTACGCCAAGCTGCGCCGCGCCTATCGCGACGAGAAAAGCGGCGGCGCGCCGGCGTTCAGGCCGCGACAGCCGGTTCCGCCGGGCGAAAATGCCGCGGACGGCCTGGTGCGGCTGTACGGCCTGCACACGGTGCGCGCCGCCCTCGACAATCCGCGCCGCAAGATCAGAAAGATGCTGGTGACGCGCAATGCGGCCGAGCGCCTTGATATAGCCGATCTCGCCGCCCTGCCCTTCAAGACGGAACTGGTCGAACCCAGGGACATCGACAAGATCACCGGGTCGGACGCCGTGCATCAGGGCGTGCTGATCGAGGCGGAGCCGCTGAAAGCCAAGCGGCTTGATGCGCTTGGCGATGCAAAGCTGGTGCTGGTGCTCGACCAGGTCACCGATCCGCACAATGTCGGCGCCATCCTGCGCTCGGCGGTCGCCTTCGGCGCCGGCGCGCTGATCACCACCGCCCGCCACAGCCCGCAGGAATCGGGCGTGCTGGCAAAATCCGCCTCCGGCGCGCTGGAGCATATCGACCAGATCGAGGTGAAGAACCTCGCCGACGCGCTCGGCCAGTTGCACGAGGCCGGCTTCCGCACCATCGGACTTGATTCGGACGCGCCTGCGGAACTCGAAAAGAGCTTTGCCGGAGAAAAGATCGCCTTGGTGCTGGGCGCCGAAGGCAAGGGCCTGCGCCAGAAGACACGCGAGACGGTGACGACGCTGGCACGCCTCGACATGCCCGGCGCCATCCATTCGCTCAACGTATCGAACGCCGCGGCGATCAGCCTTTACGTGGCTAGGAAGTTCTTGGCGAGTAGCGAATAGCGAATAGCGAATAGCGAGTAGCGAGTAGCGAGTAGCGAGTAGCGAGTAGCGAGTAGCGAGTAGCGAAAGTCGAGTCCCGCCTATCCGTGGGCTGCAATCCCTATTCGCTACTCGCTATTCGCTATTCGCTCCTACCCCACCTCATGCGCGGCCATCCGCTCCAGCGCCCTGACCAGCGCCGAATGATCTTCCTTGGCGCCGCCATTGGCCGCGCAGGAATTGAACAGCTGCTGGGTCATGGACGTGTTGGGCAGCGACACGCCGAGCGCTTTCGCGCCCTCCAGCGCGAGGTTCAAATCCTTCTGGTGCAGTTCGATGCGAAAGCCCGGCGCAAAGGTGCGCTTGACCATGCGCTCGCCATGTACTTCGAGAATGCGCGAAGCCGCCAGACCGCCCATCAGCGCCTGCCTGACCTTGGCCGGGTCGGCGCCGGCTTTCGACGCAAAAACAAGCGCTTCGGCGACGGCTTCAATGGTCAGCGCGACGACGATCTGGTTGGCCACCTTGGTGGTCTGGCCAACGCCATTCGGCCCCACCAGGGTGATGTTCTTGCCCATCTTCTCGAAGACGGGTTTTGCACGTTCGAACGGCTTTTCCTCGCCGCCGACCATGATGGTGAGCGACGCCGCCTTGGCGCCGACCTCGCCGCCCGAGACCGGCGCGTCGAGATAGTCGCAGCCCAGATCGTTGATCTTCCTGGCAAAGGTCTTGGTCTCGATCGGCGAGATCGAGCTCATATCGATGACCAGCTTGCCCTTCGACAATCCCGATGCGACGCCATTCTCGCCGAACAGCACATCGGCCACTTGCGGTGTGTCCGGTACCATCAGGATGATGATGTCGGCAGTCTTGGCCACGGCGGCATGGCCGGTTACGGTTTTGAGGCCCTTGGCGACGAGATCGGCCGGCGGCTTGGAGCGATGGTCGCTGGCGATGACCTTGTAGCCGGCATCGAGCAGATGCCCTGCCATCGGTGCGCCCATGATGCCGAGGCCGATGAAGCCGATGGTTTCCATTGTGGTTCTCCGTCTTTTGTTAGGCCGCGTTCTGTCACGCCCCCCTCTGTCCTGCCNNGGGGGGAGATTGGCGGCTTCGGCGCTGGCTTTCAATTTTGTTACAGTCGAAAATTGGCGAAGGCCGTGGTGACATCCAATCTCCCCACCTGTGGGGGAGATGGCCGGCAGGCCAGAGGGGGGCGCGACAGAACGCGAGTTCCGTTGCTAATACGCCAATATTTACGCCGCCGCGCTCCCCTGCCCGGCCAATTCCCTGAACCACCCCAACCCAGCCTCTGTACCCGCCTTCGGCTTGTATTCAGCCCCGACCCAGCCGGAATAGCCGATGCGGTCGATGTGCTCGTAGAGGAAGGGATAGTTGATCTCGCCCGTCCCCGGCTCATGACGGCCGGGATTGTCCGCAAGCTGGATATGCGCAATGCGGCCAAGGTTAGCCTCGATGGTACGGGCGAGATCCCCCTCCATGATCTGCATGTGATAGATGTCGTATTGCAGGAACAGGTTTTTTGAGCCGACACGGTCGATCAGCGCCAACGCTTGATCCGAGTAATTGAGGAAGAAGCCCGGGATATCGCGTGTGTTGATCGGCTCGATCAGCAGCCTGATGCCCGCCTGCTCCAGCTTCTCCGCCGCGAAGGCCAGGTTTTCGGCAAAGACATCCTCCAGCACCTTGCGGTCGGCGCCGGCGGGCGCGATGCCGGCCAGGCAATTGACCTGCTGGCAGCCGAGCGCCTGCGCGTAGGTGATCGCCTTGGCGATCCCCTGGCGGAATTCAGGCACGCGGTCCGGCAGCACGGCAATGCCGCGCTCGCCCTTGCCCCAGTCGCCGACCGGCAGATTGAACAGCACCTGGGTCAGGCCGTTCTTCTTCAACCGGGCAGCGACGACATCGGGCGCATGGTCATAGGGGCCGATATATTCGACGCCCTTGAAGCCGGCGCGAGCGGCGGCATCGAAACGGTCGAGAAACTCATGCTCGCCAAAGAGCATCGAAAGATTGGCTGAAAAACGCGGCATCTTCTTGTCCTTCTTAGTCGAGCATGACGATCGCCGTCGGCGCGTCTTCCCGATGTTCGGCAAGGTCCTCGAATTCGGTGATCTTGTCGATCTCGGTGCCCATCGAGATGTTGGTGACGCGCTCGAGGATGAATTCGAGCACGACCGGCACCTGATGTTCTTTCATCAGCCGCTGCGCCTCCTTGAAGGCACCGGCGAACTCTTCCGGCTTGCGCACCCTGACCGCCTTGCAGCCCATGGCTTCGGCGACGGCAACGTGGTCGACGCCGTAGCCGGCCTCGGGATCGCCTGATCGGTTGATGTTCTCGAAGGCGAGGTCGACCTCGAAATCCATCGAAAAACCGCGCTGCGCCTGGCGGATCAGCCCGAGATAGGCGTTGTTCACGACGACATGCAGATAGGGCAATTTGTGCTGCGCGCCGACCGCCAGTTCCTCGATCATGAACTGAAAATCATAGTCGCCAGACAGCGCCACGATGGTGCGCTCGGGATCGGCGGCGCGCACGCCAAGCGCTGCCGGCAAGGTCCAGCCGAGCGGGCCGGCCTGGCCGCAATTGATCCAGTTGCGCGGCTTGTAGACATGCAGGAACTGCGCGCCGGCGATCTGCGACAGGCCGATCGTGGTGACATAGGTGACGTCGCGGCCGAACGCCTTGTTCATCTCCTCATAGACACGCTGCGGCTTCAGCGGCACCTGGTCGAAATGCGTCTTGCGCTTCATCGTCTTCTTGCGGGCCTGGCATTCCTTCGCCCAGCCCGACCAGTCGCGCAGCTTGCCGGTCGTCTTCCACTCGGTGGCGACGTCGAGCAGCACCTTCAGTGCCGCACCGGCATCCGACACGACGCCGAGGTCCGGTGCGAAGACACGGCCGATCTGCGTCGGCTCGATGTCGACATGGATGAACTTTTTCCCCTTTGTATAAACATCGACGGAGCCGGTGTGACGGTTGGCCCAGCGGTTGCCGATGCCGAAGACGAAGTCGGCTTCCAGCATCGTCGCATTGCCATAGCGGTGCGACGTCTGCAGCCCGCACATGCCGGCCATCAGCCGGTGGTCGTCGGGGATCGCGCCCCAGCCCATCAAGGTCGGGATGACCGGCACGCCTGAAATCTCGGCGAATTCGATGAGCAGATCCGACGCATCGGCGTTGATGATGCCGCCGCCGGCGACGATCAGCGGCTTTTCCGCCGCGTTGAGCATCGTCAACGCCTTTTCAGCCTGCGCGCGCGTCATCGCCGGCTTGAACGGCACCAGCGGCTCATAGGCATCGATGTCGAATTCGATCTCGGCCAGCTGCACGTCGACCGGCAGGTCGATCAGCACCGGTCCGGGACGTGACGAGCGCATCAGATGAAAGGCCTTCTGCAGCGCCATCGGCACCAGATAGGGCTCCATGACGGTGACCGCCCATTTGGCGACCGGCGCGGCAATGGCGGCGATGTCGACGGCCTGGAAATCCTCCTTGTTGAGCCGCGCGCGCGGTGCCTGGCCGGTGATGCACAGGATCGGAATGGAATCCGCCGCGGCCGAGTAAAGCCCGGTGATCATGTCGGTGCCGGCCGGACCCGAGGTGCCGATGCACAGGCCGATATTGCCTGCCTTGGCGCGGGTATAGCCTTCCGCCATGTGCGAGGCGGCCTCGACGTGGCGGGCAAGCACGTGGCGGATCGTCCCTCTCGCCTTCAGCGCCGAATAGAGCGGATTGATCGCCGCGCCCGGCACGCCGAAAGCGCAGGAAATGCCTTCCTTTTCGAGAACGAGAACCGCGGCATCGACAGCGCGCATCCTGGCCATTTTCCAGCCCTCCACGGGGTTTGTCATTGTTGGATGGCTGAGGATGTCAGCAAGCCGCCTATTTTTCAATTTTTTCAGAATATTTTTTCATTTCTAGAGAATGGCGTCAGACCTCTGATTTAATTAGATTTTCCGTTTTCCAGGAATTCACCCCGCTGCCATAATGAAAAACTTTTTCATTGTGCGTTTGGCGAAGTCGGTCGAGAATGGCGCCATGGAAACCACCGAAAAACGCCAGCGCGGCCGGCCGCGCGCTTTCAACGGGCCCTCGGAGGCCGGTTCGGTGCAGTCGCTCGATCGGGCACTGCGCATCCTGGCCATTGTCGCGGAAGGCAGCGGCCTGTCGCTGAGCGAGATATCAGCGCAGAGCGGGCTTGCCGCCTCCACCGCCTACCGCATGCTGACGACGCTGCAAAACCACGGCATGGTCGAATTCGACACATCAGACCAGTTGTGGTCGATCGGCGTCGAGACCTACCGCATGGGCGCGGCGTTCCTGCGCCGCCGCAAACTGGTCGACCGCGCCCGCGTCGTCATGCAGGAGTTGATGGAGAGGTCAGGCGAGACCGCCAATCTCGGTGTCGCCGAGGATGATTGCGTCGTGTTCGTCAGCCAGGTCGAGACGCATCAGGCGATCCGCGCCTTCTTCCGGCCGGGCACGCGTAGCCCCTTCCATGCGTCGGGCATCGGCAAGGCGGTGCTGGCCCATCTCGAGCCCGAACGCGTCGGCGTCATTCTGCGCAAGGCCGGGCTGCAGCGCTTCACCGACAGGACGCTTTCAGACATTTCGGCGCTTGCCCACGACCTGGCGACGATCAAGCGACGTGGCTGGTCGGTCGATGACGAGGAGCGGCACCCCGGCATGCGCTGCGTGGCGGCCGCCATCTTCAACGAATTCGGCGAGCCGATCGGCGGCGTGTCGGTCTCCGGGCCGACCGTGCGGGTGACGCCGGAGCGGCTGGCCGAGATCGGCCCGCTGGTGCGCGATGCCGCGGCCGAGGTGACCAGGATGATCGGTGGCGTCAGGGAGATCTGACGGTCCCTACGCCCCGGGCAGCGTGCCCTTCGCCGACATCTCGAAGACATCGAGCAGGATCGCCAGCCCGACGCCGCACGCGGTCAGGATGAGGCCGGCCATGAAGATGCGGCTGGCGCGGTCGTAGACGGGACGGCGCAACGAACTCATGTCGAGCAGCAGCGACAGCGCCCGCATCTGCAGCGCGACGCCGACCAGGATCGGCACCACGGCGAACAGGTCGTAGAACCGCCACGGCACCGGGTTCGCCGCCCAGTGCGTGATGAAGCCGAGCGAGAAGGCAAGCAGGATGCCGACGGCGGTGATCGTGCCGTTGCGGAAAATGGTCTCGATCAGTTCTTCCTTCGGATCGTGCTTGTCCAAGCGTCCCTCCCCTGCGGCGGCCAAATCAGGTGGTTGTGCGCTCGAGACTAAGCCCTCGGGAAATCCCTGTACACGACCGGTCGCCTGGAATTCGACTGACGCCAACAATCGAGAAAACAAACGGTTGCGGGATCGTCCCCAACAGCGAAAAGAGGGGCGGCGGGGGCGCCCCTCTTTTCAGGGATTGAAACGCCACCTCCTCTCAGAGCCGGCAGTAGTGGCGGTAGCCGTCGTGGCCGACATAGGTGTCGGAGTCCACGTCGTAGCTGGCGTAACGATCGTAGCAGCGGCGGACGTGCCACGAGCCGCCGTCTTCGTCGACATAGACGGTGCGCGGCTGAGCGAGCAGGCTGCCGAGGACGAAGCCGCCGACGCCGGCGGCAATGCCGATGCCGAGGTCGTGGTGATGATGGCTGTGAGCAGCCGAAGGCTGGACGGTGCCGACCAGCGCGGTGGCGGCGACGGCGGTGGCGATGAGGCCGGAAACGAGTGTGTTCTTGAACATGATGATCTCCTTGCTTCGTTGACCGAGGCGATCCATCCGCCTCTTGATCATCAGTCGTTGCGGCCAGGAAAAAGGTTCGAATCTTTTTTCGATTTTCTGGGGTCGGCCAAATCGTATGGGCCGAGGTCGTGCTGACGGCGACCTGCAAGAGCTTGGCGAGGACGTTGATGCGGCTGATCTCCCCCCTTGCGGNNCTTGCGGGGGAGATGCCCGGTAGGGCAGAGGGGGGTGCTGCCCGCCGGCTTACCAACCAATCAAGGCGTGGCAACCGCACGGACAAAATAGGGAAGGTTCATGGAGAAGCTGGTGATCCTTCACACCCCCCTCTGTCCTGCCGGACATCTCCCCCGCAAGGGGGGAGATCGCTAGCTTTGCCCGCCCTACATCGCGAGGTGCAGAACGAAAAAGGGCGGCCGAAGCCGCCCTCTAGGAAGAATGGGTCCCTCGATCAAAGGAAAATGATCACCCTGCCATACCTGTGGTGATGATGGTTGTGCTTCCACCAGAACTTCTTGAAGTGCTTGTTGTGATGGTGGTGATGATGATGGCCGTGCATGCCGTGGGCCGACGACGTGCCCACAGTGCCGGCGAGCGCGCCGGTGGCGACGAAAATGGCGACGAGGCCTGAGGTAAGAGTGCGCTTGAACATGATCTCCTGGATCCTTGATCGAGGCGACCCATTCGCCTCTGACCATCAGTCGGCGCGGCGCGGGAAAAGGTTCGAAAGGGCGAGGAGATTTTTGGAGCGGCCGTTGGCGCAAGCGAATAGCGAATAGCGAGTTGCGAGTAGCGAGTAGCGAGTAGCGAGTAGCGAAGGCAGGGACACCAAGGAATCCCTCGCAACCTATTCCCTATTCCCTATTCCCTATTCCCTATTCCCTATTCCCTACTCGCTATTCGCTCTCTCTCACCCCATTCCCGTGACATGGCGAAGCCAGAAGGCGAGCGCGATGAAGCCGATGATGGTGGTGACGCCGGTCCAGTCGACATTGGCCTTCTTCACATCGCTGATGATCTTCACCAGCAGCATCCAGGTCACGAAGATGATCGGGAGAATGATGACAAATCTGATCATGCGACACCCCTGCTCGAAGCGATTGCACCTTCCTTCTATGTAGGAAGCAATCTGGCGCTTTTCAGGATGCCCCTGCCCGGCAGCCCATACGACATGCCGGGAAAAACGGAGTTTTGTCTTTACTGGCGCAACAAATATGCTAACCGGAGCTCCGTGCCCTTGTAGCTCAGCTGGTAGAGCAGCGGTTTTGTAAACCGAAGGTCGGCGGTTCGATTCCGTCCGGGGGCACCAGCCAGCTTCGGTCCATTCCGATGCTCCCGGCGTGGATGAATTGGAGATGGCGATCATTGAAGCGGCATTCGCCACGCATATACAATCAGGTCCCCATCACGGTGAACCGAGTCCTGAACTCGCAACCTTACCGGGTCTCTGCACAGAGCCACAATATCCAAAGTTGGCAGTTATAGGGCTTTTAGTCCCCTCCTTCACGCCAAGAGATGGATATGAATGACAGCATGCGATTGCCATCTAAAATACTAGCCAAACCTGAGGAATTGCTATTTCGTTGTGATGGGATTTGGCGAAGGGGGGAACATGAAAGACTTCGATACACGTACGTACAATGTGTCGGATTTTGTCGAATGGAATAGTCGTGACCAAATCCAACTCTCTCCCGACTTCCAGCGGCGTTCGGTATGGAGCCTGCAGGCAAAATCCTACCTGATCGACACAATCATTCGCGGCAAGCCGATGCCAAAGATGTTGTTGACCCAAGATATTAAGGACCGTCGCAACGTTCGCGTAGTGGTGGACGGTCAACAGCGGCTACGGGCCATTCTCGAATACGTTGACGGGCGCTTCTCACTTTCCAGGGCGCACAGCAAAGACTATGCCGGCGCCCGCTTCAATGCGCTTCCCATCGATGTTCAATCGGCGTTCATGAAATACGAGATCGGCGTCGACCTTCTCTACGACCTTCCTTACCGTGAAATCCTCGACATCTTCGCGCGTTTGAATACCTACACTGTAAAGCTCAATCCGCAGGAACTTCTTAATGCGAAATATGTTGGCTTCTTCAAGCAGTTGGCATATCGACTAGGGTATCGATACGTGGACTACCTCATAGCTGCGAAGGTTATTTCGAAGGCTCAGGTCACGCGAATGGTCGAAGCAGAGCTAACGTCAGACCTCCTCGTAGCGCTGACGGAAGGCGTGCAAACAAACAAAAACATTGAAGCCCACTACCGAAAGAACGAAGAGGAGTTTGAGAACGTCGACATTGTCGAAGATCATTTTGATCGCGTTATGGCATTTGTGAACGCGATCTATAAGCCTGAAGAACTTGCACCTACCAACTGGGCGAGAATCCACCTCTTTTATACCCTTTTCACTACAGTAGCACATGGTCTCTTCGGTCTGCGAGGTCTTAACGCGCCGCGCCCCATTATTTCAGAGGCAAACGTCGGCCGAATACGCGTTGTTCTTGATGATATAAGCGCGCGGTATGACCGCTTCACCTCCGCCGAATACAAAGATGATGATATTCCGAAGGACTTTGCCGAATTTATCGAGCGGTCACGACGCGCAACCACAGACAGTGGGTCAAGAATCAGCCGGACAAACTTCGTCTGCAAGGCATTGCAAGCTAACTAACGATGGCTGAGCGGCGCAAAGTAAGTGCAGTTCATTCGGACTTCATCCACGAGTTGGACAGTTTGCTCCGGTTGGACGCCCAGAATCAAAGTCGATTCCGCGCGGGACCAGGACGTCCTGGAAAAGCGAGCCTTTCAAAAGGTCAAATGGTGCTCATGACGGAGAGCATCTTCACGAAGGCGTTTTCTCACTACGAGCTCTTTCTTGAAGAGGTTTTCATCCTCTATACTAGGAGTAAACCGACGATTGGTGGAGCGAGTGTTCCCAGTTACATAGCGCCGCGCGATGCCAATCACGCGCGTGACATGCTGAAATCGAGCATGCCGTTCCTAGATTGGAACAGCCCGGACAACATCGTTCGTCGGTGCGAGATTTATCTTAAAGACGGCGATCCCATAAAGCTCTCAATCACCACGCATTCCGCTCGACTGCAAAGCATGAAGACCATTCGGAACGCGATAGCACATCGTTCGACAGAGGCGACTGTGAAATACAACAATGTTGTACGCGCTGAGCTTCGCGCAGCACCGCTACGCCCCCTAAATCCCGGCGAATTTCTATTGGCTGCCGACCCAGTTGCGCCGCCGTCATACTTTCTTTTGAGCTACCTCGACGTCCTTCGAAGGGTGGCGAACGTCGCTGCAGGTTAGACGAAGCGTTCAGCCACAATTGACCTTCAAGTCCCAATCGCCGCCACCAATATCCGGTTCTGCCTTCGTATCGCCGCGCGCAGTTCCGGTATCTTCGCCGCATCCCGCTTCACAAACTCGATGAACATCATGTTCATGTTGTTGAAGATCAGTTCGCCGAGCGCTGCGCCGTCGATGTCCTGGCGCACCAGGCCGAGCGCCTGCAGCCTCGCGATCAGCGCGCGGATCTGCTCGGTCAGTGCGCGGTCGAGCGCGGTGTAGGCTTGGCCGAACGGGCTGTCGGGCAGTTGTGTCGAGATCGCCATCGCCTGCCGCCACATCTCCTTGCTGAGATAGTGCAGCGAATGCTCGATATAGATGCCGATCAGCGTGTCCAGCGCATCGCCGACATTGGCCGGCGGCCTGGCGACGACGCCTTGACCGGCATTGAGCACCTCGTTGACCTCCAGCGAGACGATGGCGCCGAGGATGTCGCCCTTATTCTGGTAGTAATTGTAGATGGTGCCGACCGAGACCTCGGCCTGGGCGGCGATCGCCTCGATCTTGGCGCCTTCATAGCCGGCCTCGCGAAACAGTTCCGCCGCCGCCTCGATGATGCGCCGGTGCCGGTCCGCCTTTTGCCTTGCCCGCAATCCGCTCATCTCAGCCTCTTGCCATAAAAACAGAATTGACTCAATTTTAGAATTGGTTCAATTTTTTGCAAGAAGCCACAAAGGCAAGGGAGAACACTCGATGTCCGCAAAATCCGCATCCAGGAATCCGCTTTCCATCCTGAAGAGCCATCTGCATGCCGCGTGCGCCGCCACGGCACTGCTGCTCGGAGCCGGCAGCGCTGCCCAAGCCGCCGACCTCAACGCGCTGATCTGGTGCGATCATGCCGATCCGGCGTTGCTGCAGCCGTTCGAGGAGGCCAATGGCGTCAAGGTCAACGTCAAGGAATTCGAGGGCACCGGCGCTGGGCTGGCCATCGTCGAACAATCGCAGCCGGGCGACTGGGACGTGATGGTGATCGACTCGATCGACGTGCCGCGCGGTGTCGAAAAGGGCCTATTCGAGCCATTGCCGGAAGACAAACTGCCGCTGGCCGACCTGTTTCCGCAGGTGAAGATGGACGGCTCCACCGTGGTCGGCGGCAAGCGCTACGGCATCACCGAAAAGTTCGGCTACAACACGATCGGCTACAACAAGACCAAGGTCGATCCGGCCGACATGCAGTCGATGGCGGCGCTCACCGGCGACAAATACAAGGGCAAGGTCGCCATCTACGACTACTACCTGCCGGTCATCGGCATGGCGGCCCTCGCCATCGGCAAGAAGACGGCTGAGCTTACCGAAGCCGACCTGCCCGCTCTCAAGGACGAGCTTCTCAAGATGAAGGCCAATGCCAAGCTGGTCGGCGAAGTGACCGCCAGCCAGACCGCACTTGCGACGGGCGAGGTCGACATACTGGTCGGCGGCGGCGAATGGGTGACGGCGGGGCTGGCCAAAGAGAACCCGGCGCTCGACTTCTCCATCCCCAAGGAGGGTGCGGTTCTGTGGTCGCAATCGCTGGCCATGTTCAAGGATTCCAAAAACAAGGACATGGCGCTGAAATTCATCCAGTACATTATGAGCCCGGAGGGCCAGGCGCGGCTTGCCACCTCGTCCTGCTATTGGGGCATGCCGGCCAACACCAAGGCAGCACTCACCGACGACCAGAAGAAGGTCCTGCGCTTCGACGAGCAGCCGGGCTTCCTCGCCCGCGCCCAGGCCTATCCGGCGCCGAGTGCCGATCTCGACAAGAAGATGCAGGACATGTGGACCGAAATGCTGCAGGCAAAATGAGCAGATATCGCTCATGAGCCCTTCGGGAAACAACCCCCTGCCCCGGGCGGGTCGTGCCCTGCCCCGGGCGGGCTCTGCCCTGCCCTGGGCGCTGGTCACGCCGGCACTCGGCTGGACGCTGCTGTTCTTCGTGCTGCCCTTCATCGCCATGGGATTTTCCAGCCTGACGGCGCATGAGGGCGGCGGCTTCACTCTGTCCAATTACAGCCAGTTCTTCACCAACCCTTCCTATTGGCAGGCGATGGTGAACTCGCTTGAGGTGACGGCGATCGTCACCGTGATATCAGTACTGCTCGCCTATCCCTTTGCCTGGATCCTCGCCGAACAGGTGCCGGAGCGCTGGCAACGGCTGGCGCTGATGCTGGCGGTGCTGCCGTTCTGGACCTCCTATGTCGTGCGTTCCTATTCCTGGCTGCTGGTGCTGGCGCAGAACGGCGTCATCAACCGGGCGCTGACCGGCTCCGGCCTCATCAGCGAACCGCTGCAACTCGCCAACACGCGTTTCGCCACCGTCACCGGCTTCGTGCATTTCTTCGTCATGCTGTTGACGCTGACGATCTTCGCCAATCTCAAGCAGTTGAGCCCAAGCTACCGCAAGGCGGCCGCCGATCTCGGCGCCGGGCCGGTACGCACCTTCCTGCATGTCGTGCTGCCGCTGACCTTGCCCGGCATCATGGTCGGCGCGTTCCTAACCTTCGTGCTGTGCATCGGCGACTACATCACGCCGCAGATCCTGGGCGGCAACAACGAGCTGCTGATGCCGCAGCTGGTGATGATGCAGATCGGCCGGCGCGGCGACTTTCCGCTGGCCTCGGCGCTGTCGATCATCCTGATGGGGGTGGTCACCATCGCCTACCTCGCCTGCGCCCGCTGGCTCAAAATCGAGCGGGCCTGAAATGCGCAGGATTGTCCGCATCGCCTCCTGGCTCTACGCGATCGCCGTCTACGGCTTCATCTTCCTGCCCGTGGTCGTGCTGGTGCTGTTTTCGCTGCAGGCAACGTCGTTCCCGATCCCGCCCTTCACCGGGCCATCGCTGCGCTGGTACGACGCGGTGCTCTCCGACGTCAGGCTGACTTCGGCGCTGGTCAATTCGCTGCTGGTGGCGTCCATCTCGTCGCTCGCCGCCGTCACGCTCGGCTTCCTTTCCGCCTGGGGTTTTGCGCGCTTCGTCCTGCCGGGCTCCGGCTTGCTGCGCGGGCTGATCACGCTGCCGCTGACGGTCAGCTATCTCATCATCGGCATGGGGCTCCTAGTGCTGTTCAACTGGGCCGGCGTGCCGAAATCGCTGCTGGCCGCCGGCATCGGCCATGTCGTGATCAACCTGCCGCTCTGCTTCGCCATCATCTACAGCCAGATGGGCGACCACCAGATCAACATCGAGCGCGCCGCGCGCGACCTCGGCGCACCGGAATGGAAGGTGCTGCTGTTGATCACAGTGCCTGTGATGGCGCCGGCCATCTTCGCCGGTTTCTTCCTGTCGATGACCTTTTCCTGGGACGAGTTCGTGATCTCCTTCCTGCTCACCCGCTTCGACACAACGCTGCCGGTCGAAATCTGGAACCTCCTGCGTTCCGGCCTCAATCCCAAGACCAACGCCGTCGGCTCGCTGGTCTTTGCCGTCTCCATCGTGCTGGTGGTGCTGTTCGAACTGACATTGCTGCGCAGGAGAAAGGCATGACCGCGCCTTTGGTCGACATAAGTTCCGTCTCGCATCGCTTCGGCCAGCACACCGTGCTGAAGGATGTGTCGCTGCAGATCGAGCCCGGCAGCTATACGATCCTGCTTGGGCCGTCCGGGTCCGGCAAGACGACGCTCTTGTCCATTCTGGGCGGCTTCGTCACCCCCAGCGACGGCAAGGTGTTCATCCGTGGCGAGGACTGCACCTCGGTGCCGCCGGCCAAGCGCCCGACGACGACGGTGTTCCAGGACTATGCGCTGTTTCCGCATATGAGCGTCGGCAGCAATGTCGGCTTCGGCCTGCGCATGCAGGGCGTCGATGGCGCTACCCGAGCGGCAAAGGCGCGCGAGGCGCTGGCGCTGGTCGGCCTCGCCTCCGCCTTCGACAAGAAGCCGCACCAGCTTTCCGGCGGCCAGCGGCAGCGCGTGGCGCTGGCGCGGGCGCTGGTGATCGAACCGGCGGTGCTTTTGCTCGACGAGCCGCTCGGCGCGCTCGACCTCAAATTGCGCCGGCAGATGCAGGACGAGTTGAAGGCAATCCAGAAGCGCGTCGGCACCGCCTTCATCCATGTCACGCACGATCAGGAAGAAGCGATGGCGCTGGCCGACCATTGCGTGGTGATGAATGACGGGCGCATCGAGGACGAAGGTCCACCCGAGCGTGTCTATGCGCGGCCGGCAACGCGCTTTTCCGCCACCTTCATGGGCGAAAGCACGATCCTTGCCGGCACAGTCACGGCGGCGACGGAAAGGACAAGCACTGTCGCGACGCCGGTTGGGTCGGTTTCACTGCCCAGCGCATTACCGGTGGGCTCCGCCGTTGCGCTGGCCATACGGCCGGAGCATCTTGTCTTCGGCGAGGCCCGCGGCGGTGTCAGGCTCGGCACGGCTGAGGTGAGCGACGTCGTTTTCCAGGGCAGCTTCAAACGCGTGCTTGCAGTTTCCACCGAAGATCCTTCGATCCAGTTCATCGCCAAATTGCCCGCGACGGCGACCGTCCAGCCGGGCGACACGGTCGCGATTTCCTGCGATACCGACCAGATCATCCTGCTGACGGATTGACCATGGCAACACTTCCGCTCATCGACGCTCCAGACTGGTACGAAACCATCCGCATGAGCGATGACGTGACCTTGATCCACGAGCCGTGGATCAAGCCGTTCTTCCGCTGCAACATGTGGCATGTGCGCGGCCGCGACCGCGACCTTCTGTTCGACACCGGCCTCGGTCATTTCAGCCTCAGGCGTCACGTGCCTCTGGTCACCGAGCGCAAGCTGACCTGCGTCGCCAGCCATACGCATTTCGATCATATCGGCTGCCACCACGAATTTCCCGACCGCTGCGTGCACGCGGCCGAGGCCGACATCCTCGCCGATCCGCGCAACGAATGGACCGCCGCCGGCACCTATGCGACAGACGAGATGTTCGACGGTATGCCGCAAGGCTGGGACACGGCGCGCTACGGCATTCTGCCCGCACCTGCCAGCCGCCTGCTCGCACAGGGCGATATCGTCGACCTCGGCGACCGTGCCTTCGAGGTGATCCATACACCCGGCCATTCACCCGGCGGCATCGCGCTCTACGAAAACAGGACGGGCATCCTGTTATCCGGCGACATCATCTATGACGGCCCGCTGATCGACGATGTCTACCACTCGGACATATCAGACTACATGGCGACACTCCTGCGCCTGCGCGACCTCGATGTCTCGGTCGTGCACGGTGGCCATTTCCCCAGTTTCGGCAAGGTGCGTTACCGCCAGCTTGTCGACGAGTATCTGGCGCAGAAGCGGCAGGCGGGCTGCCATCTGCGGCAGCCCTGAAAGCGGTTAGAGCATCAGTTCAAAATGCCGCGGAAACGCCTGATGCAGCAGGAGCAGCGTGGTCTTGCGCAGCACGTTGGTGTCACGGCCGCGAGGGTTCAGGTGATCCCAATACCAGGCGCCATGAACCAGATAATTCAGGCTCTCTGACAGGGTGTCTATGTCGACGCCGGTATAACCGCCGGCGCGCGAAATCTCGATCAGCAGCTCACGCGCCTCGGCGGTGTAGGCGAGATCGCTCGGCAGGCCGATCTCGTTGTAGATCTGCATGCTCTTGCGGTCGCTGGAGAACACGACAAAGACCGAAACCCATTTTGGATGCTGCCGGGCGAAGTTTTGCGCGCAGTTGACCGCCCCGAGCAGGCGCTCCACCGGCGACAGGCCGGGCGCCCGCACCAGAGACACCCACAGCTCATCGTATCGATCGCTGAGATACTGCAGGACGGCGCGAAACAGGTTCTCCTTGCTGCGAAAGTGGAAGACGACCAAGGCATTGGACGAGCCGACATGTTCGGCGATGCGCTGCATGGTGACGCTTGCCAGCCCCTCCTCCGCGATGAGTTCGATGGTGGCGTCGATGATCCGCTGCACGCTGGCTTCGCCGCGCTCGCGCCGGCGGTCCTTGGGCGCGGCATCGTTTGCCGAAACTCCGTCCTTGGCCATTGCGCCTTTGTGTTTTGCCGCTGTGGCCTTGCGTTGCGCCATCTCGTCCAGTTCCTTTCGAACCTTGTGGCGGCGATCGCTGGCGCCGCCACAGATCCGTCTCTTCGATGTGTCCGGCGCCGGCTCACCACAACCGAAGCCGGAGATCAAGCACCAGTGCGGCAAGCGCCGCATCGCCCGATCAGAGCGACGGACGCGTTTCGGTGTTTGTGTACCATTGTCCCTTGGCCGTCTCATAGGCCATGGCCGCCCGGAAAACATCGGCATCGCAATAGGTGCGGCCGACAATCTGGATGCCTGTCGGCACACCACTCGCCGCCCGGCCCGATGGCACGGACAGAACCGGACAACGGCTCAGCATGTTGAACGGCGTCGTCATCACCCATCCCAGCGAGGGATTCACCTGTTTTCCGTTGATCTCGACCGTACCCTTGGTCTGATCGAACTCCGCCGGCACGGAGGGAAGCGCGTTGGTCGGGCAGATCAGCACATCATAGGTCTCCAGCAGCGGACCCAGCGTCTGGTACATTCTGGCCGCCACGTCCAGGGTGGCGACAAAGTCCGTCGCCTTGGACTTTTGCCCGTCCTCGGCGAACTGCCGCGCATAGGTCGTCATGTCCTTGCCGTGGTCCTTGAGCAGTTGCGACAGCGAAGCGCCGAAGAGATGTTCGAGATAAGCCATGCCGGCCTTGAGCACGTCGTCGCCCCAGCCCAGATCGACTTCCTCGACCGTCGCGCCAAGCGAGCGGAACACGTCGCAGGCCGCGAGTGTGTTCTTGCGCACGTCCGGATCGACTTCAAAGGAGCCAAGGTCCATCGAGAAAGCAATCTTCCAGCCCTTGATCGGCTTGTAGTCGAGCGGCAGCCGCAGTTTTGGGCGAAGCGTGGCGATGTCGAGCGAGCTCGGTCCGGACATGACATTCTGCAGCAGTATGGCATCCCCGACATTTCGCGCCAGCGGTCCGGTGTGGCAGTAGAAGTCGAGGTTGAACGGCGGCTCGTCCGGATTGCGCCCGTAAGGCGGCTTGAAGCCGACAAGGCCGCAGGCCGACGCGGGAATGCGGATCGATCCGGCAATGTCCGAACCGGTGGCGATCGACGACGTGCCGGAAGCCAGCGTCGCCGCAGAACCTCCCGACGAACCGCCCGGCGTGAAATCCGGGTTCCACGGATTGCGCGTCACACCCCAGCGTTTCGACCAGGTATAGCCGGCGCAGCTGAATTCAGGCGTCGCCGTGCGGGCATGGACGATGCCTCCGGCCTTGATGATGCGCTCGTTCATCGTCGAGGTATGACCGCCGATGGCATCCTTCGACAGCAGCGAGCCGTTCGATGTCGGCTTGCCCTTGATGTAGCTCTCGTCCTTGATGCCGATCGGCAACCCCTCGAGCGCCCCGGTCCGGGCGCCCCTGGCGTATTTCGCCTCGGCCTTCCTGGCCAGATCCATTGCCTCGTCGAAATGCGTGAAGGTGAAGCAGTTGATCGTCGGCTTGGTGGCTTCGGCGCGGCGGATGGTGGCCTGCATCAAGTCGACGGGCGAAAGCTTCTTCGCCTTGAACAGCCGCAGCGCCTCGCTGGCCGGCATGTAGCAAAGGTCGAGATCGGTCATGGGAAGTCTCCTGCGATCGCCGGATCGCTTTTGGCATGGATGGGAGGTGGCCGCGCCGCGTGTGCGGCGCGGAGAAGCCGGATCAGGTCATTTCTGCAGATCGGTCCAGATTTTCGTGTAGAGCGCCTGCACATCAGGCGGACAGGCCTGCATGAACTGGCCCTTGGCGGCGAATTGCGCGGGAACATCGACTTCCGGCACCCCTTTCATGTCCGCGGGCATGAAGGCTTCCGAGCCCTTGATGCCGTTGGCATAGCGGGCAAAGGCCGAGATCATCGCGGCATTTTGCGGATCCATGACGAAGTTCTGGAAGAGTTTGGCGTTTTCGACGTTTTTGGCGTCCTTCAGCACCGCGACATTGTCCATCCAGATCGGGTATCCCTCCTTGGGATAGCCATAGACGATCTTGTCGTTCTGCAACCGCTGGCGCAGCGAAATGCCGTTCCAGTTCACGCCGGCCGCGATGTCGCCCTTGCCCAGGCCATCGACGGCGCCATAGTCGAAGGACAGCCATTTTGCCTTGGCCTCGACCAGCTTGTCGCGCACCTTCTTCAGCAGCACCTTGTCGGCCGTGCAGTACTGGCCGCCTTCATAGGCGATGGCGAGGAACATGATGTCACCCATTTCGGGCACGACATTGATCTTGCCGACGAGTTCGGGCGGCGGGTCGAGGAAGATCGCTGATGTGTTGATGTCGCCGGAATAGACCGACTTGTTGACCGACACGCCTGTCGTGCCCCACTGCCACGGAACAGTGTATTTGCGGCCCGGATCGAACGGAACATCGACCCATTTCGGGTCCATATTCTTGAAATTCTCCATCTTGTTGGGATCGGTCTCCAGCAGCAGATCTTCGCTGATCCAGATCGGAACGACGCTTGCCGAAGGCACGACGATGTCGAAACCGGCGCCGCCCTGGCGGATCTTGGCCAGTGCGGTGTCGTTGGAATCGAAGTCGGTGACGGTGACCTTGACCTTGTAGGTCTCCTCGAACTTCTTGATCAGATCGGGGCTGGTATAGTTGCCCCAATTGTAGATGTTGAGCTCGCCCTCGGCACGGGCAACGCCCGTGACAGTCAGCAGCGACAACCCGATGGCCGTCGCGGTCAGTTTCCAGTTCATGCTCCATGCTCCCATTGTTGGGACCGGCGGCGTTACGGCCTCAGGTCCGTTTCCTGCTGACGAAAAAGAAGGCGGTGACAATGCCGATCGACAGCACCAGGAAGGCTGTCGAGATTGCATTGATCTCGGGCGTAACGCCGCGGCGGATCTGGCCGAGCATGTAGGTGGGCAGCGTGTCCTGGCCGCCGGATTTGACGAATTCGGTGATGACGACGTCATCCAGCGAGACGACGAAGGCGAGCATCAGCCCGGCCAGAATGCCCGGCCAAAGCAGCGGCAAGGTCACGTGCAGGAACGTCTTCCATTTGGTCGCGTAGAGGTCGGCCGCCGCGGTTTCGAGCGCCAGGTCCATGCTTTCGAGCCGCGCCCGGATCGGCAGATAGGCAAAGGGAACGCAGAAAGCGGTGTGCGCGGCGATGAGGTAGCCGAGGCCGGAATAGCCGGTCCAGATCTTGATGCGCGAAAACACGATCAGCAGCGCCACCGCGGTGACGATCTCCGGCACCATCAGCGGCTGGTTGATGAAGGCGTATTTGAAGGTCAGTCCGCGATAGGGTTTGGTCCGGGTCGTAGCCAGCGCCGCCATCGTCGCCGAGATCGTCGCCAGCAACGCAGCGACGGCCGCGATCTGGAACGAGCGGATCGACGATTCGATCACCAGCCCGTTGTTCCAGGCCACATGGAACCAGCGCAGCGAGAAGCCCTTCCAGATCGCCAAGGAATCGTTGTCGTTGAAGGCGTAGACCACCAGCGTGGCTATCGGCAGATAGAGCAGGAAGAAACACAGTATCGCCAGGCTGACGAAGCCGTTCTGCCGCCGGACGTCGAAGCGCTTAGCCATGGGCGCCATCCGACCTGGTCGTGTTGCGGACATAGAACAGCAGCGCCACCATGACGATTGCCATCAAGGTGATCGACAGTGATGCGCCAAGCGGCCAGTTTCGCCCTTGGCCGAACTGCAGCTCGATCAGATTGCCGATCATCAGATTGGTGCCGCCGCCCAGCACGCGCGGCGTCACATAGGCGCCAAGCGACGGTATGAAGACGAGGATCGAGCCGGCGACGATGCCCGGCGTGACCAGCGGGATGATGATGCGCCTCAACACCTCGAACCGCGTCGCGTAGAGATCATAGCCCGCCTCGACAAGGCGGAAGTCGATCTTCTCCATGCTGGCGTAGAGCGGCAACACCATCAGCGGCAGGAAGACGTAGACCATGCCGGCCAGGACGGCGAAATTGGTGTACATGAGCTGGACGGGATGGTCGGTGATGCCAAGCAGTTTCAGCGCCGAATTGATGATGCCGTCATTGCGCAGCACTTCCTGCATGGCGAAGGTGCGGATCAGAAGGTTCGTCCAGAACGGTATGGTGATCAGGAACAGCCAGATGTCGCGCCGGTGATCCGGCCGCGTGGCGATGAAATAGGCGGTGGGAAAGCCCAGGATCAGGGTCAGCACGGTGGTGGCCAGCGACAGCGACACCGAGCGCCAGAAGATCGACAGATACGCGGTGGCCAAGGACAGCGTGTCGTCGAAGACATCGCGCTCGAACAGCACGCTCACCCAAGCGTCGGTCGAGAACTGCCATTTCACATCGCCGTAATTGCCTGGCGTCAGGAAGGAATAGACGACCACGATCAGCAGCGGCCCAAGGGCCGCAAGGAAGACGATCAGCAGCGCCGGGGCCGAAAGCAGCCAGCGCGACCTGATGTCGTCGCGTTCGGCCTTGTCGGCGATCTCTTTCGCGGTTGCCATGGCCCTAGTCCTTCAGCAACTGGGCGGCGTCATCGCCGATGGAAATGCCGACCCTGGTGCCGTTTTCGAAACCGCAGCCGGCGCTGCGCGAATTCTGCTGGCGCACCATGAAGACATCGCCTTCGTCCAGCCGGACATGGATATGCGTGTCGGTGCCGAAATAGACGATGTTCTCGATGATGCCGCCCAAATCGCCGCGGCCTTTGACGAGCTTCGCATGTTCGGGCCGGACCATCAGTGTTGCGTTGCTGCCGGCGCGGAAGTCTACTGCGGCGATCGCGCGGATCTTCGCACCCGAGCGCAAGGCAACCTGCGCCTGGCCATTGCCTGCATTTTCGACCGTGCCGGTCAGGAAGTTCGTCTCGCCGATGAAGTCGGCGACGAACCGCTCCGCCGGATGGTCATAGACATCCCATGGCGTGCCGACCTGCAAGATGTTGCCCGACGACATCACCGCGATGCGGTCCGACATGGTCAGCGCCTCTTCCTGGTCGTGGGTGACGAAGATGAAGGTGATGCCGGTCTCGTGCTGCAGCCGCTTCAGCTCGATCTGCATTTCCTTGCGCAGCTTGTAGTCGAGCGCGGAGAGCGGCTCGTCGAGCAGCAGCACTTTCGGCTGCGGCGCGAGCGCCCGGGCCAGCGCCACGCGCTGCTGCTGGCCGCCGGAGATCTGGCTGGTGCGCCGGTTCTTCAATTCCTGCATGTGGACGAGTTTCAGCATCGCGTCGACGCGAGCTTCGATCTCGGCTTTCGGTCTGCCCAGCATCTTCAGGCCAAAGCCGATATTGTCGGCGACCGTCATGTGCGGGAACAGCGCATAGGACTGGAAAACAGTGTTGACCGGCCGCTTGAACGGCGGCAGCGGCGCGATGTCCTGGCCATAGAGCAGGATCTCGCCGTCGGTCGGAAAGTCGAAGCCGGCAATCAGCCTGAGCAGCGTCGTCTTTCCGCAGCCGGATGGGCCAAGCAGCGTGAAGAATTCATTTTCGCGGATCGCGACGGAGACATTGTCGAGCGCTCTGACCGAATCCTGGCCGGTTCCCCGAAAGACCCTGGTGACGCCCTTCGCCTCAACGGCGGGCCGCATAGCTGTCAAGATATTCCCCTCTCCTTGGTGGCCATTCACCGGCTAACGCCGGCTGGCCAACTCAATCCTCGACCTCAGGAATAACTATGACTAAACATACAGTCAATATCTTTTTGCAAGCATGGCCACGGCACGACCAGCGATGATGTGGCCGATGCGCCGGTGAACCCGTCATGATATGGTCAAGGACGAGGCCATTATGAATTGGGGCAAGTTTGTGGCGTGATCGCCACGGCCTGCAGGGCTTGGATCAGGGTCATGCGCCTATTTCTGGCGGCCGCGCTGCTGATGACGATGGCGCTCTTCTCCGCCGCGCGCGGCGAGGAGCGTATTGCGTTGGTCGTCGCCAATCCGGCCTATGAGGGCGCATCGGCCATCGCCAACGCCGAGCTCAGCGCCGAACTCGTTGCAACATGTCTCAGGTCGCTTGGCTTCACCGTCCGGCAAGTGTCCGATGGCGACCGCGCCGATGTGGCGCATGCCATGTATGATTTCGCCAAGTCGCTGAGCGCCGCCGATTCCGTTGGCGTCTTCTACTATGTCGGCCATACGGCTCAGGCCAATGACCGAAACTATCTGCTGACGCGCGGGGCGCGGACCGATTCGAAGGAAGCCGTGGACCAGACGGCATTGCCTCTCGATCTGTTTATGCAAGCGCTCGAGGCCACACCGACATTGAAGGTGGTTCTGCTCGACAATCCCGGCGATGGAAACAACCCCACCCCAGGCGTGATGCAAGGTCTGTCGGTCGTCGATCCGCTCTCCCACGCCATCGTCGCCCTTTCCGCCAAGCCGGGAAGCGTCGCGCTGAAAGAAACCAGCCCGGTCACGGTGTTTGCCGATGCGCTCACGGCAGCGCTGACCAGGCGAGGCATGGGCATCCGCACCATCCTCGCCTCTGTCAGGCAATCCGTTTACGAAAGGACATTCGGTACGCAGTGGCCATGGGTGGCCTATGGCCGTTCGGCAGACACAAATTTTGTGCTGACGCCGGACCAGCCGGCCGCCGCTGCACCGGCGCCGACCGAGGCGCCGCCCGAGACAGCCGCGCCGCAGCCGGCACCGCCGCCGACGAGCGCGGACGGCAGCGGCTATGACAGCCCGCCGAGCGGCTACGATTTGCCAAGCGGCGGCGACAACGGCAGTGAATACGGCTCCGGCAGTTCCGATGGCAGCAGCCAGGCGCCCTATCCGATGGATGTGGCGCCGGGGACCGGCAATCCCGACGCCTCGACGGGAAACGGCGCCGACGAGGCTGCCCGATACGAGGAATACAAGCGCCAGGAGCTGCGGCGTCAGCAGTATGAGGAGCAGGCTCGACAGCAATACGAAGAGTCCGCCAAGGCCGCGGCCGCTGCGCAGAACAATCTCGGCGAGCCCTATCAGAGCGACGGCGAAGCTAGCGGCGCGGAGCCAGCCCCGCCTCCCGACGCGCCATCGACGATGGAGCCACCTGCCCCGCCGCGTGACACCGCGACATCCGAAGAACCTCCGGCGGCATTGCCGCCCGCCCCGGAGCCAGCGCCCGGCCCGCCGCCTGTCGTTGTGCCGCTTTCCCCTTTGCCCGACGTGGCGGCCGATGCGCCTTCAGTGCCGCCACTGGAGCCGCCTGCTGTCGCGATTTCTCCGCCCGTGGACAACAATTCGGTCGAAATCGTGCGCCATCCGACCATCGATGCGCCGGATGAGATAGTTGCCGGTGACACGGTGACCGTGTCGATCGCGCTGACCGAGGAGCAATTGACGCCCGAGGTGAAGGTGAAGGCAGCGCCCGGCTCGACAGTGACGGCGGACGGGGCGCTTTCCATGGCAATGCCGGCGGGAGCCGACAGATGGCCCATAGACATCGATCTGTTCGCTTCCGGTTTCGACCTTGCCGATGGCGGCAAATGGAGCCGGCAAACGACGCTCTACCGCGAGGGCGACAGCGATTTCGTCCGCTTCGACCTCAAGGCGCGGCCCATTGCCAAGGACAGCAAGCCCGCCCAGTTCATCGCCCGTATCTACAGCGCCGGACGGTTCCTCGGATCGGCGTCGCGACCCGTCATTGTTCGTCGAACGGCGCCCGTTGAAGCCAGTGCTGAAGGTGCGACAGCCAATCGTGCTGCCGCGCCTGCCATGCTGATGCTCGCCTCCGCCCCGCCGCAGCCGGCGCTGACCGGCAGCGTCCAGCTTGGCAATGCCAGCCCCGACGATGTCCCCGATCTCGATGTCACCATCCTTTATGACGACCCGAGCGGACTGGGCGCCGGGCAAATCATCATCCATTCGCCGCATCTGGCCGGCCCGGTGACCGATACGTTCTCGACGCCACCGCAAATGGCGGCATGGCTGGACTCGCAGTATCTGCGGCTGCTGCAGCTCGGCCTCAACCTGCGCGGCGCGGTGTCGCTGCAGCAGCCTGCCGCGAACAGCGACCCTGACGCGCAGAAGCGCTTTGTCACGCTGGCCGCCGAAGGCTTTGGCGACGCGCTCTACCGCGACTATGTGCCGGAGGCGTTCAAGGATGTGTTCTGGTCGCTGCGCGACAAGGGCGAACTGCATTCGATCCAGATCACTTCGAACAGCCCCGTTCTGCCCTGGGAGCTGATCCGCCCGCAAAGCGTGGATGGCGCAACCCGCGATGGTTTCCTCGGCATGAGCTACCGGCTTGCACGCTGGGCGCCGCGCAGCACCTCCTCGCAGCTCGACAATCCGCTCGATCGGATGGCTTTCACCGGCGTCGCGACTGTGGCTCCTTCCTATGTCGACAAGCAGTCGCTGCCGTTCCAGGAGGTCGAAATCCAAGCTCTGAGCAAGCTCTCCGGCTATCGCCGCTTCGATGGGGATTTCGTCTCCTTCGAAAGGCTGGTCGGCGAGATCTCGACCGGCTTCATCCATTTTTCCGGCCACGGCGAGGTCAACCAGCCGAGCAGCGGCAGGCCGGTCTTTGCGATCGACCTCGTCGACCAGTCGCTCGACCCCGATACCTGGCGCGCACTGGTCGCCACCGCGCATGGCAAGGGCAATCCGTTCTATTTCTTCAATGCCTGCGACACGGGCAAGTCCCGGCTGCTCGGCGGTTTCGTGCAGGGCTGGGGTCCGGCGGTGCTGGCCGGAGGCGCGTCAGGGTTCATCGGCGGCATGTGGCCGTTGACCGACCGAGCGGCCGCCGCCTTCTCGAGCGATTTCTATGGCGGCATCAACGCGCGGCTCAAGGACGGACCGGTTTATCTGGCCGAGATGCTGCAAGTGGTGCGCAAGCGCTTCTATGAAACCGGCGACCCGACCTATCTTGCCTACACGTTCTACGGTAACGCCAACCTGCAGGTGGTGGCGCGGTGAACGGCCGTTCGTTGCGTCAGATCCTCGACCGCATAGGCGCCGCCGCCGCCGGTCACCAAGCCAATGATCTTATGCCTTTGCGCTTCACAGCGCCCTTTGCGGGCATGGCGCGCCAGCGGCATCACCACAGCGCGACGCCGTGGGCTGAGGCCGGAAGCTCGTCTCTTCGGACTGGCGCACCAGTTCGGCAAAGAGAAGCGCGAAGCTTCCCAACATCAGGAAGACGATGATCAGGCGTGTTACCGGCAATATGTCGGCCTCTACTGGCTAGGCCCCACGCCACCCATCCATGCCGGCTAACATGACCGATCCGGCTTTACGAGAGTTTAAGCCCGGTCTTAACCATCACATTCACGTAGCCTTTGACATGATGCGCGAACGGCAAGTCCGCATCCCGCCGTTGCGCGGTCGCCTTGCCATCCGGGATGGCGCTGCCATCCGGGATGGCGGCTCCCTTTGCAGACGCACCCCGCCCATGCTACCTCGGCGCTGGCGCGGCCCAGCAACCGGCCGCCGCCAACCGGTCGTCATCGGGGAGCCATGAGCAAAGCCGCCAGCCGCATCGCCTTCGTCTCGTCCGACACCGCTGACGCCAAGACGGCGCTGGAAAGCCTGTCGGCGCGCTATGGCCAGTCCTCCGTCGAGGATGCCGGGATCGTCGTCGCGCTTGGCGGCGACGGCTTCCTGCTGCAGACCCTGCGCGAGACGATGGGGACCGGCAAGAAGGTCTACGGCATGAACCGTGGCACCATCGGTTTCCTGATGAACGAATACAGGTCCGGTGGCCTCACCGAGCGTCTCGCGGCCGCCGTCGCCGAAACGATCCGCCCGCTGGAGATGCTGGCCGTCACCTCGGAAGGCGAAACGGTTTCGGCGCTGGCGATCAACGAGGTGGCGCTGTGGCGCCAATCCTATCAAACGGCCAAGATCCGTATCACCGTCGACGAGCAGGTCCGGCTCGAGGAACTGAGCTGCGACGGTGTGATGATCGCGACGCCTGCCGGATCCACCGCCTACAATCTTTCGGCGCACGGGCCGATCCTGCCGCTCGATGCGCCACTGCTGGCGCTGACCCCGGTCAGCCCGTTTCGCCCGCGCCGCTGGCGCGGCGCGCTGCTCTCCAACAAGGCGACCGTGCGCTTCGACATTCTCGAGCCGGAAAAGCGGCCTGTTAACGCCGCCGCCGACCATACCGAGGTCAAGGCGGTGACCTCGGTGACGGTCAGGGAATCACCAACGGCGACAGCAACGTTGCTGTTCGATCCCAATCATTCCTGGAACGAACGCATCCTGGCCGAGCAGTTCAGGTACTGAAAACTTCGCTCAAAACAAACCCAGAGCGAAGCCGAGCATCTTCAAGACGCAACAAACTCACAACAAGCTGTTCGCTCCGATCAGAATTTGTAATTCAGGCCGATAACACCGGTATGTATTTTGATCTTTGCATCGACGTCATCGATCGTATACTTTGCCTTCCCGAAGTCGAAATATTTGTATTCACCCTTGAGCGACCAGTGGTCATCAAGCGCATATTCCAGACCTGCGCCCAACGTCCAGCCTGCTTTGGTCCTCGTGGTGCCGCTGGTCCCTAGCACTACAACATCACTCGTTGTGCTGATGTCTATGGTGCCGTAGCCGAGACCGCCGGTCCCATAGATCAGCAACTTATCCATGGCGAAGCCAACCCGACCCCGTAACGAACCGAGCATCTTTACATTGGATTCGCAGGAGAAATCCGGGTTCGGGCAGGATGTGCCCCCATCGATGTTGGCTGCGGAAATATCCGCCTCGATGCCATAGACCACATTTCCGCTCTGTATATTGTACCCGACTTGGACGCCGCCGAGGACGCCGCTACCATTGTGATCAGCAGTCAGGCCATTGGGATATGTCCAATCTACCTTGCTGCCGCCGCCTCCGACATGCGCGCCCAGATAGAGGCCCGACCAATCATGTGTCGACGCGACCGGCAATTCAACGGTGTCGGCCGCGATCACCGGCGTCAAAGCTATTGCCAGAAACGCCGCCGAAAGAAGAAACTTTTTCATGCTTTTACCCCTCACTGGGCTTATGCTTGCCAAGTTTTTTGTTTCAATTCAAATCTCAAACGAGATTCTGTGATGTATTTAGAACTATTCACGATTGAGTTGCAGATTTGCACCACGTGTGCTCAGCGCGCAAACTGCCGATTTCCTGGAACAGCACCTCGGTCACGCACCGGGAATCGCCGATCGCGACAGTGACGCTGCTGTTTGATCCAAACCATTCCTGGAACGAGCGCATTCTCGCCGAGCAGCTCCGCTGCTGAGCCGGCGCAGCGACCTACACCTCGATTAAGCATCCCGATTAAGGTTACAACTTCACAATCGCGCCAATGCCGCCCGTTTCTGTTGACAAATCGCGGGCTTGCGCCTAATCGCAATACCAATCTTGCAGGCGCGTGGCGCTTGCCGCGACAGACGCCGTTGCGCTTCCCCGAACCAGCCAAAGACAACAACACTTGTCCTCAGACACCACGACCGCTCAAGAAGCGTTGACCTTCGCAGACCTCGGCCTGTCGCCGAAGGTCCTTTCCGCAGTCACCGACGCCGGCTACACCCAGCCGACGCCGATCCAGGCTGGTGCCATCCCGCACGCCTTGCTCGGCAAGGATATTCTGGGCATCGCCCAGACCGGCACCGGCAAAACGGCTTCCTTTGTGCTGCCAATGCTGACCCGCCTCGAAAAGGGCCGGGCTCGTGCCCGCATGCCGCGCACACTGATCCTGGAGCCGACGCGCGAGCTGGCCGCACAGGTCGAAGAGAATTTCATCAGATACGGCAAGAACCACAAGCTCAACATCGCACTCTTGATCGGCGGCGTGTCGTTCGACGAACAGGACAAGAAGCTGGAGCGCGGCGCCGACGTGCTGATCGCGACGCCCGGCCGCCTGCTCGACCACCGCGAACGCGGCAAGCTGCTGCTCAACGGCGTCGAAATCCTCGTCATCGACGAAGCGGATCGCATGCTCGACATGGGCTTCATTCCCGACATCGAGCGCATCTGTGAGATGATCCCGTTCACCAGGCAGACGCTGTTCTTCTCGGCGACGATGCCGCCGGAAATCACCAAGCTCACCGAAAAATTCCTGCATGCGCCGGTGCGCGTCGAGGTTTCGAAGGCCGCGTCCGCGGCAACCAACATCATCCAGCGCCTGGTCAAGTCCGGCTCCAAGCCATGGGACAAGCGCGAGACCTTGCGCAACCTGATCAAGGCCGAAGACGCAGAGCTGAAGAACGCCATCATCTTCTGCAACCGCAAGGTCGAAGTGTCGGAGCTGTTCCGCTCGCTGCTGAAGTATGATTTCGACGCCGGTGCGCTGCATGGCGACATGGACCAGCGCGCGCGCATGCAGATGCTGGCCAATTTCCGTGACGGCAAGCTGCGCTACCTCGTCGCTTCCGACGTCGCCGCGCGCGGCCTCGACATCCCCGATGTCAGCCACGTCTTCAATTACGACGTGCCGATCCATGCCGAGGACTATGTCCACCGCATCGGCCGTACCGGCCGCGCGGGGCGCTCGGGCAAGTCCTTCACCATCGCGACCAAGTCGGACACCAAATATATCGACGCCATCGAGCGGCTGATCGGCAACAAGATCGAGTGGCATGACGGCGACCTGTCGACAGTGGTCGCCAGCGAAGGCGAGGACGACGCTCCGCGCCGTGGCAAGGGCGCGCCGCGCCGTGCCGGCCGCAAGGACGATGACCGCAAGGACCATGATCGCAGGGAAAAGGGCGGCGAGCGCAAACCACGCGAACGCCACGCCAGGCCGAGCGAAGATGCGGCACCGGCAACGGTACGCGAGGAGCAGCCTGATGTGGCCGAGGTCGCAGTCGCCGACATCGGCGAACGGCGCGTGCGCAAGGAAGCGATCCGTTCGGAAAACACCGAGCGCAAATCATCCGATCGCAACGAACAGCGCGCACCGGAGCGCGGCGACACCAGGCCGCAGCGCGACAGCAACCGCCCTGCCCGCCAACGCCACCAGGAAGACAACGATTCCACCGTCGGCTTCGGCGATGACATGCCGGCCTTCATGCGGATCGTCGCCAAGGTCTGATATTGCTGCGCGCGCGTCCTTTTGGACGCGCAAAGCGTATAGCCGCTTGCGATCTGGCGGCTAAAGGTTTTTGAGTTCCAGGCCGGACGCCAACATATCCAGGAACGTGCGAACCTTGGCGGAAGATGATCTGCCTTCCGGCCACAAGGCGTGTATCGGCACCGGCATCACAGCACCCGCCAGACAGAAGCAATCAATTGTCGGGAAGCGGCAACGGTGTGTCACTCAAGGTCCGCAGGTAAGCGATGAGGTCTGCTCGCTGCTTCTCGTCCTGCAGACCCGGGAAAAGCATATCTGTTCCAGGCAAAGTGAGTGCGGGATTTGAGATAAAAAAATTGAGTTCCTCAAAGGTCCAATCGCCACCAGCGTCCTTTAGACTTGACGAATACGTGACATCGCTTTGCGAAGCCTTCCGCCGCCCTACGATGCCCCACAGATTGGGCTTGGGATTCTCGACCCCCGGCGCTACAAGATGACAAGCTCCGCACGTTCTGTCGAAAATTTCTTTGCCCGATTCAGCGTTTGCCGATGCAAGTCGTGCCGAAATCGGCGCAATGGCCGGTCGTCCGGCGCCGTGACTGTGCAAGTAGGCCACGACGTCGTCGTGACCTCTGAGCTTGGCCAAATGTATGGGCGGACTTCCATTCGATGTCAGTGCATTGACGTCTGCTCCAGCATCCACAAGATGGATGACGCACTGAAGGCAGCCATTCTCGGCAGCCACGTGCAGTGGGGTCTGCGCTTTCGCCAACTGATTTGGATTGGCCCCATTATCGAGTAACAGCTTCACGATGTCAGCGTACCCACCCTTGTTCGCGGCGTAGAGTGGCGTTCGTTGCCAACTGACGGGCAGGTTAACGTCCGCCCCACGATTGATCAGAAGTTTTGCCAATTCGACATGTCCGCCTTCGCAGGCGATATAGAGCGCCGTAACACCGTCAATTTCGTCAATAGCGGCGCCTTTGTCCAAGGCGGAAGTCACCGCTGCGACGTCGCCATTCCTGACAAGATCACCTAAGTTGCTCGCCTGGGCGGGCAGAGTAAAAAGCCAAAGGGCCCACGAAGCCGCTATCACCCCCATGCGTCCCCGCTTGATCATTGTATCCTCCCTGATGAGAGTTCCATGACGGGTTTATCTTAGAACAAGGGCTTGCTGCTGCGACACGGCAACGGTAGCGGAGAATGGCCGCTTTCGCCTCGGAAGCAGACATACGTGTTGATCTAACCGCGCCCGTTTATGAGTTCACGCTCTAGCAGGCTGTTGAAAAACTGTTTTGTTCACGGAACGTATCAGAATCAGACCGAGCACAAACCAGAGTCAAAACGGGCATCTCCGATCCTTTTTCCACAGCCTGCTAGCTAGCCTGACTCGCCCGTTACATCGGCCCGGGCATCATCTTGGTCGGCTTCTCCAGCATCGGAAACTCGGCCTTGCTGCATTTCACGTTCGGGTTCGTCGGACTGAACATGCCGTTCGGGTTGTCCCCGAACCAGGCGTGAAGATCATAGTGGACGAACTCCTTCGGGATGAGCGGATAGTGCCCCTCCATCGGGCCCATGAAGGTTTGGCCAAACAGCTTCGGCGGCGCCTTGATGTCCGGCGTCAGCGGCACCAGCCACTCCACGCCCACCAGGCGCAAGCCCTTCTTGGTCGGTTCGTAGATCAGCACATTGGGGTGCATCGGATCGAGTTTTTGGCCGACGCTTGGGACATTGACGAAATGGATACCCATGGCGCCTTTCGGGTAATCCATCGCGCCCGGTATCTTTTCTCCGCTGAAATAGACGCAACCGACTGTCGACAGATAAAGGTCGCGGACGGCGGCGGTGTAGTCCTCATACTTGGCGAGCGACTTTTTCAAGGCATCGATGTCGGCCTTGGCGTCCTCGGCCCTGGCCGTGGCGATGCCCAACCATGCGCTTGCGAGACTTGTTAAAGCGAGGACGCCGCAGCGCCCAAGGGTGGCTGTTCTTGCCATGCATTCCTCCCAGATTTACTGATCTGGCCGTGCAAGACCGAGGCGGAAAATGCTGATTTCGCGGCCAGTTGTACCACCTCATCCCCTCTGGAACAGCGATGATGCTATTCCTTTCCATGGCTGCGGGAAAGCAGTATTTTAGCAGTAGCTAATTCTACATCTGAAGAGCACCGACATCAGCTCAAACAAAAACGGCCCCCGTCTGGGGGCCGTCTCGCACTGGCTTGCCGAACAGCTCAGGTGAGCGGCGACAACTGGATCTCGACGCGGCGGTTCTGGGCGCGGCCTTCGGCTGTCGCATTGGATGCGACGGGACGCGTCTTGCCGAAACCGGTGACGGCGAAGCGGCGCTGATCGACGCCCTGGCCGGACAGATAGTTGGCGACGGCCAGAGCGCGGCGCTGCGACAGGTCGAAATTGTGCTGGTCACCGCCGGTCGAATCGGTGTGGCCGAAGACGTCGACCGTGGTCTGCTTGAACTTCTTCAGCACCAGCGCGACAGAGTTCAGCACCTGGTAGAAGCCGGGCTTCACCGCATCCTGATCCGAGTTGAAGGTGATGTCCGACGGCATGTTGAGGATGATCTGGTCGCCGCTACGGGTGACGCTGACGCCGGTGCCTTCGAGCTGCCGGCGCAGTTCGGCTTCGTTCTGGTCCATGGTGGCGCCGATGGCGCCGCCGGCGAGCGCGCCGATGCCGGCGCCGATCAGTGCGTTGCGGCGGTCATTGCCGCCGGCAAGCAGGCCAAGGCTGGCACCCGCCAGGGCGCCAAGGCCGGCGCCGGCCGCCGTGTTGGAAATCTTCTGGTCGCCGGTATACGGATCGGTGGTGGTGCAGGCACTCACGAGCACAGCCGTCGCCACGACGACGAGCACAGTCTTTTTCATAGGATCGTCCCTCTCCAAGTCACGCCTTGCGGTGGCGCCAAATCAGCCCTTCCCGCGACTTGTACCATGAATTGCGGCGAAAAGCGGAACGGCAAAAGCGCCGCCCACGGCTTTTCCCGGAGGACCACTGCCCGACGAAAGCGCCGCATCGCCGTGCCGGAATGGCCTGAATTGGGCTACCAGAGATTCTTGCCGTCGATGACCACCACTTCGACCTTGTCGAGATCGAAATCGTCGAACAGCCGCGAGTTGACGCTGATCTTGGGATTGTCGAAATCCGGCTCGCCGGTCGACCAGTCCGGTGTTTGCGTGAAGGTGCCGCAGCCGCAGGTGGCGCAAAAACCGTGCTTTACGGTTTTCGACCCCCACTCGTAGACAGAAACGTTCTCCGGCGGGCTCGTGAGCTTGAATTGCGATGGGATGTAGTAGGCCCAGAGCGAGCCGCGTTTCGAGCAGAACGAACAGGTGCATTGCGTCACCGTCTGCGGCGCCTGCGAAACCTCGAATGTCGTCGCCTTGCAATGACAGCTTGCCTTGATGGTCATCAACGAACTCCTCCTGTCGCCCGCCGCCCTGTGCGGCAAAGGCAGCATAAAGAGGTGCTCCTGACAACTGTCTGTCAGCAGGCATCCACGAACCGCGGAAACCCGGCCTGCGGCCCCGTCACACGCGATCGCGAACCTCCGACCGCCGTCCTGTCGTCAGTAAGAGCGCGGCGGCACGAACAGACAGATCGTCTTGCCGGCGTCGAGACCGGCCTGATGCGCACACCAGTGGAATTCGCCGTCCGGGCTGTCCTTGACGCGCTTGTCGCTCATCGGAACGACCTCACCCGTCCCGGCGATGACATAACCCTCGGGTTTCTCCAACACTTCGCCGGTATGGGTGGTGCGACAATCATAGTTGGCGCAGCATGCGAATGGGTAACTCCAGCCTTGCGGCTTCGCCGCCGTGGGTGTGGCGTCATGTGCGAAGGCAGGTGCCGTCAGCATTGCGGTCGCGCCGATTGCGAACAGGGAAAACAAAAGTCGGCCAGCCGGTTGAACGGCATTGGCCGATCTGGATGTGGCAGCAGACATGGAAACGTTCCTTTCAAACGAGCATCAAGCGTTTCGCTTGCCCGTTCCCGGAACGTGTCTTCCCAGCGGCCAGATCGTCAGCTTGCAGATATGCCGCGACCGGCCATAAATGCTTTTTGTCTCCCCTCAATGCCGTGATGGTGAGCGCAAATGTGAGTCGGCGCAAGAAATTGCTGCGTGGCCGGCCGAAGCCTATTCGTCGACGGATCCGGCAGCCACGACGTGCTCTTCATACTGCGGCAGATCGTCGGTGATGGTGAACCAGCCGGCCTTCGAGCCGACGAAAATGTGCGCGGTTGGACGAATGGCCGGATCGTCGACAAGGGTTCCCATGGCGACATGGACGTAGGCGCCGTCGCGCACGAGCGAATAAAGCAAGGAGCCGCAGCGGCCGCAATGCGCGTCATGGCCGCTTTCGTCGCCGAAGATCAGGAGCTCGTCATGCCCCGCGGTGAGGGCAAACTTGCCGCCTTCGATGCCGGCGAAAGGCTTGAAGGCCGAACCGGTGGTGCGCCGGCAGTTCGAACAATGGCAATTCGCGGCATAGACGAATTCGTCCGCGACCTCGTAGTGAACCGCGCCGCAAAAGCACTTTCCGGTGAGCTTGCGAGTCATCGGCTTCTCCTTCGCCCGACGCCTGAGGATATGTGCAGATGCAGGTCAGGCTGAGTCGAGAATGGTTGTTTCCGAGAACCGGAGCGGAGCGTACTTAAGTACGTGAGCACCGGAAGCGCAGGAAACTGCCATTCGCAGGCCAGCCTCACCTGAATCTGCACATATCCTAGTCCAGGTCCGCCACGGCTTCGCCCGCACCGCCCTCGATGCGCTGCGACAACGAGGCTTCCATGAAGTCGTCGAGGTCGCCATCAAGCACGCTCGACGGGCTGGTGCTTTCGACGCCGGTGCGGAGATCCTTCACCAGCTGATAGGGCTGCAGCACATAGGAGCGGATCTGGTGACCCCAGCCGATATCGCTTTTCGACGCTTCGGTGGCGTTTGCAACCGCCTCGCGCTTCTTCAGCTCTTCCTCGTAGAGGCGCGAGCGCAGCATCTCCCAGGCCTTGGCCTTGTTCTTGTGCTGCGAACGTTCGGCCTGGCAGGCGACAGCGATGCCGGTGGCCAGATGGGTGATGCGCACCGCCGAATCGGTGGTGTTGACGTGCTGGCCGCCGGAGCCGGACGAGCGATAGGTGTCGATGCGGACGTCGGATTCGGAAACGTCGATCTCGATCGTGTCGTCGATGACCGGATAGACCCAGATGCTGGCGAAAGAGGTGTGGCGGCGAGCATTGCTGTCATAGGGCGAAATACGCACCAGGCGATGCACGCCGGATTCCGTCTTCAGCCAGCCATAGGCGTTGTGGCCCTTGATGAGCAGCGTGGCGGACTTGATGCCGGCTTCTTCGCCGTCATGCATTTCCAGCACCTCGACCTTGAAGCGCCGTCGCTCGGCCCAGCGCGTGTACATGCGCAGCAGCATCGAGGCCCAGTCCTGGCTTTCGGTGCCGCCGGCACCGGCATGGACTTCGAGATAAGTGTCGTTGGAGTCTGCTTCACCCGACAGCAGCGTCTCGACCTGGCGGGCCTTCGCTTCGCCCTGCATCGAGCGGATCGCGGCTTCGGCCTCGGCGATCACGCCCTCGTCGCGCTCTTCCTCGCCCAGCTCGATCAGGCCGATATTGTCTTCCAGCGCCTGCGTCAGACCTTTCACCGAGGCGATGCCTTCCTCGAGGCCCTGGCGTTCGCGCATCAGCTTCTGCGCTTCCAGGGGTTCGTTCCAGAGGCTGGCGTCCTCGGCGCGCACATTGAGGTATTCAAGCCGCTTTATGGCCTGATCCCAGTCAAAGATGCCTCCTCAGCAGGGTTATCGCCTGCCTGATCTCGTCGACAATATTCTGCGTTTCCGCGCGCATGGCTGGCTGTTCTGTCCTGTTTGCTGAAATCGGTCGGCGCGATACATAGGGAGGCCGCCGCCGGCTGTAAAGCAAAATGGGCTGGCGCAAGGCCAGCCCATCCGCTCATGAAAATCGTCAGTAGAGGCCGCCGCCGCCGGACTGGATGGCTTGGTTGGCCTGCGGCGACAGCGCGCCACCGGTGGCATTGGAGCCGTCGGCGCCCATGCCGATCACCCAATAGCTGTCGGCGGGACCGGTGCCCGGCTTGAAGGCTTCGATGATGGTGCCGGGATCACCCGATGCGGCACGCATGCCGGTCTTGCGGTTGATGGCGACGAGGTTCATGCCTTCGGGCACCTTGAAGTCGACATTGGGCGTGCCGTCCAGCGCCACCCGCATGAAGTCCTTGAAGATTGGTGCCGCGAGACCACCACCGGTGGCGCCATGGCCAAGGCCGCGCGGTGTGTCGTAGCCCATGTAGAGACCGACGACGAGGTTGGGCGTGTAACCGATGAACCAGGCGTCCTTTTCGTCGTTCGTCGTTCCGGTCTTGCCGGCGATGTGGCGGCCAAGTTCGCCGATGGTGGCGCCGGTGCCGCGCTGCACGACGCCTTCCATCATCGAGGTGATCTGATAGGCGGTCATCGGATCGAGCACCTGCTCGGAATTGTCGACCAGTTCCGGCTCCGGCTGGTTCTGCCATTCGGGCGCATTGCAGCCCTGGCAGCCACGTTCGTCCTGCTTGAACACCGTCTTGCCGTAGCGGTCCTGGATGCGGTCGATGAGCGACGGTTTGATCGACTTGCCGCCATTGGCCATGATCGAATAGGCCGACACCATGCGCATCACGGTGGTTTCGCCGGAGCCCAGCGCCATCGGCAGATACGGCGCCAGATGGTCGTAGACGCCAAAGCGTTCGGCATATTCGACGACCAGCTTCATGCCCATGTCATTGGCAAGCCGCACCGTCATCAGGTTGCGCGACTTCTCGATGCCGGAGCGCAAGGTCGCCGGACCAGCGACGGTACCGTCGTAGTTCTTCGGCGTCCAGGTCGTGTTGCCGCTCTGGATGGTGATCGGCCCGTCCATGATCACCGAGGCCGGCGTATAGCCATTGTCGAGCGCCGCCGAATAGACGATCGGCTTGAACGAGGAGCCCGGCTGGCGCATGGCCTGCGTCGCGCGGTTGAATTCGGACTGCGCGTAGGAGAAGCCGCCGACCATGGCCAGCACGCGGCCGGTATGCGGATCCATGGCGATCAGGCCACCCTCAACCTCGGGAACCTGGCGCAGGCTGTAGGCATTGTCGGAGCCATCATTCTTCTGCACAAAGATGACGTCGCCCGGCTTCAACACCTCCGCCGGCGACTTGGCCTTCACGGTCTTGCCGTCGACCACATGGCGCATGGCAAAACCCATGTCCTCCTTGCTGACGGTGCCTTCGACGCGTTCCTTGACGATGTCGCCGGATGCCTGGCGCGCGGGCTGCAGGCCGATCGACAGGCCGGTCGCCGAACTGTCCAGCACGACGGCGAGCGACCATTCGGGAACATCCTCCAGCCCCTTGACGTTGCCCAGCGGCACACCCCAGTCACCCGACACGTCGATTGATTTCACCGGCCCGCGATAACCGCGCAGCGTGTCGTATTTCATCAACCCGTTCTGCATCGACTTGCGGGCAATGAGCTGGATCTTCGGATCGAGTGTGGTGCGGACGGAAAGGCCGCCTTCGTAAAGCGCATTCTCTCCGTAACGGGCGATGATCTGGCGGCGCACCTCTTCGGTGAAGTACTCGCCGGCGAACAGATAGGTGCCGCTGCGGCGCGGCGTCACGCCCAGCGGCTCGGCCTTGGCCTTGTCGCCTTCCTCACGCGTGACGTAGCCATTCTCGACCATCTGGTCGATGACCCAGTTGCGGCGCTCGATCGCGCGATCGGCATGCTTGAAGGGGTGGTAGTTGTTTGGTCCCTTAGGCAGGGAGGCCAGATAGGCGGCCTCGGCCACGGACAGTTCGTTGACCGACTTGTCGAAATAGGTCAGCGCCGCACCGGCGACGCCATAGGCGCCGAAGCCGAAGAAGATTTCGTTGAGGTAGAGCTCGAGAATGCGATCCTTCGGATAGGCCTGCTCGATGCGGAAGGCGAGGATCATCTCCTTGATCTTGCGCTCGTAGGTCTGATCCGAGGACAACAGGAAGTTCTTCGCCACCTGCTGGGTGATCGTCGAGGCGCCGACCTGACGCCGGCCCGAGCCGAGATTCTGCAGGTTGACGATGATGGCGCGGCCAAGGCCGGTCACATCGATGCCGGGGTGGTTGTAGAAGTTCTTATCTTCCGCCGACAGGAAGGCCGCCTTGACGCGGTCCGGTATGGCCTGGATCGGCAGGTACAGGCGCCGTTCGCGCGCATATTCGGCCATCAGCGCGCCGTCAGACGCATGGATGCGGGTGGTCACCGGCGGCTCGTATTTGGCCAGCACCTCGTAGTCGGGCAGATCCTTCGACAAATGGCCGATGTAGATCGCAACGCCCGCCGCGACCAGAAGGGCCAGCGTCGTGCCGATGCCGAAAAAATAGCCAATGAGACGAATCATACCCGCTCCAGTCCTTGGTTCGGGAATTTCCTAAACGAAGCCGCCTTTCGCGCAAGCTTTCGAGCCGGTCCCAATCCGTAATCGAAAACCCTTGTCGCCACCATGTGGACAAAATACGGCAATGCGGGATTTCGCGGCCGCGAGCCGGAAATAAAAGCACCGGGTGTTGTCGTCGCGCAACGCCGCCTCTGGTTGCAGGCGCCGCCTTGCATGTCAGCCTCCGGTTCCCGGTCCGGCCTTGGCCGAAGCGAAAAGCGCGACGGCATTGGTTATGCTCTGGGCGGCCTTGCCCCGCCAGTCGGCGTTGAGCAGCTGCGCCTCGTCCTTGGCATTGGAGAGGTAACCGAGTTCAACCAGCACGGATGGCACATCGGGTGCCTTGAGCACCTTGAAGCCCGCCGAACGCTGGGGATTGTTGATAAGGCCGACGCTGGTCGACAACTGACCGACCAGTGTGTGGGCAAAACTCATCGAGAAATTGTGCGTTTCGCGGCGGATCAGGTCGATCAGGATGTCGGTGACTTCCTTGTTGTCGTTCTTGATCTCCATGCCGGCGAACTGGTCGGAGAGGTTTTCCCGGTCGGCAAGCGCCTGCGCCTCGGGATCCGAAGCCCTGTCGGAGACGGTGTAGACGGTGGCGCCGCGAATGCCCTTGACGCTGATTGTGTCGGCATGGATGGAAATGAGCAGGTCGGCCTCATGCTGCCGGGCAATGCGCACGCGATCATCCAGACGCAGGAATTCGTCCGTGTCGCGCGTCATGAACACATCGTAATTGCCGACGGCTGCGAGTTTGTCGCGCAGCTCCGTGGCGAAGGCCAGCGTGACGTTCTTCTCGATTGTGCCGTTCAGGCCCTCGGCGCCGCCGTCGATGCCGCCATGGCCGGGATCGATGACGACGGTGAAGCGGTGGCCCGGATTGGAAACCGGTCCGGTGCCGACCCGGCCTCCCTTGTCGGTCGAAACCGTCGATCCGGTGGTCAGCGCCTGGTTGGCAAGCGCGGCATCGAACTCGCGTGCGGAGGCTGCCGACATGTCGATGGCAATGCGGTAGCCGGTTCCGTCCTCGTTCTTGAGCACATCGAGCTTGTCGACGGCGAACGGTCCCTTGCCGGTGAGGATCAGCCGCGAAACGCCCTCGCCAAGTTGGCCCAGGCGCACACCCTTGACCAGGCCGCGCGCCTTCAAATCCTTGGCATCAATGGCGAATCTCGTATTGGCGAGATCGATGACAAGGCGGTTGGGGCCGCGCAACAGGAACCATTTGATATCGGGTTCGCGATCGAAATCCATGACGATGCGCATCTTGGTGGCATCGCCGGCCATCTTGTAGCCTTTTGCCACCAGCGGAGCGTCGGTGGCATTGGCGACTGAGGAAAAGCCAGAAGAGATCGCCAGCAGCAGCAAGAGGCAGAAAGCGCCAAGAATCCGGCCGCCAACACGACATCCCTTGTCTGTGAAGTCCGCCAGTCCCATCTCTCTTCCAGTCGCTCCCGGTTTGGCGCCAGGCGCCCGGTCGTTTCGTCGAAAAGCCGGTTAGGCCGCGAACTCGATTAACGATTGGTATCCAGAGAAGGTTAACCAAGCCTTTTCATGCGGGTCGGAACCCAGACTTACGTTACGGAACTGCTTTTTGCCGGCATCGGAAATCGGGGTTGCCTTCCACCCCGCCAAATCATAAAAGCGATGGTGGATCACTGCAATCCTGGAACCGCCCTCCTCCGCAGCTTCCTGCTACAGGGTCAGATGAAAAAGGCGGCTCCTTTCGCTTCACGCGAAAAGGGTTCAGGTGATCGCGACGAATTTCGCAGGTGTGCGCCCGTGGCGGGGGAATCGCCTGCGTGAGGAAAACGGCCGGGTTTGTTCCCGCGCCGGCTCTGTATGAGCAAACAAGCTGGTCCGGTTCGTCCGGGCTTTGGTTCAAAAAGGTTCTGCTGGTGACGATGGCTTCAAGCGCAATCATGGAAAGGTCCGCATCAAACCGCGCCATTATGGCTGCGGGCGGCACCGCCATGGCGCTCAAGCGGCGGCCGGCGGACATCCAGACATCCGGCACCCACACTCCAGACACGCAGCAGCAGGCTTTGCCTCGCAAGCTGCGGCTGACGGCTGCCGGGGGGAAACGAAATAATGCCCAACAAAATGCTGATAGACGCCTCCCACCCGGAGGAAACACGCGTTGTCGTCGTTCGCGGTAACCGTATTGAAGAATTCGACTTTGAATCCCAGGACAAGAAGCAGCTCAAAGGAAACATCTACCTAGCCCGCGTAACGCGCGTAGAGCCCTCCCTTCAGGCAGCCTTTGTCGAATATGGCGGCAACCGTCACGGTTTTCTCGCCTTTAGTGAAATACACCCAGACTACTACCAGATCCCGGTCGCCGATCGTCAGGCACTGCTGCGCGCGGAAGCGCAAGAGGCAGAAGACGAGGAGAACGAGGACGGCGACGGCGATGATCGCCAGAGCCGCGATCGTGGACGGCGCAGCCGCCGGCGCGGCGGCAAACCCCGCGACCGCGGTGAGCACAAGCGCGACGCGTCCGCTTCCGACGAGACCAGCGAAGACGCCGGCGAAGGCAGCGACAATGGCGACATCGTTGTCGAGGAGATTTCCCATACCTCCGAGATCATCGAACACGCAGCAGATACATCGGAACATTCGGATGCCTCGGAGCATGCCGGCACGTCCGAGCATGACGACGCTTCAGCCGAGCAGGACGAAACCGAAACCCGCGAGGGTGGCCCGACATCGATCGCCGCCGCGGTCGAAGGCGATGTGATTTCCGAAGCCGTCCCGCAGGCGGAACAGGGCACTGAAGCAACGTCCGGCGACAATGATCGCGGCATGCTGGAAGAAGTACAGTCCTCGCATCCGGACGATCACGAGGTCGAATCGGTCGGCGCCGAGGATGCGCTGGAGGAAGTGCGCAACCGCCGCAAGCCGGTGCGCCGCCAGTACAAGATCCAGGAAGTGATCAAGCGCCGGCAGATCCTGCTGGTGCAGGTCGTCAAGGAAGAGCGCGGCAACAAGGGCGCGGCCCTCACCACCTATCTGTCGCTTGCCGGCCGCTATTCGGTGCTGATGCCGAACACGGCGCGTGGCGGCGGCATTTCGCGCAAGATCACCAGCGCGGTCGACCGCAAGCGCCTGAAGGAGGTCGTTGCCGATCTCGAAGTGCCGCAAGGCATGGGCGTCATCCTGCGCACCGCCGGCGAAAGCCGCACCAAGGCCGAGATCAAGCGCGACTACGAATATCTGATGCGGCTTTGGGAAAATGTCCGCAATCTCACCTTGCAGTCCACGGCCCCTGCCCTGGTCTATGAGGAAGGCAGCCTGATCAAGCGTTCGGTGCGCGACCTCTACAACAAGGATATCGACGAGATTCTTGTCTCCGGCGAGGAAGGCTATCGCGAGGCCAAGGACTTCATGCGCATGCTGATGCCGAGCCACGCCAAGGTGGTTCAGCCGTTCCGCGACACGACGCCGATCTTCGTGCGCAACGGCATCGAGGCGCAACTCGACCGTATGCTGCAGCCGCAGGTGACGCTGAAGAGCGGCGGCTACATCATCATCAACCAGACCGAGGCGCTGGTTGCCATCGACGTCAATTCGGGCCGCTCCACCAAGGAGCACTCGATCGAGGACACCGCGCTCCACACCAATCTGGAAGCGGCCGAGGAAGTCGCGCGTCAGCTCAGGCTGCGCGATCTTGCCGGCCTGATCGTCATCGACTTCATCGACATGGAGGAGAACCGCAACAACCGCTCCGTCGAGAAGCGGCTGAAGGATCACCTCAAGAACGATCGTGCGCGCATCCAGGTCGGCCGTATCTCGCATTTCGGCCTGATGGAGATGTCACGCCAGCGCATCCGCGCCAGCGTGCTGGAATCGACCATGAAGCCCTGCCCGCATTGCGGCGGCACCGGCCATGTGCGCTCCGATTCGTCGGTCGCGCTGATGGTGGTGCGGGCGATCGAGGAATTCTTGCTCAAGGATTCGCGCAGCCACATCACGGTGCGGACGCCGGCAGCCACCGCACTCTACGTGCTCAACCACAAGCGCGGCACGCTGGTGGAACTCGAAAGCCGCTTTGGGCTGACGATCACCGTCGAGGCCGACGATTCTGTCGGTGCGCAGCACTATGCGATCTTCCGCGGCGCGCTGGCTGAAAAGCCGGAAGGCTTTGTCGAGGCACGCAGCTTCCCGGCCTATGTCGAGCCGGAAGAGCCCGAGGACGAGATTGTCGTCGTCGAGGAAGACGATGAGGCGCCAGTGCAGGCCGAACAGCCACGCCAGCAGCCGCAGCAACAGCAGCCGCGGCCTGCTGCCGGTGGTGAAGAAGGCGAAGGCCGCGACCGCAAGCGCCGCAAGCGTCGCAGACGTCGCGGCAGCAAGGATCGCGACCGCGAACATGGCGCCCCTGCGGACGGTGCTTCCGTCTCGGCGTCGACCGATGAGTTCTCCGACTCGGCCGCCAGCGATAGCGACGCGGAAGCGGACGACAACGCCCTTGTTGGTGTTGCCGAAACGTCGGAAACGGTTGAGGCGTCGGACGAAAGCCAAGGCACTTCGGATGAAGGCCCGGGCAAGAAGCGCCGGCGCGGCAAGCGCGGCGGCAAACGCAATCGCCGCGAAGACGGTGAAGGCGAGGTCGAGGCAAGTGCTGGCGAAACAGCCGACGTGTCTGAAGTCGAAGTCTCGGCAACCGAGGTGATCGCCAGCGAACCGGTAGTTGCCGCACCGGCCGAAGAGCCGGTGGCGCTTGCTCCGGCCAATGACGACGCGCCGACAACGGAGAAGCCGAAGAAGCCACGTCGTGCCGCCAAGCCGAAGAAGGCCGCGGCCGAGGTCGTCGCCGAGGAACCGGCTGCCGAAGCGGTCGCTGAAGAAGCACCGGTAGAGACGCCGGTCGCTGCGCCCGACGAAACAGCCGTCGCGGCCGTCAAGGATGCACCGAAGGCCCGCCCGTCACGGCGCAAGCCGGCGGCCGTCGATGCGCCGGTGGTGCCGGTGGTGTCTTCGACCGTTGCGGAAGAGCCCGCAGCCAAGACCGAGGACAAGCCGAAGCGCGCCGGCTGGTGGCAGCGGAAAGGCTTTTTCTAAGCCCTTCAGTCACTTGAAGTGATTTTTTGACAAAAAAGAGTCCCGCGCCATCGAAAGATAGCGCGGGATTTTTCATATCCGGCATTCCGATGGGCCGCGATGCGATTTACGGCGCGAAGATCGACCAGTTCATTATCCTGGCCAGCTTTTCCAGGGCGATCGAACCCAGCTTGGAATTGCCGTTGGCATTGAGGCCGGGCGACCAGACGGCAAGCGACGCCACGCCCGGCACGATGCCCAATATGCCGCCGCCAACGCCGCTCTTGCCCGGAATGCCGACGCGGAAGGCGAAATCGCCGGAACCGTCATAATGGCCGCAGGTCAGCATCATCGCGCCGATGCGCCGTGCCCGCTCGGCCGACACCACGGAATGCCCGGTCGCCGGGTTCTTGCCGCCATTGGCGAGGAAGCGCCCGGCGAGCGCCAGTTGCCGGCAACTCATGGCGATGGCGCAATGGTGGAAATAGACGCCCAGCGCCAGCTCCGGCGCATGGTGGAGATTGCCGAAGGACTTCATGTAGTTGGCAAGCGCGAAGTTGCGATAGCCGGTGGCCCGTTCGGACGCCGCGACCTCGCGATCGATGATGATCGTCTCGTCGTCGGCCAGAAACTGGATGAAGCGCAGGATTTCGCCGATCGCTTCACGCGGCTGGTGGCCGGCAAGCAGGATGTCGGAAATGACGATGGCGCCGGCATTGATGAACGGATTGCGCGGAATGCCGTTCTCATGCTCGAGCTGCACGATCGAGTTGAACGGATTGCCTGACGGTTCGCGCCCGACCCGCTGCCACAGCGCGTCGCCGACATTGCCGAGCGCCAGCGTCAGGGTGAACACCTTCGAGATGCTCTGGATCGAAAAGGCCTGTTCGGCGTCGCCTGCCATCAGCACGCGGCCATCATTGGTGACGGCGGCGATACCGAACTTCCTCGGATCGACCTTGCCCAGCTGCGGAATGTAGGTGGCGACATCACCACGATCGGTGCGCTCTGCCATTTCGGCGGCGACTTCGGCCAACGCCTGTTCGAGTTCCGGCATGGCTCTACCTCAACCAGCGTTCGATGCGCGCCATTGCCTCGACCATGTCGTCGTGGCTGCCGGCATAGGAGAAACGCATGGTCCGATGTCCCGCCTGGGTGTCAAAGTCGCGACCAGGCGTTGCCGCCACATGCGCCTCAGCCAGCATCTTTCGCGCAAAGGCCATGCTGTCATTGGTATGCCTGGTGACATCGCAGAAGGCATAGAAGGCGCCGTCCATGGGCGCGGCCAGCGGAAAGCCGAGTTCCGGCAGACGTTTCATCAGGAGCTCACGATTCAAGGCGTAACGGCCTTTCACTGCCTCCAACTCCTCAGTCGCCCTGAACGCCTCGATCGCGGCAATCTGCGACAGTTCCGGCGGCGAGATGTAGAGGCTCTGGGCGACGCGCTCGACCGGCCGCACCAAGTCTTCTGGCAGCACCATCCAGCCGATGCGCCAGCCGGTCATGCAATAGTATTTCGAGAACGAGTTGATCACCGTCACGTCGCCTCCATAGGCAAGCGCCGTCGTGTCGGGTGCGGCATAGGCCAGCCGGTGGTAGATCTCGTCGGAGATGACGGCGATGCCGAGTTCCTGTGCCGTCCTCACCAGAGCCGCCAGCTCATCGGCCGGAATGACCGCGCCTGTCGGATTGGCCGGACTGGCGAACAGAACGCCCTTCAGCGGCTTTTCACGATGCGCGGTCTCCAAATGGCCGGCATGCAGGTAGGCGGCGTCACCGAGTTCGATCTCGACCACATCGATGCCGAGTGCGGCCATGATGTTGCGGTAGGCGGGATAGCCTGGCGCCGCGATGGCGACGCGGTCACCCGGATCGAACATCGCCAGGAAGGCGAGGTTGAAGGCGGCCGACGATCCAGTGGTCACCGCGATCCGGCCGGGCTCGATATCAAGCCCATAGTGATCGGCGTAGTGTCCGGCGATCGCCTTGCGCAAGGCAGCGAGGCCGAGCGCGTCGGTGTAGCCGATGCGTCCGTCCTGCAGCGCCCTGGCGGCTGCCGCGCGAACCAGAACCGGTGCGGGATCGGAGGGCTGGCCGACGGCCATCGAAACAACCGGCACCCCTCCAGCCTTCAGCCGGTTTGCCTCGGCCAGAATGTCCATGGCATGGAAGGGCTCGACATTGCCACGGCGTGAGAGCGAAACGACCATTTAACCAGTATTCCCGATGACTGACGGCGCCAAGCACTGGCGCATGCGCCGCACAAATGCCCGATTGATGTGAGGATCACAAGTTGAGGAAGTTTCCGGCGCCGACTTTTCATCTTTCGCCCGCTCGTCTACCAGTGGACATATCATGTTGAGCCGACCCAGATCGACGATTGCCCAGGCAGCGCGCGTCTTCGCGACGCTTTCGCTTGGCGTTGCCGTTGCAATGGCGAGTTCGGTCAGCGCCTTCGCCCAGAACGTGCCGGTGGTGCGCGACGCTGAGATCGAGGCGCTGGTGCGCGATTACGCACGGCCGATCTTCAGGGCGGCGGGTCTGGCGAACGACGGCATCGACATCGTTCTGGTCAACGACCAGAGTTTCAACGCCTTTGTCACCGGGCGCCGGCTGTTCATCAACACCGGAGCGCTGATGACGGCCGAAACGCCCAACGAGATCATCGGCGTCATTGCCCACGAAGCCGGCCATATCGCCGGCGGCCACCAGCAGAAGCTGCGCGACCAGCTCGAACGCGCCAAGACGATGGCCATCATTGCGACATTGCTGGGCGCCGGCGCCATCGTCGCCGGTGCGACCACCAACAGCCGCGGCCTCGCCGGCGCCGGCATGGGCGTGGCGGCTGGCGGCGGCGAGATGGCACAGCGCAGCATCCTCGCCTATCAGCGCACCGAAGAGATGACGGCCGACCGCTCGGCAGTCACCTATCTCAACGCCACCGGCCAGTCCGGCATGGGCATGCTGAAGACGTTCCATCGCTTCCAGACGGCGCTGTCGCTGTCGGGCGCGCAGGTCGATCCCTACCGGATCAGCCATCCGATGCCGCAGGACCGCATCGCCAATCTCGAGGTGCTGGTGAAACAGAGCCCCAATGTCGACAGACTGGACCCGCCCGCGCTGCAGCAGCGTCATGACATGATGCGGGTGAAGATCGCCGTCTACATGGAAGGCCAGGCCGCCGCGTCGCGGCTGATGCGAAAGATGCAGGGAACCCTGGCCGCGCAGTATGGCGACGCCCAGTCGACCTACCTGTTCGGCAGTATCGCCGCCGCGCTCGCCAAGACCAATGCACTGATCAAGGCGCAGCCGAAGAACGCCTATTTCCAGGAATTGCGCGGCGATATCCTGATGAAGGCAAACAAGCCCAAGGATGCCGCGGACGCCTATGCCAAGGCGGTCAGCCTCGATCCGGCGCGGTCCGGACTGCTGCCTGTCTCGCTTGGCCAGGCGCTGATGGCGGTCGGCACGCCCGACTCGCTCAAAAAAGCCGTGGTGCAGATCAACAATGGCCTCGGGCGCGACAAGGAAAACTCGGCCGGGTATCGCTATCTGGCACAGGCCTATGGCGAGCTGGGTGACATACCGGGCGCCGAACTTGCCACCGCCGAAGGCCATTTCTATTCCGGCAACTACAAGGATGCGAAGATTTTCGCCATGCGGGCGCAACAAGAGATGAAGCGTGGCGAGCCGCGCTGGCTTCGCGCTCAGGATATCATAAACTACAGAGCATCAAGCAAGATCAAGTGAACCTTCCGGTCGCGCGCTGCGACCCAGCCAGACCGGAAAACAGGTAGAAGGAACAGGAACGATGAAAAAGGCACTGCTGCTGGGCACCACGGGGGTTGCGGTCGCCCTGGCCATGCTGGCTTTCGGATTCGTGGCCGGAAGCCCACAAATTGCCAGGGCTGGCACAGCGCAGCCCGTCGAGACGGCAGCGGCCGACACCAAGATCGACCGCGCCGAGGTCGAAGGCATCATCCGCGACTATCTCTTGAAGAACCCGGAAGTCCTTCTGGAGGTCCAGGACGCGCTTGAGGCCAAGCAGAAGGAAGAGCAGCGCATCGCCCATCTCGGCGTGATCAAGAACGCCAAGGACCAGATCTTCAACTCCGCCTTCGACGGCGTCGTCGGCAATCCGAACGGCAAGGTCACCATCGTCGAGTTCTACGACTACAATTGCGGCTTCTGCAAACGCGCCATCGACGACATGAAGGCGCTGACCAAGACCGATCAGGACCTGCGCTTCGTGCTCAAGGAATTCCCCATCCTCGGACCGGATTCGCAGAAGGCGAGCGTCGTCTCGATGGCCTTTCACCTGATGCACCCGGAAAAATACGGCGAGTTCCACAATGCGCTGCTCGGCGGCCAGGGGCGCGCCACAGAGGCAGCGGCTATCAAGGTCGCGCTGTCGCTCGGTGCTGACGAAGCGGTGCTGCGCGAGAAGATGAAGGACCCGACAATCAACGAGGCCCTCGCCAAGACCTACGATCTTGCCAACAAGCTGGCCATCACCGGAACGCCGTCCTACGTCGTCGGCAATGAGGTGGTGTTCGGGGCGCTCGGGCAGGAAGTGCTGGCTGAAAAGATCGAGGCGGCGAAAGCCGCGCTCTGATCTTGCTCGCGAGCAAATTTCTCACGGGCACATTTCCGCCTGTTGTGGACAGTGAAAGAACGCACTTGCGCTCTTTCCGCGGGCGGCTATGCCCATTATAGAGGGCCCAGCGCGCCGGCTTGATGTCGGCGCCGGGAAAGGTCGGCTTTTTTGAAAACGGTTTTCGTCCTGAACGGTCCCAATCTCAACGCGCTCGGCAAGCGCGAGCCGGGCATCTATGGCGGCAAGACGCTTGCCGCGATCGCCGACGACTGCAAGCAGGCCGGCACGGCGCTCGGGCTCGAGATCGATTTCCGCCAGTCGAACCATGAGGGCGACCTTGTCGACTGGATCCAGGAAGCCGGTGACAAGGCTGTCGGCATCGTCATCAATCCGGGCGCCTACAGCCACACCTCGATCGCCATCCACGACGCCATCCGCGCCATAGCGCCGCTGCCCGTCGCCGAAGTTCATCTTTCCAACATCCATGCGCGGGAACCATTCCGCCACGTCTCCATGGTCGCGCCGGTCGCCGTCGGCATGATCTGTGGCTTTGGGCCGCTCGGCTACACGCTGGCATTGCAGGCGCTGGCAGCACGCCTATGACCGGCCAACAAACAGAAGGCTCGAAAATGTCGATAAAGAAGACCGGTGTTGACCAGCAGCTGATCCGCGATCTGGCGGGCATACTGAACGACACCAACCTGACCGAGATCGAGGTCGAACTGGGCGACCTGAAGGTGCGCGTCTCGCGCCAGGCACCGGCTGTTCATGCGATCGCAGCGCCGCAGCCGGCCTATGCCCCGGCAGCAGCGCAAGCTGCCGCCGTTGCTGTGCCCGTTGTTGCGGACCTTTCCAAGAATGCGGTCACCTCGCCGATGGTCGGCACCGCCTATCTGGCGCCGTCGCCGGATGCCAAGGCGTTCATCGAGGTCGGCCAGAAGGTCAAGGAAGGCCAGACGCTGCTGATCATCGAAGCGATGAAGACGATGAACCAGATCCCCTCGCCGCGCTCCGGTACCGTGACGGCGATCCTGTTCGAGGATTCGCAGCCGGTCGAATATGGCATGCCGCTCGTCGTGATCGAGTAGAGCGGGCCTGATGTTTCAGAAGATCCTCATCGCCAATCGCGGCGAAATCGCCCTCCGGGTCCTGCGCGCCTGCAAGGAACTCGGCATCCAGACGGTGGTGGTGCATTCGACCGCCGACGCCGACGCCATGCATGTGCGGCTCGCCGACGAGAGCGTCTGCATCGGCCCGCCGCCATCGCGCGACAGCTACCTCAACATCCATCAGATCGTCGCTGCCTGTGAGATCACCGGCGCCGATGCCGTGCATCCGGGCTACGGCTTCCTGTCGGAGAACGCCAAGTTCGCCGATATCCTGGCCGCGCACAACATCACCTTCATCGGCCCGTCCGGCGACCATATCCGCATCATGGGTGACAAGATCGAGGCCAAGCGCACGGCAAAGCGTCTCGGCATTCCGGTGGTGCCCGGTTCGGACGGCGCCGTCACCGATCAAAAGGAAGCCAGGCGCATTGCCGCCGAGATCGGCTATCCCGTGATCATCAAGGCCTCGGCCGGCGGTGGCGGGCGCGGTATGAAGGTCGCGCTTACCGAGGCTGATCTTGAGATCGCCTTGCAGACAGCAAGCACGGAAGCCGGTGCGGCCTTCGGCGACGATGCCGTCTACATCGAGAAATACCTGGAAAAGCCGCGCCACATCGAGGTGCAGGTGTTCGGCGACGGCTTTGGCCGCGGCGTGCATTTCGGCGAGCGCGACTGTTCCTTGCAGCGCCGCCACCAGAAGGTCTGGGAAGAGGCGCCCTCGCCGGCCCTCAATGCCGAAGAACGCGCCCGTATCGGCGGCATCTGCGCCAAGGCGATCGCCGATCTCGGCTATTCCGGCGCCGGCACGATCGAATTCCTCTACGAGAATGGCGAGTTCTATTTCATCGAGATGAACACGCGCCTGCAGGTCGAGCATCCGGTGACGGAAGCGATCACCGGCATCGACCTCGTGCACGAGCAGATCCGCGTCGCCTCCGGCGGCGGCCTCTCGGTGAAGCAGGAGGACATCAAGTTCAACGGCCACGCCATCGAATGCCGCATCAACGCCGAGGACCCGCGAACCTTCACCCCCTCGCCCGGCACGATCACCCATTTCCACACGCCGGGCGGCCTCGGCATCCGCGTCGATTCCGGCGTCTATTCCGGCTACAAGATCCCGCCATACTACGACAGCCTGATCGGCAAGCTGATCGTGCATGGGCGCAACCGTGTCGAGTGCATGATGCGGCTTCGCCGGGCGCTCGATGAATTCGTCGTCGACGGCATCAAGACGACGCTGCCGCTGTTTCGCGATCTCGTCGGCAATGCCGACATCGCCAATGGCGACTATGACATCCACTGGCTGGAAAAATATCTGGCCAAGGAAGAGTAGCGCACAGACGCGATGACCCGCCCCTACGCGCCCGGCTATCGCATCCCCACCGACCTTTTGCTCAAGGCCTATGCCTCGGGCGTCTTCCCGATGGCCGAAAGTGCCGGCGACCCGGAGGTGTTCTGGGTGCGGCCGGAGACGCGCGGCATCATTCCGCTCGATGGTTTTCACGCGCCGAAGAGCCTGAAGAAAACGATCAGGAAGCACCCTTTCGACATCCGTTTCGATTTCGATTTCGAGGCGACGATCGACGGCTGCGCCGAAAAGCGCGAGGAGCGGCGCTCGACCTGGATCAACGCGCCGATCCGCGAAGCCTATGTCGAACTGCATCGGATAGGGCATTGTCATTCGGTCGAGGCGTGGCGCGAGGACCGGCTGGTCGGCGGTCTCTATGGCGTGTCCCTCGGCCGGGTGTTTTTTGGCGAAAGCATGTTCGCCAGGGAGACCGACGCCTCCAAGACCTGCCTGTTTTATCTCGTCGAGCGGTTGAAGGCGCGCGGCTTCGCTCTGCTTGATACGCAGTTCACCACCGAGCACCTCAAGCGCTTCGGCGCGGTCGACGTGCCGCGTGGCAAATATGAGAAGATGCTCGCCGACGCGCTGAAGGGCGAGGCCGTATTCTACCCCTGACGATTGAGCCCCTTACTTCCCGGCAGTGGCTTCCATCGGCGTCTGCGAATGGAACATCATCTTCCAGCCATTGACGCGATGGACATAGCCGGTGCTGACCAGGGCCGCGTAGGGCTCGCCGCTCTCCCGCGTGGCATGCGCCTCGTAGGTCAGCATGACGATGTCGCTGCCCGGCTCGATAATGCCCTTGAGATCAATCTTCAGGTCCCGCCAGCGGTTGGGCTTGGTTGCGGTCTTGGCGAGATCGGCATTGTTCATCGCCTTGGCCATCTGCGGAAATGCCACCAGGCACTCGGTGTCTGCATTGGCCGCATAGTAGGCCGCGTCGCCCGTCCAGAACCCCTTTTCGAGTTCCAGCAGCTCTTTCTTGCCTGCGGTGATCCGCTTGCTGTCTGACATCGGAAATCCTCCTTACGCATAAATGCGCGATCGTCAGTGGCCTAACGCATGGTAGCCAGGACGGTTCCGGAGGATCAGTTGGCGTCGGTCGTATCGGGGTCCGAAGCGTCCGGCTCGGTCACATCAGGCTCTGTCACGTCCGGAGTGGCTGCGGGCTTCGGTTTGGCTGCGGCTGGCTTGGGTGCCTCGGCTTTGGTTGCGTCGGCCTTGGCGCCGTCGGGCGCCGGCACATCCGACTTCTGCTTGCATTCCTTCAGCCAGACGTCATAGACGGCATGCTCGACGGCGTTGAGACCGGGGCTTTCGGCAAACATCCAGCCGGTGAAGATGCGGCGGATCTTGCGGTCGAGCGTGATCTCGTCGACCTCGACGAAGGAATCAGTCTTCGGCTCCTCGGTCTGCGGCCGCGAATAGCAGACCCGCGGCGTCACCTGCAAAGCGCCAAACTGTACGGTCTCGTCGATATAGACATCGAAGGTGATGATACGACCGGTGATCTTGTCGATGCCGGCAAACTCGGCGACGGGATTGGTGACCCGGTCCGCTCCCGCGGGCGGCGCCGGCGCCGGCGCGGCGGGTTCAGGCGAAGCCGCGAAGGCCGCGCTGCTGACGGCAAGGCCGGCGGCTACCATCAGGCCGCCCATCGATGTCAGGCTGAAAAAGCTCATATAGGGGTACCGGTGGTTCGCGCCCGGGTGATTCTGTCGATCGCCAAGGCTAGTCGCCGTTTTCTGATCAGCAAGCAGCTAAACACCAATTGTGGCGATAAAGGACCGGCTTGCACCTTGCGCCGTTACAAGTCGGGGCCGTTACGACCCGGGTGTCCAGGCGTCGTAGTCGCCAGTGACCTGCGGGCGGTGCTGATTGGTCAGCACCGAACCCTTCGGGCGATAGGCCGCCGGAGTGCCGGTCAGATTGGGCTGATGCGACTTCTGCCAGTCGCGTGGCTTGTAGTCCTCACTCGACGGCGCGACGTCGACACGGTGATGGATCCAGCCGTGCCAGCCGGGCGGGATTGCGGAGGCTTCCGAATAGTTGCGGTAGATGACCCAGCGGCGCGTGCGGCCTTCCGAATCGATGCCGCCCTCGTAATAGACGTTGCCGGTTTCGTCCTGTCCGACCCTCTTGCCATGCCGCCAGGTGTGCAGCCGCGTTCCCAGCGTCTGGCTGTTCCACCAGGTGAAAAACTGCGTAAGAAAAGTCTTCATCACAAAACCCTCGCGCCGGCGGCGCCCGTTTCCTGCTTATGGCGTCAGGCCTTGCCGAAGGCAAGGGTTTTGCCACGGCGTGCGCACAAATGGCTTGCCGGAAACCCGACACAAGCCCGTGATCTTTCCGGGCGGCAGGATGGGTGCTTGCCAAGCCTTTGCGGTCTTTCTAAAGCTCTGCGCGCCCATGCGGGCATCCAGCCCGGCTTGAGGCCGAAGGAGGTGACGATTGGCCACGGAATTGCCGACCACCGACATCCGCATCAGCGCAGAGGCGATTCGCCACCGCAAGGGCGGCACGCCGATTGTCTGCCTGACCGCCTATACCTATCCCGTCGCCCGTCTGCTCGATGACCATGTCGACCTGCTTCTGGTCGGCGACAGTGTCGCCATGGTGCTGCACGGCCACAAGACGACGCTGGGCGCCTCGCTGGAGATGATGATCGCGCATGGCCAAGCGGTGATGCGCGGCTCGACCAAGGCCTGCGTCGTCGTCGACCTGCCGGCTGGCACCTATGAGGATTCGGCGACACAAGCCGTTGCCTCGGCGCGGCGGGTCGTCGACGAAACCGGCTGCCAGGCGGTGAAGCTCGAAGGCGGCGTCGACATGATCCCGCAGATCGCGGCCATCGTCGCCACCGGCATTCCGGTCATGGGGCATATCGGCCTGCAGCCGCAATCGGTCGAGAAGGACGGCGGCTACAAGATCAAGGGCCGCACCGAGGAGGCTGTCGCGGCATTGCTTCGCGATGCGCTTGCCGTCGAGAATGCCGGGGCTTTCTCGGTGGTCATCGAAGGCACGGTCGAGACAGTCGCCGCCGATATCACCCGCCGCATCGCCATTCCAACCATCGGCATCGGCGCCAGCGGCGACTGCGACGGCCAGATCCTGGTCATCGACGACATGGTCGGGCTGACCGTCGACCGCGTGCCGAAATTCGTCAAGGAATATGCCGATCTGCGCAGCGTGATCTCGCATGCCGCCGAAACCTACGCGGCGGAGGTGCGAAGCCGGACATTCCCTGGCCCCGGCCATGTCTTTTCGGCGACAAAGAGCAGGGATGACGCATGAACCAGCCCGTCGTCGTCGACAGCGTTGCCGCACTTCGCGCGCACATCCGTGACTGGCGGCGCGATGGCCTTCGTGTCGCCATGGTGCCGACCATGGGCGCTTTGCATGACGGGCACATCTCGCTGGTCAGGATCGCGCTCGAAAAAGCCGATCGCTGCGTCGTGTCGATCTTCGTCAACCCGACGCAATTCGCGCCGACCGAAGACCTCGACAAATATCCGCGCCAGCTCGCCAGCGACCTCGACCGGCTGGGCGTGGCAAAGGCGGACCTTGCCTTCACGCCGACGGTTGGCGAGATGTATCCTGCCGGCTTCGCCACAAAAATCTCGGTCGGCGGCCCCTCCGCCGGGCTCGAATCGGACTTTCGGCCGACCTTTTTCGACGGCGTCGCCACCGTGGTGGCGAAGCTCCTCCTGCAGGCAACGCCCGACTGTGCGGTGTTTGGCGAGAAGGACTACCAGCAGCTTTGCGTCGTCAGGCAGCTCTGCCGCGACCTCGACCTGCCCGTCGACATCATCGGCGCACCGACGATACGCGACGCGCATGGTCTCGCCATGTCGTCACGCAATGCCTATCTCAGTGAGGTCGAACTGAAGATCGCCCGCCAGTTCAACGTGATATTGCGCAACACGGCGGTGGCTCTGGCGGCAGGCGCCGACCCGAGCGACGCAACCGAAGAGGCCAGCAGCGCCCTCATCACCGCCGGCTTCCAAAAAGTCGACTATGTCGAGGCACGCGAAAGCCTTACGCTTGCGCCATGGCGTCGACACCGCGAAGGGCGCCTGCTCGCGGCCGCCTGGCTCGGCAAGACCAGGCTGATCGACAATATGGAGGTTCCTTCTGCCTAGCGCGGAGGCTCGATATCGCGGCGGATTGCTGCCGCGCCTAGCTCTCGCTCTTTTGTCCGCCGGCCCTGACGATCAGGTGTCCCGCGACGATCCCGACCACCCCGGCAAAGGCTTTCACAAGTGCATCGATGAGGCGTGCGTGTCGACCGGGATCAATGATCTGAAGCAGTTCCAGCATGCCGGCGGTCACAGCCACAAAAATCACGACTTGATACAGTCGGTTGGGGAAGCCGAGCGCCAGGGCGAAGCCCAACAGGACATAAGCCAAGGCACGCTCAACATTCGCTTCGGCGATGTGCGGCCGCATCTGGATCGGCGACAAGGTCGCGAAAATGATGATGGCGAACAGCGCCAGCGCTGCGGTGCGGGACAGTTTGGTCATACTCTTGCATATCCGTCGTGAGCCGGCACAGCAAACGCCGGAATGACGCATGGCCGGATCGCTGCCGCCATGCGGTGCTGCCCGCCAGTGGCCTTCGTCGAACTATTCCTCGGTCGGCATATGCAGATACATCGACTGGATGCCGACCCGACCCGGCCCGGTGAACCGGTTGACGATGAAATTCATGTTGGCGCCGAAGAAGCCGCTCGACAGCCGGTCGACCTTGGTTTCCATCCTGACCGAGACATCCTTGAACAGCCAGCCGCCCGGTTCGATGTCGATGGTTTCACCGGCGGCGAGCGTCTTTTCGAAGACGTTTCCATAGCCGTGCAGCCAGACGATGCCGTCGCCTGAATCGCCGCGAAAACGGTCGATGAAGAAGCCGCTCTGGCCGAACAGCATCGTCGCCAGGCCGCGCACGCGCTCGAACGTGTAGTCGACATTGCCGGTGGCGGCGAGAAACTGGTGCTCGCGCACCTGGATCTCCTCGCCACGCCTGAGATGGATCGGCACGATGTGGCCCGGCCCATCGCGGCTGAAGGCAATGATACCCGCCCCCGACGCTTCGGTGACGAAGATCTGCATGCCGGCCATCATGCGCTTCAGCGCACCCTTCAGCGATTTCAAGCCGATGGTGATGGTGGAATTCTTCCACAAAAGGATGTGGTGCTCGAAATAGACCGGCATCCGCGTCACATCGACCGAAAGCACCGGCACCAATTCGCCCGCCATATGATAGGTGACGCCGCCAAAGGTTTCGTCCGACACCTGCGTCGGCATCAGTTCGGGTAAGCTTGGCATGAACATCCCTCTCGCGCCGTCGCGTCCCTTGGATGCGGACGCGGGCTCAGGCAGCGTTGATACGACGGCAGGGAGCGGTCAAATCAAAAACGCGAGACAATTGCCGGCCGGGCTGTCTATCCGAGCGGCTTCTCGAAACTCAGCATCGTCGGCCTTGAGGTCCCATGGGGATCTGCGGCAGCGCTGACGGGCAAAAACCCCTTCGATCGGTAGAAAGCAATGGCGGCGCCATTGGCCTCCTCGACCTCGACGCGCAGCGTTCGCGCTTCCGGGAAACTGGCTTCGACCTCGTCGAGCAGCGCTTGCCCGATCCCTCGCCTTTGGCAGTCCGGATGGACGTAGAGCTGGTTCAACAGGATGATTTTCGCATCCGCGGTGGCGGCGGCGAAAGCCATGCCGCCGATGCGCTTGCCATCATCGGCCACCAGGAATTCCGAGTTCGGCCGTGTCAGCCGCGAGCGAAGCGAGGCGATCGAGTGCCATTCATCGGTGATCTCGGTGACTTTGGCAGCCCCATAAATGGCGTCATAGGTCGCATGCCAGGTTTCGACCAGCAGCGTGCGCACAGCGGCAAGGTCGCGCTCTCCGGCGGTGCGGACGAACACGGCCCTACTCGATGCCCAGCTTGGCCTTGACGAGGTCGTTGACCGCTTGCGGGTTGGCCTTGCCGCCGGTCGCCTTCATCACCTGGCCGACGAACCAGCCGGCCATACTCGGCTTGGCGCGTGCCTGTTCGACCTTGTCCGGGTTGGCTGCGATCACCTCGTCGACGGCCTTCTCGATAGCACCGGTGTCGGTGACCTGCTTCATGCCACGGTTTTCGACCAACTGGCGCGGATCGCCGCCCTCGTTCCAGACGATCTCGAACAGGTCCTTGGCGATCTTGCCGGAGATGGTGCCATCCCTGATCAGATCGATGACCGCGCCGAGCTGGTCGGGCGAAACCGGAGCGTTTTCAATATCCTTGCCGGCCTTGTTCAATTGCCCGAGCAGATCGTTGATGACCCAGTTGGCGGCAAGCTTGCCGTCGCGGCCGGCGGCCACCTTCTCGAAATAGTCGGCGATCGGCTTTTCCGACACCAAGATCGAGGCGTCATAGGTCGACAGGCCGAGCGACGCGATCAGCCGCGCCTTCTTGTCGTCGGGCAGTTCCGGCAATTCCTTGGCCAGCGCATCGACATAGGCCTGGTCGAACTCCAGCGGCAGAAGATCCGGATCGGGGAAATAGCGGTAGTCGTGCGCCTCTTCCTTGGAGCGCATCGAACGCGTCTCGCCCTTGACGGCGTCGAACAGCCGCGTTTCCTGGTCGATCTTGCCGCCATCCTCGAGAATAGCGATCTGCCGGCGCGCCTCGTAGTCGATGGCCTGGCCGATGAAGCGGATCGAATTGACGTTCTTGATCTCGCAGCGCGTGCCGAACTCGCCACCCGGCTTGCGCACCGAGACGTTGACGTCGGCGCGCATCGAACCTTCGTCCATGTTGCCGTCGCAAGTGCCGAGATAACGCACGATGGTGCGCAGCTTGGTGACATAGGCCTTGGCTTCGTCGGCCGAGCGCATATCGGGCTTGGAGACGATCTCCATCAGCGCCACGCCGGAGCGGTTGAGATCGACATAGGACATGGTCGGATGCTGGTCGTGCATCGACTTGCCGGCATCCTGCTCCAGATGCAGCCGTTCGATGCCGACCTCGATGTCCTCGAATTCGCCCTGGCGATCGGGGCCAACGGAAACGATCACAGTGCCCTCGCCGACGATCGGCTGCTTGAACTGCGAGATCTGGTAGCCCTGCGGCAGGTCGGGATAAAAGTAGTTTTTCCGGTCGAAGACCGACTTGTGGTTGATCTGCGCCTTCAGCCCAAGGCCGGTGCGGATCGCCTGCTTGACGCATTCCTCGTTGATGACCGGCAGCATGCCCGGCATGGCCGCGTCGACCAGGCTGACATTGGCGTTGGGCGCGGCACCGAAGGCGGTCGAGGCGCCCGAAAACAGCTTTGCTTCCGAAGTGACCTGCGCATGGACCTCGAGGCCGATGATGATCTCCCAGTCGCCGGTGGCGCCGGGGACCAGGCGTTTCGCGTCGGGGGTGCGGGTGTCGATGAGTGTCATGGCGGCCTGCGATTTGCGGTGAGTGAACTCACGTTTGAACGTGACTTTCACGTCTAAAATGAAAGTCATTGGCTAGTGCAAACAGCCAAAAGAGACAAGCGCAAAGCCACGGACTGGCCTTTTCAGCCGCTTTCGCCTATAGGATGCCCATTCCAATGGAGAGTGGATGTCCACTTACGCTCAGTCCCGGTAAGGCCCTGACCTCCCAGGAGGCAGGGCAGAAAACCTGAAACCCCGTGCCGCGAAGCTTCGCGGCGGCGGCATTTTCTGTTTTCCCGGAAACTCTCATATGGATATTTCGCGCATAGAACAGCGCATCCTGCACCTGCTCGCGCAGGGCGGACGCATTGAAATCGAAAAGAACGAGAAAAAGCGGATCGCCTCCGTCAAATGCCTGACCCGCGACGGCTGGCACTATCCCGGCGTCGATCTCGACCTGTTTCGAAAGCTGAAACGCAAGAAGGCGGTTTCATCGTCGGGTGGCGGACCTTACCGCATCACCCGGCGTGGGCTCGAACTCGTCCGCTCCGAACTCGACAACAGGTAGACCACGGCTCCGCCGGTCGGTCCTCCGGCCGGCGGTTTCCTTCACCGCTCAGGCGGTGGCGATATAGGCCCTGATCTCGTCGGCCTCGCGTTCGACATCCTCGATGCGGCGCTTGACCACGTCGCCGATGGACACGATGCCATCGAGCATGCCGTCCTTTTCCACCGGCAGATGGCGGAAGCGGCCTCGGGTCATGATCTCCATCACCTCGTTGACGGTATGGTTTTCGTTGCAGATCTTCACCTTCGGCGTCATCGCCGAACGCACGGCGATATCGAGCGCGGCTCCGCCTTCGCGGGCGACAACCCGCACGATGTCGCGCTCCGAAAGGATGCCGACGATCTTGTGATCGCCATTGGTGATGACCAGCGCACCGATCTTGTGTTCTGCCAGGATGCGGATGGCTTCGCTCAACTTTTCGTTCGGCCCGAGCGTGAACACGTCATGGCCTTTTTTCTCGAGAATTGCCTTAACCGTCATGGCGTCCTCCTCTGCTTTGCCTGCCGGTTCCTGCCCTGACCGGCCTTCACATAAGAGTGAACATCGTGCGCCGTGATCGGTTGCATTTCAAGTGCGGTGGTCGTCGGTCTCCCATTCGGGCGCCTGCCATCTTCTGTCGAACCAGCGCAGGCCGAAGAAGCCGGCGATGAAGCCGCCAATATGGGCTTCCCAGGCGATCTGGCCGTCTACCCCCGGGGCAAAGCCGAGAAGGCCGGTGGCGAGGTTGATGATCATCCACACCGCAAGGAAGATCACGACGCCGCGCAAGCGCAATACGAATGCGATCGGCAGCACAGGGCCGGCGAAGGCAGCCTTGCCGGCCGAGCGGTCGGTGCGAAAACCAAAACGCGCTGCAGCCCCCATCATGCCTGATATCGCGCCGGAAGCGCCGACCAGCGGCGCCTCTCCGTAAGGATGCATCGCCCAGAAAAGCGCGACCGAAGCCAGCCCGGTCGCGGCAAAGAACAGCGCGAACCAGAGCGTGCCCAGACGATTTGCCAATGGTGAACCGAACGCGGCGAGCCACACCATGTTGATGGCGATATGGGCAAAGCCGCCATGCATGAAGGCATAGGTGAAGGGGCGGGAAAACAGGAACCAGTCGAAGCCGTATTGCCCGGTGTAGAGAACAGGGATGAAGGCCCCGTCATACAGCAATGTCATCTGTTGGGATTCGGTCAACACATATTGCTGCAACAGATAGACAGCCGTGCAGATGCCGATCACCGCCAGCACGACGGGCGGCAGGTTGAACACCGGCTCGCGCCGCCGTGGCGGCGCGTCCTCGATCGGGTCGAGTTCCGAGGGAGTTACCGGTTCACTCATTTGAAATTGCACTCACTGCGGGATTCGGGGTTCGAGCATCTAGATCACCGCGGACCGAACAGCAAACCGCGAATCGCTGGGCGCGAATCAAAAAAGAAGCCGTTCAAGGTTTCCCTTGAACGGCTGGTCGAGCCCCCTGCTCCCCTAAAACTCTTGACTGAAGTGCTGCCGATCGTCGCGAAACGACCGCTTCTGGAGTGGTTTTTATGTGCCACGGGGCTCGCTTCGATGCAATGTAAACCACTTGTTAACCTTAACGGCCCCGACCCGTGAACAAGTGTTAACGACGCTGGCACGCTTCCTGCTCCGCAACGCATGTAAGTCATCGGAGGGCGCCCTTCTGTTCACCGATGGGACATCAGACGACAGATTGCGCGGAGCAGCATAGCATGAACCAGAACGGATCGATCACGCTGTTCCAATATTGGAACCGCCTGCGTGACGGACGCCCTGCCCCGAAGCGTTCGGAGGTCGAGCCGGCGGACATCAAGTCGCTGCTGGCCGACACCTTTATCCTGGAACGGGACACGCGCGGGCAAGCCGTATTCCGGCTCGCCGGCACAAGGCTTTGCGCCTGCTATGGCCGCGAGCTCAAGGGGTTCTCCTTTCCGTCGCTGTGGCGCGAGAAGGATCAGCGGCTCGTCTCGCGGCTGATCCATGGCGTCTTCGACCAGAAATCGGTCGTGCTCATCAGCTATGAGGGCTTCAGCCGCAACGGACGCTCCAACAAATTCGAGCTGCTTGCCCTGCCGCTTGACGGCGGGGTCGAAAATCCGCGCTGCCTGGGCGTCATCAGCGCCGTGGAGAAGCCCTTCTGGCTGGGCGCCGATCCGATCACCGACGCGTTGATCGATTCGATCCGCGTCATCGATCCGGAGAAGGAGCTGCTGAACAACCGCCCGGCGATCGATGTTCCCTCGCTCGTTCCCGATGAACTCGGGGCGCCCGAGACGATCTCGGCGCTCGGCCGGGCCCGCCGCATCCGCCATCTCGTCGTCTTCGACGGCGGGCGCGAGGAATAGTCCGCGATCTCACGGCTTGATGCATGTCGCCCGAAAGTGCGCTGCGTTTTTGGGACAACGACATGCAAAAAAGGAAAGCCCTGAAGCGCCCGCTTTTCCCCTTTGTTAACCCGCTTTGTTGTACTTCTCTGATGAAGTTCCTCGCATCGATGCGTGGGATGCCAAACGGGGTGTAGGCAGTCATGAGGTCAGCGGCGGTCGACTACGCACCGTCCCAAGCTGAAAGGCGTAACTTTCAGCGCGTCCGGGTCAAGATTTACGGGCGCTTCATGCTGGAAGACCGCACCGAGCATCCCTGCCAGGTCGTCGACATGTCACCGGGCAATGTCGCGTTTCGCACCGACCGCATCGGCATGCCCGGCGAAAAGATCATCGCTTACATCGATCATATCGGCCGCATCGAAGGTGTCGTCACGCGCACCTTGCAAGACGGTTTCGCGATGACCGTCATCGCGTCGGATCGCAAGAAGGACAAGCTTGCCGCGCAATTGACCTGGCTTGCCAACAAGCATGAACTCGACCTGCCGGAAGACCGTCGCCATGAGCGCGTCGCGCCCCGCAATCCAACCAGCGTGCTGCAGCTCACCGACGGCCGTCAATATCAGTGCCGCATCATCGACCTCTCGCTTTCCGGCGCCGCGATCGAGATCGACGTCAAGCCGGCGATCGGCATCCAGGTCATGCTCGGCACCATGCGCGGGCAGATCGTGCGCCATTTCGAGGACGGCGTCGCCATCGAATTCGCCGTCATCCAGCGCCCCGAGACGCTCGATTCCGAATTCAACACGCCGCGCGCCTGACAAGGCTCGACAGCAACTCCAGGAAACCGGCCCTTGCGGCCGGTTTTTTGTTTTCATGCCCATGGCCGGCGTGCTCCGGCTACACCCGGCAAAGCCTGCGCGACATCAATGCATGAGAGTCGAGGCTTCAAAAGCCCAAACGATTTAATACTCAAATGATTCAAATTTTATGTTTATTCTACTGGCGTTTTACTCAAAATCTACTTCGCGCTTTTGCGTCAAATAAATCCACATGTGGCAATGTCTCCTTCGAACGGGGAGACTACAACAATGAAGAAAACGAGGGGCAAGCTGTTGCTGGCGGCAATGGCGATGCAGCTTTCCGCTTGGGGATCAGCATATGCCGCGGGACCGGCCTATATGCACACCGGCGGACGCACCACGCAGCCTGTTGGCCATTATGAATTCTGCCAGCGCATTCCTGGCGAATGCAGCGAAAGGACCCCGAAGGGCGCGCCGGTCGAACTGACCCGTAAACTGTGGGCGACGATCGTCAACATCAACAATTCGGTCAACACCCGCATCAAGCCGCGCACCGACATGGAAAACTACGGTGTCGAGGAATACTGGGCCTATCCCGACAATGGCTATGGCGACTGCGAGGATTACGCGCTGGAAAAGCGCCGCGAATTGATGGATGCGGGCGTACCCGCCGGCAATCTGTTGATGACGGTCGCGCGCCAGCCGAATGGCGACGGCCACGCGGTGCTGACCGTGCGCACCAGCCTGGGAGAATTCATCCTCGACAATCTGCAAACCAAGGTCCTGTCCTGGACGGACACCGACTACACCTATCTCAAGCGCCAGTCGGATCAGAATTCGGGCGTTTGGGTGACGATCAACGACGGCCGCTCCGACGCGGTCGCCAGCGTCCGCTAAAACAGAGATCAAGCGCGTCGTATGAGTGCGACCGCTTCAGGAGAAACCCGGTCGAGTCCCCACCCTCCCCG